>NZ_CP018076.1:0-640034 GCF_001886735.1 Sulfitobacter alexandrii
TTCCCCCGTTTAGACAAGACTTTTCATGTTTTGATCGCTCAAATGCAAGAGGGGCCTCGACGGCCCCTCAATCACCCTTGCGGTCGTGGCATGGATGCCGCGTTCAGGATTCGAGCGCCCGGCGCAGAAGCTGCAGGTCTTCGGCGATCTGGTCGTCCGACAGCATCAGCTCCTCGATCCGCCGCACGCCGTGGATCACCGTCGTGTGGTCGCGTCCGCCAAAGCGGCGGCCGATCTCGGGCAGGGACCGGCTGGTCATCTGCTTGCACAGGTACATCGCGACTTGCCGTGGGCGTGCATAGCTGCGCAGGCGCTTGGGCCCGATCATGTCGCTCAGCCGGATATTGTAATGTTCGGATACCTTGCGTTGAATTTCCTCGACCGAGATCTTGCGCTCCGAGTCGCGCAGCACGTCGGTCAGGCAATCCTGGGTCAGTTCCATGTCGATCTCGCGCCCGACGAGAGAGCCGAAAGCGAAAAGGCGGGTCAGCGCCCCTTCCAGCACCCGGACGTTCGACGTGATGCGGTGGGCCAGGAACTCCAGCACGCCATCCTGCAGGTGCAGGTCCGGATAGTTTTCGCGCTGGGCTTCAACTTTGCTTTGGAGGATGCCGAGACGCAGTTCGTAATCCGTCGGGTGAAGGTCCACCACCAGACCACATTGGAGACGCGACTTGACGCGGTCCTCGAGGTCCTTGATCTCGCCCGGGGCGCGGTCGGCGGAGATGATGATCTGCTTGCGCTGGTCGACCAGTGCATTGAAAGTGTGAAAGAACTCTTCCTGGGTGCTGTCCTTGCCGGCGATGAATTGCACATCATCGACCATCAGCACATCGACCGAGCGGAAGATTTCCTTGAAGTCCATCATCTTTCGGTCGCGCAGCGCCTGCACGAAGCGGTACATGAACTGTTCCGCCGAAAGATAGAGCACGTTCATCTGCGGCTTGCGCTCGGCCAGTTCACGGGCGATCGCATGCATCAGGTGGGTCTTGCCCAGGCCGACGCCTCCGTAGAGGAACAGCGGGTTGAACGTGACGGGGCCGCCTTCGGCCACGCGCTTGGCCGCGGCATGGGCCAGCTCGTTCGGTTTGCCCACCACGAAGTTGTCGAAGCTGAAACGCGGATCGAGCGGGGCGGTCACCATCACGTTGTTCACATCGCTCTTGGCCGGAGCAGGGGATTTGTGGGCCGGTTCGACGGGTTTCCTGCCCTCGTTGGCCGCCCTCTGTTGCAGCGCGAAATTCAGGCGGGACACTTCGATCCCTTCCGCGTTGATCTCGTGCAGGATGAGATCCGAGAAATTCTGGCTCACGTAGTTTCCGAAGAAGTTGGTCGGCACGTGAAGCGTCGCGATCCCGTTGGCAACCTTGCCGGCTTCCAGCGGTTCAATCCAGGTTGTGAAATTGTTTTGCCCGACAGTCTTTAGCAGCCGCTGTCTGATCTCGCCCCATTGATCCTGCGTCATTTATTAACTCGTCCCAAGTCAGGTTTCCAACAAGCACCGGAGCAGCCCGGCACCACACGCAATCCAGAACACAGGCCACCTGTCCGGTCCCAAACGGCAACCGGCCCGGTAACTGGACCATTTTCCACTAGGTTTCCACCAGTCGGTGCGCCTCGGCGCATCGGTCTTGGCAAAAGCCGTCCGTATCAAAACGGACAGGGCAAACGCGGCAGCAGCTACATTCGCAATGCAGGCCGAGGTGCGGTATGATCCGCCTTCGTCTGCGTTTCCCCAAGGCGCCATCCGTTCCCGAAAGCGCCCTTTAACGAGGCCTGTCCCCCCACGCGAAATGAATCGCTGTACGTAGGTAGCAAGGACAGAGCAGCCGCTTCAACATATCTTCCGCCTTGACTCGTTCTTTTGTCAGCCGAGAATCTGTGGCGTCTTTTTGAGACCCCAAGACAGCAAAAAGGCGCCGCTAAGCGACGCCTTATGTTTCAAGCAGATAGTCGATTCGAGGCCGTAAGGGCCTGAAAATCAGCCCAGTGCTTTGACCCGTGCCGCCAGGCGGGACATTTTTCTCGACGCGGTGTTTTTATGAAACACCCCTTTGCTCACGCCGCGCATCAGCTCGGGCTGGGCGTTCTTCAGCGCTTCGGTCGCTGCGGTCTTGTCGCCGGATGCGATGGCCTCTTCGACCTTGCGCAGGAAGGTGCGGATACGCGACCGGCGCGCCTTGTTGATCTGGAAACGCTTTTCGTTCTGACGTGCGCGTTTCTTGGATTGTACTGTGTTTGCCATGAGGATCAGCCTTCGGATTTTTCAATTTCGGTCAAAGGCGCGTGACGCCAAACCCGTGCCGGACATACCGGGAAGGTGATTCTAGCCAGAGCGGGCTGCACGCGCATGTATCGGGCGGGCTATAGCGGCAAATGCCGCCGGTTGTAAAGCGGTCAGCGAACCCACCCCGCACGGACGGGCGCGCTGCGGTTGTCTGGAATTACTTGTCGCGGAACTGCGCTTCGCGCTTCTCGAGGAAAGCGGACATGCCTTCCTTCTGGTCTTCGGTCGCGAAAAGCGAATGGAAGACGCGGCGTTCGAACAGCAGGCCCTCGCGCAGCGGCACCTCGTAGGCGCGGTTCACCGCTTCCTTCACGACCATGACGGAGACCATGGACTTCTCGGCGATCTTGGCGGCGGCGCTCATGGTTTCTTCCATCAGCTTTTTCACCGGCACAACGCGGGAGACGAGGCCCGAGCGTTCCGCCTCTTCGGCGTCCATGAAACGGCCCGTCAGGTTCATGTCCATCGCCTTTGATTTGCCGACGATCCGGGTCAGCCGCTGGGTGCCACCGATCCCCGCCACGACGCCGAGGTTGATCTCGGGCTGGCCGAACTTGGCGGATTCCGAGCAGATGATGAAATCGCACATCATGGCGAGTTCGCATCCGCCGCCCAGAGCATAGCCCGACACGGCGGCGATGATTGGCTTGCGCACGCGCAT
Source organism: Sulfitobacter alexandrii (assembly GCF_001886735.1). Taxonomy (NCBI): domain Bacteria; kingdom Pseudomonadati; phylum Pseudomonadota; class Alphaproteobacteria; order Rhodobacterales; family Roseobacteraceae; genus Sulfitobacter; species Sulfitobacter alexandrii. The sequence continues at coordinate 2,949 of NZ_CP018076.1, forward strand.
GATCTGGTCTGTTTCGGGGGTAAAGAGATCGCCGCTGAAGGCCTCGACAAAGGTCTTGTCGCGCATCATGGCGATATCGGCACCTGCGGCGAATGCCTTTTCCGACCCGGTGATGACGATGCAGCGCACCTTCTCGTTCTCTTGCGCGCCTTTCAGTGCATCGGCGAGTTCGGACATGAGGACATCGTTCAGGGCATTCAGGGCATCCGGCCGGTTCAGCGTAACCAACGCCACATGATTTTCCACGTCCACGATGATCGTTTCATAGGCCATCAAAGGGTCTCTCTATCGTTGCGCTCAGACCGTCACGCATAACACGGGCAAGCGGTGTTGCAAGCTATCTTTGACATGTGGGGCAGTAGAACGAGGATCGGCCAGACTGCACGATACGTCGGATGACATCGGTGCATCCGGGTGTCCTGCATGGCGCATTCTCGCGGCCGTACACGTCGAAATTGTGCTGGAAGTACCCCAATTCGCCATCCGCCTGGCGGAAGTCCCGCAACGATGATCCACCCGCATCTATCGCCTCGGACAAGACTTCGCGGATGATCGGGACAAGCGCCGCGACACGGCGCGCCGAGATGCGTCCGGCCTTGCGCGCGGGATGGATGCGGCCACGGTAAAGTGCCTCGCAGACATAGATATTCCCGAGGCCCGCTATGATGCGCTGGTCCAGCAGCGCGGCCTTGATGGGCGTATTGCGCCCCTTCAGCGCCGCCGCGAGATGCGCTTCGTTGAAGGTGTTTCCCAAGGGCTCCGGCCCCAGCAGCGCCAGGAGCTTGTGGCGTTCCGCCTCGGCGGTCCGCATCAGGTCCATCGCGCCGAACCGACGCGGATCGTTGAACGTGATCCGGGCGCCATTCGCCATGTGCAGAACCACGTGATCATGCTTTTCCGGCGCGGGATGTTCGTGGACGAACCGCCCCAGCGGATCGCCGGACACCAGCATCCGGCCAGACATGCCAAGGTGAATCAGCAGCGATTCTCCCGACTGCAGGTCTGCCAGTAAGTATTTCGAGCGGCGGCGCAGGCGGTCAACCCGCTGGCCTGTCAGCCGTTCGGCCATTCCCGCGGGAAAGGGCCAGCGCAGATCGGGCCGGTTCACGTCGGCCCTTTCGATCACGGCGCCCTCCATTGCCGGGGCAAGACCGCGGCGCACGGTTTCGACTTCGGGCAGTTCTGGCATATCGCGTCCTTTCGCCGGCACCGGGGAGCCTGCGGCAAATGGCGGTTTGTATCCGCCGTGTCTAAGCTATATCTCCGCTTTGACAATATCGGGACGCATGACATGACAGACAAGACCACCCATTTCGGTGCGCGAACGGTGCGCGAGGACGAAAAGGCCGGGATGGTCCGAACGCTGTTCTCCGATGTGGCGAACAAGTACGACATCATGAACGACGTCATGAGCGGGGGGATCCATCGCGTCTGGAAGGAGGCGATGATGGACTGGCTCGCCCCGCGCGCAGGGCAGCGTCTTCTGGATGTGGCGGGCGGCACCGGCGACGTTTCGTTCAAGTTCCTCAAGCGGGCGGGCAGGGCCCACGCCACCGTCTGCGACCTGACCGAAGGCATGCTGGTCGAGGGACGCAAGCGTGCCGAAGCGGCGCAGATGGCTGACAGCCTTGACTGGGTGGTCGGCGATGCGATGAGCCTGCCTTTCGAGGACAACAGCTTTGACGTCTACACGATCAGCTTCGGCATCCGGAACGTGACCCGCCCGCAGGAAGCGCTGAACGAAGCGTACCGTGTCCTGCGCCCCGGCGGACGGCTTATGGTTCTCGAGTTCAGCCAGTTGCCCAATCCGATGCTGCAGAAGGCCTATGACCTCTACAGCTTCAACGTGATCCCGCGCATGGGCCAGGTCATCGCGAATGATCGAGACAGCTATCAGTACCTCGTCGAGTCCATCCGGAACTTTCCCGATCAGGAAACCTTCCTCGACATGGTGCGCGCCGCCGGATTCGAGCAGGCGAAATACCGCAACCTGACGATGGGGATCGCGGCGTTGCACTCGGGATGGAAGCTGTAGGTGCGGGGGCCCCACAACATATGGCGGCTGGTCCGCACCGGTGCGACGCTGGAAAGAACGGGCGCGATGAATCTCGTGCTCGACGCTTTCGAGGCGACGCCGACACTGCGCTTCGTCGCCCGCGCGCTGGGCCTGCCCTTCAAATGGCTGGGCTACCGGGGCGACCCGTCGATGCCGCCCGCGACCCGTGCGCTGACCGCGCTCGGACCTGCCTACATCAAGTTCGGTCAGGTTCTGTCGACCCGGCCCGACGTGGTCGGCAACGACCTTGCGGTGCAGCTGCGGGTCCTTCAGGACAAGCTGCCGCCATTCTCCATCGGTGAGGCAAAGGCCGAGGTCGAGCGTGAACTGGGGCAACCGGTGGACGAGCTGTTTTCCGACTTCAGCGAGCCTGTCGCGGCTGCCTCCATCGCGCAGGTCCACAAGGCGACACTGGCCGAAACCGGCGAGAAGGTGGCCGTAAAGGTCTTGCGCCCCGACATCGAAAAGGCGTTCCGAAAGGACGTCGATGCCTTCTACCTCGCCGCCCGCATGGTCGAGCTTTTCTCGCCCGGGTCGAGACGACTGCGCCCGATGGATGTGATCGAACATTTCGACGGCGTCGTTCGCGGCGAACTCGACCTGAGACTGGAAAGCGCCGCGGCGTCCGAATTCGCCGCGAACACGAAGAACGACGAAGGGTTCCAGCTGCCTCAGATCAAGTGGAACCTGTCCGCGCGCCGGGTCATGACCCTTGGCTGGGCCGACGGTGTGCCGATGGGCGACAACGATGCCATAGACGCGGCAGGGCACGACCGGACGGTGTTGAGCAGCCGCGTTCTGCAACTGTTTCTGAACCACGCGTTGCGCGACGGTTATTTCCACGCGGACATGCACCAGGGCAACCTCAAGGTCGCGCCGAACGGCGACATCATCGCCTACGACTTCGGGATCATGGGCCACATCGACGCCTATACCCGGCGCGTCTATGCCGAGATTCTCTACGGGTTCATCCGCCGCGACTACCTGCGCGTCGCCAAGGTGCATTTCGAGGCGGGCTATGTCCCGGCCGACAAGGACGTGGACGAATTCGCACGTGCCCTGCGGGCCGTGGGCGAGCCGATCTTCGGCATGGATGCCACGCGCATCTCGATGGCGCGGCTGCTGACCTATCTCTTCGAGGTGACGGAACGCTTCGGGATGGAGACAAGGACCGAGCTGATCCTGCTGCAGCGGACGATGGTCGTGGTCGAGGGCGTTGCGCGCTCGCTCAACCCGCATATCAACATCTGGGAAGTCGCCAGCCCGATCGTGACGAACTATATCTCCAAGTCCATCGGCCCGGCGGCCGTAATCGGTGATCTGGCCAGTACGGCACAGGTGCTCGCACGTTTCGGTCCACGGCTGCCCGGCCTCGTCGAAGCCGCGCTTCTGCGGCAGAGCAACGAAACGACCGTCGTGCGACGGCCCAGAAAGAGGTGGATGGCACTTTCCGCGGTTGGCGGTGCCGCGGTCATGGCCGGCCTGATTGTTCTAGTTGAAGCCCTGACCTGATCCGCGTAGGTCGCGGCAGGCGAACGGGACGGACGACACCATGACCACCACATTGAAGCTGGCGACGGGCAGTATCGTGATCGGTGTGGTCGTGCTGCTGCTCAAGGCACTGGCCTATTGGATCACCGGGTCCGTGGCGCTCTTCTCGGACGCGCTGGAAAGCACGGTGAACGTCGCAACAGCCATCGCCGCGCTGATCGCCATACGGGTGGCGGCGCGCCCCGCGGATTCGAACCACCCGTTCGGACATCACAAGGCCGAGTTCTTCAGCGCGGTGCTGGAGGGCGTGATGATCATCGTCGCGGCGCTCGTCATCCTCAACGAGGCCTTTCATGCCTTCGCGACACCCCGTGCGCTGGATGCACCGATCGAGGGTCTGATGATCAACCTCGGGGCGACAGCCATCAACGGCTTCTGGGCCTGGCTGCTGATATCGCGCGGGCGGCGGCACAAGTCACCGGCGCTGGTCGCGGACGGCCGGCACCTGTTTACCGATGTGCTGACATCTTTCGGTGTCGCCATCGGCATCCTGCTTGCCTACGCGACAGGGCTTTGGCTGCTGGATCCACTGATGGCGGTGGTCGTCGCGCTGAACATTCTCTGGTCCGGCTCCAAGGTGGTAAAGGAATCTCTCAGCGGACTGATGGACGAGGCCGTGCCCGGCCCGGAGCTTGATCAGATACGCGAGATCATCGCGACAGAGGCGGGCGGCGCCACGCAGGCGCACGATCTGCGCACGCGGCACGCAGGGTCGATAACCTTCATCGACTTTCATCTCGTCGTGCCCGGGGAAACCTCGGTATTCGAGGCTCACGAGATCTGCGACCGGGTCGAGGCCCGTTTGCGTGCCGAACTGGGCGAAGCGCAGATCACGATCCATGTGGAGCCCGAACACAAGCTCAAGAGCACGGGCATTTTCATCGTCGACTGACCGAGCGGCAGATGCGATCCGGCCCCCGCCGAAGCGGGGGCCTTCAGGCATCATGTGCGTGTTTCAGATCACTCTGTCCACTTGACCGCGGTCAGGTCGGTCGCCTGGGTGGGCGCGTTTTCCCACAGACCTTCGATACCCGCCTTTGCGACCGTCGGCAGGGCCAGCTGGAACAGATAGCCGTTCACGTAGTCCTCGGAGATCATCCGCTGCGCGTCTTGCAGCATCTTTGTCCGCGCGTCGGGATCCGTGGTACGGTTGAGTTCCGCCATCAGCTCCTGCAGCTCGGGATTGTCGTATTGGAAGTAGTAGTCCGGGTTGGCGTAGATCCCGATGTCCATCGGCTCGGTATGGCTGACGATGGTCAGGCCGAAATCCTTGCCGTTGAACACGGTTTCCAGCCATTGCGCCCATTCCACGTTGGTAATCTGCGCCTTGATGCCGACCTCTGCCAGTTGGGCTGCGATGATCTCTCCGCCGCGCCGGGCGTAGGACGGTGGCGGAAGATGCAGCGTGGTCTCGAAACCATCCGGGAAGCCCGCCTCCGCCAGCAGCGCCTTGGCCTTCTCGGGGTCATATTCGCTCATCGAGGTCAGATCGACGTAGGCGGGGTTGTGCGGAGCGAAATGGGTGCCGATGGGCGTGCCCAGTCCGAACATCGCGCCGTCGATGATGGCCTGACGGTCGATCGCGTGCGCCATCGCCTCGCGCACCTTCACGTTGTCAAAAGGGGCACGGGTATTGTTGGTGGACAGGATGGTCTCGCCTTCGGTCGAGCCGACGATCACCTGGAACCGGGGATCGGCCTCGAACTGCGGCATGTTTTCTGGTGCGGGGAAGCCCGCGAATACGTCCACATCCTCGGCCATCATGGCCGCAAAGGCTGCGGTGGGATCGGAAATGAACTTGAACGTCGCCTTTTCGAGCTCGGCCGGGGTGCCCCAATAGTCCGCATTCTTTGACAGAACGATCTGGTCACCTTGCGTCCAGCTGTCGAACTTGAAGGCACCTGTCCCGATGGGTTGCTGCTTGATGTTGTCGATGCTCTCCGGAGCGACGATCACCGCGTCGCCCCAGGCGAGGTTGAACAGCATGCTGCCGTTCGGTTCGCTCAGCTTCACCTCGACGGTGGTGGGGTCGATGACGTTGACCTCAGAAATGGCCGAGTAGAGGGCCTTCTGGGCGTTGGCACTGTCTTCGGCGATGATGCGGTCGAGGGTGAATTTCACATCTTCCGCGTCCATCGTGCTGCCGTCGTGAAATGTGACGCCTTCGCGCAGCTTGAAGGTATAGGTCAGACCGTCGTCGGAAATTTCCCAGCTTTCGGCCAGGCCGGGCACGACGGAGCCATCGGACATGAACCGGGTCAACCCTTCGAACACGTTCGAATAGAGAACGGAATCGATGGCCCCCGCCGCGGCCGACGTCGGATCGAGATGCGGCGGCTCGAGTTGCAGGGCGACGGTGATGTCGTCCTTGGCGGCGGCGGCGCCGGCCATGAGCGCGGCAGTGCCGACGCCGAGCAGAAGGTGTCGAAGGTGGAACATTGCAGACTCCCTTATTGGTTATGAGCGAAGGCTAGCCAATCCTTTTGCGTCTTGCCAGCATTCTCGAAGTGCCAGTTGCCTTTCGACCGGCGAAAGCCTAATCAGCCGCCTCTGGATTCCGGGAACCGCAAGATGGCTTCGGCACTTGGCATAGACTTCGGCACATCGAATTCCGCCGCGGGCATGCTGGTGGACGGCAAACCGCGTTTGATTCCGATGGAGGCCGAAGCCGAAACCCTGCCGACGGCGGTCTTCTTCGATTTCGAGACGAAGCGGATGGTTGTCGGTGAGCGCGCCAGCGAAGCCTTGCTGGCCGGAGACGAGGGGCGCTACATGCGCGGCCTCAAGAGCTTGCTCGGCACACGGCTGATGCGCGAAAGCCGGATGCTTCTGGGCGAGCGACTGGATTTCATCGACATCGTCGCGCGATTCCTCGCAGAGATGAAGCGCAGGGCGGAAGCGGCGACCGGCATGGTCCACGACCGCGTGCTGTCGGGGCGACCCGTGCGGTTCCATTCCGCCGATCCAAATCGGGACAGTCAAGCCCTCATCGATCTGCAGGAGGCCTATCGTCGGGCCGGTTTCGCGGAAGTCCGGTTCATGAACGAACCGGAGGCCGCGGCGCTTGCCAACCGGAACATTCTGTCCCCCGGTGATCTGGCGCTGGTGGTCGATATCGGCGGCGGCACGTCCGATTTCACCCTTTTCCGCCAGAAGGGGAGCGCGGAGATCGATATCCTCGCCAGCCACGGCGTGCGTGTCGGCGGAACGGATTTCGACCGTACCCTCAGCATCGGCCGGGTGATGCCCCAGCTGGGCATGGGCAGCCCGATCCGCCACGCCTTCGGAGACGATACCCACATCGCGCCGAACGCGATCTTCAACGATTTGGCCACATGGGCCAAGATTCCATTTCTCTACGGCGCGGACACCCGCAAGGCGGCAGCGGAGCTGGAAAAATTCGCCGTCCATCCCAAGCGGCTGGCGCGTCTGGTCAAGGTGCTGGAAGAGGAACTGGGCCATGATCTGGCGTTTGCCGTCGAAGCCGGAAAGATCATGGCGAACACCCAGGGCGAGACCGATCCGGTCATCAAGGTCGGGATGCTGAAGCCCGGCGCCACGCTGTCGTTGCCTTCGGACTGGATGACCGATCGACTTGCCCCGCTGGCGGAAGAGATCGGCGGCGCCGCGGACGAGGTGCTGGCAAAGGTCGATATCGCGCCGTCGCGCGTGGACAAGGTCATCTTCGTCGGCGGGTCCAGCCTGATGCGGGTGGTGGAAGACGCCCTGCGCAGGCGTCTGCCGGAAGCCGAGATTCACAGGGGCGCCGCGCTGACCGCGATCGTGGATGGTCTGGCGATCGGCGCCGCAACGGCGTTCGACCGCTAGCCTTTCAGCAGCAGGCTTTCGAGGGCGGCCCCCATGACCATGGCGCTGTCGATCATGTCGTCGATTCCGATCCATTCGTCGGGCTTGTGCGCGAGTTCGAGAACGCCGGGCCCATAGGCGATGCAATTCTTCAACGTGCCGATCCGGTCGATGTGTTTTTGATCGTAGCTGCCGGGTGAGGCGACGTACTCAGGCGCCTTGCCCATGACCTTTTCGATCGCCCCCGCGACGGTTTGGACAACGGGTGCATCCCGGTCTGTCATCGACGGCAAGACCGAGTTCCGCTCGGTCAGTTCGAAATCGAAGTTGGCGCGGGTGGCCCGCAGACCTTCCAGCAGGCCCGTTACCTCGTCCCGCACCTGATCCAGCGTCTCTTCGATCAGGAACCGGCGGTCGATGACGATGCGGCAGCTGTCGGGAACGCAGTGGGCCTGCAATCCGGTGAAGCCTTCCTCCGGCTCCGGTTCGCCCCCGTGGATCGAGTTGATGTTCATGGTTGACTGGCGCGCGCCTTCGGGAACCACCGGCATGTCGGTGTAGCGTGCGGCCATTGCGGGGAAAAGCTTGTCTTCGAACTCCTGCAGAACCGCCCCCATGTGCCGCACGGCGCAGTCGCCCAGAAAGGGCATCGCGCCATGGGCGATTTCGCCCTTGGTCTCAATCTCGGCCCACCAGCCGCCACGGTGGCCAAGGCAAATTCGGTCTTTGTTCAGCGGTTCTGGGATGATCACGTGCTGCACGCGGCTCGGATTGAAATAGCCTTGTTCCGCGAGGTAGGCCACGCCGCCGTAACCGCCGGTTTCCTCGTCCGCTGTGCCGGAAATCTCGATGGCTCCGGCATAGTCGGGGTGCGTTTCGATAAAGGCTTCGGCCGCGATGATAGAGGCGGCCAAACCCCCTTTCATGTCGCAGGCCCCGCGGCCGTAGATCCTGCCGTCGGCGATGTCGCCGCCAAAGGGATCGAATGTCCAGCCTGCGCCGACCTCCACCACGTCGGTGTGGCTGTTGAAGTGGACACAGTCGCCGGCAACCTTGCCTGTCCGGCGCGCGATGATGTTCCAGCGCGGATACTTGTCGCTGTCGCCCGGCGTGCCGGTCGCGCGGATCAGTTCGGTTTCAAAGTCATGCGTGCGCAGGCGCTTGTCCAGATACTCGCAGATCCCGCGATAATCCGTGCCCGGCGGATTCAGCGTCGGAATGCGGATGAGGTCCTGGGTCAACGCGATCAGGTCGTCACGCTTGTTCTGGATGGCTTGGCTGAGCTGCGTATTCATCTCGACATGGTTCACGTGTTGGTGGCGTTTGGCAAGGCCATCTCCTGCACGGCGGACAGAAACGCGCGGACCTCGTCCATGGTGTTGTAGTGGCATAGGGAAACGCGGACCGCCGCCTCGAGCCCAAGCGGGGTCAGGATGTTGCCCGAGTAGTGATCGGCGCGGCGGATGTGCGTGCGGATGCCACTGTCGTTCAGGCCGTCCACGATCTTGTCCGCCGGAAGGCTGTCGAGCGCGAAGCACACCAGCCCCTCACGGTCCGGGTTGTCAGTGCCGCCGAGGATGGTGACACCATCCAGGCTGGCAAGGCCCGGCAGGTTTCCGACCCCGTGCAACATGGCATCCGTGAGGGCCTTTTCGTGGGTGTGAATGCTGGCGCCGGCGGCGACGATCCTGTCACGCGGCGTTTCGGCATCCGAAACCTCGCTGCCCAACCATTCGAAATACCGCACGACGTCCGAGAACGTGGCATAAGATCCCGTGTCGCGCGTGCCCATTTCCCAGTTGCCCTTGGGGCCGTTCGCCAGTGTTTCGATGTCGAGGCCCGTCAGCCTGTCCGACGCCCATGCCACGCCATAGCCATGCCGGGAGAACATCTTGTAGGGGGATACGACATATCCGTCGACTTCGTAGGCCGAGATATCGATCCTTCCGTGGCTGGCGTGCTGGATACCGTCGACGATGATGAAGGCTTCGGGCGCCTTGGCGCGAATGGCCTTGGCGATGGCGGCCACGTCATTGGCGACCCCGGTGACGGGCGACGTGTGCAGGATCGTTGCCACCCGGACATCCTCGCGGACCATCTGCGCGTAGCTGTCCGCCGTGACCCGGCCCGTGGCGTCGTCATGCGATACGCTGATGTAATCCACGCCGGCCTGGCGGGCCCAGTGTCGGGCCGCGCTGCGCGAGGCAGGATGCTCCACCGACGATCCGATCACCGCACCTTTGCCGGATTGACCCATGACTGCCGTGCGGATCAGCCGGAACAGCAGTTCGGTCCCCGATTCGCCGACGAGGAACCGGCCAGACGTCGTATTGAAGAACAAGGCCATGTCCGCGCGCGCGTCGGCAATGGCCTTGCCCAGCGCAGCGGATGCCGCGTTGTCCCGCCCTTGGTTGTCAGGGATCGCCGCGAACCGGGCCGACGTGTCGACGACAGAGTTCAGCGTCAGGGCACCGCCTGCGTTCTCGAAGAAGATGCGCGGCCCGGTGAAGGGGCACGCGTCCACGTGCGCAAACCTGTTGCGGATTTCGGTGCTGAGTTCGTCGGGATAGGGGGGCATGGCAATTTCCTTTCGCTGCTGACGTTCTGGAAGCTCGGGCTGCCGGGTGCAAGCCCGCTAATTCCCTTAGCGGCCTGTTCGGACTGTACAATCGCGCTATTTCCCGCTGGAACGCCCTTGATAGGAAGATTGAGATGGCACCCCTGATCCAACGGCACCGCCACCAGGAGAATGTCGAAGAAGCCGCGGAAGAGAAATCCGTCAACGAAGCCGCGGCGCTTTCGCCGCGCATGATCTACGAAGTCATCCGGCGCGATGGTGAAGAGGAACTGGCCCGCACCAAGCGGTCGCTGATCTGGTCAGGCATCGCTGCAGGAATGTTGATCAGCCTGTCCGTTCTGGGGGAAGCGATCTTTCGCGCGCATCTGCCCGATACATCCTGGCGCCCCCTGCTGGAGAACCTGGGCTATTCCCTGGGTTTCCTCGCGGTGATCATGGGCCGGATGCAGCTTTTTACGGAAAACACGATCACCACGGTTCTGCCGATCATGCAGGAGCGGTCGGTATATTCGTTGCTGTCGATGACACGTCTCTGGATCATCGTGCTGACCGCCAACGTCGTCGGCGCGTTCGCGGCGGCGGCGCTCTTTGAATTCACGTCGGCGATACCGGAAGAAACGTTTGCCGCGATCATATCCTTGTCGGAACATGCGACCGGCATGGGGGCCTCGCAGAGTTTCTGGCGCGCGATCCCGGCAGGTGTGATCGTGGCGCTGATTGTCTGGATGCTGCCGCAGGCCGACGAAGCTGCTTTTTTCCTGATCCTGACGTTCACCTGGCTGATCGCCGCCGGGGATTTCACCCATATCGTCGCGGGGTCGGTGGAGATGGCCGTGCTGCTGATGCGGGGCGACTTGCCCATCATGCAGGCCATCTTCGGGTTTTTCCTGCCCGTCCTGGCGGGTAACATCATCGGCGGTACGATCATTTTTTCCCTTGTTGCATGGGGACAGGTACGCGACGACGTCGAGGAAGGATAATTCATGGAAGTGTCAGACCCGCCAAGTAAAACCCGCCTCTATTGGGATGCTTTCAAGGCGAGTCTGACGCAGATCGCGGAGAATGACGTTTCCCTGATCTCGGCCGGGGTCGCATTCTTTGCGATGCTGTCGCTGTTCCCGGCACTGGCTGCGTTGATTGCCGTGCTCGGCATGATCTCGGACGCGGCCGTGGTCCTGCCGCAACTCGAGAAGATGCGCGGTTTCCTTCCGAACGACGTCTACGAGATCATCAGCGTTCAGGTCACTTCGCTCATCACCGCCCGGACGGAAACGCTCGGTTGGGCCGGTGTGCTTTCCCTGTTCTTCGCGCTTTGGTCCGCACGGGCAGGCGTGGGGGCGATGATGATCGGTCTCAATAAGGTCTACAAGCAGCGTAACAGGAATACCGCCTGGCATTACCTCAGGGCGCTGATGCTGACCGTGATGCTGGTCCTGGTCGGGATCGTCGCGTTGCTGACGCTCGTGGTGGCACCTGTGTTGCTGGCTTTCTTCCCCCTTGGTCCGTTCGGCACCCTTGCGGTGGAGGTGCTGCGCTGGGTCATCGCCATTGTCGTTCTCTTCGCGGGCGTGGGCGTGCTTTACCGTTTCGGTCCCAACCGCAAGGCCGCGAGGTTGCCGTGGCTTTCTCCCGGCGCGGTATTGGCGGTCCTTCTCTGGGCGATCCTGTCGGTCGGGTTCTCGTACTACGTCGCGAACTTCGGGAACTACAATCAGGTATACGGGTCGATCGGTGCCGTCATCGCGATGCTGATCTGGCTCTGGATTTCAAGTTTTCTTGTCCTGTTCGGCGCTTCGTTGAATGCGCAGATCGAACTTCGAACGGCTAGCGACACGACCGTAGGTCGACCCCGCCCAATGGGTCAGCGCGGAGCTGTCGTCGCTGACGAAATGGTCGAAGTCCCTGAAAGTAGTTAACCTTTAGGATGTCAGATTACATAAGCGGGCGCGGTCGCAACGTGTCCCACGACGTCATGCCAAGTTCGGCAAGCGCGTCAGGCTGCATCACGTGCAACGTGCCGCTGGACCAGGAAACAAGCTGCGCCTCGCGTAACTTTGCCAAGGTCTTGTTGGTGTGGACAAGGGACAGGCCAAGCGCGTCGGCAAGATCCCGCTGGGTATAGGGCAGCTTCATCTGGTTGTTCTCGACCAGACCAAGCGCGTCGCCCCGCTGGAACACCTTGATCAGCGCCCAGGCGAGGGCTTGGGTGGCGGTGCGCTGGCCCAGTGTTGCGACGGTTTCCCCGAGAAAATGTTCTTCGATCGCCGCGAGCCAGGTAATGTCGAACGCCCTGCCGGGATGGGATTTGAAGAAGCTCCAGAACTCCGAACGATCGAATACGCACAGTTTCATCCTCGTCCGTGCCTCTACGGAATGGCCCATCTTCCCCATTAAACCAGCCTGCAAGCCTACGAAATCACCGGGAAAAACAAAGCTGATGACCTGACGTTCGCCGTTTTCGAGCATCTTGTCGCGAATGCCCATGCCTGACAAGACAGTGAAAAGCTGCGGTGCGTTGGACCCTTCCATCAGGATCGGCGTGCCGGGGTCGATCGTCAGTTCGCCGGCCTTGAATTTCTGCATGAAGTCAACTTCGTCGGAAGACAAATCAATGAACAGGTCCCGTTGTCGAAGGGGGCAGTTCCTACACTTTGTGGCCATTTGATCAGCACCTTCATATGTCGTAGTTTAATGCAGCCGAGCCGGCGCTGTAGTATGCGATGATTTTTCAACCTGAAGTCGGAGTGTCATGGTTTACCTCATTTACGAGCAGGATCCCTTTGTCCGAGCAGACATTTGCGAAGCTCTCTCAGCCGAGTTTCCGGACAAGACGATCGTCGAGACCGAAAGTCTGGAGAGCCTTGAGAAAGGGCTCTCCGACTTTTCGCATCGTCTTGCCGATGTGAACGTTGTCTTCGTCACCTCCACGGACAATGCCGTGGAGGACAGCCGGTTTATCGCGGAAATGCCCCCGATAGGTCGGCTCGTTCTCGTCGCTGACGAAAGGATCGTTGATACTCAGGCAAATCCGAACCCGGTATACATCTCGAAACCTTTCAGCACCCATGGCCTGATGGCTGCTATCCGCGACGGCCGGTCCGACCGGCCTGCATCCCCGTCACAAACGCCAAGATGAGTTGCTGAAGGGTGCTTTGAATATCCGCACCTTTCTGCTTCTCATATTCGATCTTTTCCAGCTCCCGCTTCGCAGACCGTCTCTTGGCTGACAACACAGCCAAAACCACGAAGCCTGCGCCAACGTAGATTGCGCCGATCACCAAGGCGGCCATCAGCGCACCCGAGACGGTCACGAGATAGATCCAGAGAGCAGCGGTAAGAAAACCCAGGCCGACCGCAAGCAGAAGGGACGCGCCCAGACCAAGCGCGGCAGTCTGCGCGGTCTGGGCGGCTTTTACCTGTGCTTTCTGCGCGAGGTGATCAAACATTAACGGCGCGCCGTCAGCAGACCGATCAGAAAGCCGGCACCGGCTGCGATACCGATAGCGGTACCCGGCTGCGTACGGATGAAGTCTTCAGCCTGCTTGTGGGTTTCCTTCGCGCGCTCCTGTGCTGCGGCGCTGAATTCAGACGCTTTCTGCTGGGCGGTGTCACGGGCCGCCGAAGCCTTGGACTGGCTGTAGGTGCTGACGGTGGACGTCAGGGCAGCGATGTCGTCCTTGAGGACCTGAAGTTGCAGGGACAGGTCGTCGACAGTCACCTTTCCTGCCTTGCCGATTTCGTCAGCTGCCTTGGTGGGCATTGCTTTGGTCACGTTCGACATGTCGTTCTCCTTCATCAAATTGTGATCGATTGTCGGCGGCACAACGTATTTCGCCAGCAAATGTTCCAAGGCAAGAAAAAGCCCCGCGCGATTGGCGGGGCTTGATCGGTCAGAACGGCGAAAGGCCGGACAGCCTGATGTCAGGCATTCAGGGTTTCCGTGGATGAGAAGAACATCGCCTGCGAAACCGAAGAAACCACCTGCTCGACCGTATATGGCTTGGAGATCAGGAACGCCGGTTCGGGCTTGTCTCCTGTCAGCAGGCGCTCGGGGAAAGCCGTGATGAAGATCACCGGCCGTGTCCCGAGCTCGGTCAGGATGTCGTTCACCGCATCGATGCCCGAAGAATTGTCAGCCAGCTGGATGTCAGCCAGAATGAGGTCGGGAACGTCCTTGCGGCCAAGCGCCACAGCCTCGTCGCGGGTCCGGGCGACGCCGGTGATCCTGTGTCCCATCTCGGCAACGATGCTTTCGATGTCCATGGCGATGATGGCCTCGTCCTCGATGATCATGACAGAGCCGGTGGCGCTGTCGGCCATCTCGCGACGGGCGATGTCGACCAGTTCCTCGGCTTCCTGCTGCTCGACACCGATGATCGTTGCGATGGAAGAGAACGAGAAGCCTTCGATCGTGTGCAGAAGAAGTGCCTCACGCGAGTTGTTCGTCAGCGCGGCGAGCCGCACTTGCGCCTTCGCACGCGCCCCGCTTTCGCCTTCTTCGATCGGTGCGCCGGCGCTTGCCCATATGCCGTAGAGAACCTTGAACAGGCCGGTACGCACGTCGGTACCGTCCAGAACCGAGCGATCGGCAAGGATCGCCTCCAATGCCGCAGCGGCGAACATGTCGCCGCTTTGTTGGCTGCCGGTCATTGCGCGGGAAAACCTGCGCAGGTACGGAATGTTTTCTCCCAATTCATCACTGATGCTGCGTGGCTCATTGGCATCACTCATTTCGGCAGTCCTTTATTTGATAATTCTTGGAACCAAACGCGCTTTACGCTGGTTAAGTTCCAGTGTGGGTGCAAATTATAGAAAACAAAGGCCGAAGAACCAGAGGTATGTTTGTGAATTCTGACAAGAACGAGGACCGCGAGAGCGTTATCGACGAAAATCTCAAGAAGGTTTTCAACGAAACGCTCGAAGAGGGAATCCCGGATCGGTTCAAGGACTTGCTGAGCAAGCTCAAACAACAAGAGTCTCAGAGCGGTTCCGACAATGGCTGAGAAATCGCCCCGCGACGAGCTGGTGGATCACCTTCCGGCCATGCGCGCCTTTGCCATCAGTTTGACGCGAAACGGGTCCCTTGCCGACGACATGGTACAGGACACGCTGGTCAAGGCCTGGACGAACATCGAGAAGTTCGAGCCCGGCACAAACATGCGTGCGTGGTTGTTCACCATTCTTCGCAACACCTACTATTCATCCCGCCGCAAGTCGAAGCGCGAGGTGGCCGACGTCGATGGCGTTTTCACCGAAGGATTGGCCGAGAAGCCTGCGCACGATGGCCACATGCAGATGAACGATTTCCGCAAGGCGCTTGGCAAGCTCAAGGTGGAACAGCGTGAGGCGCTGCTGCTGATTGGTGCGTCCGGATTCTCTTACGAAGAAGCTGCCGACATGTGCGGTGTGGCTGTCGGCACCATCAAGAGCAGGGTCAACCGTGCACGCGCCCAACTGGCCGAACTGATGGAGCACGGGGAAAACGACTCTCTCGAGATGACGGACGACGCGACCATGTCCGTGATCTCTTCGTCCAAGGTTGCAAGTTTCTAGCCATGACTTCCGGGTTCTTTTCCGGTGGGCTGCTCAAGGGATTGGCGGTCAGGGTTCTTTTCTTCCTGTCCCTCGCTCTCATGCCCATCGGAATGATCGCCATCGTGCAGACCTGGGAGATATCGAGCCAGAACCAGACCAGCGCGGAGCTGTCTTTGCTTGCCGTGACCGAGCAGGCCTCTTCGGCTGAAAGACGGGTGTTGCAGGAGGCTTTCGGCGCGGTCGAAGTCCTGAGCGCGCTGGTCCGTCTGTACCTCGACGATCCCGAAGAATGCAGCCAGGTTCTGAAAGAATATCGCGATGTCACCCGGAACTACGAAGTCGTCGGGTACGTCGGTCTGGACGGGTTGATGGAATGTTCTTCCGCCGGGGGAACAGTGGACCTCAGCGAACGGAACTGGTTTCGGTCAGCGCTCGAGCATCCGGTCCGGGCAGCCTATGCGGTGCGTCGGGGAGCGGTTTCCGGCAAGTCGGTGACAGTCGTTCAGGCCCCCGTCCGGGAGAATGACGAACTGATCGGTTTCATGGCGATCTCCATTCCCCCCTCGCTGATCGAAACGGAGGAGGAGCCGCCCCTTTCCCTGACGCCGCTGGCCATGGTCACCTTCAATGCGGACGGCGACATTCTGACGTCCGAGCGCGGTATGGACCTTTCCGGCGTGGAGATGCCGGAGAATATTTCGCTGTCGGTTTTCGCCGGGAACGAGACAAAGGTGTTCTTTGCCGAAAACACGGAATCCGTCACCCGCGCCTATGCGGTGCTGCCGATCGTACCGGATGCCGTCTACGCGATGAGCGCCTGGCCCGAGGATACGCCGTTCCTTCAGGTGGATCTGACAACGCGTCTCAGCACGCTTCTGCCGGTCGCGATGTGGGCCGCCAGCCTCGTGGTGGCATTCTGGGCACTGAACCGCCTTGCCATCCGGCATATCCGGAAACTGGGTCGGCAGATGCGGCGCTTTGCCCTGAGCCGGACCCTGCCGCGCGACACCCTTGCGCCATCGATCCCGACCGAACTGGCCGAGATGGAGACAGCCTTCGTCGCGATGGCGGAATCCATCCTGCGCGACGAAGCGACGCTGGAAGACAGTCTGCGCGAAAAGAACATCCTGCTGAAGGAAGTGCACCACCGTGTGAAGAACAACCTGCAGCTCATCTCGTCCATCATGAACATGCAGATCCGGCAGGCCAAGAGCGAAGACGCGCGGTTCGTCCTGCGCCGCCTGCAGGAAAGGATCCTGAGCCTAGCCACGGTACACAAGAACCTGTACCAGGATGACAATCTGGTCCGTGTGGATGCCAAAGTTCTGCTGGAAGAAGTCGTCGGGCAGCTTTTGAAGGTCGGGCTCGGCCCAAAGGCGCATGTGAAGGTTACTCAGAGCTTCGAGCGGATCAGCATCGATGCGGACGACGCCGCTCCGTTGACCCTGCTGACCTCGGAAGCGATCACGAACGCTCTGAAGTACATTCCCCAGTCCTCGCCCGATGCGCACCTCGATGCATCCCTTCGCCAGATCGACACCGAACTCGCGCAGCTTACGGTCAGCAATACGGTCAGTGGAGATACCGCGGAAACCGGCACCGGGCTGGGTTCCCGGCTGATCGAGGCATTTGCGCGTCAGTTGAACGGACACGTCGAGATCGAGAGCACGGAAACCGTTTACGCGCTCAAGGTGACCTTCCACGTCCCGAAGACGGCAAAACAGACCTACGACTACTGAGCGGCGGGTAACTGTGGCCCTGCGGCAACATGGCGCGCCCAACCGGGAACCATTCATGCTGCAGCGCAGTTTGACCGGTGAACGAAGCTACTGAAAGGGCGACGCATGAATGCCGATCTGTTCCTTGGTGGCTTGGCCGTACTAACCCTTGCAGCGATCATAATCGTTGCGATGACTTCCGGCGGCAGCAAGAACCGCGAATTCGAAGTCAAGCATGACCGCAAAGGCTCTGCGCGAAAATAGGCTCGGTCGACTGACCACCAATCGAGAGACGAGAAACGGCGTGGCAGGTGCTGCGCCGTTTCTTTCATGTCCTCAGAAACTGGGCGGTGTGCAGGCGCTGACCACTTCGCACACGTCTTTTCCGATGTTCCTGAACCGGTGGGGCAAGGTACTGTCGAAGATGTAACCATCGCCGACCCGAAGCACGGAGGTATGACCATCGACGGTCACCTCTATAGCTCCCTTCACCACGATCCCGGCTTCCTCGCCCTGATGGGACAGAAACTCCGGGCCCGTATCGGCGCCGGGCGGATAGGTTTCGTGCAGCACCTGAAGCGCGTGGTTCTCTATGTTGCCGAGTTGCCGAAGCGATACCTGCCCCGGTGCGGCGGGCGCAACTTCGGTAAAGTCCTGCGCCGTGTAGAAGTATTTCGGAGCCTCGCGGTCCTCCAGCGTGGAAAAGAATTCGGCCATGCTGATCGGGATCGCGTCCAGCAGGCTCTTCAGGGACGCGACCGAAGGGCTGGTCCTGTTCATTTCGATCAGTGAAATCGTCCCGTTGGTCAGGCCCGCACGCGCTGCGAGTTCCCGTTGCGACAGGCCACGCTGCTTGCGAATGGTTTTTAGTCTTTGCCCGATGTCCAAGAAAGGATCCTTACGCTGCTTGCATTTCCGTCAGCAAGATCCGGCTGAGCCGGCGTTGGCAATGCCATAAACCGCGACTTCGGCATTGACAATTATATTAAACGGAAGGATAGCAATTTTTAAACGCCACTCCGCGCGTCATGAACCGAAAGGATGCTGTTCAATGTCCGAAACCGCCAAAAAATCGCGTCGCAAGGCTGCACCCACGAAGACCACCAAGGCCGCCGCATCGGCACAGGCCGTGGTCAAGAACATCGTTTCGGCTGCCGTGGCCGGCGCCGATGTCACCAACGCGCAGATGATTGAACGCCGCAACGCCGCCGTCGCGCGCGGCGTGGCGTCGGCCGCGCCGATCTACGCGCAGTATGCCGAGAACGCCGAACTCTGGGACGTCGAAGGCAACCGTTACATCGATTTCGTCGGCGGGATCGGCGTGCTGAACACCGGCCACCGTCATCCCAAGGTCGTCGCCGCGGCGAAGGCACAGGAAGACCATTACACGCACACCTCGTTCCAGGTCGTTCCCTATGGTCCCTACATCGAACTTGCGGAAAAGCTGAACGCGCTGGCCCCCGGCGATGCGCCCAAGAAAACGCTTCTGGTCACGACCGGGGCAGAGGCCGTGGAAAACGCGGTTAAGATCGCACGTGCCGCGACTGGCCGTCCGGGTGTGATTGCCTTTACCGGAGGGTACCACGGCCGCACGCTGCTGACCCTCGGCATGACCGGCAAGGTCAGCCCCTACAAGAAGGGTGTGGGCCCGTTCCCCGCGGATGTCTTCCGCGCGCCGTTTCCCTCCGTGCGTGACGGAATCACCGTCGACGACGCGATCACCGGCCTCAAGAACCTGTTCCTGACCGATGCGGAACCCTCCCGCGTGGCGGCGATCATCATCGAGCCCGTGTTGGGCGAGGGCGGCTATACCCCGGTTCCCTTCGAGATGATGCAGCAACTGCGCGACATCTGCGATGAACATGGCATTCTGCTGATCGCCGATGAAGTTCAGGCGGGCTTTGGCCGCACGGGCACATGGTTCGCTGTCGAACATTCCGGCGTGGTTCCGGACCTGATCACCGTCGCGAAGTCCATGGCCGGTGGTTATCCGCTGGCCGGCGTGATCGGCCGCGCCGACGTGATGGACGCGATGGATCCCGGTGGCCTTGGCGGGACCTACGGCGGCAACCCGGTCGCATGCGCCGCGGCGCTGGCCGCGATCGAGGCGATCGAGGAAGAAGGCCTGCTGGCCCGTTCCACCGCAATGGGCGAGACCCTCAAGGCGAGGTTCAGCGAGATCGGCGCGCGGTCCGCACCCTACCGGTTCTGGGACGTGCGCGGACTTGGCGCGATGGTCGCGGTCGAGTTCGTCACAGACTTCGACACCGCCAAGCCGGACGCCGATTTGACGAAGCGGGTGATCGCGCATGCGCTCAAGCGCGGGCTGCTGCTGCTGAGCTGTGGCATGCACGGGAACGCCGTTCGCGTCATGGTGCCGTTGACCGCTTCCGATGCCGTGGTCGAGGAGGGTCTGTCCATCTTCGAAGCGGCCGTGCAGGCCGCCGTCGCCGAAGAGGCCTGAGCCGCCTCAGGCACGCCGCCACTCATTTGACTGACAGAGGCCGCCGGTTATCCGGCGGCCTCTTTGCATGAACGGGAACAACGTGTTTTGCGTGGCAAAATTACAGAAGGCCCGGCGATCGAAACGACCCGACCCGCCGCACGAGTATGGCTGTCCAGCGATCAGTCGACCGGCGCGAAACTCTCGGCGCGGGCACGGTCCCACCTCGTCTTGTCGCCGTGATAATCGGGCGCATCGGGGTCCAGCAGGAAACCTTCCGGCAGGTAGCCGTAGGCCTGGCTTCCTTCCGCCATGCTCTTGTCCCCCTGTCGCAGCATCAGGTGTCTGGGCAGAAACTCGCTCGGGTGCTTCAGCCCGGCGGCACCCGTCATCTCTGCAAGCGCCTCCATCGTGTTGCGGTGAAAGCGGGCGACCCGCTTGCTCTTGTGCGAGACGTCAAGCGCGCGCATCCGCGTCTTGTCCTGCGTGGCGACACCCACCGGGCAATGGTTGGTGTGGCAGGCCTGGGCCTGGATGCATCCGATGGCGAACATGAAGCCGCGCGCCGAATTGCACCAGTCGGCACCCAGCGCCAGCGCCCTTGCGATGTCGAAGGCCGACACCACCTTGCCCGCCGCGCCGATCCTTATCTGATCGCGCAAACCGGCCCCGCGCAGCGTATTGTGGACAAAGGTCAGCCCCTCGACCATGGGCATCCCGACGTGGTTGGAAAACTCGACAGGGGCCGCCCCGGTGCCGCCTTCTCCCCCATCCACGACGATGAAATCCGGCACGATCCCGGTTTCCAGCATCGCCTTTACAATGCACATGAACTCGCGCCGGTGCCCGATGCAGAGCTTGAAGCCCACGGGCTTTCCCCCGGACAGATCGCGCAATTGCTGCAGGAACTCCATCATCTCGATCGGCGTCTGGAAGGCGGAATGCGCCGCGGGCGACACGCAGTCCTTTCCCATCGGCACGCCCCTTGCCTCGGCAATCTCCGGTGTGATCTTGGACGCGGGCAGCATCCCGCCGTGGCCCGGCTTGGCACCCTGGCTGAGTTTCAGCTCGATCATCTTGACCTGATCGAGCGATGCCGTTTCCTTGAACTTGGCCGGATCGAATGTGCCGTCGGGCGCCCGGCTGCCGAAATATCCCGATGCAAGCTGGTAGATCAGGTCGCCACCGCCCGCCTTGTGATAGCGGCTGACAGATCCTTCGCCGGTGTCATGCGCGAAATTGCCCATCTTTGCCCCGGTGTTCAGCGCCTGAATCGCGTTCGCGGAAAGCGACCCGAAGCTCATGGCTGAAATATTGTAGATCGAAGCCGAATAGTGCTGCTTGCACGCGTTGCCGCCGATGGTGATGCGGAAATCGAAATCCTCGATGTGCACGGGCTGGATAGAGTGCGTCACCCATGAATATCCCGCATCGTAAACCCGCTGGCGCGTCCCGAAAGGCCGCGCATCTTCCTGCCCCTTGGCCCGCTGGTAAACCAAGGACCGGTCGTCCCGGCTGAACGGTTCTTCATCCTGATCCGATTCAATGAGGTACTGCCGAATTTCCGGGCGCACCCCTTCGAAGATGAAGCGCATATGCCCCAGCACCGGGTAATTCCGCAGGATGCTGTGACGTGTCTGGAGCAGATCGAAGATCCCCAAGAGGGTGAGGGCGACAAAGAACGCGAGGGGAACGGCAAGCCACAACGACCACGTCACCGTGAGAACCAGGCAGACGATGGCGAGGGCGGCGACACCTGCAAAAGTGGCAAATCTGGAATAGGCTGAAAAATATGGCATCATTGGCAAACCCCGAGTGTATTTGTCCGGCATGCCAAGAGTTTGACCGGATTGCAACGTGGTGCAAGTTCCAGGCCTCGGGAAGCCTGATCAGCGGCAGGAATTGCCCGCCCGATCAGCGCGCCTTTACGTGGATTCTTCTGAAAAGTAAAGTCAAAACAGGGATTTGGGCCTGTGGCATTTTCTGGGTCAAAGCTTGCTTGATCACTCATTCAAAGCTGCCTAACGTGGAATCAGAATCCGTTAATTTGCGCCGAACCCTATCGTGGGCGTGAACCGGACGAAGGCAAACGAACGCGACCGGCATCTGCCTCGAGCCGCGATATTTGCCGAAACGGTAGGGCATCCGCCTGTCGATGGCGGGCGCCGAAACAAGAAATGGGAGACACCTATGAAAATGTTCAAGATGATTGCGCTTGCTGGCGCCATGGCGGCCGGTACTGCTGCAACGGCACAAGAGAAGTTCATCACCATCGGTACCGGCGGCCAGACCGGCGTCTACTTTGTCGTCGGCCAGTCCATCTGCCGACTGGTCAACCGCGGCACTGCCGAGCACAACCTGAAGTGCACGGCGCCGTCCACCGGCGGTTCCATCGCCAACATCAATGCGATCAAGGCGGGCGACATGGACATGGGCGTGGCCCAGTCCGACTGGCAGTTCCACGCCTACAACGGGACGTCACAGTTCGAGGGTGACAAGTTCGACAAGCTGCGCGCCGTGTTTTCCGTGCACGGCGAACCATTCAACGTGATCGCCCGCAACGACAGCGGCATCAAGAGCTTCGATGACCTGAAGGGCAAGCGCGTCAACATCGGCAACCCGGGCTCGGGCCAGCGCGCCACCATGGAAGTCGTCATGAACGCAAAAGGCTGGACGCTGGATGACTTCGCGCTCGCTTCCGAGCTGAAGCCGGCGGAGCAGGCCGCAGCGCTGGGCGACAACAAGGTCGATGCGATCATCTACACCGTGGGCCATCCCAACGGTTCGATCCAGGAAGCGGTGTCGACCATCGATGCCAGCCTCGTTCCCGTAGAAGGCCCCGAGATCGACAAGCTGATCGATGAAAATCCCTATTACGCCGCGGCCACCGTGCCGGGCGGCATGTACAAGGGTACGGACAGCGACGTGAGCACGTTCGGCGTCAAGGCGACCTTTGTCACCTCCGCCGATGTGGATGACGAGGTCGTCTATCAGGTGGTCAAGGCTGTGTTCGACAACTTCGACCGTTTCAAGCGCCTGCATCCGGCCTTTGAGAACCTGACCGAGGAAGCGATGATTTCCGAAGGCCTGTCCGCGCCGCTGCATGACGGTGCCGCCAAGTACTACAAGGAGCGTGGCTGGATCGAATAATCCAGACGATCTAACGCTTTGCTTTGACCGGCGGCGGTGCAAATCGCCACCGGTCGGCCCCGAGGGCCAAATAACAAGGCATCCGCGAGAATCCGGAGCCCAGACAGGGACGTCTTAGATGACCAACAAAGATCAGCAGCAGGCCGCCGCGGTGGAAGCCGCCGCAGATGGCCGGGGTGGATTGAGCCAGACCGAACTCGACGAACTTGTCGCGTCTTCGGATACCGGGGGCCGATCGGTCAGCGGTCCGGTTGGGCTTCTGCTGATGCTCGTGGCCTTGGCGTGGTCGTTGTTCCAGCTCTACATCGCGTCGCCTTTCGGGCTCTTCAACGACACGTTGGCGCGGTCGATCCACCTTGGTTTCGCCGTCTTCCTGGGCATCATGGCCTTTCCGGCAGCACGCACGCCTTTCCAGCTGGCGCTGGGCATCGTTGTTCCGCTCGCGTTGGCTGCGCTCTTCATGATCGCGGCAAAGGACAGTATCGCCATCTGGTGGATCCCGCTGCCCGCGATCGCGGTCGCCGCCACGGTTCTCCTTGGCTCGCCCAAGGATCATGTGCCGGTGTGGGAGTGGATTCTGGCCATCGCCGGCGCGCTGTCCGCGCTTTACCTTTTCCTGTTTTACCGCGAGATCGCGAACCGGGTCGGGGCACCGATCATGCAGGATTATGTGGTGGCGGTGATCGGCATGCTGATCCTGTTGGAGGCGACCCGCCGCGCGCTGGGGCCCGCCCTGATGATCGTGGCGTCGATTTTCCTGCTCTATACCGTGCTGGGCCCGCAGATGCCGGGGATCATCGCCCACAAGGGCAACAGCCTGTCGGAAATCGTGAACCACCAGTGGATCACAACCGAAGGCGTGTTCGGCATCGCCCTGGGCGTATCCACCTCCTTCGTGTTCCTTTTCGTCCTGTTCGGGTCCCTGCTGGACCGTGCGGGTGCCGGTAACTACTTCATTCAGGTCGCGTTCAGCCTGATGGGGCACATGAAGGGCGGCCCGGCCAAGGCAGCCGTCGTCGCCTCCGCCATGACCGGGCTGATCTCGGGGTCGTCCATCGCCAACGTCGTGACGACCGGAACATTCACCATCCCGTTGATGAAGAAGGTCGGTTTCAGTTCTGAAAAGGCCGGCGCGGTCGAGGTCGCCTCCTCTGTAAACGGCCAGATCATGCCGCCCGTCATGGGCGCCGCGGCCTTCCTGATGGTCGAGT
This sequence comes from Sulfitobacter alexandrii, assembly GCF_001886735.1. Taxonomy (NCBI): domain Bacteria; kingdom Pseudomonadati; phylum Pseudomonadota; class Alphaproteobacteria; order Rhodobacterales; family Roseobacteraceae; genus Sulfitobacter; species Sulfitobacter alexandrii. The sequence continues at coordinate 26,998 of NZ_CP018076.1, forward strand.
ATGTGGGCATTCCGTATTTCGACGTGGTCAAGCATGCATTCCTGCCTGCCGTGATCTCCTACATCGCGCTGGTCTATATCGTGCACCTCGAAGCACTGAAGGCCGGCATGCAGGGACTGCCCCGCGCCTACACCCCCAAGCCGCTGGTCCAGCGCCTGGTCGGCATCGCATTCGCCATCATCGCGATCTGCGTCCTGTCCTTTGTCGTCTACTATGGCATGGGCTGGATCCGCCCCGCGTTCCCAGAAACGGCGGGATACATCATCTTCGTCTTCCTCACCATCGTCTACGTCGCGCTGCTGTACGTGGCGAGCAAGGAAGAACCGCTGAAGATGGACGACCCCAACGACGAGGTCACATCGTTGCCCCTGCCGGGTCCGACCGCACGCTCGGGGCTGCATTTCATCCTGCCGGTCGTCGTTCTGGTCTGGGCGCTGATGGTGGACCGCCTGTCGCCGGGTCTATCGGCCTTCTGGGCGTCGGCCTACATGATCTTCATCCTGCTGACCCAACGACCGCTGATGGCGATCTTCCGTGGCGAAAGCAGGCTGGCCACCGACATCAAGGACGGCTTCATGGACCTGATCGATGGCCTCGTGACGGGAGCCCGCAACATGATCGGCATCGGCATCGCCACGGCAACCGCCGGTATCATCGTGGGCGCGGTAAGCCAGACCGGTGTCGGTTCCGCCCTCGCCGATGTGGTGGAGGTCCTGTCGGGCGGCAACATCCTGGCCATCCTCGCGCTGACGGCGGTGCTTTCCCTGATACTGGGGATGGGGCTGCCCACCACGGCGAACTACATCGTGGTGTCCGCGCTTCTCGCGCCCGTCATCGTGACGCTGGGCCAGCAGAACGGCCTGATCGTTCCGCTGATCGCGGTACACCTCTTCGTGTTCTATTTCGGGATCATGGCGGACGTCACGCCGCCCGTGGGCCTCGCGTCCTTTGCCGCCGCGGCCGTGTCGGGCGGCGACCCGATCAAGACCGGTGTCGTGGCCTTCTTCTACTCCCTGCGGACCGCGGCTCTGCCGTTCCTTTTCATCTTCAACACCGAGCTGCTGCTGATCAACGTGGGCTGGGCACAGGGGATATTCGTCTTCGTCATCGCGACGGTGGCCATGCTGCTTTTCGCGGCGGCGACACAGGGCTGGTTCCTTGCCAAGAACCGCTTCTACGAGACGATCGCCCTGCTGCTGGTGGCCTTCACCCTCTTCCGGCCGGGGTTCTGGATGGACATGGTCGCACCCCCCTACGATGAGGTCGCGCCAACCGAAATCCAGCAGGCCGCAGCGGACACACCTGCGGGAGACGACCTGCGCATCCGGGTGGCCGGTGTCAACGATCTGGGCGACCCGATCGAATTCGTCGCGATCCTGCCGATCGGCGAAGGGGCTACCGGCGAGGAAAAGCTCGAGAACGCGGGCCTGCTGTTCCGCGAGGACGGCGACCGGATGATCATCGACGACGTCGGGTTCGACACGCCGGCGCAGAACGCCGGTCTGGACTGGGATCAGGAGGTGCTGCGGGTGCTCAAACCGGTGCCGCAACCGACAAAGTACCTGATGTTCATCCCGGCCTTGCTCCTGCTGGCGCTGGTGGTCTTCCTGCAACGGGGCCGCGCCGCGCGCGGCGCCCGCAGCAAGCCACAGGCGGCCTGACCGTCATCTCGGCGCAACGGTCATACTTGTCCGGCTGGGCCGCGGGCAACAGGGGCAACTTCCCCTGTTTCCCTCCCGCCTGCATGGGCGTAAGGAACGTGGGAACCGGTGTTTCCAAGGGCGCCTCCCAGCCCGCGCACCGCCTTTCACGGAGTGACAAGTTATGACCCCTTTCGCAATCGCCGGCGTTCAGATGTACGTCAACGCGCTGCAGTCGAATGTCGATGGCATGATCCAGCGGCTCGACATCCTGATGGCGCGATTCCCCTGGACCCAGATGGTCCTGTTTTCCGAGCTTGCCCCTTTCGGCCCGCTGGACCGCTATGCGCTGCCGCCCGAGAACGAAACGATCGTCAAGTTTCAGGAGGCGGCGCAGAAGCATCGCGTCTGGCTGATCCCCGGATCCATGTTCCTCAAGGATCCGCAGGACGGTCGTGTCTACAACACGTCGGTGGTGATCAACCCCGAGGGCGAGGTGATCCGCCGCTACGCCAAGATGTTCCCGTTCCGGCCCTACGAGACGGGCGTGGCCGCAGGTACGGAGTTCTGCGTGTTCGATGTGCCGGACGTGGGCCGCTTTGGTCTGTCGATCTGCTATGACATCTGGTTCCCCGAAACCACCCGGCAACTGACCAGCCAGGGGGTGGAGGTGCTGCTGCACCCGGTGCTCACGGGCACGACGGATCGCGATGCCGAGCTGGCGATCGCACGGGCGACCGCCGCGCAGTTCCAGTGCTACATCTTCGACGTGAACGGCCTGGGCGCCGGAGGCGTGGGCAAATCCTGCGTCGTCGATCCGACCTCGATGGTGCTGCACCAGTCCGCCGGACAAGAGGACATGTTCCCGATCGAGGTGGACCTGAGCATGGTGCGTCGGCAGCGCGAGACGGGCATGAAGGGGCTTGGCCAGGTGCTGAAGTCCTTTCGCGACCGATCGACCGACTTCTCGGTCTATGACCGGGTCAGCGGCACGGACGCCTACCTGCACACCCTTGGACCGCTCGAAATCCCGCACCAGGGGTCGCGGGCGGGACTGCACGTGGACGTGCCCGCGCAACGCGTCCCGGATGCACCGACCTTCAAGGGGCAGGACTCCATGTCCGCCTTCTCGCATACGCCGGGCGGGTTCGCTCCGGAACCGATGCCGAACCCGACCGCCGGAACCGCCAACGATCCGAATGAAACCCAAGCCCCCGCCGAAGTCGCCGGGGGCGTACCTAACCCGCCTGTCAAACCCGGCGTCCTGACCGGGTCCGAAGAAACATCCAGCGGCTGATCCGCCGAACGTTTGCCCCGGCGTCAAGCGCCGGGGCGGAATTGCGTTGGTGACCCCGCTTCAACGGAGAGTACAATGCATTCCTTGAACGACTATTCCTCGGCGATCCAGTTGCGTTCCGACCGTTGGAGCGCATTGAGAGAAGCCACCACGGCCCTGACGCGCAACCCCAAAGCGGGCGAACGCAGCAAGCTGGCCAAGACCGCGCAAGAGCTTTTCAATTCCCTCGCGATGATCGAGCCTTACTGGGCGTTTCCGGGCATGTCCGCCTTCGTGCACATGCGCCGCCAGCTTGAGCACGAAAAGTTCGAGGACGTGGCGTTCGCCGTGAACCGGGTGACGCGGGCACTGACAACCGGCGCGTACCGCCGGCGCCATATCCCGCTGGAGCGGGACAGCATCGACCAGGATGAACACGACGACGAGGCCATGCTGCCGCCCGAGGCGCGGGCCTTGACCAAGCCCTATTTCGAGGTGCTGATCGTCGATGACGTGAACGAGCATCAGGAACGCTGGCTGAAGTCGAACATGTCCCGCATGCGCCGGAGCGAAGATCCGTTCATCTACGAGGCCGTGGTCGTTCCCAGCATCGAGGACGCCTTGATCGCCGTCATGTTCAACCACAATATCCAGGCGATCGTGGTGCGACCGGGGCTGTCGTTGCGATCTTCCATGGATCTCCAGATTCTCACCCGCTACCTCGCGCGCGCCGGGGGCCGGGAAGAGATCGGTGCGCTCACGCCCGAGGTCTACGGTCCGGAGCTTTGCCGCATGATCGCCAAGGTGCGGCCCGAACTGGACGCCTACCTTGTGACCGAACGGTCGGTCGAAGATATCGCCGGCCTGGACCTGGGGATTTGCCGCAGGGTCTTCTACAATCAGGAAGACTTCATGGAACTGCACCTCAATATCTTGAGAGGTGTGCAGTCCCGAAACAAGTCGCCCTTCTTCACGGCGCTGGTGGAATACTCCAAGCAGCCGACCGGCGTTTTCCATGCCATGCCGATCAGCCGGGGGAAATCCATCTCGCGATCCCACTGGATCCAGGACATGGGCGCCTTCTACGGTCCGAACATCTTTCTGGCGGAGACGTCGGCAACGTCAGGGGGTCTGGACAGCCTGCTCGAGCCGCACGGACCGATCAAGGAAGCGCAGGAACTGGCGGCCCGTGCCTTCGGCGCGAAACAGACCTTCTTTGCCACCAACGGCACGTCCACCTGCAACAAGATCGTGGTTCAGGCGCTGATCAAGCCGGGCGACATCGTGCTGGTGGACCGTGATTGTCACAAATCCCACCACTACGGCATGGTGCTGGCCGGGGCCCAGGTCTGCTATCTCGACAGTTATCCGCTCAACAAGTACTCGATGTATGGCGCGGTACCGCTGCACGACATCAAGAAGCAGCTCTTGGACCTCAAGGCGGCGGGCAAGCTGGACAAGGTGCGCATGCTGCTCCTGACCAACTGTACTTTCGACGGGCTGGTCTACAACGTCGAGCGGGTCATGGAAGAATGTCTGGCGATCAAGCCCGACCTGATCTTTCTCTGGGACGAGGCGTGGTTCGCCTTTGCCCGGTTCAGCCCGACCTACCGTCAGCGCACCGCCATGAACGCGGCGAATTCCCTGCGCGAGAAGTTGCGCTCAGACGCGCACATTGAGCGGTACGAAGCCCAACAGGCCGAGTTGAAGGACGCGGACAGGGACAAAATGCTGGAGACCCGGTTGCTGCCACCGCCCGATGCACGGGTACGGGCATACGCGACGCAATCGACCCACAAGACCCTCACGTCCCTCAGGCAGGGGTCGATGATCCACGTCAACGATCAGGACTTCAAGGGCGAGGTCGAACAGTCCTTCCACGAAGCCTACATGACGCATACCTCGACCTCTCCCAACTACCAGATCATCGCTTCGCTCGATGTCGGCCGTCGCCAGGTCGAACTGGAAGGCTTCGAGTTCGTGCAGCGTCAGGTCGAGGCGGCGATGTCCATGCGACGGGCGATCTCCGAACATCCGCTGCTGTCGAAATATTTCAAGATCCTGACGGCGGGCGACATGATACCCGAGGCACACCGGGAAAGCGGCGTTACCAGTTATTTCGATACCCAGCAGGGCTGGACCGACATGTGGGACTGCTGGGAGAACGACGAGTTCGCGCTGGACCCGACGCGGGTCACGCTGGCTGTCGGCGGAACCGGCTGGGACGGCGACACTTTCAAGACCGAAATCCTGATGGACCGTTACGGCATCCAGATCAACAAGACCTCGCGGAATACGGTCCTTTTCATGACCAACATCGGGACGACGCGGTCATCGGTCGCCTACCTGATCGAGGTTTTGGTGGAAATCGCCAAGAGCCTGGATGAACGCCTTGACGACGCCAGCCGGATGGAGCGGCTGTCATTCGACAAGCGGGTCTCGAACCTGATGGAGCATTATCCGCCCTTGCCGGATTTCAGCCGTTTCCACGACGCGTTCCGCGCGGCGCAGGACACGCCGGAAGGGGACATCCGCACGGCCTACTATCTCAGCTACGACGATGAGAATTGCGACTATCTGGAACTGAACGGATCGCTCAAGGAAGCGATGAAAGAAGGCAAGACACTGGTTTCCGCCAGTTTCATCATCCCCTATCCGCCCGGCTTTCCGATCCTCGTGCCGGGGCAGGTAATTTCCGAGGAAATTCTCGATTTCATGCGGGCCTTGGATGTCAGCGAAATTCATGGCTACCGGCCAGACCTTGGCCTGCGCGTATTTACCCAAAAGGCATTGGATGGCGTCAGCGCCAGTCGGCCTGCCTCAACTTCGGACTAAGGAAAAGGACCAACATCATGGCTACCGTTCTCAAGAATATCTCTGAAATCCGTCGGTTCTTTCACCGGAACGAGGACCCGATCTATTTCATCTCCGCGACCAACTTCAACCTTCTGGGTCTCGATGAGTGGGTGAAGAACTTCAAGTACATCTGCTATATCGACTGCTACGGCGGCAAGCATCCCAACGTTTTCTGCCCGTCCGAGCAGCCCCATGCGGAATTCCAGTCCATCGAGGACATCAACAATTACCTGCTGCAGCACAAGGAAGTCATCGACTTCATCAAGCGTCGCGGCGGCAAGCCAAAGTTCGTGTTCCTCATGTTCGACGAGGAAACCGAACGCCTGTCGAAAGAGCTGGGCGCAACGGTCTGGTTCCCCAAGGCAAAGCTGCGCCAGAACATGGACAACAAGATCGAGACCGTTCGCATCGGCAACAAGGCCGGTGTGCCCTCGGTGCCCAACGCGCTTTCCGAGGTGAAGGACTACGAGCACCTCAAGAAGATCTGCGACAAGGAAAACCTCGGCCACGATCTGGTGCTGCAATCGGCTTATGGCGACAGTGGGCACACGACGTTCTTCATCAAGAACGAGGCCGATTTCCGCCGCCACGAAAGCGAGATCGTGGGGCAGGGCGAGATCAAGATCATGAAGCGGATCGACTGCCGCGGCTCGGCGATCGAGGCCTGCGCGACGCGCGAGGGCACGATCGTCGGCCCGCTCATGACCGAGCTTGTCGGCTTCAAGGAGCTGACGCCCTATCGCGGCGGCTGGTGCGGGAACGAGATTCTCGCCACCGCCTTCCCGCCCAAGGTGCGGGAGAAGGCGCGCGACCTGACCTTCAAGTTTGGGGAGCAGCTGCGCAAGGAAGGCTACCGCGGCTATTTCGAACTCGATTTCCTGATCGACAAGAAGACGGGCGATCTTTGGCTGGGCGAACTGAACCCCCGGATTACCGGGGCGTCCTCGATGACCAACCACGCGGCGTTCGCACACGCGGATGCGCCGCTGTTCCTGTTCCACCTGCTGGAATTCTCGAAGAAGAAATTCGATCTGGACGTGGACGAGTTGAACAGCCGCTGGGCCGACCCCGAGATGATCGACGGCTGGTCGCAGATGGTCATCAAGCACACCGAGGACAGCGTGGACATCTGTACCACCGCACCGGAGACCGGCATCTACAAGATGCTCGAGGATGGCCGGGTCGTGTTCGACCGGTTCGACTATCACCGCCGCGCCGTCGAATCCGAGAATGAAGCATTCTTTCTGCGCATCCTGCAGCCGGGAGACTATCGGTACGAGGGCGCGGACATCGGGATCCTTGTGACCCGTGGCCGTTCGATGACGAAAAGTTTCCAGTTGAACGAGCGTGCCAAAAAGTGGATTCATGGCATCAAGAGCGGCGTGGACGGAAAACCGTTGCCGACCGCCCAGGCCGGTCCGGAACTATCGGACCCGGCGTTCAAGATTCTCTGAGGTCTCTCCCGAAAGGCTGCGATGTACTGGCGCGCACTTGATATCGAATTGCCCGGTCCGAAATGGTCCGGGCTTTTCGCCGAGTACTGGCCGGATTATCGCAGGTGGTGGCTGAAGGAAGGCGCTGCCGCCCGCCCGACCTATGCCGAGTGCCGCCGCGCCCTGTCCGAGCATATGCCGGAACTCCTGCCGCTTTACGACGACCTGTGCGCGCTTGCCGGGGGCGGCGACAATGCGGCGCGGTTCCTCAGCTTCTACAATCCGCCGCCGTACCTGTCGGGGTGTTCGCAAGCGATCTGGGCCGGAAAGGAACCGGTCATGGTGCGCAACTACGATTACAATCCCAACGCCTTCGATCAGTTGGTTCTTCGCACCAACTGGCAGGGGCGGCGCGTGATGGGAACGTCCGACGGGCTGTGGGGGCTCGTCGACGGAGTGAATGATGCCGGACTGGCGATCTCGCTGACGTTCGGCGGTCGCCGGATCGTCGGCGAGGGGTTTGGCGTACCGCTGATCCTGCGATACGTTCTGCAGACCTGCACGACGACGGAAGAGGCGACGGCGGTGCTGGCCCGCGTTCCGACGCACATGAGCTACAACGTCACCGTACTGGACCGGAAGCGCAAGTATGCGACCGCGATGATGGGGCCGGACCGCGACACGCTGATCACGCGGGCGGCGGTTGCCACGAACCATCAGGAAAACGTCGAATGGGTCAGCCATGCCCGTTTCACCGCCACGGTGGAGCGTGAGAGGTTCCTGTTGCAGCGTCTGCGTCTGCACAAGGATCCCGAGGAAAAGTTCATCAACGCATTTCTCAAGCCGCCGCTCTATTCGACCGCATTCAACGCGGGGTTCGGGACGCTTTACACGGCGGTGTATCGGCCCCGAAAGCGCGAGATGGAGCTGCGCTGGCCCGGCACCACATGGGCGCTTTCGCTCGCGGATTTCGCCGAAGGCGCGCGAGAAGTGCTCGTGCCCGGTGCGGCGTGAAGGGGCCGCTCGCCTCCCTGAAGGTGGTGGAGTTCGCGGGCCTTGGCCCCGGTCCACTTGCCGGGCAGCTGCTGGCTGATCTCGGCGCGCAGGTGATCAGCGTGGACAGGGCCGAGAGACCCGCGGATCCGACAGATGTGAACCGGCGGGGCAAGCTGTCCGTCGTTCTCGATCTGAAGTCCCCGGAAGGACTGGCCGACGCCAAGGCGCTGGTGTCTGCCAGCGATGTTCTGATCGAAGGCTTCCGTCCCGGCGTGATGGAGCGGCTGGGACTGGGCCCGGAGAATTGCCCGGAATCGCTGATCTACGCCCGTATGACCGGTTGGGGGCAATCGGGACCATGGGCGCAGACGGCCGGGCATGACATCAACTACCTGTCGTTGACCGGCGCGCTTCACGCGATGGGAGAGCCGGGCAGGCCACCCGTGCCACCGCTGAACCTGGTGGCGGATTACGGCGGCGGCACGATGTTCCTTGTCTTCGGCATGCTTGCTGCGGTCATCGAAAGAGGCGTGTCCGGCAAGGGCCAGGTCGTGGACGCCGCCATGGTGGACGGCGTGCCCGCCATGATGGGCCTTGTCCATGGGCTGCTGGCGGCCGGGAAGTGGTCGGAGGATCGCGGAGCGAACCTGCTTGATGGTGGGGCGCCGTTCTACCGGTGCTATGCGTGCTCGGATGGCCGATATGTGGCCGTCGGCGCACTGGAGCCGCAGTTCTACGCCCTGCTCCTGTCAGGCTTGGGCCTTCCCGCTGATCTGGTGGAAACGCAGAACGACCCACGCACATGGCCGGAGCGCACCGGCCAATTCGCTGAAATATTTGCCCGGCGCACCCGTGATGCCTGGGCCGAGGTCTTTGACGGCACCGACGCCTGCGTGACCCCTGTCCTGAGCTTTTCGGAGGCTGCCCAACACAAGCACATGCGGCAACGCCAGTCGATGGTGGATGTCGCGGGCGTGCAGCAATCGAACAAGGCGCCACGCTTCGGCCGCACGAAACCTGATGCGCCGCAATCGCCCCGCGCGCAGGGTGCGGATACTCTTGCCGTTCTTGCCGCGTTGGGCCGTGGAAGTCCGGCAAAGACGTAAAAAGGGCCACCGCTCGATACGGTGGCCCCCCAACTCACTTGTCGCGGTTTAGGCAGCGCGACGCTCGTGCTTGCCTTCTTCCACTTCCTCCACGATCTTCGCAACGAAGGCGTCGAGGTCGTCAGGGTTGCGGCTGGTCACGATGCCCTGATCCGCGACCACCTGGCTGTCTTCCCACAGCGCGCCCGCGTTCTTCATATCGGTCGAGATGGAGTTGTAGGACGTCGCCTTGCGGCCCTTGATGATACCTGCCTCGATGAGCAGCCAAGGCGCATGGCAGACGGCTGCGACAACCTTGCCGGCGTCGGCAAAGGCGCGGATCAGGTCGATCGCATCCTTGTTGACGCGCAGCAGGTCCGGGTTGATCTGCCCGCCGGGCAGGACGATAGCGTCGTATCCTTGAGCGCTTACGTCGGCCAAAGCGAGGTCGGCCGAAACCGTGTTGCCCCAGTCATCGGTGTCCCAGCCCTTGATGTCGTTGCCATCCGGTGTCGCGACATGAACGGTCGCGCCCTTGTCGCGCAGGTCTTTCAAAGGTTTTTCCAGTTCCGACTGTTCAAAACCGTTGGTGGCGAGAATGAGGATCTTTGCTTCAGTAATCTGTGTCATCTGTCGTCTCCTCGACTTCATGAGATTCGACGGTGGAACAAGTGGTGGAGGCGAAATGTTCCAGCGTGACTTCAGGTAAGCGGGAAGGCGCAACAGGGCATCGCACGCGAAATTAGGCGTGTCATGGCTCAATTCATTCCTATATCAGACAGATATGAAGGATACTGTCGAGCCAATGACGAGCAAGCCGCTGGACGAACTGATCGTTTGTCCGCAGTGCGATGCCGTCTACCACTTGAAAAGGCCCGGGGTGGGGGAGCGCGCGCAATGCCAGCGGTGCCACAAGGTTCTGATCGCACCTCGCCGGAACGCGGGACTGCGGATCATCGCCGTGGCCGTCGCGGTTATGGTGCTCATTATCGGGGCGGCGGTTTTTCCTTTCCTGTCGATCGACGCGGCGGGGAATAAGAATTCGGTCTCCGTCCTCGACGCCGCGCTGGCGTTTTCCGGCGGGCCGATGATCTTCCTTTCCCTCGCGACGGCCGGGCTCATCATCATCATCCCGCTGCTGCGGGCCGTTCTGACGATCTACGTGCTCGTTCCCGTGGTGCTGGACCGTGATCCGGCACCGCATGCGATGCATGCGTTCCGCCTGTCGGAAGCGTTGCGTCCGTGGTCGATGGCCGAAATCTTCGCGATCGGATGCGCCGTCGCGTTGGTCAAGGTATCGGACCTTGCCAACGTCGGCTTCGGTCCTGCCTTCTGGATGTTCGGCATCCTTTGTGTCCTCGTGATCGCGCAGGACAGTTTCATGTGTAAGTGGTCAGTATGGAATTCACTGGAAAATCCCAGAGCATCGTCAGCGCCAAAGACCTGAATCTGGTCGCATGCGAGCGCTGCACGAAGGTGTGGCCGATTTCGGCCAGCAAGTGCTCACGTTGCGGTCACAAGCTCGTGTCCCGGCACAGCCGCAGTCTCAGCCGCGTCTGGGCGCTCTGGGTGTTCGGTTTCATGTGCTACATCCCGGCGAACGTCTATCCGATGCTGATCACGCGGACGCTGTTCCAGGAAGATGAAAGCACCATCATCGGCGGTGCGGTGGAGCTTGCGCACTATGGAAACTTCGGCATCGCCGCGATCATCATCTTTGCCTCGGTCTTCATCCCGCTGGGCAAATTCTGGGCGATTGCCTACCTTGCGATCAGTATCAGGTCGGGTTCCCGTCTGAGCACGCACCGGCGGCAGATCATGTATGAAGTCGTCGAATACATCGGGCGCTGGTCGATGATCGATATTTTTGTCGTTGCGATTATGTCCGCGTTAGTGCAACTCAATACACTGGCGTCCATCAATCCCGGTCCGGCGAGCATCTTCTTCGCACTTTCGGTGATTTTCACGATGCTGTCTGCTCAGGCTTTCGATCTCCGCATGATCTGGGATGCGAGAGCCGCCGAAGGGGGTGTAGTAGGTCATGAATGACGAGTTGCCGGATGTATCGGTATCGCCTGTTCGCAAGGTCTTTTTCAGCGGGGCCTCCTTTGTCTGGATTCTGCCTGTCCTCGCGCTGGTCGTCGCGCTTGGCGTAGCGTGGCAATCCTACAACTCCCGCGGGCCCCTGATCGTCGTCGAGTTCGAGAACGGCGCCGGCATCAAGGCGGGCGAGACTGAACTGCGCTATCGGGACATCACCGTCGGGACCGTCGAGGAGGTGGGCTTTACCGAGGGGCTCGGGAAGGTGCTGGCGTCGATACGCGTGGCCAAGGACGTCGCCCCCTACATCGACAGCGGGGCGGTTTTCTGGATCGTTCAGCCCGAGGTCACCGCTCAGGGCATCACCGGCCTGTCAACGGTGCTGAGCGGCGTCCATATCGAAGGGTCATGGGATGACCAGATCGGCAGCGCCATGGAACGGTTCACCGGGGCATCGGAACCGCCGTTGATCCGATCCGGCCGGGGCGGTCTCGAAATCGCATTCCGGACCGTGGCCAACGGGCAGCTGACCGACAACGCACCGATCCTGTTCAAGGGGATCGAGGTCGGTCGCGTGGGTCGGGCCAAAATCGCGCCGCGGGGCAACTTCGCCATCGTAGAGGCGCTGATATTCGAAGAACACCGGACGCTCATCAACGAGAACACCCGCTTCTGGGATGCCTCCGGCTTTACCGTGAATATCGGTCCGGCAGGGGCCGAGATCGATTTCTCGTCGCTTGCAACGCTCGTGGGGGGCGGGATCACCTTCGACACCTTCGTATCGGGCGGTGGCCCCGTTCAGGACGGTTCCGTGTTCGAGATTTTCCCGGACAAGGAATCCGCGCGCAACTCGCTGTTCAACGCGTCCGAAGTCGATCCCCTGAAACTGAGCGTCGTCTTCGAGGACAACATCGCGGGGCTCGCGACCGGCGCTCCGGTCGAAATGTCGGGCCTCAAGATTGGCGAGGTCGAAGCACTGTCCGGCGTGGTCGACTACGATCTCTACGGTGACAACCGCGTCCGTCTGAACGTGAACCTGTCGATCCAGCCGGCACGGCTTGGTCTTCCGGGGGATGTCACCGCCGACAATGCGCTGGCCTTCCTTCAGGAGCGGGTGGAAGGCGGTCTGCGCGCGCGGCTCGCGTCGGCCAGCCTTCTCACCGGCGGGCTGAAGATCGAACTGGTCGATGTGCCGGATGCGCCGGAAGCCCAGTTGGTGAGCGAGGAGAACCTGCCGCCCCGTCTGCCCACCACCGAAAGCGAAGTGTCGGATGCGGCCGCGACGGTAGAAGGCGTGTTCAACCGGATCAACAGCCTGCCGATCGAAGAACTGCTCAATTCCGCGATCACCTTCCTCGATTCCGCCGAGGCGCTGGTATCGGATGATGCGCTGCGCGAGACCCCGCAGGATGTGCGAAACCTGCTGGCCGAAATCCAGGGACTGGTCGCGTCGGATGATGTCCGCAACATTCCTGTCGCCTTGAACGCCACGCTGAGCCGGGTCGAGACCTTGGTCGCCGAGCTTCAGGAACAGCAACTCGCGGCCAAGTTGGTGGATGCCATCGACACCGTGGCCGTCACGGCCGATTCAGTTTCCACTTCCATCGAAGGCGTGCCGGACCTGATCGCCGAAATCCGATCGGTCGCGCAGAAAGCCGAGGCGCTGCAGGTCGAGGAACTGATCGCGGAGGTGACCGCGCTGGTCGATACCGCCGAGACCGTCATCGGATCGGAAGAAGCCGCGGCGCTGCCCGTGGCGCTCAAGGACGCCGTGGATCAGGTAAACGCGACGCTGCGGGAACTGCGCGACGGCGGCGCCGTACGCGACATCAACCAGACACTCGCCTCCGCGCGGCAGGCTTCGGCCAATATCGCGAACGCCACCGACGAATTGCCCGAAATCTCGGCCCGGATCAGCCGCGTGCTGGATGATGCCGCCACCGCCGTCGATACCGTCAACTCCTCCGTTGCGGGTGTACCGCAGCTCATCGCGCGGTTCGAGGCGGTCGCCAACAAGGCTGAATCGCTGGAAGTCGAGGAGTTGCTGGCGGAACTCACCGAACTGACACGGACCGCCGACGAACTGATCGGCACCGAAGACGCCAAGGCGCTGCCCGGATCGCTCAAGCGCGCCCTCGACGAGGTGAATTACACCCTTCAGGAACTTCGCGAGGGTGGCGCCATCGACAACGTGAACCAGACGCTGGCTTCTGCGCGGAACGCGGCGGACACCATCGCGGTGACGGCGCGCGATCTGCCCCAGATCGTCGAACGTCTGACGCGGCTGTTCGCACAGGCCAGCCAGACGATCCAGGGGTATGACAGGGGCGAGCAACTGAGCCGGACGGCGCAGGACACCCTCCGCGACATCCAGAAGGCCGCCGATGCGCTGACGTCGCTGGCCAGAACGATCGAGCGGAACCCCAATTCTCTTTTGCTGGGAAGGTAAGACATGAAGTTTGCAAACCGTGCACTGGGCTTTGGCCTGATCCTGATGCTTGCCGCCTGTGGTGACAGCGCGACCCGTTTTGCCGTGACGGCCCCGCCCGTAGACCAGAGCGAGCGGATCGCGTTCAGCTCGGTCGAGGTGAGGGATGTCTCTTTGCCCACCTACGCCGCCTCCGAGGAGATCGCGATTCAGGCAGAGGACGGAACGCTGACCAGTTCATCCGAGGTGCTCTGGGCGGATCTGCCTGAACGCGCCGTTGCCCTGGAGCTCAGCCAGAACCTCGCGCGGATGACCGGGCGACGCGTGGCCTCCGAGCCCTGGCCGTTCGAGGCATTCCCCGACGCGCGTCTCGAAGTCCGTTTTGCCGAACTGGTGGCGCGATCCTCGGGCAGTTTCCGTGCGTCCGGGCAATACTTCGTCGCGGTGACGGATGGCCGCCGTGAGCGGTCGGGCTTGTTCGATCTGAGCGTGCCTTTCGATCCCAAAGGCGGACCGGGGGCCATCGCGGCAGCGCGCGGCCAACTGATCCTGGACCTCGCACGCTTCATCGCCCGCGACGGCTTGCGGTGATTTTTGTGCGCCCCCGTAACCGGGGGTCAGCACGTCTGCAGATGAGATCTGCAAAGAATTAATAATCTTTCTGAAACTTTCTTTTGTCGCACCCGTGACTAGGTTGATTGGTAGCCGTGGTGGCGCGCAATTTCGTGCGCAATCGCACGGCGCCAAGTACCTCCGCAATCGCGGGGGCGGATAGTTGAATAAATTGCGAACACAGGGAGAGTGACATGAGAACACCCATGAAGAATTTCTTGCGGGGTACGTCTGCGGTTGCCGCATGCGTCTCGGCGACGATTGCAGGTGCGTCCTCGCACAGGGAAGCGCCCGGGATAACCGAACAGCCGAAAGTCGACGCGACGGATTTCTATGTCTTTCGCAGCTACGAACCCGGTCGGGAGGATTATGTCACGCTGATCGCGAACTACGTTCCGATCCAGGCGCCCTATGGCGGTCCCAACTACTTCACGATGGACCCTGACGCGCTGTACGAGATCCACATCGACAACGACGGCGACGCGATGGAGGAAATCACCTTTCAGTTCCAGTTCGACAATAGCCTCGTGAACGGCACGGGTCCGCAGTTGAACATCAACGGTGAAATGGTTGCGATCCCGCTCCGCGCGGCAGGTGGCATCACCTCCGACAACCCGACGGCCAACCTTGGCGAAACGGAACAATATACGGTCAATGTCGTACGGGGCGACCGTCGCAGCGGGTCCGCGCAGGCGCTGTCGGCGCCCGGTGCCGGCACGACATTCACCAAGCCCGTGGACAACATCGGCAACAAGACGCTGCCGGACTATGCGCAGTACGCCAACAACTACGTCTACGAGAACGTGACGATCCCCGGTTGCGACGGCAATGCGAGGGTCTTTGCCGGTCAGCGTGCCGAAGCCTTCGCCGTGAACCTCGGCGAAATCTTCGACCTCGTGAACCTCGTGCCGATCCAAGGGGCGCCCAGTGCCGAATGGCCTCAGTACAACGTGGCCGACCCGTTCCCGGGCGGTATTACGCAGGATCGCGCCAATGACGATCTGGTTGGCAAGGCCAACGTCACGTCCTTGGCGCTTGAAGTGCCGATCTCCTGCCTGACCTCCGGCGAGGACCCGGTCATCGGCGCGTGGACCACCGCAAGCCTGCCGCAGGCTGAACTCGAAGATCCGTCGCCCACTTACGAGGCGACGTCGGTTTATGGCGGTGCCTGGGTCCAGCAGTCCCGTCTGTCCAACCCCTTGGTGAACGAGGTGGTCATAGGGTTGCCCGACAAGGATCTGTTCAACGCGGCGGAGCCGACGCAGGACAGCGCGCTGGCGGTGTACGTGACAAACCCAACCCTTCCGGCCCTCATCAACGCGCTGTTCAATCCGAACGGCGAGTTCGGAACGGATAACATCGCGCCCTCGAACTTCCCGCGCAACGATCTGGTGACGGCATTCCTGACGGGTTTCCCCGGGCTGAACCAGCCAGCGAACTTCGATGCGGCCAATGCGTCCGAGATGATGCGCCTGAACACGGCGGTCCCGCCGACGCCGCGCGCCAGCCAAAGCACCTTTGGTGTCGTGGGCGAAGACCTTGCCGGTTTCCCGAACGGCCGCCGTCCCGGTGACGATACGGTGGACATCGCGCTGCGCGTCGTCATGGGCCGTCTGTGCCACGACGTTCCGCTGGGTGACGAGCTTGGCGCGGAGCAGGACAACATCAACCTGGGCCTCTGCGCACCCGAAGACGCGCCTGCTGGTATGGTCGCGTTGACCGACGGCGCACCGCTGTCCTCGATGGATCTGGCGGATCGCTTCCCTTACCTGCGCACGCCGATCGCCGGTTCACCCAACAACTAAACCGCAGATGAAAGGAGACTCATTATGTTGAGGAATATCTCGATCCTTGCGGTATGTGCGGCGATCCTCGTCGCCTGCGGCGGGGGTGACGGTATCGCGAACGGGCTCGCATTGCTGGGCGGTGATTTCAACCGCGCCTTCCAGCAGAATCCGAACGACACGCCGATCTCGCTGGACAACATAGCGCTGGTGCTGACGCCGGAGCGTGAACCGTTCAATCCCTGATCGGCTCGGCTTTGCCGAAGATCATGACGTACCGGACGCGGCCACCCACGGGTGGCCGCGTTTCTTTTCGATGGCCGCATCGCCGGTCTAGAGAGGCTCTGGCTGCGGTAGAGAGCCGCCCGTTCCTCTCGCTTCGGCGCCGAAACGACGGGCAATCACGAGGGCCACCTTTCGGCCTGCGCGCTCTATTCTCTGGATCCGGCTGCGAAGGATCACCCCGGTTCCGTCCACCTCGGCCCTGATCGTCGCGTCGTAGGTATCCGATGTGAACCCCGCGTTGGTCAGCGCGATGACCCCGGCATCAAGGATGTCTTCCTTGGTCAAGAAGCCCTTGTCATTCCGCTTTTTCAGAAGCTGCCGGGCCGTCGTCACACTTCCCGTTACGGCCGCCAATACGGGCTCTCCGGCGGTGTTCACGTTGACCGTTCCTCCCTCGCGCAGGAATGCAACATGGGGCGCAAGGGCCTGCCGGACTTCTCGCGGCAGGGCCGTGATCTGGTCCAGAGCGTCCCGGGGCCCGTTTGCGGCGACATGCGAGATGATGGTTTCCGCCGTTTCATCGGGCAGTTCGAGGACCGCCACGAGGCGGCGCAAGACCAATTGGGGCGCCACCCCCGGTTCGGCAAGCAGATTGATGTTGAAACGCGACTGGGCGTCCTCGATCTCGACCGAAAACAATCCTGTCGAAATTGCTACCTGCTCCTGCGTGGCTTGGGCCCATGCCTCGGCGTAATGATCGGTTTCGGGGGCTTCGTTCTTGTCGCGGCGCAAGGCGGTGACCACCGATGTCTCGGCCCCCAGCGCCAGTGCCTCCGCCTGTGCTGCATTGGCGGCACGGCGTGTGCGGTCCAGCAGGGTTTCCTGCGAGGTGAACATCAGGACCACGAGGGTTGCACCCAGCGCGAGGGCGACGAGGACATTGACGAGGATCACGCCGCGATCGTCGGTCACGGTGTCACGACCTGCGGCAGGGCCACGAGACGCAAAACCTCGCGGTCTTCATCGAGGGTCAGGGTCAGCTCGACCCCCTTGGGATAGATGCCATTCTCGACCGGCCAACTGTCCGACCACGTTCCGGACGCGGATAGGACGCGAAAGGACAGCCCTCGGAGCGGTCCGAACAGCGTCTGGCGCACCGGCGTATCGTCAAAGCGTTCACCGCTTTCCCGGACCATGGTATTTTCCGCCGCGAGATAGCTGCGATACCTCCTGCCGCCATCCGTTTCCGTGCGCAGCACGCCTTCCGCGAGAGTCAGGGAAAGCGGTTCCGACTGTTGCAGATCGCGCGAAAAGACGACAAGCGCGCGGTCGATCTGCGATAGCCGCTCAAGCCGGTTGTCCGTTCGTTTCTGTACGTTGATGATCGTGTCCAGCGTCGTGAAGGACGCAAGGCCAACCAGTGCGAAGATTGCGAGGGCCACGAGCATTTCGATCAGCGTGATCCCCGCATCGCGCGCGGCCGGCGGTTGGGTCATGCGGCGGAGGCGCCGATCAGGGTGGTTGCCCCTTGGACAACGCTGAGAACCGCGAGGCCGCGCTCGCATTGTCCGTCCTTGGTGAACTTGTAAGGGCCGAGAACCCCGTCGAATCCCGCTTCCCGGAGCAAGCCGTCGCGCGATTGTCGATCGAGCCGGCCAAGGATCCGGGCCATTTCCACGGCGTCGAAGGTGAGGCCCGCGACGATCCCGGCTTCGTTGCCGGTTTCATTTTCCAGGGCGTTCGCGAATGCTTCGAACCGCACCGGGTCCGGCGCGGCGAACCAGCCCCCGATCAGCGCGGGCACGCGAAACGGCGCGATGGTGCCCCATTGTTCGGACCCGAGAAGCTGCACGCCAGCCGCTTTCAGCGCAGCGGCCTGCGCTTCGAACGGACCACCGACCACGGGAAGATAGACCGCATCGGGCAGCTGACCGCCGTTGGCCTGCCTGAGGCGCGCGACGACACCGTCGGCCGATGCAAGCGTCAGCGGCTCGGGCATCTTTATCCCGAACGCCCCGGCGGTGGAACGGGCGGCGGTGGCCGCCAAAGCGCCGAACGGACCGGGAGGGACGATGACGGCGACGTTTCTTTTCCCCCGTGTCGCCGCGAAACCGATCACCGCACGGGCCGATTGCAGCGGCGTCACGCCGAAAACAAAGAGGTTCCCGCCCGCGATTGAACTGTCGTTCGAAAGCGAAACGACCGGCACGCTGCGCCCGACCGACTCGGCCACGGCCCGCGCCTGTTGGGAGAACAACGGCCCCAGGATCATCCTTGCGCCGGATTCCACCGCCGCCGTCGCAGCGGTAACGGCGGTGGCGGTGTCGCCGCCGGCGTCCAGCACGGCGACCTCGGCACCAAGGTTGGTGGGTTGCCCGCCGAGGCTTGCAGTCGCCGCCATCATCTGACCTATTGATGCCTGAGGACCCGACAACGGCGCGAGGAGAGCGGCCTGTCCGATCGTACCCGCCGGCGGCAGGTCGTTGCCGCCGCCCAAGGAAAAGCCGCCCTCGCATGCCCCCAGACACAAGAGCGCCGATGACCCGCCCAGTACCTTCAGCATCCGACGCCGCGACACGGATCCGGTCTCGGTCCACTGCTGGTCTGATCGTGAGACTCCTTGGTGCGGCATGCCTGTTCGCCCTCGTTTTCGCGATTTCACTGGTCCTGACCTGGCCGGTCTCCGCGCTTCGGGAGGTTGCCACAATTCCCCCTCAAGTGACAGCCTTATATGGCAACGTCCGTGCGGGCCGTGCGACCTTGGCAGGCGGATACGCGCTGAACTGGGACCTGCGGGAGGGCGAGCTGTGGCGTCTTCATGCGCTGATGGATCTGACGCTCGAAGGGCCCGACACACGTCTCGAAGGGCAGGCCATTGCACGTCTTGGCGGCTTCTCGATGCGCGGCGTTTCCGGCCGTGCCGGCCCCGGACTTCTGGCGCTCGTCCCCGATCCCCTGATCAGCGCCTGCACCTCGCGCGCCGTGGTCGACGTGCAGGCGCTGTCGATCTCGCGCGACGCCGCGGCGGCCAGCGGGGTCATCCAGATTGACGAGGGACAGTGCAAGGACATGCTGGGCCGCGATATGACAGTGCCGCAGATGACCGTCGATCTCAGTACCCAGGGAAATGACGCGCGGGCTGTCGTCTCGGACCGGGGCGGAGAGTTGGGCCAGATCACCGTCGCCGGTGACCGTCGGTTCATCCTGAGGATCGAACCCGAGGGTGCAACGCTGATCCCCGGCATGCCGACCTCGGGGCCGGTCATCGTCGAGTACCCTTTCTGAACCCGGCGGCCGGTCCTATCCAACGAGATTGTTCAGATTGACGATGGGCAGCAGGATCGACAACACCAGTACCATCACGATTCCGCCCATTATCAGCAGTACCGCAGGTTCGACCAGAGCCACCAGGGTGGAGACCAGCGCATTCATGTCATGGGCCTGATCTTCTGCCGCGCGGGTCAACGTCGCGCCCAGAACGCCGCCGGCTTCGCCGCTTGCGACCATCGCGATCAGCATCGGCGGGAAAACCCGTGCATCGTCCAGTGCCCGGGAAAGGGCCGTGCCTTCCTTTACCCGGGTGGCGGCATCCATGACCTTCGCGCGCACGTGCAGGTTCGGTACCGTCCGGGCCGCGGCGGTCAGGGCATCGACGAGCGGCACCCGGCTGACTGTCAGCGTTGCCAGCGTCCCCGAAAACTGCACCGCGTTCGATTTCAGGGTGAAACCCCGCGTCAGCCGTGATGTCGCCAGCAGGCGGTGCCATCGCAGCCGGATGGCCGGTTGCCGAAGCAGCGCTGCCATGACGAAGATCAAGCCGACAAGCGCCGCAGCCGCTACAAGCCCCCAACGATTGACGAAATCGCTGACGGAGATCAGCGCGCGCGTGAGCCAAGGCAACTCGGCGCCCCGCGACGTAAATACACGCACGATGTCCGGCACGACGAACGTCAGCAGCGCGACAATCACCGCAAGCGACACGACTGCGAGGATTGACGGATACAACAGGGCGAGCTTTACCGTCTGCCGGTTCTTCGCCTGCGTTTCGACGAATCCCGAGAGATGCTCCATCACCTGGCCCAACTGGCCGGAGGTTTCCCCGGCCGCAACCGACGCCCGGTAGTAGTCTCCGAATGTTTGCGGGTATTCCGCGAGCGCCTGTGCAAAACTGCGTCCCTCCAGCACCGCGGCGCGCAGGTTCAGCAGGAGAGAGGACACCGCCGGCTGGCGTGTCTGGTCGGCGACGGTCTTGAGCGCCTGTTCCACCCCGATCCCGGAGGCGATGAGAGTGGCGAGCTGCCGGGTCAGCAGGGTCACCGCGCGGGCCGGGACCCTTTTCTTCCGTGAAAACAGGGATGTCGGGCCGATTTGCCCACCGGCCTTCTTCTGCGTGGTCGCATCGACCGACAACGGCGAAAGACCGCGCGCGCGCAGTGCGCTCCGTGCCCCCGCGGCGCTCGCTGCTTCGATCACGCCCTTGGACGTTTTTCCCTGGGGGTCGAGTGCCTGGTAGGCGAACGCAGGCATCAGCCATTGCCCTCTGCCATCATCGCATCCTCGTGCACGGCGCGGGCGACTTCCTGCGGTGTGGTGTGCCCCGCGAGGATCTTCGCGATGCCATCCGCCAGAATCCCCGGTCCGCGTGCGCGTGCGGCTGCGATCAGTTCCGCTTCTGACTGGCCTTCGTGGATCATCCGTTCAAGCGCGGTATCCATTTCGATCACCTCGTAAAGCGGCATCCGGCCCCGAAACCCCGTGTCATGGCAGCTTTCGCAACCGGCCCCCCTCGAGATCAACGTACCCTCGGCGAGCTGCCCCGACAAAAGGTCGCTTTCCGCCCGTGTCACGGCATGTTCAATGCGGCAATCGGGGCAGTTGCGCCGAACCAGCCGCTGCGCGATCAGGCCGCGCAACATGGGCGCCAAAAGAAAGCGTTCCACGCCCATCTCGACCAGTCGCGCCACCGCGCCTATGGCGGTGTTCGTATGCAGCGTCGAAATCAGGAGATGCCCTGTCATCGCGCTTTCCACCGCGATCTGCGCGGTCTCTCGGTCGCGAATTTCGCCGACCATGATGACGTCCGGATCCTGGCGCAGGATGGCGCGCAGGCCGCGTGCAAAGGTCAGTTCCGTCTTGGCGTTGACCTGCATCTGCCCGACACCGTCCATCGTGTACTCGATGGGATCCTCGACGGTCATGATGTTGCGCTGCCGGTCGTTCAGCATGTCGAGCCCGGCATAGAGCGTCGTGGTCTTGCCCGAACCGGTCGGCCCGGTCACCAGCACCATGCCGTCTGGCCGTGTCAGGATCCGCTTCAGGGCGGCATTGTCCCGTTCGCTGAGGCCAAGGTGGTCGATGCCGCGCAAGGTCTGGCCCCGGTCCAGCAGGCGCAGGACCACCCGTTCGCCGAACTGCGAAGGAATGGTCGAAATCCGCACATCCAGATCGTAGCCGCCGACACGCAGGGACACGCGACCGTCCTGCGGCATCCGTTTTTCCGCGATGTCGAGTTTGCCCATCACCTTGATCCGGCTGACCAGCAGCGGCGCAAGGGCGCGTTTGGGCCGGATCACCTCGCGCAGGACGCCATCGATCCGGAAGCGGACGAGAAGCCTGCGCTCTTCCGTTTCGATGTGAATGTCGGAGGCACCTTCCTTGACCGCTTCCAGCAGCAGGGCGTTGATCAGGCGCACCACGGGCGCATCGTCGTTCTGTGCCAGCAGATCATCGACCGAGGCGGCCGTATCGGCCAGCGTGGCGAGGTTGTCATCTGCATCGGCAGCCACCTGCGCCGCCTCGGTCGCGGAATCGCGGTAGATCCCGCCCAGCGCGCTTTCGAAGTCGCTGGCGGAAACCTCCTCGAACGACAGGTGGCTTCCCATGATGCGCTGCGCTTCGATCAATGCCTCGATCGGGGCGTCGGCGCGGTGTCGGCAAACCGGCCCGTCCGGTCCGGATGCGAGCACGACACCCTGCGACTGGGCGAAACCGTAGGCGAGGCGGGGAAGGGGGTGTTCCGGCGTCATTGCAGTGTCTCCAGCAGCAAACGGGCCGACACGATCCCGGGCTCCGGCCGGCGGTCGATCTCGGTCGCGATGACGGTGACGCGATGCGTCGTTTCGAGATCGGCAAGCCACAGCAGGAGCGTGGCGAAGGGCACATCATCGACACTGACACGCATGCCGCCTGCCTCGGGCTCCAGCCGGCGGAGCGAAAGGCCGGCATCAGCCGCCGCGCTGGTGATGCGGGTTGCGATTGGCGTCGTGTCGACGGCCCGGGGTTCAGCCTGCACGGTTTCGGTCAGTTCAGCGGTATCGGCCAAAAGCTGATAGGCCGCTATGTCGGCCCTCAGGACATTTCGTGTTGCCGACAACGGCTTCCAGGCAAAATGCCATAGGGCAACCAGCAGCGCGACCGGCAGAACCGTGACAAGCATCACCTGCTCGCGCGTCGAAAGCTTGTCGAACCCCGCGATCACGATCCGCCACCGCGGATTCTCAACTCGGCCTCGGCCCCGCCATCACTGGCGCTTGCCGCCCCGCTGCGCACGGTGAAACCCTGTGATTCAAGGCCTTGCTGTATGGTCTGCAGGTCGCTCAGCCCGTTGCTCTGGACGAGCAGGACCAGTTCGTTCTGCTGTGCGCTCCAGGCCAGTCTGCGAAAGCCGAGGGGCGTCCCGGTCTCGGCCAGCGCGCCGGTGATGCTGGCCAGCAATGGCAGGAAATCGCCACGTGGCACGCTTTCAGGTCCGGGTGAAAGGCGGGCCAGTATGGGCCCGGTGTCCGCGGTGACAGTGGTGCCCGGCAGTCTTTCCGACACGGCTGCCTGAGCCCTTTGCCGCGCCTCGACCGCGAGGTTGCGCAGCGCCCAGGTGTCGAGGGCCAGAAATGTCATGTGCCCCAGCCCTGCAAGCATGCAGATCGCGATCACGGTGAGCCCCATGCGACGGAACCGCGCCTGGTCACGTCGTTGCTGGCCAAAACTGAACGAAAGGTCCGTGGCATCGGGAGGCGGCGGTGTTGGCGCGGCATCCCGTGCGTGCATCTCCTCGGGAACCGGGTCCAGCAGCGATATGACAGACGGCTGTCCAGCCCGCCGCCACATCAGCGGGAGCGCAGCGGCGGAAACCGCGAACCCGGTGCCCTGCGCCGTGCGAATGATCGCGCGGTCGCCTTCCTGCCAGACGGACCAGTCGGCATCTGTGGGTCGCGGGATCAACAGGAAATCGGGCATCAGTCGCCCTGCAGACGGGGCATCGAGAACACGGGGGTCGCAGACAAGCGCAAGGGCCTGTCCGTCCTTATTGTCGCGCGGCCCTTCGACCACGCTCACTCCGTCGATCGACACACCGATCCGTTCCTCTACGGCGAACCTGACAAGGGCCGGTCTCTGGCGGGCGCGGGATTTCGGCACCTGCACCAAGTGTACACCAACCAGTTCGGTCGGCACCAACGTGATCGGCCCGCCGCTGGATTTGCCTGCGGCAGCTTCGGCGCGTTCGCGCAGCTTTGGACCGATGGTGATACCGGGCCGCGGCGGCGGTTCCTGAACAGGCAACGCGACAGGCCGCCCCAGGGCGGATTCCGTATCGCTAATATTCTGATTTTTCACGAATATTTGCCTTTTAAAGGTTCCCGGTGTTGCGATAGTATCGTGAAAGCCACGCAATCAGAAGGCAAACAGTTTCATGATGAAAAAGCATTTGGCTCAGCGACGGGCAGTTCGTGGCGCGAAAGACCGCGCGGCCCTCCCCGATGCGGGTGTCACGCTGATCGAGATGATGGTCGTTCTGGTCATCATTGCGCTGGTGGCGGCAATCATCGTGCCCAACGTTGTCGGACGCCCGGACGAGGCACGCGTGACCGTGGCACAGACCGATATCCGTGCCATTGCCTCTGCGCTCGAACTGTACCGTCTGGACAACCAGAATTATCCGACGACCGCGCAAGGGCTTCAGGCGCTTGCGGAACGGCCGACCACGCCGCCCGAACCCCGCAACTGGGTGGCTGACGGCTACCTGCCGTCGGTGCCGGTCGACCCATGGGGGAACAGCTATGTCTATCGGTCTCCGGGCGATACCGGGGCTTTCGATCTGGTCTCGCTTGGATCTGATGGCGCGCCGGGCGGTGACGGCACTGCGGCGGACATCGCACATGGCCAGCGTCAGGCCACGAATTGACGCGCTCTCGGACATCCGACGCGGGCGTGACCCTGGTGGAGGTGCTGGTAGTCCTCGTTCTCGTCGGTGTCTTGACAAGCGCGGTCGCCCTCGGCGTGGGTTCCGGCGGTCGTGGCACCGGGTTGGAGCGTGAAGGCGACCTGCTGATCTCGCGCCTGAACCGGATGGCGGACGAGGTGGCGCTGCGCGGCACCAGCGCCGCCCTGGTCTGGGGCGAGGACAGCTATGCCTTTCGGGTAAGGGAAGGTGACGATTGGGTGCCGCACCCCGTCCCGGCACTTGCACGGACCCATCGTCTTCCCGCGCGGACGGAAATAAGGGTGGGCGACGCGGCACGCGGCAGTCTGGTGGTGACACAGGACCTGCTTCTGTCGAGCGGCGAACGCGCTCGGTTGGTGCTTGGGAGTGGCGGGGCCGCGCGCCAGATGATCCTGTTTGACGGGATCACCGCCCGCCGATCGGACGATGCGTCATGACGGCCGGGATGCACGCCGACAAGGGCTTTACCCTGATCGAGGCACTGGTCGCCATGGCCGTATTGGCGCTGGGCGCCGTGTCGTTGCTGAGCGCGACCGAAAGCCATACGGCGCGCATCAGCGATGTGACCGACCGCGTCGCCGCGCGCTGGGCGGGGGAATACCATCTGGCCGAACTGCGGCTGGGAGTGGGCAGCGCGGGGGATACGACGCCGCTGACGCAATATGGCAGACGCTTCACCGTGCAGACGATCCGGGCCGAAACATCGGATCCGGATTTGCAGAGGGTCACCCTGCGGGTCGCCCGCGCGGAGACCGATGTTGTTCTGGCCGTTCTCGATGGCTACCTGGACGCGGGAGCGTTGCCATGAGACTGGCGCATCTGCGAACGGCTGCGATCGTGCTTTCGATTTCCAGCGTCGCCGTGGCGGCCGCGCCGGTCTTCTGGCATCTTCGGGGGCACCATTCGGTGATCCCGGCACGCGCCCCGGCGGCGCCGTCAAATGTGCCTGACCTCCCGCCGCTTGACCTCGGCCAGACCCTCGCCTTTGCGCCTTTCGGCAGCGCGGCTGTGCCCGAACAGCCCGCGCCGCAGGCCCGGCCAGCCTTGGAGATGACCCTTCTGGGAGTGATTGTGCGGGACGATCCCGCCCGGTCCCTGGCCCTGATCAATGTACAGGGGACCGAGGCGAACTACCGTCCGGGTGACCAATTGGCGGAAGATGCGGTTCTGGATTCCATCGCATCCGACCGCGTTACGGTTGATATCTCCGGAACGCAGCATGTCCTGACCTTCGACGGGGCCGAAGAATCCGACGAGGAAAGAATGCCCACGGGTGCAGAGAGGCTGGCGGCGCTGATGACGTCCGGCCAGGGCGACACCATAAGCGAGAGAGTGGACGCCGCCGCCAAGGCCGAACCGGTCACGACGCAGGATTACATAGACCTGTGGCGTGATCGCATCAGGGCCAACCCGGCGCAGGTTCTTGAGACAATAGGTTTGGTACCAACGCCAAACGGCTATAAGATCGCGGAAGAGCATGACACGGGCGTTAACCGCGCGGGTCTGCAGGCGGGAGACGTCGTGACGAGTGTAAATGGGCAATCCGTTGGAGATGTCGAGAAAGACCGCGCGCTTTACGATGCCGTGGCTGCTTCCGGCGTGGCCCGCATCGAAGTTCAGAGGAACGGCCGGACGATCGTGATGTCGTTTCCGCTGGAATGACCCTGCTGCGCCCCCTGATCGTTCTCGCCTTGGCGCTGCTCCTGGCACTGCCCGCCCGCGCGCAGGATGACGAGACCTTTGTCATCAACCTGCGCGATGCGGAGATTTCGGTTCTGGTCGAGCAGATCTCGGAGATCACGGGCAGGACCTTGGTGCTCGACCCCGGACTGACCGGAGACGTGACCGTCGTGTCGGCGGAGGCACTGGACCGGGAGGGCGTGTGGTCCCTGTTCCAGTCGATCCTGCGGGTCCGGGGGTTCGTCGCCGTGCAGGCTGGCACGATCTGGCAGGTGGTGCCGGAGGGCGAGGCGCGCACGGTCAGCGGGCCGACGCAGGAAGACACACCAACCGCCGGGGAGCAGGATTTCGTCACCGTGATGCTGCGGCTCAATCGCCTGCCCTCTGCCGAAGCGGTTCGGGTTCTGCGGCCGCTGATCGCGGAGAGCGGATATATCGAAGCGGTCGAGGATCCAAACGCGGTGGTGATCACGGATACGCGTGCGAACGTGGACCGTATCACGGCCATCGCCCAGAGCTTTGACGGCGATGTGCAGGTGCGTGCCGAGGTGATCCGTTTTCGTTCCGCCGATGCGGGGACGGTGGGTAACGCCATTCTCGAAGTGCTCGGGCCTGCGGGAACGGGTGCGCGTTTGTCGGTCGATACCGGGTCCAACCTTTTGCTGGTGCGCGGCACCCCCGCCGATATCGCCGAAATCCGCGATCTTGCGATGGCCATGGACGTGGCGCCGCGGACCGATCCGCGCGAAAGCGTCGCGACAACCGTTTTCAACCTGCAATATGGCGACGCCGCGATCATTACCGAGATCGTCAAGGGCAGCCTTGGCGACGTGACGGACGTGGCCGAAGTGACCAACCCGGTGGCGGCGAGCCAGGGCGAAGCGGAAGAGGTTGCCGGCGGTCGTTTCGTGGCTCTGGACCGCGCGAACGAGCCGGAGCCGGTGACAATCACCGCGTCCGTCGAAACCAATTCGATTATCGTGCGCGGCACCACCCGGCAGGTTCAGGAAGTCGGGCAGTTGATCCGCGCCCTGGACGTGCGCCGCCCGCAGGTCATGATCGAGGCCGCGATCGTCGAGGTGTCCGGCGAAGTCGCCGAAAGGCTTGGCGTGCAGCTGGGCCTCGGGCCGAACATTCCCAATGGGGCCATCGCGGCAACGGCTTTCAACAACGGCGGGGGCGCTTCGCTGGGGGCGATCCTGTCGGCGGTCGGCGTGCCGCAGGGATCGGCCCTGTCCACGGGGCTGTCGATCGGCGCGGGGGGCAACGACTTCGGGATCCTGGTGCAGGCACTGGCCCAGTCCACCCGAGCCCGGCTGTTGTCGACACCGTCGGTCACCACGCTGGACAATGAACCCGCCACCATCGTCGTGGGACAGAACGTTCCGTTCCGCACGGGCACCTTCGCGACCGACGGCAACACGGTCAGTCCTTTCACCACCATCGAGCGGCGGGACGTGGGCATTACCATGAACGTCGTGCCGCGCATCACGGCGGGCGGCGTCGTTCAGCTGACGATCGAGCAGGAAATTTCCAATCTGCTCGCCACCAACGTGGAAGGTGCCGCCGACCTCATCACCAACCGCCGTGTCATCAACACGACGGTGATGGCGGACAACCGGGGAACCGTCGTCTTGGGCGGTCTGATCACCGACGACCGGACCAACGGCACGAGCAAGGTTCCCGGACTGGGCGACATCCCTGTGGTCGGCGAACTGTTCAAGTCGCGCAATGCGCGGAATACGCAGCGCACCTTGTTCGTCTTCCTGCGCCCGACCATCCTGCGCAGCAAACATGACGTCCAGACGGCGGCGCAAAGCCGGTACCAACGGCTGAAGTCCGCGGACGTTACCGAACCGCCGAAGACCATTCTCAAGCAGCAGAAGGTGCGCCAGTTGCCACTTGAGATAGAGGGCCTGTACTGAGCCAGAAGCCGTGGCGGATCAGTAGATCGCCATGTAGCGAATGATGATCGGCGTCAACGTGATCAGGAACAGCGCGGGCAGCATCAGCACCGACATCACGCCGGACATCTGCACCGGCAGCTTGTTGGCCTTCTCTTGCGCGGCAAGTTCGCGCATCTGCCGCATTTCGATGGCATAGGTCTTGAGCGCGGCGGTCAGGCTGGTGCCGAATTGAAGCGACTGGGCGATGACCAGCGCAAAGGAGCGCGCCTCGTCGATGCCCATCCTTTCGGCCATGTCGAACAGCGCGCTTTCGCGGTCGCGGCCGGCCTGGATTTCGAGTTGGAGAAGCAGGAATTCATAGGCAATTTCAGGCGCCACCCGGCCAAGCTCGTTGCCGACACGGTTGATCGCGGCGTCGAAACCCATGCCGGCTTCGACGGAGATCTGGACGAGGTCCAGCGCGTTCGGAAACGCCTTGGAGATCTTTTCCTTGCGCGCCTTGATCCTCGAATACAGCCAGAACCCCGGCCCGTAGAAGCCGACCCCTGCACCGATGGCCGCGACCTGAAGCAGACGCAGTTTCGAGGTGGCTTCGATCTTGTCTGCGATGAACGCGGGCAGCAGACCGGACTGTGTCAGAAAGATCGCGGCAAAAACCGAAACGGGGGGCAGCAGCGCCAGACACAGCCGGACGAGGAAGAAGATTTCGACCGAATCCGCGCGGTCGAACCCTACCTTGGCAAGCTGGAACCTGATCTGTGCCCTTTCCGAGGGGTCTTCGGGGATCAGTGCCTTCTTGAAGCCGCGCGGGGCCGATTCCTTGCCCTTTGACAGGGTCGAGCGTCCCTCGTTCATGGCAATGGAGAGCGCCCTCATCCGGGAGGCCGAATGATCCCGCGTCTGAACAAGGCCGACTGCCGCGAAAAGGAGCATCGCGAAAGCCGCCAGCGCCGCGAACATGATCAGCGTCTGCGGCGAGGCATAGAGGGTGGCGTCGGTAAGGAGGGAAGCGGAACGCATGAAAGGCCCTAGATCTTGAAGGTTACGAGCTTGCGCAGGGCAAGGAAGTTGGCCACCACCAGCAGGATGATCGTGATCGCGATCGGCTGGTACATCGGGTCATCGCTGATCGCGCCGTAATAATCCGGCGCGGTGTAGGAGGTGACGAGGTAGATCAATACGGGCAGGGCGGAGAGCACGTAGGCCGACATGCGCCCTTCGGAGGAGATCGCGCGCACCCGACGGCGCATCACGATCCGGTCCCGAACGACCTTGGCGAGGGTCCCCAGCATATCCGCCAGATTGCCGCCGGTGCCGTGCTGGATCCGGATGGACACCGCCAGATATTCGACGTCTTCCTGTCCGACCCGGTCCGCGAAATCGGTGAAGGCGTCGGTGAGGTAGTCGCCGTGGCTGACCTGCTCGGCCAGTTGGCGAAATTCCGCACCGATGGGGTCGGGCATCGTACGCCCCACGTTAGAAATTGTTGCGCTGATCGGGTGGCCGATCCGCAGACCGCGCATCATGAGGTCAAGCGCATCGGGCAACTGCTGCGTCAGGGCATCCACCCGCGTGGCGTGTCGTTTCCGGAGAAACGCCTTGACCAGCAAGATCGAGATGACGACGCCGGCCGGGTAGGCGACGGCCGCATTCAGTCGCAATGAAAGGGCGACGCCGATCGCCAGTGCAAGGACGAGGAGGCCCGTCAGGATCAGCGGTTCCTTTCCTTCCAGCCCGGCCCGGCGCACCAGCAGGGCGGGATCGCCGATCAGCGGGATCGACAGCCCCGTCAGCCCCTGGCGCTGCCTGCGGACCATCGCCTCGGCCATGCCGTGTCCGGTTTGCGGGCGCATGTTCTTGAGACGTCTGGCCGCCGTCCGTTCCTGACGGTTCTCGGGCGCCAAGATCATGCGGAAGGCGACGATCGCCAGCATCAGCAGGCCTGCGACCGCGAGGGTCCAGATCAGGGTGAGAGATCCGTCGACGGGCATCAGGCGACCTCTTCCATCATCGAGAAGGCGTCGCTGGCCAGTGATACGCCGGACGACATCAAGGCTTCGAAGCAGCGGGGGCGCACGCCGGTGGCCATCATGCGACCCTTTACGTTGCCGTCATCGTCGACGCCCATCTTCTTGAAGACGAAGATGTCCTGCATCATCACGGTATCCCCCTCGAGCCCCACGATCTCGGAGATGCTGGTAACTTTGCGCCGCCCGTCCGACAGGCGGTTGAGCTGCAGCACCAGTTGCAGACCCGCCGCGATCTGCGAGCGGATGGCCTGCATCGGGAAATCTCCGCCGATCATCGTGACCATCTGTTCAAGGCGGCTGATCGCGTCGCGCGCGGTATTGGCGTGGATCGTGGTCATGGACCCGTCGTGGCCGGTGTTCATGGCCTGCAACATGTCGAAGGCCTCGTTCCCGCGAACCTCTCCGACCATGATCCGGTCGGGACGCATCCGCAGGGCATTGATGAGCAGGTCGCGTTGGGTGATACGGCCCGTGCCTTCGGCGTTCGCGGGTCGCGTTTCGAGGCGGACGACGTGTTCCTGCTGCAGCTGCAACTCTGCCGCGTCCTCGATGGTCACCATGCGGTGACGCGGGTCGATGAAAGCGGACAGCGCGTTGAGCATCGTCGTCTTTCCCGATCCGGTGCCGCCGGAAATCAGGATGTTCATGCGGCCCTTCACCGCCGCTTCGAGAAACTGCGCCGCCGGTTTGGACAGGGCGCCATGCTCCAGCAGCCTGTCCATATGCAACGGTGTCCGCGAGAACTTGCGGATCGAGAGGCTGGGACCGTCGATGGCGCAGGGGCGGATGATCGCGTTGACGCGGCTTCCGTCTTCCAGGCGCGCGTCAACCCAAGGCTGGCTTTCGTCGATACGACGGCCGACGCTGGACACGATCTTGTCGATGATCCGCAGAAGGTGGCGTTCGTCGCGGAAACGGACCTCAGTGCGTTCCAGCAGGCCGCGCCGTTCGACAAAGACCTTGTCGGTGCCGTTGACAAGGATATCGCTAACCGTCGGGTCCGCGAGCAGGGGTTCGAGCGGGCCGAGCCCCAGAACCTCGTCCAGCAGTTCGTCCATCAGCGCCTGGAATGCGCCGGATGGAATGTGCTGACCCCGCTCCTGCAGGTGCTGCGCGGCGAGCGTGGCGATTTCCCGGCGCAGATCCTCCTTGCTGACCTTGTCGAGAACCGTCAGATTCAACTGGTCCAGCAGCAGGGTGTGCAGTTCCACCTTCAGGCCGTTGTCCGACTCGGCGACTGGCGCGGGTCGTGCTTTGGCCGCGGGCTGCGGGCTCGGCTGCGGTTGCGCCGCGGGACGGGCAGGCGCAGGTGCGGGGGCGGCAGGCCGGTTGGCGTTGAAGGATCTGAACATCCGCTTAGCCCTTTCCTGTGCTGGCAAAAAGCGTCTTCTTGAGCGCGACGATCGCGCGCGCCGGCCCGGAGCGCTTGGCGTTGCCGATCAGCGGCGTGCCGAGGTCGATGGCTCTTTTCGCGGCGCGGGCATCGGTCGGAATCCAGTGAATCAGGGGCCTGCCGATCAGCTGCGCCGCCTCCTTTTGGGCCTCGGTCGTCACCAGCGGCTTCTTCTCGAAGTTCATCACGACCTTGATCGGGAGGGTCATGTGCTCTTCCGCGATCAGGTCGATCAGCCGCCGCGTCCGGCGGACCGAGGGAAGCGACATGTCGCTGACCACGAGCACCCTCGCCGCGTTGGCCAGAACCGGATCCATCCAGTCCACCACGGTCTGGGGCATGTCGATGACGATGTTGTCATAGCGCGTCTTGAGTGCGGTCATCAGTGTGACCATGTCCTGCGGCGATATTGCCGAAAGCGGAGCGAAGACATCGGGTGCGGTCAGCACGTCGACGCCGCTGGCGTGGCGGACCATGGCCTTGTCCAGGAAAGCCGCATCCGGCACGGCGTCACCGCGAACAAAGCGCGTTGCCTGGTCGGAATCCGGCAGGTCGAGCATCAGCGCGATTGCCCCGTTCTGGATGTCGAGATCGACCAGCGCAGTGGTGCCGGGTTTGGCATCCCTTGCGATGGCGGCGGCAAGATTGACGGCCAGGGTCGACGCACCGGCGCCGCCCCTTGCACGCAGCATCACGGTGACGTCGCCATGACCCTTGGCAAGCATCTCCGCGCCGGGGGTGTCCTGCGCGGTCAGGGCGGCAGGCATGTCGTCCTCGCCCAAGGACGGATCGGCGATGGGTTCAGGGTTCGCGGTCTCAGTGTGCTCGGGCGCTTTCCGGAGGTCCGCGCCGACGCGGCTTTCCGGGGCTTTCAGCGTGACCACAAGCATGTCCTGCACGCCAAGGTCCAGCATCGCGTTGCGGATGTCTGCGGCCAGGGGGCGCGTGGATACCGCGATGAATTGCGGCCCGGTCAGCATGTCCTCGACCCGCTTGAGGGCGGCAAGGTCGGCGGCCACGTCCTCACCGACCTCGAAGGCGATGATGTCGATCCGGTCCAGTTCCATGCCCTTGGCATCGAGGACTGCGTTAAGCGTGCCGTGAACCACCGTTCCGGCGACGTTCGGATCCTGACCCATTTCCTCGCTCAGGTTTCGGCCGAGTTCGGGGGTCTGCACCGCGATGATGACCTTTGTGCGCGGTCCGCTGTCCCGATCGGGCTGGGCCGCGACTGCTGCGGCCACCTGCTTTTCGATATCGTGATGGGCGATGGTCATGCAAAGGTTCCTAGTTGATGGTTTCAGCGGGCAGAGAGGCGCTCATGGCGGGAAAGGTGAACCCTTCGCCCAACTTGCTGCCCTTGGAATTGCTGGCGAAATCCGCCAGCGCGCCCAGCGGCGAAATGAAGTCGAAGCGCAGCGCCGCCAGTTCGACGGTGACGACCGGGGTATAGGCAGCGGCGACCCGGTTGAGGCTGGGGTCGAAGCTGTAGGTGAACCTCAGATTCTCGGGCCGGGCGGTGTTCGGCAGCAGGGGGCGCACCCGATTCCAGATCTGCGCGGCAGTCGGGTTTTCGAGCGATCCGGTGCAGGACACC
The DNA here is from genome assembly GCF_001886735.1 of Sulfitobacter alexandrii. Taxonomy (NCBI): domain Bacteria; kingdom Pseudomonadati; phylum Pseudomonadota; class Alphaproteobacteria; order Rhodobacterales; family Roseobacteraceae; genus Sulfitobacter; species Sulfitobacter alexandrii. Next base: position 60,198 of record NZ_CP018076.1, read on the forward strand.
AGGCCGGGCGCCTGGCACAAACCCGGGCGCGTCTCGCACGAGCTGCCGTTCGGCAGGTCGAGGGAGATGATTCCGATCAGTCCACGTTGGTTGACGCGGGGCACATCCGGGCAGGCGGGCGCGCGCACGACGGCCATGCGAACCGCCTTTTCGGTCGCCTTTTCCGCCATCACGTTGGAAAATCCCAGCCGCGCAAAGTCGATCAGGGCGAAGATCATGAAGATGAAGATACTGAGTACCACGGCGAATTCCACGAGGGTCGCGCCGGCTTCGTTTCGTGCGAAATGCCGAAAATCGATACGGGACAGGGAAATCACAGGCCCAGGATCCTCGTGCTGTCGGTAACTTTCGTGTCGACGGCGGCGGTCTCGACCCCGGCCAGCCGAAAGAGCGACGCGAAGGGCACCCCGATCTGAAGGCTGGCACTGACCGTTGCCACCGCGGTGGCGCCGCCGCGCAAACCGGCGTTCCGGCAGGTCAGGCTGGCGTTGACACCCTTGATCGACACGGCGCGCGGGAACATTCCCTCGCCGGACTGGCTGGTGCGTACGATCTCCGTCAGCTTGGCATCCCAGGCGCTGACCGATCCACCGTTCAGGCAGATGTCGCGGTCCACCACGCGGCTGAGGTAGCGTGTCGCATCACGCACCCCGGTGATCGTGGTCTGGTAGGACCAGTAGGTCCGCGTGCCCTCGACGCAGAGCCCGACAAATAGAAGGAGCGTCGGCAGGAGCATTCCGAATTCGACCAGCGCGGCGCCGTCTTCGTTTCGCCAGAAGGTGAGGTGCCTGCGCATCATTCGACAAGCCTCACGACGTCCACGACTTCCGTGTCGAGGTTGCCACCACCGCAATCGCCGCCCAGGCAGGCGGTGATCTCGACGTTGAGCAGACCGTTTTCTGCGGGGCCGAGAGTGAAGACCTCGAAGAATTGTTGCACAGGGGGCACCGTCACGGCGGCATCCAGTTCCGCCGAAAGGCAGTCGATCCCGGCCACCACCATGAGGCGGCGCTTGATATCCTTGTTCGGCTGGGGCGCGCACATGGCGGGTTCTCCGATCACGCCGCCCAGAAGGCCACCGACCGCGCCCGTCAACGGGTTGGACTCAGCTTCGACGGCGGCTTCGATTTCGGCTTGGTAGAATTCGAAGCGCGTGCGCGCCTCGGGGTGGGGCTCGTCGCCGTCGTAATGCGCTTCGACATAGGCCGTCCGGCCCGCCTCCCACACACCGTTGCCCTGAACGGAGCATCCGCCGGTCGCAAGGCAATCGTCGGTCGGCAGCCCGATATCCGCGTTCCCGAGGTTCAGCAGGTCTCCGATCGGGAGGCAGAGGCCTGCGGCGCTCAGCAGGCCGGTAAGGACGTTGGGCGCGGCACTGAACTGCGGTTTGTTGCGGTATCCGGAAACGAGACCACGGAACTTGCCGAAACGGGTATTGATCGCGTCCATCAGGTCGGTGCCGGAGACATCCGCCGTAAGATGCAGCCCGCCGCCTCCGGCGCAGGCCGTTTCCGGCTGGCGCGAGGCCAGCAGACAGGCAGCCAGGTTGCGGCCGAGCAGGCCCGCGCAGATTTCGAGGCCGTCGAGTGAGTCGGTCAGCGTGTGGACGGCGCGAAGCTGGCCGGGAATCAGTTGGCTGAGATTTACATCCAGCTTCAGCTCCAATGTCTTTCCGATGTTCGAAGCCGCGTCGAAGTCGACCGAGGGCAGGCACATGGCGACCGGCGCGACATTGCATGCCTCAAGCGAGAACCCCGCCACCGCGCTGGCGGAGACGCTGCTGTCGGGTGTTTCTTCGCCGGTGAGAGAGCTGAAGGCCGCAGTCACGGCAGCCCGAACGTCGCGATCGCTGATGCGGGCTTCGACGAAACGGGCGGCATAGCTGTTCGTGGTTTCGAGCGCCTCTGACCGCTCGAACTTGCCGTTTGGAGCGGGCTTGTAGAAAACCAGCGCGACGTCGTCGGCGAAATCGAGGGTGCGTGCCCCGTCCGCGAAAGTCTGCGTATCGGTGATCAGGCCGGCAGCCGCATCGGTCGCGCGGGCGATGGAATCCGACTTGCCGTCCAGTTCCGCCGCGGCGGCAAGGCTGACACTGTCGGCGTAGGATTGCAGTTCCGACTGGGTGGCGGCCATGCGCCCAGTGTCGAAGATCAGGCCAAAGAAGCCCAGGATCATGACCACGCAGACAGCCCAGAGCAGCAGCACGCCGCCATGTTCGTCCCTGCGAAAATGATCGAGTGCCGCTATGGGGGTCATCTGGGTACCTGGACTAAATCGTTAAACATTCCTTGCGGAAGGGTGAGCAGCGCCAACCGAAAAGGCGGTGGTTGGCGCGTCTCTTCTTTGGAAACATGGGAGGCCCGCTTACGGGTTGGTCGGCGTCGCGGTCTGGTTCACGGCGGCCTTGGCGTCGCTGAACTTGGTGTTCACGTCACCGCCCAGGGTCAGCAGGGCGCCTGCGCCGACGCTCACGGCAATGCCCAGGGCGATACCGTATTCCACGAGGGTCGCCCCTTCGTCACAGCTTTGCAGGCGGGCAATCAGGTTCTTCAGGGTGTTCGTCATCAGTTTGGTTCCTTTTACGATGGTCTCTCGAGACCGAAATCATTATGACCCTCTGTCCGATTGGGCCGCTGATGGAAAAAGAAATAGCCAATCCAATTTGTTAACACATCGTTCAGCACGATGAACGTTCGGGGCCATTTCAGGGCTGTTTTGCCCGGAATGTGGCATTCAGCGGTTCGCTTTGAGGCCGGGGTCGCAGGCGGGACACATCTTGTATGCAACGTCCGGCCTCGCGGCGATGACGGCCGACACTTCCAAACTTTCGCCACATTCCGGTGGTCCATGGGGTGGAGCGGACCGGCACAGCCGGACCGACCCCGTTGTTGGAGAGTAAACAGTGCAAAGACATGTCGTCAGGGATCGAACGGATATCGTGCCGTTTCCGAACGCAACCGATACGCACAGCCGCATCGCCCGGTGCTTTGCCCTGCTCAATGACTGGCACGCGGCCATCGCCGGTCACGCCCCCCTGACGGATGTGATCGCTGTTCTCACGCGCCAGACCTCGGCCCGCAACATTTCATTCTACCGCTTCAGGGAAGACCGGTCTGTTCCCATCGCCGCAGCCCGCCGGCAGGACGACACCGCCGCTGCGGAAAACAGCAAGGGCACGCTGGCCAGATATCTTCGTGCCACACGAGATGCGGAGATCCCGCCCGGCACGATGCTCAGCCTCAGCGATCTGCGCGCCGAAGCCGAATTTCCCGGCAGTGCCGCGGCCGCCGAATGGGATCCGCGGGAGGATATCATCAACGTCGTGCTAATCGTTCTGGCGGACCGGCCGGGTCAGCTTGACGTGATCGAGATGATCTTCGATTCGATCCCCAGCCTGAACCCCGACATCCCGCCGGTTCTGGTCAGTGCCGCCCTGGCGGAAGCCTGGAAGATGCGCGCGCCGGGCCTGATCACGAGGATCACGCTGTCGAACATCAGAAGCCGGTCGCAAAGCGTGCAGGTGCCGTCTTCGGGGATCCTCAGTGGCAACAATCCCTGCGGGCTCAGTCGTGCAGAGCAGCGGGTCTGTCACATGCTGGTTGCCGGCCAGAAAGCCAAGACCATCGCCGAGGAGCTCGACCTGTCGGTCGCCACGGTGCGCACGCATTTGCGGAACATCTATTCCAAGACGCAGACGGCGGGGCAGGTGGAACTCATCGCACTGGTCAACGATCCTGACGGGGTGGTCTCGTGACGGCTTTCGCAGATATAGCGGTGCCGGTCGGCTGGCTGGTGGCCCCGCTGATGCTGGCGGTGATCCTGTGCGATCTGCGGTTGATGCGGATTCCTAACGGACTGGTCGGTCTCGTTCTCGTCGTGGCCATTGTCAGCCTCGCCATGACCGAGCCGCTGACCGAAATCCTCTGGCGATTCTGCGCGGCTCTCGTCGTTTTCGCCGCAGGGCTGGCACTGTTCGCCGCGCGCCTCATGGGGGGCGGAGACGTCAAGTTGATGGCGGCGCTTACCCTGCTGATCCCGACGGCGGCGCTGCCGGTTTTCGGCCTGCTCTTCTCGGCATGTATCGTGCTGGGCGTCATCCTCCTGGTCGCCCTGCGTGCCATGTCGGATGCCCAGAGCACCCGCTGGCTCAGCCTGCGCGACCGGCGGCGGTTTCCGCTGGGTCTGAGTATCGGCATGGCGGGATTGACCTTTGTCGCCCTTGGGGAACGGCTCACATCGACACTCGTCGCCTGATCCGGGTCTGGTGCTGAAGCAAGAGAAACCCTGCGTCCGCCAAGGCGGCGTTTTTGGTTTTCGCCATGTCGGGGAATTGGTGCCCAGGAGAGGACTCGAACCTCCACACCGTTGCCAGTACTAGCACCTGAAGCTAGCGCGTCTACCATTCCGCCACCTGGGCAGGTCACGTGAGGGCTGCATTTAGAGGGGGAGCGTAGCAGTGTCAATTGCATTCTGGCGCAATTTTCAACTTTGGCCGGTTCCGTAATGGACAACGGGCGATTGGCCTTGTTTGACTGGGGGGGTGTCGTTAAACCGGCACCGTGAATTCGATCGCGCGAGGAGCTTCATCATGTCCAAGCTGGTAACGATCTACGGCGGTTCCGGCTTTGTCGGGCGGTATATCGCCCGCCGCATGGCCAAGGCCGGCTGGCGGGTGCGGGTCGCGGTGCGTAACCCGAACGAAGCCATCTTCGTGCGGCCCTACGGTGTCGTCGGGCAGGTGGAGCCGATCCTGTGCAACATCCGGCATGACGACTCGGTAAGGACCGCGATGCAGGGGGCCGATGCCGTCGTCAACTGCGTGGGCATCCTAGTCGAGCAGGGCCGCAACCGTTTCGACGCCGTGCAGGCGGAGGGTGCTGCCCGCGTCGCGCGGCTGGCCGCCGAAGAGGGCATCGAAAGGATGGTCCAGATCTCTGCCATCGGGGCGGATGCCGAGTCCGACAGCGCGTACGCCGCCAGCAAGGGCGAGGGCGAGAAGGCTGTGCGGAAGTACATGCCGAATGCAGTGATCTTGCGGCCCTCCATCGTCTTTGGTCCCGAAGACGATTTCTTCAACCGTTTCGCGGGCATGGCGCGCAACAGCCCGATCCTCCCGGTGGTGGGGCAGCACACCCGCTTCCAGCCGGTCTATGTCGACGATGTCGCGCAGGCCGCAGTTCTCGCCGTGACCGGCAAGGCCGAAGGTGGAATCTATGAACTGGGTGGTCCCGAAGTCGATACCTTCCGGGGGTTGATGGAGCGGATGTTCGGGGTCATCCATCGCCGTCGCCTGATCTTTAACATGCCGACGTTCATCGCGCGGATCATGGCATGGGGTTTCGACACGCTGCAATCTCTCAGCTTCGGCCTGTTCGTGAACCGCATGCTGACCCGCGATCAGGTCAGAAACCTCTCCAAGGACAATATCGTGTCGGAAGGGGCAAAAACCCTTGCCGATCTGGGCATCAAGCCGGTGTCGATGGCATCGGTTCTGCCGGACTACCTGTGGCGTTTCCGACCTTCGGGCCAGTACGACGCGATCAAGGAATCCGCACGCAACCTGCGTAACGGCTGATGGATACGACACTTGTCGCGGCCGTTCTCGGTCTGCTCGAAGGGCTTACGGAGTTCATTCCCGTATCCTCGACGGGTCACCTGCTGCTGGCCGGTCATTTCCTGGGGTTCCAGAGCGCGGGGCGCACATTCGAAGTCGTGATCCAGCTCGGTGCGGTGCTTGCGATCCTGTCTCTCTATGCCGCGCGACTTTGGGCCGTGTTTTCCGCGGCCCCGCATGATCCTGCGGCGCGGCGCTTCATCCTGTCGGTTCTGGTTGCGTTCCTGCCTGCGGTCGTGATCGGTGTCATCGCCCACGATTTCATCAAGACGGTCCTTTTCGAGACGCCGATGCTGATCGCCGTCATGCTTGTGGTCGGAGGTGTCATCCTCCTGTTCGTGGACCGTATCGCACCCGAACCGCGGCACGAGGACGCAATGGAGTTTCCGTTGCCCATGGCGCTGAAGATCGGGTTCATACAGTGCCTTGCCATGATCCCGGGCACGTCACGTTCCGGTGCGACCATCGTGGGGGCATTGCTGCTGGGCGCGAGCAAGAGAGCCGCGGCGGAATTCTCGTTCTTCCTGTCCATGCCGACCATGGCAGGGGCCTTTGCCTACGATCTCTACAAGAACCGCGATGTGCTCGACGCATCGGCACTCGGCGAAATCGCGGTCGGGTTCGTGATGGCTTTCATCTCTGCGGTGTTGGTTGTCCGCTGGTTGCTCGATTACGTCAGCAGGCATGGTTATGCGCTGTTCGGATGGTGGCGAATCATCGTGGGCACGGTTGCGATCGCGGCCCTTTACGCAGGTTTTTGATTATTGGGTCCGGTTCGGACCCAAATAAAGTCGCCATCTTGAGATATTTCGCGCCTTCGGCGAAATAATGGATCATATACGTCAGCCTTGCTGACTTTATTTTTGATTCGACCTGAGATAGATGGATGCTCTGGCCGTAAATCTGGAAGGGCACCACCATGGCAGAGCAGCCGATGCTGAAATTCGTCAATATCGAACGGGACATGCCCGAGAAGCGTCCCCCTGACCTGCGTCGCGCCGACTTTCAGGAAATCTATGCGGAATACGCCGACGCCAAGGCGAAGGAGCAGTCGAGCCGGTGCAGCCAGTGCGGGGTTCCCTACTGCCAGTCTCACTGTCCGCTGCACAACAACATCCCGGACTGGCTGCGCCTGACCGCCGAAGGCCGCCTGCAGGAAGCCTACGAAGTCAGCCAGGCGACCAATACGTTTCCCGAGATCTGCGGCCGTATCTGCCCCCAGGACCGTCTGTGCGAGGGCAACTGCGTGATCGAACAATCGGGTCATGGCACGGTGACGATCGGGGCGGTGGAAAAGTACATCACCGATACCGCTTGGGAAGAAGGCTGGGTGCAACCGATCAAGCCGGCGGCGGAACGCGAGGAAAGCGTCGGCATCATCGGTGCGGGTCCGGGCGGCCTCGCGGCGGCGGACGTCCTGCGGCGCGCCGGGGTGCAGGTCACGATATACGATCGGTACGACCGCGCCGGCGGGTTGCTGACCTACGGGATTCCGGGCTTCAAGCTGGAAAAGGACGTGGTGATGCGGCGCAATGACCAGTTGGCCGAGGGCGGCGTAACCTTCGAGCTGAATTGCGACGTTGGCATCGATATCTCTTTCGCCGAAATACGCGCGAAGCACGATGCGGTCATCATCGCCACCGGTGTCTACAAGACGCGCGAGATACAGGCGCCCGGTGTCGGCGTGCCGGGGCTGGAGCGTGCCATCGACTTCCTCACCGCCAGCAACCGTAAGAGCTTCGGCGACAAGGTCGAGGAATTCGAAAGCGGTCGGCTGAATGCAAAGGGCAAGCGGGTCGTCGTCATCGGCGGCGGCGACACCGCGATGGACTGCGTGCGCACCTCGATCCGTCAGGGGGCGACCTCGGTAAAGTGTCTCTATCGCCGGGATCGCGCCAACATGCCGGGCAGCCAGCGGGAAGTGGCCAATGCCGAGGAAGAAGGCGTGGTCTTTGAATGGCTTTCTGCGCCCAAGGGCTTTGTCGGCGATCCCGTTACCGGCGTCATGGTGCAGAAGATGCGCCTCGGACAGCCGGACGCCACCGGCCGGCAGGCGCCTGAACTGATCGAGGGATCGGATTACGTCGAGGACGCGGATCTGGTGATCATGGCTCTGGGCTTCGAACCCGAGGATCTGCCGACGCTTTGGGGGGAAACGGAACTGCCCGTGAACCGATGGGGCACGATCAAGGCCGACTATGTGTCCGGCCAGACCGCGCTGGACGGGGTCTATGCCGTGGGTGACATCGTTCGCGGCGCAAGCCTTGTCGTCTGGGCGATCAAGGACGGGCGCGACTGCGCCCAGGCGATCCTCAAGCGGTTGGACGCCGGGGAAACCGCAATCGCGGCGGAATAAAACGGGGGAAGGGCGCGGTCCAGGCGCCCGTCGCGGAACGCCGCGGTGGCAGGACGGAATGTCCTGACGCGGGAAAGGGAGACGGAGAATGCCGAACGATGTGATCGAAGGGCGGTGCCTGTGCGGCGCGGTGCACATCACCGTCACCGACCCGGCAGGATGGATCGGGGTTTGCCACTGTGGCATGTGCCGTCGGTGGAGCGGATCGGTCTTTGCCTGCTTTGGTGCCGCACCCGCCACGGTCGACATTACCGGCCCGGTCGCCGTGCACCAGTCTTCGAACCTGTCGGAGCGTGCGTTCTGCGCGACCTGCGGTTCGCACCTGTGGATGCGCGACCTCCAGGACGGGGCCGACTACGACCTGATGCCGGGGCTGTTCGAAGCCACGAAAGACTGGCCCCTGCGAAGCGAGATCTACTGCGACGAGGCACCGGCCGCCTTCAGCCTTGCAGGCGATCACCCCAAGGCGACGGCGGAACAGTACCGCCGCAAACATCCCCAAGCAGCAAGGGTGGCCGGAGATGCCTGAGATCAGCGGTCAATGCCTTTGCGGTGCCGTCCAGGTGACGGCGCAGACGGAAAACCCGATCCTGCGGGCGTGCCATTGCGACATGTGCCGCCGGCATACGTCCGGTGCGTTCTTCTCGATCGAAACCGTGCCGGGCAGCATTGTCGTTTCCGGCGACGCGACCACCTACCGATCGTCGGAATGGGCACAACGCGGCTTCTGCGGAATCTGCGGGTCGACCCTGTGGTACGAAACGCTGGAAGACGGCCGTCGCAACCTCGCGGCGGGTCTTTTCCCCGATGGTGGCGGAGCGCCTTTGCAGATGGAATTCTTCGCCGACATGTGCCCGCAGGGCTATCGGCTGGCGGGTGACCATACCCGGCTAGGAACGCGGGAAACCATTGCCATGTTCACCGGAGGTGATGACTGATGCGCGCGGCTATCCTGGCTTTGCTGGCAGGTCCGGTCGCGGCGGGCACGTTCACCCCGCCCCAGGGCTGCACGGCGTTCCTGACAGTTCAGAACCGAGGCTGCATCGTGGAACACCTTTGGACCTGCACCGCCGATGGGCCCGGTCTTCAGTGGCGCGGCGAGATCGATCAGCGGGGTCTGGTCTACGTCGGTCAGATCGATGTTGAAGCGCAGTGGGTTCAGTCTTTCTTCCTGACCAGCGGCGACCGAGAGGCGCTGATCAGCCCGGCGCCGGATCCGGCAAGCTTCAGCACCCTGCTGCAATCCGGTCTCGATACCTATGACTTCAGCCTCGATACGGGCGAAGGTCCGCACCGTGTCGTCGGTTTCGACCGGATCGCGGAGCGTGACGTCGTGATCGACGGCGAGCGGTTGCATCGCACCGAGTATTCCATCCGCAAGACCGATGCCGACGGCGAACTCATCTACGAGGCAGAAGGCTCCGAATACGTGTCCGAAACGCACGGGCGCTTCTTCTCGGGGACGGGCGACGTCACCCGGCCCGACACGACCTTTTCCTACGACAGCCGGCCTGTCGATTTCATCTATCCCGGGCAGGGCGGTTTCCTGTCCGACACTCCCCTTTACGGCTGTGACGCCCTGGCGGCCGGCTACGTGACCGAATGAAAGGATCCGATACAATGATCTACGACGAAAAATGGGCCGAGGACATGGCCGCGAAGCGGGCCTACCTGGCAGAGCACGGTCTGTATGACGAGTCCCAGGAACATTCCTCCTGCGGGGTTGGCCTGGTGGTCAACATCGACGGGTCCAAGTCACGTGCCGTGGTCGAAAACGGGATCAAGGCGCTCAAGGCGATCTGGCATCGTGGCGCCGTGGATGCGGACGGCAAGACAGGCGACGGTGCCGGCATCCACGTCCAGATTCCGGTTCCCTTCTTCTACGATCAGGTCCGGCGTACCGGCCACACCCCGCGCGAGGACGAGCTGATCGCCGTTGGCCAAGTATTCCTGCCGCGCACGAACTTCGGCGCACAGGAGACTTGCCGAACCATCGTCGAGGCCGAAGTGCTGCGCATGGGGCACTACATCTACGGTTGGCGGCATGTGCCGGTGGACATTTCCGTCCTCGGCGAGAAGGCGAACGCAACCCGCCCGGAGATCGAGCAGATCCTGATCTCCAACGCCAAGGGCGTGGACGAGGAAACCTTCGAACGCGAGCTCTACGTGATCCGCCGCCGCGTGGAAAAAGCGGTGATCGCCGCGCAGGTGCCCAACTTCTATATCGCCTCCATGTCCTGCCGGAGCATCATCTACAAGGGCATGATGCTGGCCGAGCAGGTGGCGGAATTCTATCCCGACCTCAAGGATGAGCGCTTCATCAGTGCCTTTGCCATTTACCACCAGCGCTACTCCACCAACACCTTCCCGCAATGGTGGTTGGCGCAGCCGTTCCGCATGCTTGCCCACAACGGCGAGATCAACACCCTCAAGGGCAACCTCAACTGGCTGAAGAGCCACGAGATCCGGATGGCCTCTGCCACGTTCGGAGAGATGGCGGATGACATCAAGCCGATCGTCGCCGCGGGATCGAGCGACAGCGCGGCGCTGGATTCGGTGTTTGAAGTGCTGGTGCGCGCGGGACGGTCTGCGCCGATGGCCAAGACCATGCTGGTTCCGGAAAGCTGGTCCAAGCAGGCCGTCGAACTGCCGCAGGCGTGGCGCGACATGTATTCCTACTGCAACTCCGTTATGGAACCCTGGGATGGTCCCGCGGCCCTCGCGATGACCGATGGCCGCTGGGTCTGTGCCGGTTTGGACCGGAACGGCCTGCGCCCGATGCGCTACGTGGTGACGGGTGACGGCATGCTGATCGCAGGGTCGGAGGCGGGGATGGTGCCGCTTGATGAATCCAACGTGGTCCGCAAGGGTGCGCTGGGCCCCGGCCAGCTGATCTCGGTCGACATGAAGAAGGGCAAGCTCTACGGCGACTCCCAGATCAAGGACAAGCTCGCCGCGGCGCTGCCTTTCGGTGAATGGGTCGGCAAGATCGCGGAGCTGGACGAACATCTGGCCGAGGTCACCGAAAAGCCGGTATTCACGGGGAACGAACTGCGTCGCCGGCAGGTGGCTGCGGGATATTCCATCGAAGATCTGGAGCAGATTCTCGCCCCGATGGCCGAGGACGGCAAGGAGGCGCTGGCGTCGATGGGCGACGACACGCCGTCTGCCGTGCTGTCGAACCAGTATCGGCCGCTGAGCCATTTCTTCCGGCAGAATTTCAGCCAGGTGACCAACCCGCCGATCGACTCCTTGCGCGAATACCGGGTGATGAGCCTCAAGACACGGTTCGGGAACCTCAAGAACGTGCTGGACGAGGACAGCAGCCAGACCGAGATCCTCGTGCTGGACAGTCCGTTTGTCGGCAATGCCCAGTTCGATGCGCTGTGCACCCACTTCAACGCGGACGTGGTCACCATCGATTGCTCGTTCGCCCCGGGTGAAGGATCGCTGAGCGCCGGGCTCAAGCGCATTCGTGCCGAAGCCGAAGACGCCGTGCGTTCGGGCGCAGGGCACCTTGTGCTGACCGATCACCTCAGTGGCAAGGACAAGGTCGCGATGCCGATGATCCTGGCGACATCGGCCGTGCACAGCCATCTGACCCGCAAGGGCCTGCGGACCTTTACCTCGCTCAACGTGCGGTCGGCGGAATGCGTCGACCCGCATTACTTTGCGGTTCTCATCGGCTGCGGCGCGACCGTGGTCAACGCCTACCTTGCCGAAGACTCCATCGCCGACCGGATCGACCGGGGCCTTCTGGACATGTCTCTCACCTCGGCGATCGCCCGTTACCGCACCGCCATCGACCAGGGTCTGCTCAAGATCATGGCCAAGATGGGGATCAGCGTCGTCTCATCCTACCGCGGCGGCCTGAACTTCGAGGCGGTGGGCCTGTCCCGGGCGATGTGCGCAGAGTATTTTCCGGGCATGACCAGCCGCATCAGCGGGATCGGCGTGACCGGAATCCAGCGAAAGGCGGAAGAGGTCCACTCGAAGGGATGGCAGGGTGACGGTACCGTGCTGCCCATCGGCGGCTTCTACAAGGCGCGCAAGTCGGGCGAGACCCACGCGTGGGAAGCGTCGTCGATGCATATGCTGCAGATGGCCTGCAACCGGGCATCCTATCAGCTCTGGCAGCAGTATTCTGCCAAGATGAAGTCCAACCCTCCGATCCATCTGCGAGACCTTCTGGACATCAAGCCGCTGGGCAAGCCTGTTCCGCTGGAAGAGGTCGAGAGCATCACGAGCATCCGCAAGCGGTTCGTGACGCCCGGCATGTCGCTGGGTGCGCTCAGCCCCGAAGCGCACAAGACCCTCAACGTTGCCATGAACCGGATCGGCGCCAAGTCGGATTCGGGCGAGGGCGGCGAGGATCCGGCGCATTTCACGCCGGAACCGAACGGTGACAACCCGTCGGCCAAGATCAAGCAGGTCGCGTCCGGCCGCTTCGGTGTCACGGCGGAGTACCTGAACCAGTGCGAAGAGCTGGAGATCAAGGTGGCGCAGGGGGCCAAGCCCGGCGAGGGTGGCCAGCTGCCCGGCATGAAGGTGACCAAGCTGATCGCGCGCCTGCGGCATTCGACGCCGGGCGTGACGCTGATCAGCCCGCCGCCGCACCACGACATCTATTCGATCGAGGATCTGGCGCAGCTGATCTACGACCTCAAGCAGATCAACCCGCGCTGCAAGGTGACGGTCAAGCTGGTCGCTTCCTCTGGCGTGGGCACCATCGCGGCGGGCGTGGCCAAGGCCAAGGCCGACATCATCCTGATCTCGGGGCATAACGGCGGCACCGGTGCCAGCCCTGCGACGTCGATCAAATACGCGGGCCTGCCCTGGGAAATGGGCCTGACCGAGGCGCACCAGGTCTTGTCGATGAACAACCTGCGCGACCGCGTGACGCTGCGCACCGACGGCGGGCTGCGGACCGGGCGCGATATCGTCATGGCCGCCATGATGGGGGCCGAGGAATACGGCATCGGTACTGCCGCGCTGATCGCCATGGGCTGCATCATGGTGCGTCAGTGCCAGTCCAACACCTGCCCCGTGGGCGTGTGCACGCAGGACGAATCCCTACGCGCCCGCTTCAGCGGCAACGCGGACAAGGTTGTTAACCTCATCACCTTCTATGCACAGGAAGTGCGCGAGATCCTCGCAGGTCTCGGCGCGCGCAGCCTGGACGAGGTGATCGGCCGGGCCGACCTGCTGGCGCAGGTCAGCCGTGGATCGGCGCACCTTGACGATCTTGACCTGAACCCGCTTCTCATCGCGGTGGATGGCGCCAACGACAACGTCTACGATCGCGACAAGCCACGTCAGCCGGTGTTGGATACGCTGGATGCGCAGATCGTCCGCGACGCCGCGCGCTTCCTCGAGGACGGCGAGAAGATGCAGCTGTCCTACGCGGTGCAGAACACGCACCGTACCGTCGGCACGCGGATTTCGAGCCACATCATCAAGAAATTCGGGATGCGCAATGCGCTGCAGGCCGATCACCTCACGGTCAAGCTGACAGGCTCTGCCGGTCAATCGCTGGGGGCCTTCGCGGCGAAGGGTCTGAAACTGGAAGTGTCGGGCGACGCGAACGATTACGTCGGCAAGGGGCTTTCCGGCGGGACCATCGTCGTCCGGCCGAACATGGCCAGCCCGATCACGGCGACGGAGAACACGATCATCGGCAACACCGTACTCTACGGTGCGACATCGGGTTTCCTGTTCGCAGCCGGACGCGCCGGGGAGCGCTTCGCCGTTCGAAACTCCGGTGCCCATGTGGTCATCGAAGGCTGTGGCAGCAACGGGTGCGAGTACATGACAGGTGGTGTGGCCGTGATCCTGGGGGATATCGGTGCAAACTTCGGGGCCGGGATGACCGGCGGGATGGCCTATCTCTATAATCCCGAAAACACCGCGCAGGTGTTGATGAACAAGGAAACCATCGTCACCTGCCCCGTGACCGTCGATCATTGGCTGGATGAACTCAAGGAACTTCTCCAGAGGCACCACGAGGAAACCCAAAGCCGCATGGCCGAGGAAATCCTCCAGCACTGGGACGCGGAGAAGCACAACTTCCTCCAGGTCTGCCCCAAGGAAATGCTGCCGCATCTCGCGGCGCCTCTTGGCCTGGACGAGGCGGCGGTTCCTGCGGAGTGATCTTGAAAGCCGGCGTGCGCCCTGCCTAAAGGGGGCGCACGCCGATGCGCGCCACGTCCGGCCGCAATTCGGTCGGCGGCAGCTTTCCTTTTGCGGCCGACCGCCTACTTCCGCGTCATGATACCGCGATTTATCCCGCTTTTCCTTGTCGTCGCCGCGTTTCTGGGCGCCTGTACCGACCCGGCCCCGCGCGGGGGCGGAGACATACTCGTGATGGGCGATTCCGTCATGGCATGGAACGGGACCAGCGATGCCGCGATCCCGGACGGCATTGCCGAGGCGTTGGGGCGTCGTGTTGTCAGCAAGGCGATACCGGGCGCGCAGTTCGACAACGACTCGGGCATCGCAGGGGCGGTCGGCTTTGACATCCGCCGGCAGTTTCCCGGCGGACGCTGGAACTGGATCGTGCTGAACGGAGGCGCCAACGACCTCGGCTCGGACTGCGGTTGCGGCGCCTGCGGTTCCGTCGTTGACGGGCTGATCGGACCCGATGCGCAAACCGGCTCGATCCCCGCCTTCGTGGATCGCCTGCAGTGGGAAACAGGCGCGCGGATCCTCTGGATGGGATACTACAAGGGCAACGGCAAGGGGTCGTTTCAGGGCTGCCGGAATGATCTGGTGGAGATGGAAGCGCGTATCGCGCGTTTTGCACAGACCCGGCCCGATGTCTTCTTCGTCGACTCCGAAGACGTGATCGACCCGACAGAACCCGGCATGTTCGCTGCCGACGACACGCACCCGTCGCCGCGCGCGTCGAAGATGATCGGAAGTTACCTCGCGCGGCAGATCGCGCAAGCGGGGCGTTCACAAAAGCCCTGAGCCGCCCTATAGCTTGGGGATGGCCCGCACATCCAAATCCACGTTGAAAAAGACGACGTCGAAACCGCCGGTCCGGCGCTCTTTCCGGCGGCGGATGGCCCGGCTGGCGCTGCGCGGCGTCTCGGCCGCGTTCATTCTCGTGGTGTTCGTGGTGGTGCTGGGCGCGGTCATCAACCCGCCAACGACAGCCTACATGTTTTCCGAGAGCCGCCGGCTGGGTGGCGTGCAGCAGACCTGGGTTCCAATTGACCGCATCGCACCGGTGATGGCCCGCGCCGCGGTTGCGGCCGAAGACGCGAACTTCTGCCAGCATTGGGGATTCGACATGATCGCCATTCGGAAGGCGATCGCAGAAGGGTCGAACCGCGGGGCGTCAACGATCAGCCAGCAAACGGTCAAGAACGTCTACCTCTGGCATGGCCGGACGTGGGTCCGGAAGGCGCTCGAAGCGTTGATCACACCGGTGGTGGAAACGATCTGGTCGAAGCGTCGCATCATCGAGGTCTACCTGAACATCGCCGAGTTCGACGAAGGGGTCTTCGGCGTGGAGGCCGCGGCACGCCATTACTTCGGAGTGTCGGCCGCGGACCTGTCCGCGACGCAGGCGTCGCGTCTCGCAGCGATCCTGCCGTCGCCCAAGGACCGATCCGCGTCGCGCCCCAGCACCTTTGTGGCAAAGCGGGCCAGACAAGTGCGCGACGGGGCGGCGACGATCCGCAACGACGGGCGCGCCGCCTGTTTCGAGAGTTGAAACCCGCCGGGATAAGGGGCATGGATGGCCCTACTTCGTCCCATTTCGAAAGCTGACTATGGCCCGCCTGTTTCATGTCCCGCTATCGCCTTTCTGCCGCAAGGTGCGCCTGAGCCTCGCGGAAAAGAAGATCGAGGTGGAACTGGTCGAGGAACGCTACTGGGAGCAGGACGCCGATTTCATGCGGCGCAATCCAGCCGGAAAGGTGCCTGTGCTGCGCCTCGACGGTATCATGATGGCTGAAAGTTCGGCGATCTGCGAGTACATCGAGGAAACCCGCCCGGAACCGCCGCTGCTGCCGCGGGATCCCGCGGAGCGGCTGGAGGTGCGCCGCCTCGTGGGCTGGTTCGACGACAAGTTCCACCGCGAGGTGACGTCGAAACTGCTTTACGAACGGGTGAACAAGAAGGTGATGAAGCAGGGCTATCCGGACAGTTCCAACGTCAAGGCCGGCGCGAAGGCGATCAAATATCACCTCGATTACATGGCCTGGTTGCTGGACCACCGGCGCTGGCTGGCGGGAGACGTCATGACCCTGGCGGATTTTGCCGCCGCCGCGCATCTTTCGTCCCTCGATTATATCTCGGACGTGGACTGGAACCGCAGTGACGTGGTCAAGGACTGGTATGCCAAGATCAAGTCGCGCCCCGCGTTCCGGGCCTTGCTGGCAGATCAGGTGCCCGGCTTTCCGCCGCCCAAACACTACAACAACCTTGATTTCTGAAGCCGCTCCCGGTGGCTGATCGCAGTCCGGCAGCGCAGGACAAGAAAGGCCGTGCATGGAACTGAAGGCCAGGCTGGTGGCAGAGGCGCTGCGCGAGGGGTTCGTGGCGGCACGCGTCTGCAAGCCCGGCGCGGTGCCCGAGGTGGCCGACCGGCTGACCGCCTTTGTCCAGGCGGGATACCATGGTCAGATGGGCTGGATGGCCGACCGGATGCACTGGCGCGGCAACCCCGCGGCGCTTTGGCCCGAGGCGCGGTCGGTTCTCATGCTGGCCGAAAGCTATACCCCCGAAACGGATCCGTTGGCGGTGCTCGACCGGCCCGAAAAGGGGGCGATTTCGGTCTATGCGCAGGGACGCGATTACCATGACATTGTCAAGAAGCGGCTCAAGCGGTTGGCCCGCTGGCTGATCGCGGAAGGCGGCGGCGAGGTGAAGGTTTTCGTGGATACCGCGCCGGTTCCGGAAAAGGCGCTCGCACAGGCGTCGGGGCTCGGCTGGCAGGGCAAGCACACCAATCTGCTCAGCCGGGACTGGGGAAACTGGGCATTTCTCGGGTCCATCTTCACCACGCTAGACCTGCCTGCTGACCCGGCGGAGAGCGAGCACTGCGGTTCGTGCCGCAAGTGTCTGGACATCTGTCCGACAGACGCCTTTCCGGCGCCGTTCCAGCTGGATGCGCGGCGCTGCATTTCCTACCTCACGATCGAGCACAAGGGTCCGGTTGCCGAAGATCTGCGTGAGCTGATGGGAAACCGGATCTACGGCTGCGACGATTGTCTCGCGATCTGCCCGTGGAACAAGTTCGCCGTCGCCGCCAGCGACCTGCGGTATCACGGGCCGGCGGCGCGGGCCGCCGATCTCGCGGAGCTTGCCGAACTGGACGATGCCGCCTTTCGCCAACGCTACGCGGGTTCGGCGATCAAGCGGATCGGGCGGGACCGGTTCGTGCGCAACGTGCTTTACGCGATGGGAAATTCGGGCCTGCCCAGGCTCAGGCCCGTGGCGCAGCGCCTGTGCGAAGATCCCGATCCCACCGTGGCGGATGCAGCGCGCTGGGCCGTGGCGCGTCTGCCGGCCTGACGAAGGGGATGGACCCCGCCGCACGAGGCGCTACACCGATCTGGCAACAAAGCGGAGACGGATATGGCCTTGCTGTTGGGCGTGGATACGGGCGGAACCTACACGGACGCGGTGCTCATCCGCGATGACGAAACGGTCATCGCCTCTGCGAAATCGCTGACCACCCGCCATGACCTCGCCGAGGGGATCGGCGCCGCCGTGCAGGCCGTGTTGACCTCTGCCGGTGTGTCGCCGTCGGAGATCTCGCTGGCGTCGCTGTCGACCACCCTGGCCACGAATGCGCTGGTCGAAGGGCAGGGCGGGCGCGTGGCGTTGATCTACATCGGGTTCCGTGAGCGCGACCTGGAGGCCCATGGCCTGTCCGAGGCGCTGAAAGGCGATCCCGCCATCGTCCTGGGCGGTGGTCATGACCATTCGGGTTCCGAGGTGCGCCCGCTGGACGAGGCGGGTTTGATCGCGTTTCTCGAACAGCACGGGCGCGATGTCAGCGGTTTTGCCGTCGCTGCACAGTTCGCTACCCGCAACCCCGCGCATGAGTTGCGCGCGGCGCAACTGGTGGCACAGATCACCGAACGGCCCGTGTCCGCCTCACATCAGCTTTCGGCCAAGCTGAACGGCCCCCGCCGGGCGATGACGGCGGTGCTGAACGCCCGGCTGATCGGGATGATAGACCGGCTGATCGGCCGGGCCGAAGATCGGCTTCAGGAACTCGGGATCACGTCACCGATGATGGTGGTGCGTGGAGACGGCGCGCTGATTTCAAGCCAGCAGGCCCGCGAGCGTCCCATCGAAACGATCCTGAGCGGCCCTGCCGCGTCGATCGTCGGGGCGCGCTGGATGACGGGGGCGGAACTTGCGCTTGTCAGTGATATCGGAGGCACCACCACGGATGTCGCCCTGCTGCGTGGTGGGCGCCCCATGATCGACCCGGCCGGCGCGCGGGTGGGTCCATATCGCACCATGGTCGAGGCGGTCTCGATGCGGACCACCGGTCTGGGCGGCGACAGCGAAGTCCATTTCATTTCGGAAGGACTGCGCGGCGGTGTCACATTGGGCCCCCGGCGCCTGCTGCCGGTGTCGCTGTTGGCAGTCGAAGCACCCGGGATCGTGCACGAGGCCCTCGAGACGCAGTTGCGGTCGGTGACCCCGGGCGAACACGATGGTCGCTTCGTGCGCGCCGTGCCCGGCCAGCCCGCCGAAGGTCTTGGCCCGCGCGAGGCCGCGCTGCTGGACCGCATCGGGGGCGGCGTGCACCCGCTGGGCGATGTCCTGCGGGCCCGGATCGAGCAGGGCGCGCTGAAACGCCTGGTGGAACGCGGGCTGGTGCAGATCGCCGGTGTGACGCCATCGGATGCAAGTCACGTGCTGGGCCGCGTGTTGGAATGGGACGGCAGCGCCGCGCGCAAGGCTTTGCTGCTTTTCGGGCGCAGGCGGACTGGCGCGGGCAATGTCCTGTCCAACAACGCGGAAGACGTGGCGCAGATGATCGTCGACCAGCTGACCCACCAGACCTGCCTCGCGCTTCTGGAAACCGCCTTCGACGAGGAAGAAAGGCCTTTCGACATCGCGCCCGACGTGCTGGCCCGGCACGTTCTGATGCAGCGCGGCCTGCAGGGGCATCAGGGATTGGTGCGCCTGCGGACGGGCCTTGATGCGCCGGTGATCGGGTTGGGTGCTTCCGCTGCCAGCTACTATCCCGCGGTGGGCGACAGGTTGGGTTGCGAGATGATCCTGCCCGAGCACGCCGGTGTCGCAAATGCCATCGGTGCGGTCGTGGGGCGGGTGACAATGCGCCAAAGCGGGACGGTCACGGCACCAAGCGAAGGCCGGTACCGCGTGCATCTGCCAGACGGACCGCAAGACTTCACGGATCAGGCAGACGCGCTGGACCTTCTCGAAGCTGCCCTTCGCGAACAGGCGATGGCGGATGCCCTGGCAGCAGGCGCGGTAGACATCCAGATCCGCGTGGACCGCGACATCCGGACCGCAGGGGTCGAAGCGCGGGAGGTTTTCATCGAAGCGGTCATTACAGTCGAGGCCGCAGGCCGACCGCGCGTGGCGGAAGGTTGACCGCCTGCGTCGTGGGTACGTGTTAATAAAACTTAACAAATAGTTAATTCAGCGTAGGGTTGTGGTCTGACTTCATTCATTGAATTGGAAAAACCATGCGATTGATTACCTGCTGCCTTTTGATGGCCGGTCTCTTTGCCTCGGGCCCTGTTGCGGCCCGCTTGCCTGCCGTTGTTGCCGCTTCCTCCGGCGAAGCGGTGATGCATAGCGGCGGCTGCCGCAAGTCGTCGCCTCCGGGCCAGTGCTGCCATGCCGGATCGAAGCCGCTGCATTGTCATTGATTCTTCCGGCATGAAATCAGGAATGCCCGCCCCTTTCGCAGGGACGGGCATTCTACGTCTTTCTGAACCAGTTCGGTTGTCGACCGGAGGCTGCCGTTACTCTGCAGCTTCCCGCTTGGGCAGAACCCAGTCGGCGCGGGGGAAGTGGCAGGTGTAGCCGTTCGGGATGCGTTCGAGGTAGTCCTGATGCTCCGGTTCGGCTTCCCAGAAATCGCCGACCGGCTCCACCTCCGTCACGACCTTGCCGGGCCAGAGGCCGGATGCTTCCACATCGGCGATCGTGTCCAGTGCCGTGTTTTTCTGCGCTTCATCGACATAGTAGATCGCCGAGCGATAGCTCATCCCGCGGTCGTTGCCCTGCCGGTTCAGCGTGGTGGGGTCGTGGATCTGGAAGAAGAATTCCAGAAGCTCGCGGTACGACGTCTTCTCGGGGTCGAAGATGATCTCGATACCTTCGGCATGGGTGCCATGATTGCGGTAGGTCGCGTTCGGGACATCCCCGCCGGTATAGCCCACGCGGGTCGATACCACGCCGGGGCGCTTGCGGATCAGATCCTGCATGCCCCAGAAACATCCACCTGCCAGTACTGCGCGTTCGTTGCTCATGCTACGTCCTCCACCTGATCTATGTAGTCGCCGTATCCTTCCGCCTCCATGTCGTCGCGATGCACAAAGCGCAGCGAGGCCGAGTTGATGCAGTATCGCAATCCGCCGCGGTCGGCCGGGCCATCGGGAAAGACATGGCCCAGATGGCTGTCGCCGTGCTTTGACCTGACTTCGGTGCGCACCATGCCAAGCGAGGCGTCGCGATGCTCCGTCACGTTGTCGATGGGTTTGGTAAAGCTGGGCCAGCCGCAGCCGCTCTCGTACTTGTCGGCGCTCGCGAACAGCGGTTCGCCCGATACGATATCGACGTAGATGCCGGGTTCCTTGTTGTTCAGGAGCTTGCCGGTACCCGGACGCTCCGTTCCGCTTTCCTGCGTGACATAATATTCTTCCGGGCTAAGTCCCGCGATGACATCGGGGTTCTTGGTGTAGGTTGACATGCAATCCCTCCGTGAAACTCTCGTGTCATTACATGGTGTTTTTGCGCTGGAATGAAAGGGCCGGCTTTCCGGTGCAACTCAATGTGATCCGGCACCGTGCATGCGGTGACTTTTCTTTGGAGGAGAATGAAGATGCGGTGGGTTCTGGCATTGCTGCTGAGTGTCACGATGGCGCAGGCCGCGCCGCGCGATGTCGTGTTTACCAACATAGACGGGGGCGAGCATCGGTTGAGCCAATGGGCCGGGCAGCCGGTCCTTGTTGTCAATACGGCCTCGCAATGCGGCTATACCGGCCAGTACAGCGGCCTTCAGGCGCTTTACGACCGGTACAGGGCGCGGGGCCTCGTGGTGCTGGCCGTGCCGTCCGACGACTTCAATCAGGAATTGGGGAGCGCGGACGAGGTGAAGGAATTCTGCGAGGTGACCTTTGGTCTCGACCTGCCGATGACCGACATCACGGCCGTACGCGGCACCAAGGCGCATCCGTTCTACCGGGCCGTCAAGGCCGAGACGGGTTTCGAACCGGGCTGGAACTTCAACAAGATACTGATCGGCCCGGACGGTCGGGTGGTCGGCACCTGGGGTGCGCCGGTAAAGCCGGAATCGGCGGCCATTGTCGGCGCGATTGAGCCATTGCTGAACTGACGCTAGGCTGTCGCGAAAAGGAGAGACCATGACCGATCCCGATCTCGACAAGGCCTATGCGCTTCAGACGCCGGATGACAACCGCAGGCTCTATGCCGACTGGGCAAAGAGCTACGACACCGGATTCGCCGCCGACATGGATTACCAGTTGCCACGTCTCGTGGCGCTGTTGCTGGCTGAGATCTATCAGGGGCCGGGTCCGGTCCTGGACCTGGGGGCGGGAACCGGCCTGATCGCGGACAACATGCTGATGCGCGGCAGCTTCGACATCGATGCGTTGGATATCTCGCCGGAGATGCTTGCGACGGCGACGGCCAAGGGACACTACCGGCGGACCATCGAAGCGGATCTGACCAGACCGCTGGACATCGCGGATGGCACCTATGACGCGGTCGTAAGCTCGGGAACCTTCACGCATGGGCACGTGGGGCCGGACGCACTGGATGAAGTGATCCGGATCGCGCGTTCCGGCGCGCTGTTCGTGCTGACCATCAACGCGGAGCATTTCGAGACGCGGGGCTTTGCCGCCAAGTTCGAGGAACTCGCCCCGAAGATCGGGGATCTGGAGCATCGGTCCGTGAACATCTACGGCGGCAAAGCGACGGCGGACCACCGGGACGACCAGGCGGATATCGCCATATTCCGCAAGCGTTAGGCCGGCATCTGGATCCGCTTGTCTGCCGGAACCAGCTTGTTGATCTGCGAGATATGCTCGGGCAGGCACCGGGTCAGGAAATCGTATTCCCTCACCACGTGATCGCGCGCCGCCTTTCCGATATGGGCGAAATCCTGCGGTCTTGCCAGAACCTCCACCGCCTGCGCCGCCAGCGCCTCGGGATCGAAGAAGTCCACCAGCAATCCGGTTTCGCCATGTGTGATCGCCTCGCGTACGGGCGCGACGTCAGAGGCGACGATGGTCGCGCCCATCGACATGGATTCCAGCAGTGACCACGAAAGCACGAAGGGCATGGTCAGGTAGATGTGACACCGGCTGAGCTGGATCATCTTCTTGTACTGCGGGTAGGGAATGTTGCCCAGAAAATGCACGCGGTCCCAGTCGATATTCCTGCCGACCTCGGCTTCCATCTCGGCACGCAGTCCGCCGGGGTGCCTGCTCTTGCCGCCGTAGGACACCTCGTTGCCGCCGACGATCAGCACCCGTGCCTCGGGGCGTTCGCGCAGGATGTGCGGCAGCGCCCGCATGAAGATGTGAAAGCCCCTGGTCCGTTCCAGGTTCCGCGAGACATAGGTCAGCACCTCGTCCTCGCGGGTCAGTTCACGGTCGAGGCGCCCCAGGCCGAGGCTGACGTCCGGGTTCGGGAGCAGCTTGTCGGTGCGAATGCCGTCGTGACAGACATACATCCTGTCATGAAAGCTGCGCGGGAAACGGTCGCGCTGCCAGTAGGTGGGGCAATGGCCCATGTCGACGGTTTCGATGTTCGCCAACGGCACGGCGTTGCGCGCCTGCATGAGGAACGGGGCATGGTCCGACACCGGTTCTTCCGGGTCGAATCCGACGGATCCGCCGGTGATGTTGTAGTAGTATTCGAAGAAGCCGATAATCGGCACGTCCGCCCAGATCTGCTTGAAAAAGGTGAGCTCCCCCCAGCCCACGTGCCCGATGACGATATCGGGCCTGAACCCTTCCTGCACCTCGAGGCGCTTTGCCGCCACGGCAGCGCCAAAGCCGGCGCCGACGGCTTCCTCCCAGACACGGGACAGGCCATATGCATCCTTGGCGGGGGTCCGGTGGGTCTCGTACTTTCTCGTCTCCACGCCCGGCAGGGTAGGCGCGTTCTTGCGCTGGGTCAGGAAGTAGATCCGGTGCTGTCCGGTCGCGGCGAGCCACTGGACCAGTTCACGGTACTGACCCGGCATGTTCTGATGGACGAAGAGGATGTTCATGGGCGGGCCCCGTCAGCGCGAATTTGCGGCAAATAACCAAAGCGGGGCGGGCTTGGCAACGCTTCTGGACTAGG
Organism: Sulfitobacter alexandrii; assembly: GCF_001886735.1. Classification (NCBI taxonomy): domain Bacteria; kingdom Pseudomonadati; phylum Pseudomonadota; class Alphaproteobacteria; order Rhodobacterales; family Roseobacteraceae; genus Sulfitobacter; species Sulfitobacter alexandrii. The sequence goes on from NZ_CP018076.1 coordinate 83,714, forward strand.
GCCCCGGCCCGCACCGGCCGGTGGCCGTTCCTTCACAGCAGGTCGAGCGTGCGTTGTGCAGGCTTGCCGTCAAAAAACACTTCCAGCACGCGATCGAACGGGGTGGGGTCGTCCGCGGCGCGGGCGAAAAGGGTGGCGCAGTTGTGCAGCTTGTAGGCATCCGTCTTGCCCAGAATGGCGGCTGCCGTCTTGTCGTCATGCGCCGCGATCAGGTCCATGCATCGGGTCAGGCGCGGTCCAAGCGTCTCGTGAGCAAGGTATTCGCGGGTTTCCTGCACGTCGCGCAGCGCAAAGAAAAGCGCAGTCGGCGACTCACCGACACCCTCGAGCACGGGAAACACGAACCACATCCAATGGGATATCTTCCGGCCGTCCTGAAGCTCCGCCATGACGGAGTCCCAGATCGCATCCTGCGCGTCGGTGAAGTGGTCGAACTCGTCTTCGTCGTCTTCCCAGTTCTCCGGTTCAGGCGGCATAGTCTGACCCTTCCGTGTCGAGAATCGCCTTGAGCTCGGCAAGGTGGCGGGCATCCTGTTCGGGGTAGGTCTCGAGCTCGCGCGCGGTCTTTTCCGCAACGTCGTCCGGAATGCGGCGCAGCGGCATCCCCGTCTGCAACGCCTTGATGTAGGTTTCCGCCGCGCGCTCGAAATAATAGAGGCGATTGAAAGTCTCGGCCACGGTATCGCCGATGACCATGACACCGTGCGATCCCATCACCATGACCTTGTGTTTCGGATCGCTCAGAAGGGCGGCGCAGCGGTCCCCTTCGTCCTCGAAGGCAAGGCCGCCATAGTTCTCGTCGATGACGATGCGGTCGTAGAACGTGCAGCAGTTCTGGTCGATCGGTGGCAGGCGGCTGTCCTGAAGGCAGGCCAGCACCGTCGCGTGGATGGAATGGACATGCATCACGCAACGGGCGTGGGCGCAGGCCCGATGCACGCCGCCGTGCAATCCCCATGCCGTCGGATCCGGCGCGTCCGGACCCTCGAGCGTTTCGGGATCGTTCGCGTCGATCAGCAGCAGGTCGCTCGCCTTGATCCGGGAGAAATGAACCTGGTTCGGGTTCATCAGGAACTGCGTGCCGGTATCGTTGACGGCGAGGGAGAAGTGGTTCGCCACGCCCTCATGCATGTTCAGTCTTGCCGTCCAGCGAAAGGCGGCGGCGAGATCCACGCGTTCGGGCCAGTGGTTCATGTTGGGTTTGATCTGGGCGATGGTCATGATGCGGCTCCTTTGATGTGACACTAGACGATGACGCCGATAATCCAAGGGGCCGACCGGAACGTTCTGTCCTGACACGCCGCTCAGGTCAGGGGGCGGCTGGGCACCCAGGCATATCCATTCTCGCAAAGCAGGTAGGCTTCGCGCAGGCCATGTGGCTTGTCGGCCGGCGCCTGCAGGATGGTGACGCCCATGGCCACAGCCCTGCGACAGGCAGTGTCGGGGTCGGTGTCATAGAGCCTGATCTCGATCCCCGCACCGCGCGGCGGGTTTTCGGGCAGCAAGGCCAGAAGGGGGTTCGCATGGTAGGTCCCGTCGACATGCAGCTGGAACACATGTTCACCGTAGGTGATGATCGCGAAATCCGCAGTCGGTTGAAACGCCCGCATTCCAAACACGTCTTCGAGGAAGGCGACCTGCCGCGGCACGTCGCGCACGAGAAGGTTCAGGCCCATGCCCCTGAGTGACGCGCCGAACGCTTCGGGTGTTGTGTCTTCGTAGTTCATGGTGTCCCGGTTGCTTTGCGCCGACAGCCTAGATGCCGCATCAACATTCGTCCATCGCCGCAGCGCGGGCCGGCGGGGCCCAAAGAAAGGCGGTGCAACCCCTTGCACGCCTGCGCGTTTCTTGATCCATTATGCCATGACGCAAGATACATTCCCTTCATGGCCCGAAAGTGCCGCGCGGCTGGTCGATGTCGCCGCCGGCCGTTCCCCCGCAGACATGATCGTCACCGGGGGCATCTGGGTCAACGTCCACACCCGCGAGACCCTGCCGGATAACGACATCGCCATCGTCGCGGGGCGGATCGCCTTTGTCGGACCGGATGCCAGCCACTGCCGGGGCGATGAGACCGAGATCATCGAGGCGCGCGGTCGACACATGATCCCGGGGCTGTGCGACGCACACATGCACATCGAATCCGGCATGCTGACCCCGGCGGAATTCGCCCGCGCCGTGATCCCCCATGGCACCACGTCGATGTTCACCGACCCGCACGAGATCGCGAATGTGCTGGGGCTGGAGGGCGTGCGGATGATGCACGACGAGGCGCTGATGCAGCCGGTGAACATCTTCACCCAGATGCCCTCCTGCGCGCCGTCGGCACCCGGGATGGAAACGACGGGGTTCGAAATCAGCGCCGACGACGTGGCGGAGGCCATGACCTGGCCCGGCATCATCGGCCTGGGCGAGATGATGAATTTCCCCGGTGTGTCGAACGGCGATCCCCAGATGCTGGCAGAGATCGCGGCGACCCAGCGGTCCGGCAAGACGGTGGGGGGGCACTATGCCTCGCCCGATCTCGGCCATGCCTTTGCCGCCTATGTCGCGGGCGGGCCTGCGGACGACCACGAGGGCACCTGCGAGGCGGATGCGATCGCCAGGATGCGCCAGGGCATGCGCAGCATGATCCGGCTGGGCAGCGCCTGGTACGACGTCGAAAGCCAGATCACCGCGATCACGGAAAAGGGTCTGGATCCGCGGAACATGATCCTGTGCACCGACGATTGTCATTCGGGCACGCTGGTGAACGAAGGGCACATGAATCGCGTGGTGCGGCATGCCATCGATTGCGGCTGCGACCCGCTGGTCGCCCTTCAGATGGCGACGATCAACACCGCCACCCATTTCGGGCTGGAGCGCGAGATCGGCTCGCTCACGCCGGGGCGGCGGGCGGACATGATCCTGTCATCCGACCTCGCCGCGCTGCCGATCGAGGTCGTAATCGCGCGCGGGCGTGTCGTGGCGCAAGACGGCGTCTGTCTGGCGAATTGTCCCCACTATGACTGGCCCGACCGGGCGCGCGAGACCGTCAGGATGGCCCGCGACCTGAAGGCCGACGACTTTGCCGTGCCCGCGCCCGAGGGTGCCAACGGGGTGACCGCGAATGTCATCGGCGTGGTGGAGAACCAGGCGCCCACCAAGGCGCTGCAATTCGAACTGCCCGTCACGGAAGGCCGCGTTCAGGCCACGGGCGAGGTCTGCCAGATTGCATTGGTTGAACGGCACCGGGGAACTGGCGGAGTGGTGAACGCCTTTGTCTCCGGCTTCGGCTACGAGGGCCGCATGGCGATGGCGTCGACCGTTGCACATGACAGCCATCACATGATCGTGGTCGGTACCGATGCCGAGCAGATGGCACTGGCCGCGAACCGTCTGCGGGCGGTCGGCGGCGGGATCGTCATTTTCCGCGATGGGCAGGAACTGGCGCTGGTCGAATTGCCCATAGCCGGACTGATGTCGGACAGCCCCGCGGCAGATGTCGCGGCAGCGACCCAACAGATGATGCACGCCATGCGCGACTGCGGCTGCACCATCAACAACGCTTACATGCAGCATTCGCTGCTGGCACTGGTCGTGATCCCCGAACTGCGGATCTCCGACCTTGGCCTCGTCGATGTGCGCACATTCCAGTTCACCGATGTGATCGTGTCGTAACATTGACCCCCTATCACATTCAGAACCGTGGGCAGGACCGCCCCAAAAACAAAAGAAGGAACCGATATGAAATTAAACACGCCTGACACCCCGAAAGCCGAGAGTTTTACGGACGCCACCGCCGCGGTGGACCGTCTGACCGCGCTGTACGATCAGGCCACGTCATTCCTGCGCGACAGCTTTGAAAACGTGACGACCGCGTCGGACGACGGAACACGCATCCGGGCCTATTATCCCGAGGTCCGCTTTACCACGTCCAGCCATGCACATGTGGACAGCCGCCTGTCGTTCGGGCATGTCTCCTCTCCGGGCACGTTTTCCGCGACCATCACCCGGCCCGACCTGTTCCGGAACTACCTTATCCAGCAGATCGGTCTGCTGATCGAGAACCACGACCAGCCGGTCGTGATCGGCACCTCCGACACGCCGATCCCGATCCATTTCGCGGTGACCACCGAAACGGCGGTCAATCTGCCGCAGGAAGGGGCAGGCAGCTTTGTCCTGCGCGATATCTTCGATGTGCCGGATCTGAGCACGACGAACGACGATATCGTCAACGGCACCTTCATGGCCACCGACGGGGTGCGGCCGCTGGCGCCCTTCACCGCGCAGCGGGTCGATTATTCGCTGGCGCGGCTTGCGCATTACACCGCCACGGACCCCGAGCATTTCCAGTTCCACGTCATGTTCACCAATTACCAGTTCTACGTGACCGAATTCGAAGCCTTCGCGCGCGCGCAGCTCAGAGACCCCGACAGTGGCTATACCTCGTTCGTCAGCACCGGGAATGTCGAGATCACGGATGGCGACACGCCAATTCCGGACACGATCAAGACGCCGCAGATGCCGACCTATCACCTCAAGCGCGCTGACGGATCGGGCATCACACTGGTGAACATCGGCGTCGGCCCGTCCAACGCCAAGACGGCGACCGATCATATCGCGGTCCTGCGGCCCCACGCCTGGCTGATGGTGGGGCATTGCGCGGGGTTGCGGAACACCCAGGCCCTGGGCGACTTCGTACTCGCCCATGCCTATCTTCGGGAAGATCACGTGCTGGACGACGACCTTCCGATCTGGGTGCCGATCCCGGCCCTGGCGGAGATCCAGATCGCGCTGGAAAAGGCCGTTGCGGAGGTGACCCAGCTGGAAGGCTATGAGCTCAAGCGCATCATGCGGACGGGGACGGTCGCGACCATCGACAACCGGAACTGGGAACTGCGCGACCAGTCCGGACCGGTACAGCGGCTGAGCCAGTCACGGTCCATCGCGCTGGACATGGAAAGCGCCACGATCGCCGCCAACGGCTACCGTTTTCGCGTCCCCTACGGCACGCTTCTGTGCGTCTCCGACAAGCCGCTGCATGGCGAGTTGAAGCTGCCCGGCATGGCGTCCGACTTCTACAAGACGCAGGTTTCGCGACATCTGATGATCGGGATTCGAGCCATGGAGCGCCTGCGCAGCACGCCGCTGGAGCGCATCCACAGCCGGAAATTGCGGTCTTTCGACGAAACCGCCTTTCTCTGAAGGCAAAAAACCGCGAAAAAGCGAAGAAAATAAGGAAAATCGGGCTACAACGCGTTGTGTTGTGCCACAACATGCCGTTACATTCCGCACACAGGCCCCAGATACGGGCAGTCTAAGGAGATAAGAACATGGCAACCAAACCAATGACAAAGACTCAGCTTGTCGCTGCCCTGGCGGAAGAGATGGGTTCTGACAAGAAATCTGCAAGCGCTGCGCTGGAAGCAGTCTGCGACCTGATCACCAAGGAAGTGTCCGCAGGCGGCGCCGTGACCCTGCCCGGCGTGGGCAAGATCTACTGCCGCGAGCGTCCCGAGCGTATGGTTCGTAATCCGGCGACCGGCGAACAGTTCAAGAAGGACGCGGACAAGGTGGTCAAGATGACCATTGCCAAGGCGCTGAAGGACAGCGTGAACGGCTAAGCCATTCCGACTTTCAATTCAGTCGAGGCCGCCTTTCGGGGCGGCCTTTCTCGTTTACCACGGAGCGGGGCGCAGGGCTTGTAGGTCGGCGCGATCCGATAGATGGTCGGCGGCAAACGGAGGCAGGTCAGGACATGGATATTCGCGCAATTCTGGCGGGCTTGGTTTTTGTGATCATGTGGTCTTCGGCCTTCACCTCGGCCCGGATCATCGTGGAGTATGCGTCGCCCTTGTGGGCCCTGTCGCTTCGCTACCTGATCTCGGGCCTGCTCGGCGTCGCCATCGCACGCGCGCTGGGTCAGACATTCCGGCTGACCCCTGCGCAATGGCGCGCGACGATCATCTTCGGTGTCCTTCAGAATGCGCTCTACCTGGGACTGAATTTCGTTGCCATGCAGACGATCGAGGCATCGCTGGCGGCCATCATCGCGTCGACCATGCCCCTGCTGGTCGGCTTCGCCGCCTGGGCCTTCATGGGCGAACGCCTGCGACCGCTGGGGATGGCAGGACTGCTGGCCGGTGTTGTCGGGGTCTTCATCATCATGAGCGCGCGACTGAACGGCGGCGTGGATCCGACCGGGGTGCTTCTTTGCGGGCTGGGCGTGATGGCGTTGACAGCGGCGACACTGCTGGTCCGCGGCGCCACGTCGGGGGGCAACTTCCTCATGATCGTGGGATTGCAGATGCTAGCTGGCTGCGCAGCGCTCGCACTGGCAGCGCTGCTTTTCGAGACTCCGCGCTTTGAACCCAGCTGGCAACTTCTGTTTGCGTTTACGTATACCTGCCTCGTTCCGGGCCTTGCCGCGACCATGATCTGGTTCTGGCTGGTCAACCGACTCGGGGCCACGCGCGCGGCGACCTTCCACTTTCTCAATCCGTTTTTCGGGGTGGCGATCGCGGCACTTCTGCTGGCCGAACCACTGGGGGCGCGCGACCTGATCGGTGTGGTGATCGTGGCGCTGGGCATTCTCGCGGTACAAATTTCGAGGCAAAAAAAGACATAAGTGTCGCAAGCGGCATCCCCCGTCGCGGAAATCGACGTGCGCGAGGCGGGTCGCGGAGCAAAATGCGGCCATGACCCACGATCCAGACTCTCCTCCCCGCTCCTATGCCTTTCTCTTGATACCCGGCTTTTCCACGTTGGGCTTTGCCTGCGCGCTGGACTGCCTGTCGCTTGCAAATCACCATCCGTCGGGACAGCGGTTCTACAGCTGGCGCCTGCTGTCGGAAACCGGCGGTCCGGTCGCAGCGTACAACGGCGTCGAGGTTCGGGTGGACGCGGGCCTTGCAGAACTGGACCGTCGCGAGACCCTGATCGTCTGCGCGGGCGAGAACGCGGGGGCGGGCAGCTCCCGCGCAGTTCTCGACTGGCTGCGGCGTCAGACCCGCAAGGGCATGGATTTTGGCGCGCTTTCGTCGGGAACCTATACATTGGCACTGGCCGGGCTGATCGGGGGCAGGCGGGTCACGACGCATTGGGAATATCGGACTGCCCTGGCAGAGCTTCTGCCGGACGTCATCATGCAAGACACCCTCTACGCGGTGGACGGACGTGTTTTCACCTCTGCGGGCGGCGCGGCTTCCATGGACATGATGCTGCACCGGGTCGAAGCGGACTACGGCGCTGATCTGGCAGCATGGGTCGCCGACCAGATGGTCTATTCGGTGCCGCGACCGGAAAGCCATACGCAGCGGCGGTCTTTGCAGCCAATGGCCGATGTCCGCAATCCAAAGCTGCAGCTTGCGATGCAGCTGATGGAAGCGAACCTGGAAGACCCGCTGCGCCCGGACGAGATCGCGGATCTGGTGAAATTGTCGAGCCGGCAATTGGAGAGGCTTTTCGCCCGCTACCTCAAGACTTCGCCCAAGCGGTACTACATGCAGCTGCGGCTCGAGAAGGCGCGCAACCTCTTACGCCAGACCGGGCTGAGCGTGACGGAGATCTGCGTGGCCTGCGGTTTCAGGTCGCTGTCGCATTTCTCGAAAAGCTACAGGGCGACGTTCGGCATACCGCCGGGCGCGCAGTCGACGGACGCAAAGGCGTTCTGGCGGCCCGGCGGGTCCGCCTGACCGGGTCAGTTCGACAGGTTGCCGGCGGCGCCCACCACGCCGAAGACGGATCCGACGAGACCGAGAATCGTGCGGGTATCGGTGAGATTGGTTTCCGTCGCGAGGACGAGATCGCCGGACTGGATCATGAAGTTTCTCGCCGAGAAAAGGCCGTCGGACGTCGTGAGGTCGATGGTAAAGACGACCCGCTGCATCCGGGGGCCGCGCACGCCGGCGCTGATCGCGGAAGGCGGATACTCGCGCAGGACAAGGATGCCCTGCGGATCGGCGCGGGTGTCGTTCACGCCCCCGATGATCGCCAGCGCGTCCAGCGCCGAAACCTGATCGCGGTTGAACGGATGCTGCGCTTCGCGGCCCGCTGCGCCCAGCGACAGGAAATACCGCCTGTCGTCTTCGATGATGACCTTGTCGCCGCCCTGAAGGCGTGTGTCGAGGTGCGGGTTCTCGTAGAGTCGGCTGACGGAGGTGGCATAGATGTTGCCACCCCGAACCAGCTTCACCTGCGGGTTTTGCATGCCGTTGCCCACGCCGCCTCCCGCGGATATCGCGCCTAGAACGGTGAAATTCTGGTCAGGCATCAGGATGTTGCCGGGATTCTTCACCCCACCCACGAGGTCGATTGAGTTGCTGCGCCCTTCTGCCATGGAAAGCTGGACCTGCGCCGATGGCACGATCGCCTCCATCTGGCGCTGAATCAGCAATCGGGCGCTTTCGGGGGTGCGGCCCGCAACCTGCACCTTGCCCACGTAGGGCACGAAGATCGCACCCGTTTCGGACACACGGATGTCGGGCAGGGTCGCGACCCGCTGTTCGCGCGACGTCAGGAGCGAGTTGTCTCCGCTGTCCCAGACGAGGATCGCCAATTCGTCGCCGGGCCGGATGATCTGGGCGATGGAACCGCGGGTGCTTCCGATCCAGCCGTGCCGCTGTTCGCCGACGCTGGGCCATTGCTGTACGCTGGGCAGGAAGGCACGGGTCACGGGATACACCGCGATGTCCGAGGTCGGCGCGTCGGCATTGCGCGTGATCTCGTTCTGGACGGCAGCGCCGCGTGGCAGCTGGGAACAGGCGGAAAGCGCAGTCACGAGGAGGATGCCGAGGCACCGTTTGACTGTCAGGCGCATGATTCTACTCTGCTCTCTCTTGCCGATCCCCTGGCAGGGGGTTCCCTGTCCCCATACGCAAAGGCGTTGCTATTGAAAAGCGCGGCGACATAAAAAATGGTCTCGGTAGGGAAACTATTTCATGCAGGATAGTGACTGCGTCATGCAGGTCAACGATTTCGGACGAAACGATGAAGCGTAGTGGCGTATTGCTGCTTGGGGCGGCAGGACGGCTGGGCAGGATGATCCGGGCGTTCTGGCCCGACAGCACGGACCTCGCGTGTCAGAGCCGCGCGCCCGGACCGGGCGTTGTCAGCTTCGATCCGCTGCACGACTCCGATAGGCTGGCAGCCGCCATGAGGGGTCGGCGCGCGGTCGTTTGCCTGTCCGGTGTCACGCCGGCCCATGCGGCTGCCACAGGCGACCCCTTCTCGCTCAACACCGATCTTGCGCTCGCCGCGCTGAATGCCGCCGCCGGGGCCGGGGTGCCGCGTCTGATGCTGGCGTCATCCGCGGCGGTCTATGGCGCGGCGGGCGGCCCCTTGGCCGAGGATATGTTATGCGCGCCCGTGTCGGACTATGGCCGGGCCAAGCTGCAGATGGAACAGGCCGCCGCAGCGCTGGCCAAGGACCGTGAGCAGCCCGTGACCATGTTACGTATCGGCAACGTCGCGGGTGCCGATGCCATCCTCGGCGGGTGGCGCGCCGACATGCGGCTGGACACCCTGCCGGACGGATCGACGCCCGAACGAAGCTATATCGGGCCCAAGACCCTTGCAGCCGTGGTTCACCGGCTGTGCCTTTTGGATGACCTGCCCGAAATCCTGAACGTGGCGGCGCCCGGGACGGTGGCGATGGGGGATCTGCTAGACGCCGCGGGTCTGCGCTGGTCGTCGAGGGCGGCCGGACCTGCAACCATCGGCAAAGTGCAACTGCAGACGAGGCGACTTGAAAATCTCGTGGAATTCGCGCCTAACGCGGGGACCGCGGAAAGTCTGGTCGCTGAATGGCGAGCGTACAGGGCGCGGACCGACGGACCCCAGTGAAGGCCAACTCATGACCTGGCGCAAGCGCATATTCGACCTGTTCTTCGCCTCGCTGCTGGTGGTGATCCTGGCACCCGTCCTGATCTGGCTGCTCGGCTGGTTGCTGATCAAGGAGGGGCGGCCCCTGTTCTTCGTGGCGGAACGGATGAAGGGGCTGGACCAGCCCTTCCACCTGTGGAAGCTCCGCACGATGACGGTCGTCGACCGCGATCAGGGGGTGTCGGGCGGCGACAAGTCATCGCGCATCACGCCCACGGGCGCCTGGCTGAGAGCAAAGCGGCTGGACGAGTTTCCGCAGCTCTGGAACATCCTGAAAGGGGACCTGAGTTTCGTCGGGCCCCGCCCGCCGCTGCGCGAATACGTGGAGAGGTTCCCCGAAATCTACGGCGAGGTTCTGAAATCCCGGCCCGGCGTGACCGGGCTGGCCACCATCCGCTTTCACAAGCACGAGGAGCGGCTGCTGGCCCGGTGCCAGACGGCGGCCGAGACCGACGACGTGTACTGCCGAATCTGTGTGCCGCGAAAAGCGCGACTCGATCTGATCTACCAGCGGAATCAGTCCACCTGTTACGACTTCGATCTGGTTTTCCAGACCATCGGTAACCTCTTCAGACGTCCGGATAGGCCGAAAATCGCCAAAAAATAGGGCGCTGTGCATTTTATGGTGCATTCGATGCGTGTCTGTCGGAATCCGTACTGTGAATCTGGGTGGAGTTGATGTTATAAAACGTCTGTTTTTGAACGAAAATTTTTCGGGGGATGGAAAGGCTGCCACATCTGTCGGCTTGCCCGTGCCCCTATGTCTTGTGAATTCTTTCCACGTGGGTGAGGGCGACTGATTTCATGCTGAACCTGATCAAGTCATTTTCCAAGCGCCAGAAGCGCGGCATCCTTCTTACGCTCGATTCCGTTCTGGTAGTCCTGTCCATCATGTTCGCGATCGTGGCGCAGGCGTTGCCGGGCGGCCTGCTGGAGAACATGATCGCCTACATCCCCGTCCTGCCTTACGTGCTGCTGGTGGGGATCGGCGTGTCCATGTGGCTTGGGGTCTGTTCGATCCAGTTGAACTCTTACGAGACCGCGGCCATCGGCATGACCGGCGTCTTCGCGATGTTTCTCACCATCACCTCGATCGTCGTGTCGAACGTGCTGGGTCTGGGGATGCCGCTGGGCGTCCATCTGGTGTTCGGCGCGGCATTCTTTTCTTCGGTGGTCATCAGCCGGGCGGTGCTGCTTCAACTCGTGCTCGCGATCTACCGACGTTCGACGTCGCGCTGCCGGGTTCTGATTTACGGTGCCGGCACGACCGGAACGCAGCTGGTTTCCGCACTCCGGGGACACGAGAACATCGAGCCGGTGGCCTTCGTCGACGACAATGCCGCGATCCAGGGTCTGAGCGTGGCGCAACTGCCGGTCTACAACCCGCTCCGCATCGCCGATGTCGCCCGCGACAAGAAGATCGACCGGGTGCTTCTGGCCGTTCCATCGCTGAGCCTGCCCAAGCAGGCGCAGATCGCGCGGCGTCTGGAAAAGATGGGGCTCGAGGTGCAGACGCTGCCTTCCTTTGCCCAGCTCATCGGCGAGGAGGCGCTGGTCGACAAGCTGACGCCGCTTTCCGCTCAGCGTTTTCTCAACCGGGCCGAGGTGGACGATACGATAACCGAGACCACGGCGTGCTATACCCAGAAGGTCGTTTTGGTTTCGGGCGCTGGCGGCTCCATCGGCGCCGAACTCTGCCGGCAGGTGCTGGAACGCCGACCGAAGAAGCTGGTGCTGTTCGAGCTCAGCGAATTCGCGCTCTACAACGCGGACATGGAACTGCGCCAACTGTCCGAGAACCGGGAGATCGAGATCGTTCCGGTTCTGGGGTCGATCACCGATGCGCGGCAGGTCCGCAAGGTGATGGCGGACCACGGGGTTCAGATCGTTCTGCACGCAGCCGCGTACAAGCACGTGCCGCTGGTCGAAGCGAATCCCCTGGCGGGACTGGTGAACAATGTCTTCGGCACCCAGACGCTGGCCGAACAGGCCGCCAAGGCCGGGGTGGAGCGGTTCATCCTGATTTCCAGCGACAAGGCCGTGCGGCCGACCAACATCATGGGCGCGTCCAAGCGGCTCGCGGAACTGGTCATTCAGGATATGGCCCGACGCTCCGCGACCAAGGGCGGCGGCACGATCTTTTCCATGGTCCGGTTCGGCAACGTGCTGGGGTCGTCCGGTTCCGTCGTGCCCCTGTTTCAAGACCAGCTGAGCCGGGGCGGCCCGCTGACAGTGACCGACAAGCTGGTGGAGCGGTACTTCATGACCGTTCAGGAGGCGGTAAGGCTGGTGTTGCAGGCGGGGGCGATGGCCCAGGGCGGCGAAGTCTTCGTGCTGGACATGGGCAAGCCCGTATCCATCTACCAGCTCGCGCGGCAGGTCATCGAAAGCGCGGGCTACACCCTCCGGGACGAGGACAATCCTGACGGCGACATCGAGATCGAATTCACTGGTCTGCGCGCGGGCGAGAAGATGGTTGAAGAACTGACCCTCTCTGGCGAGCGGTTCCCCACACAGCATCCCAAGATTTTTTCAACGCGGGAGGAAGGGCTTTCGGAGATCGAGATCGCGTCGGCCACGCGCCGCCTGCGCGAGGCGTTCGTCGCCTCGAACGAGGAAATGGCGCGGGGTGTCGTGATGCGGTGGGTCGAAGGGTATGCCCGTCATGCGCGGGAGCGTAAAACCTCCTGACTCTCTGTCGCAAGAATGCCTCTATCGGGTCGGGGCGGGCCCGCGCCGGGGGTGGGTGGTTGATTTATCGGCCCCGCGTTGGCAGAACCGAAAAAGGTGTCTCAGAAAGAGGACGGCAGCGTGTTTCAGGTAAGCCGAAAAGACAATGTCAGCACTCGGCGCTTGGCGCCGGTGAAAGGCACCTGCATCGCGGCCCTTGCCACGGTCGGCGTGCTTGGCCAGCCCGCACTTGCCGACGATACCTACGACATCTTTGCGATGCCCGACCGCCCGAGCCTGAATTTCTACGGCTCGCCCGGCCTTGTCGATATGCCGACCGCACAGGCGTTGCCGGACGGACAGTTCGCCGTGGGCGTGTCCAGCTTCGGCGGGATCACCCGGACCACGGTGACCTTTCAGGCCACACCGCGCCTGTCGGCGAGCTTTCGATATGTCGGCATCCAGGACTGGAACACCGACGGCTTCGAGACCTACCGCGACCGCAGCTTCGATGTCCGCTACCAGTTGCGCAGGGAAGGGCGGATCTGGCCCTCGCTCACCGTCGGCCTGCAGGACTTCGCGGGGACGGGGATCTACGCGGGCGAATACGTCGTCGCGACCAAGACTTTCGATCAGGTCGGCAGCATTCCCGGCAGCTTCAAGCTGACGGCGGGTCTGGGCTGGGGCCGGCTTGGCAGTTCGGGCGCGATCGGTGCGCCGTTCGGCGGTCCGCGTCCGCCTTTCGACGCGCAGGATCGCGGCGGCAGCCCGTCATTCGATCAATGGTTCAGGGGCGATGCCGCACCCTTCGCGGGCGTGGAATGGCAGATCAATGACCGCTGGGGTCTGAAGGCGGAATACAGCTCGGACGCCTACGAGGCCGAGACCGTCCGGCGCAACGTGTTTACCCGCAAGTCCCGGTTCAACTTCGGTGCCGAGTATCAGTATTCCGACCGCCTTCGGATCGGTGCCTACTATCTCTATGGATCGGAATTCGGGATCAACGCCCAGTTGCAACTGAACCCCAAGCAGCCGCCGACCCCGTTGCGGGTGCTGCCGACGCCACCGATCGAGCCGCGTCCCAGCAGGGCCGCACAACCCGAGGTGTACGATACCGCCTGGGCGCAGAGCGAGAGCGCTCCCCGGACGCTCCGCGACCGGCTGAAACCGGTGCTGGAAAGCTATGGTCTGACGTTGGTGGCGCTTCAGGTCGGACCCGCCAGCGCGGAACTGCGGATGCGCAATGATACATACGGCGCCATGTCGGTGGCGGTGGGGCGCGCGGCGCGGGCCATGGCGCAGGTCTTGCCGGCCTCTGTCGAAACGTTCCGGATCGTGCCGATGCAGGAAGGCCTTGCACAGTCGGCGGTCATCATGCGCCGGTCCGACCTCGAGGCGCTGGAGTTCGACCCGCAGGCCGCCGAGGCGCTGCTGGCGGTTACGGGTTTCGGGGCTGCCACACCAGACCTGCCGGGCGCCGCAGTCAACGGCGATCTCTACCCGGATTTTGCCTGGTCCATTGGCCCCTATGTCGATCCCAGCTACTTCGACCCGGATGAACCCATTCGTGCCGACGCCGGGGTGAAAGGCGAATTCACCTTCCGGCCCGCGGCGGGCTGGGAAATCGGCGGCGCCGTCAAGCATCGCCTGCTGGGCAACATCGGCGACAGCGCGCGGCTCAGCAACTCGCAGCTGCCGCGCGTGCGGACCGACGGCATCCTCTATGCCCGCGCGAGCGATACCAGCCTCGAGAACCTCTATGTGTCGCGCCAGTGGAAGCCGGGGAACGACATTTACGCCCGGGTGACGGCGGGATACCTCGAAAGGATGTTCGGCGGCGTCTCGGCGGAGGTGCTGTGGAAGCCGGTGGCGAGCCGCCTCGCGCTGGGGGCGGAAGCGAACTATGTCAAGCAGCGTGCGTATTCGGGTCTCGGGTTCCGCGACTACAACGTCGCGACGGGCCATGCCTCGGCCTATTACGAATTCGGCGGAGGCTATATTGGGCAGCTTGACGTGGGCCGGTACCTTGCCGGTGACGTAGGCGGCACGGTGACCCTGACACGGGAATTCTCGAACGGCTGGCGTGTCGGCGGTTTCTTTACCCTGACCGACGTTTCCTCGGAGGAGTTCGGCGAAGGTTCCTTCGACAAGGGCATCAACCTGAGCATCCCGGTCAGCTGGTTCCTGGGGACACCCGGCAAACGGACCATCAGCACCACCATCAGGCCGATCCAGCGGGACGGCGGGGCACGGCTGAACGTGCCGGGACGACTGTATGAGCAGGTCCGTTCGGGCCATCGTGAAGCGATCGAAAGCGAATGGTCGAGGGTATGGGAATGAGTCGTGCAAGCACTCTGACGGCGGCTGTCCTCGCCACTTTTCTGGCGGGGTGCAGCAGCAATCCCAATGGGGGAGATCCCGCGATTGCGGCGTCCCGCGCATTGTTCGATGCGATCAAGACGCGCACCGCCGGCGGCGGTGCGCCCGGTGGCGCGCCGCTGCGAATAGAGGTGACGCGCAAGCAACTGGACCAGACGCCCGGTGCCGTCCTGCAGGCGATCCCGGATGCCACGCAGGCACAGGATTTCCTGAGGCTGATCGCGCAGCGTGATGACAGCAACCCGGGCACCGTCGAGGTATGGCAATCCTCCGACAATCTTCAGGTGATCCTGCGCAACGGTGTCCTTGTCGGCACCAAGGGGTTGGGGGGCGACATACGCTCGGCCGAGGCGGCGACGACCTTTGCCGGCTTCGACGGACAGGGCGGTGGCGGTCAGCGGCTGATCACCATCGACCGGACCAACGGGACCGCGCAGACCACGGCTTTTTCCTGCGATATGACCCAGCTCGGTCGGGAGACGCTCCAGATCGTGGATCAGCGGGTGCCGACCTATCGCATGCGCGAAATCTGTTCCTACGGTCTTGCGAGCTTCACGAATGAATACTGGGTTGAAACCGGCAGTGGCAAGATGCGCAAGTCGCGGCAATGGGCGGGGCCGACGGTCGGTTACATCGATTTCCTGCGTTTGAAGGGCTGAGGTCTTGCCCTGACGGGGTGACGGACCCAACTTGATCACATGGAAAAGACGCTTCTCTCTATCGGTCACGGGTATTCCGCCCGGGCACTGGCGGCGCGGCTGATACCGCGCGGCTGGCGGGTGATCGGAACGAGCCGAAGTGCGGACAAGCTGGATGATATCGCCCGAACCGGGGTGGAGCCCCTGCAATGGCCCGGTACGGACCTGCGCCCGCTCCTTCGCGATCTGCGCCACGTGCTTGTCTCTGCCGGGCCGGGGCCGGAGGGAGACCCGGTGCTCGCCGCTCTGGCGCCTGACATCGCGGAGGCTGCATCGCATCTGCGCTGGCTGGGTTACCTTTCCACCACCGGTGTATACGGCAACCATCAGGGCGCGTGGGTCGACGAGCAGACACCGCTGAATCCGGCAACCCGCCGGGGGCAGGCGAGGGTCGAGGCGGAAGCCGCGTGGCGGGCCATTCCCGGTTTGCCGCTGCATATCTTCCGGCTCGCGGGGATCTACGGCCCCGGTCGAGGGCCCTTCGCCAAGGTGAGGAAAGGCACGGCACGCCGCATCATCAAACCGGGCCAGGTATTTTCGCGCATCCACGTGGAGGACATCGCCCTCGCGCTTGAGCTGTCGATCAATCAGCCCGACCCGGGGGCCATCTACAACCTGTGCGACGACGATCCCGCGCCGCCGCAGGAAGTGATCGGCCACGCCGCGGAACTCCTGGGGCTTCCTCTGCCCCCCGCGGAGGACTTCGAGACTGCCGAGATGACGCCGATGGCGCGCAGTTTCTACGCCGAGAGCAAGAAGGTGCGGAACGACCACGCCAAGGCGGCGCTGGGTTGGTCCCCCCAGTACCCGGACTACCGGTCCGGCCTCGCGGCGATGCTCCGACATGACACCTGAGCCGAATCCCGCGGACGACAGCCATACCTTGGGCAATCTACTCGACGGGATGGAAAAGGCCGCGCAGGGCGACGACGTCTCGGTCGAGGACATGCTGGACGAATTCGGCGACCGCACGATCACGCCCTTTATCCTGCTGGTTGCGGTCATGCTTGTCTCGCCTTTATCGGGCATACCGGGCGTGCCGACGATTTCGGCCGCCATCATCGTGATCATGTCGGTGCAGGCGCTGTCCGGCCGCCGCCGCCTCTGGATGCCCCGGTTCCTGCTGCGCCGGACCATGAAGAGCGCCCGGCTCAAAAAGGCGGTCGGCTGGATGCGCGGGCCCTGTTCGTTCCTGGATCGCCATTCCCATCAGAGGCTGATGTTCCTGACAGGCGGTCCCATGCGCTGGTTCACGCTTGCGCTATGCGCCGTGATTCCGCTGGGCTGGCCGCCGCTCGAAGTGCTGCCCATGGTCACCTCGATCGGTGGCGGCACCGTGGCACTGCTGGCCTACGGTCTCTACACGAGGGACGGCGTCTATGTCCTGCTCGGCTATGCGATGATCGGTATTTCGGCACTCACGATCCTGTCGCTGCTGCCCTGACCCATCCACCCTTGCCGGTACTCCTGCCTGCCTCCATATAGGGGCAAATAGAAGGGCAGGCCGCACGAAATGAATCTGAAATCGATCGTCGAGACTCCGCGTTTCAGCAACTTCATCATGGGCGTTATCATCTTCAACGCCATCTTGCTGGGGCTCGAGACGTCGCAGGTTGCGATGGCGGCGGCGGGCGACCTGATCGTATTGCTCGACAAGGTGTGCCTTGCGATTTTCGTGATCGAACTTCTGCTGAAGCTGGCCGTCTATCGCCTGCGCTTCTTTCGGGATGGCTGGAACATTTTCGACTTCGTGATCGTGGGCATCTCGCTGGTGCCGGCGGCGCAGGGGTTCAGCGCGCTGCGTGCCCTGCGGATCCTGCGGGTGCTGCGCCTGGTCTCTGTCGCGCCGCGGTTACGCCGGGTGGTCGAAGGCTTCATCACTGCTCTGCCCGGCATGGCATCGGTGTTTTCCCTGATGGCGCTAATCTTCTATATCGGCGCGGTCATCGCGACCAAACTGTTCGCCGACAGCTTTCCCGAGTGGTTCGGCACGCTCGGGCGGTCCGGCTATTCCCTGTTCCAGATCATGACGCTGGAAAGCTGGTCGATGGGCATCGTCCGCCCGGTCATGGAAATCTACCCGCTGGCCTGGCTGTTCTTCATCCCGTTCATCATGGTCACCACTTTCGCCGTGGTGAACCTTCTGGTCGGCCTCATCGTGAACTCCATGCAGGACGCCCACCACGAGGAGGAAAACGCCGAGACCGGTGCCTATCGGGACAATGTCAACGAAAGGCTGGCGGCGATCGAAGAACGCCTGGACCGGCTGCTGGAAGGGCAGGGGAAGCGCTGAGGCCGTTCAGGCCCTTTGCGCGCCCAGACTGGCAATGGCCAGCACATCGAGGACCTTGGCTTCGATGTCGCCGGCGTTCATGCCTGCCACTGCATACATGTCAGCCGGCGAGGCCTGATCGATGAAGATGTCCGGCAGGACCATCGAGCGGTACTTGAGACCCCTGTCAAAGACCCCTTCGTCCGCCAGCAACTGCGCCACATGGCTGCCGAATCCGCCCACCGCGCCTTCCTCGATGGTTATCAGCGCCTCGTGGTCTTCCGCCAAAGACAGGATCAGGTCGCGGTCCAGCGGCTTGGCAAAGCGGGCGTCGGCGATGGTGGGGGTGATCCCCTTGGCCGCCAGCGCCTCGGACGCCTTTTCGACCTCCGCCAGCCGGGTGCCGAAAGACAGGAGCGCCACGCGGCTGCCCGTTCGGATGATCCGGCCCTTGCCGATCTCGAGCGGTGTGCCGCGTTCCGGCATCTCGACGCCCTTCCCCTCGCCCCGCGGAAAGCGGAAGGCGATGGGGCCGTCATCGTACCCCGCGGCGGTGGCGACCATGTGCTTCAGTTCCGCCTCGTCGGCGGCGGCCATCACGACGAAGCCGGGCAGGTTCGCCAGATAGGCCACGTCGAAGGCCCCGGCATGCGTGGCCCCGTCGGCGCCGACCAGCCCCGCGCGGTCGATGGCAAATCGCACCGGCAGTCGCTGGATCGCGACGTCATGAACGACCTGGTCATAGCCGCGCTGCAGAAAGGTGGAGTACATCGCGCAGAAGGGTTTCAGCCCGCCGGCAGCCATGCCGGCGGAAAAGGTGACGCCGTGCTGTTCAGCGATCCCCACGTCGAAACAGCGAGAAGGGTAGCGTTCGGCAAAGAGGTTGAGGCCGGTACCATCGGGCATGGCGGCGGTCACCGCGCAGATCCGGTCATCGTCCGCCGCTTCCTGCACCAGGCTTTCGGCAAAGACGGCGGTGTAGCTTGGCGCGTTGGAAGGTGATTTCTTCTGTTCCCCGGTGAGCACGTTGAACTTCGACACGCCATGCCCCTTGTCGCGGGCGTTCTCCGCGGGGCCGTATCCCTTGCCCTTCTTGGTCAGGACGTGGATCAGGATCGGCCCGGTCGCCCGCGCCTTGACCGTGCGCAGGACCGGCAAAAGCTGGTTCATGTCGTGGCCGTCTATCGGCCCGAGGTACGAGAATCCAAGCTGTTCGAACAGCGTGCCGCCCACTGCCATTCCCTTGAGGATGTCCTTGGCCCGCTTCGCCCCTTCGCGGAACGGATAGGGCAGCAGGCTGACGGCGCCCTTGGCGGCGGCCTTGAAATCCTGGAAAGGTTCCTCGGCGTAAAGACGGCTGAGGTAGCTCGACATCGCGCCCACGGGCGGCGCGATGGACATCTCGTTGTCGTTCAGGATGACGATCAGGCGCTTCTTCAGATGGCCCGCGTTGTTCATCGCCTCGTAGGCCATCCCGGCGGACATCGCCCCGTCGCCGATCACCGCGATCGCATCGCCCAGCCCCTCGGGCACGTTCCCGCCCAGGTCGCGCGCCACGGCAAAGCCCAGGGCGGCGCTGATCGAGGTGGAACTGTGCGCCGCCCCGAAGGGGTCGTAGGGGGACTCGCTCCGCTTGGTAAAGCCGCTCAGCCCGTCCTTCTGCCGCAGGGTGCGGATCCGGTCGCGCCGTTCGGTCAGGATCTTGTGGGGGTAGCATTGGTGGCTGACGTCCCAGACGATCTTGTCACGTGGGGTGTCAAAGACCGCGTGCAGGGCAACCGTCAGCTCGACCACCCCCAGCCCCGCCCCGAGGTGCCCGCCGGTGACCGAAACGGCCGAGATCGTTTCCTCACGGACCTCGCGGGAAAGCTGGACAAGCTGGCTGTCGGTCAGGCCGTGCAGGTCTGCCGGACGGCTGATCCGGTCCAGAAGCGGTGTGGCGGGTTGGTCAGGCATATCTGCCCCCTCTGTCAATTCCTGCGCGATACGACGAACTGCGCGGCCTCGCGCAGCGTTTCCGCGTCCTTGCCATAGACCGCAAGGGCATCACAGGCCTGTTGCATCAATTCTTCGGCGCGCACCCTGGCCGCTTCAAGGCCGAGAAGCGACACGAAGGTGGCCTTGCCCGCATCGGCGTCCTTGCCCGTGGCCTTGCCTACCGTGGCCGCGTCTCCTTCCACGTCAAGGATGTCATCCGCAATCTGAAAGGCAAGGCCCAGTGCCCGCGCGTAGGTGTCCAGCGGGCCGGTGTCGGCCTCCGCCATGCGCGGGCCGGCCAGTGCCGACCAGGAAATCAGCGCGCCGGTCTTGCCCTGCTGCAGCGCGGTGATCTGATCGAGTGTCAGCGGGGTGGGGGCCGTCTCCGCCGCGATGTCCAGCGCCTGGCCAAGAACCATCCCCCGTGCGCCCGACGCCAGCGCCAGCGTCAGGGCCAGGTCAGCGCGGCAGCCCGCGCTGCCCACGTCCGGATGCGCCACGAGTTCGAAAGCCAGTGATTGCAGCGCGTCGCCCGCCAGCACGGCGGTCGCTTCGTCCCATTTCACGTGCACGGTCGGTTCGCCGCGGCGAAGATCGTCGTCATCCATGCAGGGCAGGTCGTCATGGACAAGACTGTAGGCATGCAGCGCTTCGATCCCCGTCGCCGGCCAGATCGCGCGGGCGGGATCGACGCCATGAAGCCGGGCGGTTTCCAGAACAAGGAAGCCGCGCAGCCTCTTCCCCCCCGCGTGGCATGGGCCATGGCACGGGTCACGGGTAGGTCATCGAATGTGTTGAGTACCTCGTCGAAATGCCGCGCCACGGCGTTCGCGGTTTCGGAAATCCGCTGCCGGAACACCTGTCCTACAGCCCCTCGACCGCCTTGGTGCCGGTCGGGTTGCCCTCGCCGTCCAGCGTGATCGCCGCAACCTTCTCCTCGGCTTCCTTCAGCTTTGCCTCGCACCGCGCCTTCAGCGCCGCACCGCGTTCGTAAAGCGCGATGCTCTCGTCCAGGGCCACGTCGCCACGCTCCAGCTGGCCCAGCACCTTTTCCAGTTCCGCCATCGCGGTTTCAAAGCTCATTTCGTCAACAGCCGTATCGGACATCCGTGCCTCTTCAGTTCAGGTGGCGGCACACTAGCGGCGATCGCCCGACGCTGCCAGCCGTGCCCGGGGTTCTTTTTGCCAAAAATACTCTCGGGGGTCCGGGGGCAGACAGCCCCCGGCGGTCTCCGCCCGCTCAATCCGGGGCGAGCATGTAGCCCGCGCCCCGCACCGTTTGAAGATACTGGGGCTGTTTCGGGTTCACCTCGATCTTGCGGCGCAGCCGGGTGATCTGGACGTCGACCGCGCGTTCCTGCGCCTGTCCCCGGTCGCGGCCCAACTCCTCCACGAGGCGCGTCCGGCTCATCGGCTCGCCCGGCTGCGCGGCGAAAATCCGCATCAACTGCACCTCGGTGGCGGTGAGCCTTACAAGCTCGTCACCCTGCCACAGCTCGCCCCGCTCCAGGTCGTAGCGGTTGTGACCGAGCGACAGCACCTTGGGCGCCGTATCCTCGGGCCGGGCCTCGGGCATCCGCCGCAGGATTGCATTGATCCGCAACAGCAGTTCCTTCGGTTCGAAGGGCTTGGCCAGGTAATCGTCCGCCCCGGCCTCCAGCCCCTCGATCCGGTTGTCGGTCTCGCCCTTGGCGGTCAACAGCAGGATGGGCGTTTTCAGGGTCTCGCGCAACGACAGTGTCAAGCTCAGCCCGTCCTCGCCCGGCATCATCACGTCCAGCACGATCAGGTCGAAATCCAGCCCCGTGAGAATGCGCCTGGCGTGGGCGGCGTCACGGGCGGCCGTGACAAGGAACCCGTGCCGCATCAGGAATTTTCTCAGCAGCGTGCGGATGCGTTCGTCGTCGTCGACGATCAGCAGATGCGCGTCCATCGCGCTCACCCTCCCGTCTCCCGAAGCCGTGCGTAGCTTGCACGCATTTCCGGATCCATCATCGCTTCCAGCACCTTGCGGAACCCGGCCACGGCTTCCGGTCCCGCCTCTCGATAGGCTGTCCGCAGCCGTGCGCGTTGTGCATCGGAGAGCTGCCGTTCCAGCGCCCGGCCGTCTTCGGTAAGAAAGAGGTGGCGTTCACGCTTGTCATTCCGTCCAATCCTGCTTTCGACAAGACCATCGGCGATCAGGCTGCGCAAGACACGGTTGAGTGACTGCTTCGTAACGCCAAGGATGTTCAGCAGGTTGTTGACGGTGGTGCCGGGGGCGCGGTTGATGAAATGAATCGCACGGTGGTGGGCGCGGCCATAGGCCAGGTCCATGAGAATGCGGTCAGGGTCCGCGGTGAACCCCCGGTAGGCAAAGAACATCGCCTCGCTGCCTTGCCGCAATTGCTCGTCCGTCAGGAACAGAAGGTTCTCGCCGCCGGTACCTGCTGGGGCGCGTCCGTCCGCCATGATCCACCTCTTTGCCTTTGGGCCGAGACATTACGTCAGCCTTGTTGACACTCCAAGAGCGAAAAGGTAGGGAGCGACAACTTTTGCGACAGAATATGTCTCATCCAGTACCTGTCGCGCAACTTTATTCAATCATGAGGTGAACATATGGTGGGTGCCTACGACGACCGCGACGGTCACATCTGGATGGACGGCAAGATGGTGAATTGGCGCGACGCCAATGTCCACATCCTGACGCATGCGATGCACTACGCTTCATCCGTCTTCGAAGGAGAGCGTGCCTACGGCGGCAGGATCTTCAAGAGCCGCGAGCACTCGGAACGCCTGAAGCGTTCGGCACAGATGATCGACTTCGAGATCCCCTATTCCGTGGATGAGATCGAGGCCGCGAAGGCCGAGGTGCTGAAATCCTCCGGGCTGGAAGATGCCTATGTCCGCGCTGTCGCCTGGCGCGGCGTGGGCGAGGACATGGGTGTCGCGTCCGCCCGCAACCCGGTGCGGCTGGCCATCGCGGCCTGGGCATGGGGGGCCTATTACGGCGACGCGAAGATGAAGGGCGCGAAGCTCGACATCTCCAAATGGAAACGGCCCAGCCCCGAGACGATCCCGGTTCACGCCAAGGCGGCCGGGCTCTACATGATCTGCACCATGTCGAAACACGCGGCCGAGGCCAAGGGCTGTTCCGATGCGCTTTTCATGGATTACCGCGGCTATGTCGCCGAAGCGACGGGCGCCAACATCTTCTTCGTCAAGGACGGAGAGGTGCACACCCCCGACGCGGACTGCTTCCTCAACGGGATCACCCGGCAGACGGTGATCGCCATGCTGAAAGACAAGGGCGTCACGGTGCATGAACGGCACATCATGCCGGAAGAGCTGGAAGGGTTCGAGCAGTGCTGGCTGACCGGTACGGCAGCCGAAGTAACCCCGGTCGGGCAGATCAGCGACTATACCTTCGAAGTCGGTGCCATGACCCGTGACATCGCGGACAGCTACGAGAAGCTGGTCCGCAGCTGATCGCCACCAAGACGGGACAGCGGGGCCGACAGGCCCCGCTCTTGGCCCCGGCACAGGGCGACAGGGTTGACCATCGCCTGCACGGTGCCCTTGATCCGGGGCTGACCCGGCACGAACAAGACCGCGTTCACGCCCTCTCGCAGCGGTGCCCCGACGTTCATCCTATCCTCTGACTCCACTTTGGACGTTGACCTCCCTTGACTGGTGGCAGACCGGCACCTTCGCTGCGGCCTGCGTTAAAGAGGGCATGGTCCCGACCGGGGACTGTCATGAAATCTTGAACCTGCTGTCACATTACCGTCAGCACACCGCAATGTCGGTGGGGTTTGTGTGGCGCACCATTCACCAAGACAGGAAATCCCGTCCATGACCAAACTACTGCGCCCCTCCCGCCGCTCCGTGCTGGCGGGCTCCGCCGCGTTTGCTGCATCGCTGGCGATGCCCGCGATCAGTCGTGCCGCCTCACGGCCCGTCTTCACCCACGGGGTCCAGTCGGGCGATGTGGATACCAATTCCGGCATGATCTGGACCCGCACGGACCGACCTGCACGCGTGATGGTCGAAGTGTCCACCACCGAGAGTTTCGCCAATGCCCGCCGGTTGTCCCCCATGGACGCCGTGCCGGGGCATGACATGGCGATCAAGCGCCTCCTGCAGGATCTGCCCAGCGATCAGGACGTCTTCTATCGCTTCACCGCCGCCGATCTGTCCGACATCAACGTGACCTCCGAACCTCTCGTCGGCCGCTTCCGCACAGCGCCGACGGCGCGGCGCAACGTGCGTTTCGCGTGGTCGGGCGATACCGCGGGCCAAGGCTGGGGGATCGACGCGGACGGCATGCGCACCTATGCCACCATGGCGCGGCACACGCCCGACTTCTTCCTTCACTCGGGTGACACGATCTATGCCGATGGCCCGATGCAGGAAGAGGTGGCGCTGGACGATGGCGGTATCTGGAAGAACGTCGTGCTAACCGATGAAAAACGGAAAGTGGCCGAAACGCTCGACGAATTCCGGGGCCAGTACAAGTACAACATGCTGGACGAGCACGTTCGGGCACTGAACGCGCAGGTGCCGGTATTCATGCAGTGGGACGATCACGAGGTGACCAACAACTGGTCCGCGTCCAAGGATCTGAGCGGCGACGACCGGTATTCCGAGAAGTCCGTAGCGTTGCTGGCCGCCCGCGCGGCGCAAGCCTTCCACGAGATGACGCCGCTGCGGATGACCCCGGCCGAGCCGAACCGCGTCTACCGCAAGATCAACTACGGTCCGATGCTCGACGTCTTCTTCCTCGATCTGCGCAGCTACCGCGGGCCAAACGGCACCTCGCAGGAGACGGAGATCAACGCTGAAAGCGTCATCCTCGGGGCTGAACAGATGGCTTGGCTCAAGCGGGAACTGACCAATTCCATCGCGACGTGGAAGGTGATTGCCAGTGACATGCCGATAGGGCTGGTGGTTCCGGACGGAGACAAGATCGAGGCGGTGGCCAACAGGAACGACGGCGCGCCCGGTGGGCGTGAACTGGAAATCGCCGAGCTCCTGCGTTTCATCAAGAATGCACGGGTCCAGAATACCGTCTGGTTCACCGCTGACGTGCATTACACGGCGGCGCATTACTACAATCCTGACAAGGCGCAATTCCAGGACTTCGAACCGTTCTGGGAGTTCGTGTCGGGGCCGCTGCATGCCGGAACCTTCGGCCCGAACGCGCTGGATGGCACCTTCGGACCGGAGTTGAAGTTCGTGAAGGCACCGGCCGAAGGCCAGGTGAACCTGCCGCCCAGCGCGGGTCTGCAGTTCTTCGGCCTCGTGGACATCGATGCGCAAACGCAGCAGATGACGGTGCGCCTGATGGACAGGGCGGATACCGAACTCTACTCGGTCACGCTCGATCCCAAGGGCGCGTCGATCTGACCGCTCGCCGGCCCCCCGCCCCGTGGCGGGGGGTCGTGGCCCTTTGGTACATCCGTACCATGGGCAAAGGTGCGCGGTTGGGCACCAATGCTCCCGAAACCGACGGGAGCGAGAAGCATGAAAATCGAAGAATACGCCGCGCAGGACGCCACGGGTCTGGCGGATCTTGTGCGAAAGAAGGAAGTGACCGCGCAGGAAGTATCCGACTGCGCAGCCGAGGCGATCAGCACGCTGGACAAGGATCTGAATGCCGTTGCGCAGATGCTGGACGCGCCGATCACCGGCAGTGCGGAGGGGCCCTTGGCCGGCGTGCCCTTCGTGGTCAAGGACCTGGTGCTGCACGTGGAGGGTGTCCCGAGCCGGTCGGGCACGCGCCTGTTGGAAGCAGGGCAATTCGTGCCTCCCGAAAGCTCGGAGCTGTTCCTGCGATTCCAGAAGGCGGGACTGACGACCATGGCCATCACGACCACGCCCGAGTTCGGCTACAATGCCACCTGCGAGGCACTCGTCTACGGCGCGCCGACGAAAAACCCCTACGACACCTCCCGGTCCTCCGGCGGCTCGTCGGGTGGCTCCGCCGCGCTGGTCGCGGCGGGCGCGGTGCCGGTGGCGCATGCCAACGACGGCGGCGGGTCGATCCGCATACCCGCTGCGTCCTGCGGTCTCGTCGGACTGAAGCCGACGCGCGGGCGCACGCCGCTGGGCCCCGACTACAATCTGCCGTTGATGGGAATGGGAATTGAATTTGCCGTCACCCGAACGGTGCGCGACGCGGCCTTGCTGCTCGATTGCGTGGAAGGCCCCGAAATCGGCGCGATGTTCGACATCCCGCGCCCGGCAAAGCCTTATACGGATGTCTTCGAGGCCTCACCGGGCAAGAAACGGATCGCTTTTGCCACGCATCTCAAGGGCACGCCCGAACCGGATCCGGAAGTGCGCGCCGCGCTGGAAAAGACCGCGCAAACGCTCGCCGACATGGGGCACGAGATCGTGGAGGCGTCACCGGACTACGATTACGACGGGTGGAGACGGGCGAACTTCGTGATGTGGAACGGCTTTCTCGCCGCCGGTGTCTATGGATTGGCGCAGGTTCTCGGCGTTGAACCGTCCGTCGACAACGTGGAGGCGGTTTCGCTGGCCTGTGCGCAAGCGGGCGCCTCGCTGACCGCGCTGGATTACGAGATGGCGATGATGCAGATGAACGGCGTCAGCCGGGCGCTGGGGCGTTTCATGGCGGATTACGATGCCTTTCTGCTGCCGACGCTCAAGCAGACAGCCCTGCCGCTGGGAACGATGGATCAGAACGGCGATTTCGACGCCGAAGGGTGGCATGACCATATCTTTGGTCACTTCCCCTATTGCGCGCTCTTTAACATGACGGGTCAGCCTGCGATTTCCGTGCCGAACGGTCAGGGAACCGACGGGCTGCCGCTGGCGGCGCAGATGGTGGCCCGCATGGGTGACGAGGCGACGCTGCTGCAACTGGCCGCGCAATTGGAGCAGGCACAGCCCTGGTCGGCCATGCGGCCCGGCGTGTTCGCAGCCTGACCTCTTGCCCTCTCTGCCACGGCGGTTCAGGCTGCGGTGGAGAGGGCCCATGAACCGCAGCGACCTCAGCGATTTCGTCATCCAGCTGACCGAGAGCGCCACGCGCCTGGCGCCGCTCGACTTTCACCGCAACCTGATCCGCCTCGTGCGGTCCATCGCGCGGTTCGACGCGGCATGGTGGGGCTGGTCGGTCATCCGGGAACGTCACCTGTCTTTCGTCCATGCCCAGACGATCAACCTCGATGCAGGCTTCGTGGACGCGGCCCGGGCGCAGCTGGCCACCGATCCCTTTGTGCAGTCGGCCCGGCGCCTGCGGCTGTTCGCACAGACCCTGCACCACGATGAGGTCGATCCCGGATCGTCGGCGGCGCGGGTGCTGCGCGACTTCGGCATCGCGCAGGTCCTGGCCGGCCACAGCCAGGTCGCCGACGGGCCCTTCAACTTCTTCATGTCGGTCTACCGCCGCGCGCCGGAGCCGCGGTTCACCCGGGAGGAAGCGGCAGATTTCCGCATCCTTCTGCGCCACCTGCAACAGGCGCTGTCTCTCAGCCTGCGACTGTCGCTCGAAGCGTCGGCGAGCCGGAAGGAAGAATGGGCGCTGGCGGATGACGCTGGTGCCGTGTTTCTCCAGTCGGCTGGCTTTCCCGCACTACACCGGCAGGCCGGGCTGGGCCCCATCGCGGAGGTCGCGCCGGGGGCGTCCGTGGTGCGGTCGGGCATCGTCCTCCGCGCGGAACGCTACTCGGACGACCTGCGCCTTCTGCGCGCCGCGCCGGGCACGGATCTGCCGCAACTGACCACGCGCGAGCGGCAGGTCTGCCGGCTGTACATCGACGGGCTCAGCCGGCGCGAGGTCGCCGCCGCACTGGGGCTGTCGGAAAACACGGTGCGCAACCAGATCGCCGCGATCTACCGCAAGACCGGCAGCCGCGACCGGATCGATCTGCTTCGCAAGATGGACCCTCAGTAATCGACGCCCTTCTGCGCCTTGATCCCGGCCTTGAAGGGATGCTTGACCTCGGTCATCTCGGTGACGAGGTCGGCGTATTCGCACAGTTCGGGCTTCGCGTCGCGCCCGGTGAGGATGACGCCGGTGCGCTTGTCCCGCGCCTCAAGCCCTTCGATGACCTGATCGACCGACAGATACTCGTAGCGCATCGCGATGTTGATCTCGTCCAGCACGACGAGGTCGTAATCGCCGCTTTCCATCATTTCGCGGGCCTTGGCAAAGGCCGCCTGCGCCGCGGCGATGTCGCGTTCCTTGTCCTGGGTGTCCCAGGTGAAGCCCTCGCCCATGGTGTGCCAGTCCACCCCGCCGAGACGATCGAAGAACAGCCGTTCGCCGGTCTTCCACTTGCCCTTGATGAACTGGACGACACTGACCCGCTGCTTCCAGCCGAGGGCGCGCACCACGACGCCGAATGCGGAGGATGACTTGCCCTTGCCCGCGCCGGTGTGGACCAGCACCAGCCCCGCTTCGGGGTCCTTCAGCTCGGCCACCTTCTTGCGCTGCTCGGTCTGGCGCTCCTGCATCTTTTCCTTGTGGGACTGATCAGTCATGGCACTCTCCTATTTCGGGGTCAGGATTTCGGGTCGGACACGGCGCGCACTTTGCTGCGGTCCATGCCCAACTGGTGCTCCCGCCAGATGACGAGGACGCCCGCGCAGATCACCAGCGCGGCCCCCGCCAGCATCATGATCGTGGGCAGTTCGCCAAAGATGACGTAGCCGAGAACGATCGCGAACAGCATTGAAGTGTAATCGTAGGGTGCCAGCATCGACACCGAACCGAACCGGTAGGACGACGTGACGAGGATTTGCGCGACCCCGCCCACCAGCCCGGCCGAAATGAGCAGAAGCGCGGTCTGTCCGGTGGGGATGACCCAGCCGAAGGGCAGGGTGAGCAGCGACAGCACGGTCGCGGTGGCCGAGAAGTAGAAAACGATGGCGGCGGTATGTTCGTTCTGAACCAGCTGGCGCAGGTGGACCTGCACCAGACTGCGCATCAGCGTCGCACCGAGGATCAGCATCGCGCCCAGCGTGGCCATCTGATCCATCTGGGCGCCGCCGAACCGGGGCCAGAGGATGATCAGCACCCCCACCAGTCCGACCGCCACCGCGCTGATCCGCAACAGCCGGATGCGCTCTCCCAGCATCACGGCGGCGAGCAGGACGGTGAAGATCGGGGTAGCGAAACCTATGGCGGTGACTTCTGGCAGAGGCAGCAGGCCGAGCCCGGCAAAGGTCAATCCCATCGCGGTGGTCCCGAACAGCCCCCGCCAGACGTGCCCCATCGGGTTCTTCGCCTTGAGCCCGACCTTGAGCTGTCCGCGCTGGGCAAGCCAGATCAGGATGATCGGGATGGCGAAAAGGGATCGGAAGAAGACCTGTTCGCCCGGCGGGATCTCGTCCGAGGTGGACTTGATGATCGCCGACATGCAGGTGAACAGGAAAATCGCCGTGATCTTGAGCGCAACCCCGAGCGCGGGTCTGGCTGAGAAATCCTCGACCTTCATGACCGGCTCATGCGTCCGGGCCGATGATGCCGCGGTTCTCCCCGACCTGCCCCCGGTGCAGCAGCATGTGATCGAGCAGGACGCAGGCCATCATCGCCTCGCCCACCGGAACGGCCCGGATACCGACGCAGGGGTCGTGCCGACCCTTCGTGATGATCTCGGTTTCCTCGCCGGTCCTGGTGATGGTTCTGCGCGTGGTGAGGATGCTCGACGTCGGCTTGACCGCAAACCGTACGACAATGTCCTGCCCGGTGCTGATCCCGCCCAGGATGCCGCCTGCGTGGTTGGAGGAATAGGCGGGCTTTCCATCGTTACCCATGAAAATCTCGTCCGCGTTCAGCTCACCGGTCAGCATCGCCGCCGACATGCCTTCGCCGATCTCCACGCCCTTGACGGCATTGATGCTCATCATCGCGGCGGCCAGATCGGTGTCCAGCTTGCCGTAGACCGGCGCGCCAAGACCTGCGGGCACACCCCGCGCAACGACCTCGATGATGGCGCCGACGCTGCTGCCGGACTTGCGCAGGCCGTCAAGGTAGTCGGCCCAGTCGGTCGCGGCCTTGGCATCGGGCACCCAGAACGGATTCTGTTCGATCTGGTCCCAGTCGAAGGCATCGCGGTCGATCCTGTGCGGGCCCATCTGCACCATGTAGCCGGTGATCTGCACTTGCGGCGCGATCGCCTTGATCGCCTCGCGCGCGAGGCCGCCCGCCGCCACGCGGCTCGCGGTTTCTCGGGCCGAAGACCGGCCACCGCCGCGATAGTCGCGCACGCCGTATTTCTGGAAGTAGGTGATGTCGGCATGACCGGGGCGGAACTTGTCCTTGATGTCCCCGTAATCCTTCGACCGCTGGTCGGTGTTCTCGATCATCAGCTGCACCGGGGTTCCGGTGGTCACACCTTCGAAAACCCCGGACAGGATGCGCACTTCGTCGGCCTCCCGGCGCTGGGTCGTGTACTTGTTCTGGCCCGGTTTGCGGCGGTCCAGCCAGTGCTGGATCATGGCGGCGTCCACCGGCACGCCCGGGGGGCAACCGTCCACCGTGGCGCCCAGGGCCGGACCGTGGCTTTCGCCCCAGGTCGTCACGCGGAAAAGGTGGCCAAAGCTGTTGATCGACATCGCTGCGCTCCTCTGGTGACCCTGTTACCGGGGCCGATGGGGGGCCTCAAGCGGTTTTGCCTTGCATGTCGAGCAGGGCCATCCTAGCTGTTGGGATACCTCGGGGGGCCGAAAGGCTGAGATGTACGCAAGTGCGGACCCGTTGAACCTGAACCGGTTAACACCGGCGGAGGGAAGGTATGGACATCCATCCAACGCTTTCTGACGCCGCATGATGGAGGATGCCATGAGACATCTGGCCTTTGCTGCTGCTTTTACACTCGCCGCCACCGCCGCGTCGGCACAGACGCCCGTGCTGACGGTCTATGCGGGCGACTACTTCACGTCCGAGTGGGGCCCCGGCCCGACGATCGAAACCCAATTCGAGGCGATATGCGATTGCGACCTGCAATACTCGACCGGGGATCTGATGCCGCGCCTCCTGCTCGAAGGCAAGCGCACCAAGGCGGATGTGGTCATCGGCCTGACCTCGGACGTCATGGCCAAGGCGCGGGCGACCGGCCTTTTCGCGCCGCACGGGCAGGACAATTCGGACCTGACCCTGCCGGTCGACTGGCAGGACGAGGTGTTCCTGCCCTTCAACTACTCGCACACCGCGTTCGTGTTCGATGACACCCGGATGGAAAACCCGCCAGCCACGTTCGACGATCTGCTGAACATGCCCGACGACGTCAAGATCGTGATCCAGGATCCGCGCACGTCGATTTCCGGACTGGCGCTGGTGCTGTGGGTTCAGTCCGTCTATGGCGACGGGGCAGAGGAGGCGTGGCGCAAGCTGGCCCCGAAGATCCTGACCGTGACCAAGGACTGGTCGACGTCCTATGGCATGTTCACCGACGGCGAAGCGGACATGGTCCTGAGCTACACCACTTCGCCCGCGTATCACATGTTCGCGGAGGAGGATTTCACCAAGCACGCGGCGCTTTTCCCCGAGGGGCATTATTTCCTGGTCGAGACGGTCGCCAAGATCGCCGACACCGATGTGCCCGAACTGGCGGACGCGTTCATGAAATTTGTCATGTCGGAGACGTTCCAGACAAAGATCCCGAGCGCGAACTGGTCGCTGCCGTCGGCCCTGCCGCGCGATCAATGGCCGGATGGCTGGGCGAAGCTGGACCTGCCGGAGAAGGTTCTGTTCTATGACGAAACCGAAGCGGCCGCCCTACAGGATAAGGCGATCGAGGCATGGCGCAGCGCGCTGACCCAGTAACCCGCAACGCGGGGATCGCCGCCGCTGTCCTGACGGTGGCGGTGGTGCTCGCGGCCTGCATCGGGATCCTGTCGCGGGCCGAACCGGGCGGTTTCGACCCGGGCGACTTCGCGGCGATCCGCTTTACCGTCGTGCAGGCGATGTTGTCTTCCGTCCTTTCGGTGCTTCTGGCGATCCCCTTGGCGCGCGCGCTGGCGCGGCGGCGGTTCTTCGGACATGGCCTGCTGGTGATGTTGCTGGGGGTTCCGTTCGTCCTGCCCGTGATCGTCGCGGTGATCGGACTGCTTGCGGTCTTCGGGCGCAACGGCCTGTTGAATCTCGTTTTCGCGGCCCTCGGTCTGCCGGAGGTGTCGATCTACGGGCTTCACGGTGTCGTGCTCGCCCATGTATTCTTCAACCTTCCGCTGGCCACGCGGCTCCTGCTTCAGGGGTGGCAGGCCATTCCGGCAGAGCGGTTCCGCCTGGTCGCGCAGCTGGATCTCAGTCCGCGCGCCGTCGCGCGAACACTGGAGTGGCCGCTGCTGCGCCAGATCGTGCCCGGCGCTCTGGGGCTGATCTTTGTCATCTGCCTGACCAGTTTCGCGGTGGCATTGACCCTTGGCGGCGGTCCCGCAGCCACCACGATCGAGCTCGCCATCTACCAGACATTTCGCTACGATTTCGACCTGACCCGTGCGGCGCTGCTGTCGCTGGTGCAGTTGGTGCTGGCGGGATGCGCCGCGCTCGTGACCCTGCGCTTCATCCCGGCGACCGGCATCGGCGGGGGCTGGACCGGGTCCCGATGCGGTGGGATGCGCGCCCCGGCCTGCAGCGCTGGGGCGACGTCGTGCTGATCCTGATGGGCGCGGCATTCCTGCTGCTTCCGCTTGGGGCGGTGGTGGCCCGCGGTCTGGGGGGCTGCCGTTGATGCCGGCATCGGTGTGGCACTCCGCTGCCGTGTCTCTCGGGGTCGCCCTGGCGAGCATCGTGATCCTTCTGTTGCTGGCACTGCCGATGGCCGGCTGGATCGCGGGTCGCGCAAGCGGCGCGGTGGAGGCGATCGGCCTTCTCGGTCTGTCGGCCTCTCCACTGATGATCGGGACGGGCTGGTTCATTCTTCTCAATCCGCTGGTGGACCCTTCGGCGCTGGCGTTGCCTGTGACGGCCTTGGTGAACGCGCTGATGGCGCTGCCCTTTGCCCTTCGGATCATCGTCCCTCGCCTGCGGGACACACTGCGGGAGTACGGACGTCTGACTGCTGCGCTGCAGATGCACGGCTGGTCGCTCTGGCGTTGGGTTGTCCTTCCGCGGCTGAGACCGCAGATCGGCTTTGCCGCTGGTCTGACCGGCGCGCTTTCGATCGGCGACCTTGGCGTGATCGCGCTGTTCGCCGATCCCGAGCGGGCGACCTTGCCGCTGCAGATGTACCGGCTGATGGGGTCCTACCAGATGCATGCCGCGTCGGGCGCTGCCTTGCTGCTGCTGTTCATGGCGCTGGGCCTGTTCTGGATCTGCGACAGGGGAGGGCGTGCCAATGCTGCGCATTGAGAAGGCAGAGATCACGCTCGGCGACTTCCGGCTGTCAGCGGACATGGACCTGATACCGGGCTGCAAATATGCCGTGATCGGACCGTCCGGCGCCGGGAAATCCACCCTGCTGAGCGCGATGGGCGGCTTCGTCCCCCTGAGCACCGGGCGCATCACGTGGGATGGCCGCGACATCACCGACGCCGCGCCGGGCGCGCGGCCCATGACGATGCTGTTTCAGGACAACAACCTGTTCCCGCATCTCAGCGTGATGCAAAACGTGGGCCTTGGCATCAATCCGCACATGCGCCTGACACAGGTGGATCGCGATCGTGTAGCGCAGGCACTGGACCGGGTCGGGCTCGCGGAGCACGCGCAGAGCCGGCCCGGCGCCCTGTCGGGCGGACAGCAAAGCCGGGCTGCGCTCGCACGGGTGCTGGTTCAGGCGCGGCCCCTGGTTCTTCTGGATGAACCTTTCGCGGCGCTTGGCCCGGCCCTGCGCAACGAGATGCTGGACCTCGTCCAGGACCTCGTTGCCGAAACGGGCGCGGCGCTCATCATGGTGACGCACGCGCCGGATGACGTCCGCCGCATCGCGGACGAAGTCATCTTCGTCGCTGGCGGGGTCGCCGAGGCCCCGCAGCCGGCGGCAGCGTTGATGGAAAATCCGCCGCCGGAACTGCTGGACTATCTCGGCTGAGAGCGCTGTCAGGCGCTGATGCGACTGTGCATCTCGACGATGTCGAGTGCGGCGCGGGCGGCTTCCCGGCCTTTCACCACGAATTGGTCGCGATAGATCGCATCATGATGCGCCGTCTCCTGGTACTGGTGGGGAGTCAGCGCGACGGACAGCACCGGCACGCCGGTCTCCAGCCCCACCCGCATCAGGCCATCGACAACACTCGCGGCGACGAAGTCGTGGCGGTAAATGCCGCCGTCGACAATGAAGGCGGCGCAGGCGATGGCGGCAAAGTCGCCTTGGCGTGCGAGCTTTTGCGCCAGCAGGGGCAGTTCGAACGCCCCCGGCACGTCAAAGGCATCGACACGATCGGGGCCCGTGACCTCGGCGAACCCGTCGTACGCGCGGTCCACGATGTCGGCATGCCAGCGTGCTTTCACGAAGGCAAAGCGGGCGGGGCTTCGAGAGCCATGTGTCATCTGTGATCTCCTTCTGGTTCAGACACGTCCACCCAAGGCGATCACGACGACATGCAGGGCCTGACGGCCCGCATGGCTTCGCATTCTCTTTCATCCGGACTGTGACCGTCGGCTCTGGACTTCGACCAGATCTGCTGACCCGGCGCCATCCGAAGGCAGCACCGGCGCTCGCGGGCTCGGGACAAGTCCCCTACCGCCGGTGGGGAATTTCGCCCCGCCCTGAGAATGGCCGCATGTTGCCAAGCCGCCCGATAGCCTGCAAGAGCAATCGTGCCTTTACGAAAGGGAAGATCATGCATCCGAATCCCGTCTTCCACGATGCGGACACCAACCGGAATCTCGCCTTTGCGCGGGAACGCGGGTTCGGCGTACTGGCTGCGTCCGTTTCCGGGGCCCCGCTGCTTTCGCACGTGCCATTCCTTCTCGGCGCCGATGGTACGACGGCCGACCTGCATCTGGTCCGGTCGAACCCGATCGCGCGGGCGCTGGATGCACCGCTGGAGGTGACACTGGCGGTATCAGGCGGAGATTCCTACGTTTCGCCCGACTGGTACGGCCTGCCCGATCAGGTGCCGACATGGAACTACGTCGCCGTGCACCTGACCGGATCGCTGGTCCTGCGCCCCATGGCCGAGCTTCGCGATCTGCTCGATCGGCAGTCGGCGGGCTACGAGGCGCGGCTGTTGCCGAAAACGCCCTGGACCACTGCCAAGATGACGCCGGAGGTCATGGACCGGCTAATGCGCATGATCGTACCCTGCCGGCTGCACATCACCACGGTGGACGGTACCTGGAAGCTTGGTCAGAACAAGCCCGACGCGGTTCGGCGGGCGGCGGCAGACAGCATGGATTCCCACGGTTTCGGCAGCGATGTCGGGACATTGGCAGATTGGATGCGTGCGCCGAGGCCGAAATAGGATGCAACCCTCGTGCGGGTCATTGCCTGCGCCGCCGGTGCGGGTGATAGTGCGCCAAATCCACAGGAGAACTTGATGAAACTCGCCTATTCCCCCACCTCTCCCTATGTCCGCAAGGTCATGGTTTTGTTGCATGAAACCGGTCAGCTGGACGATGTCACGCTGGAAACCATGGCTACCACGCCGGTCGGCCCCGATGCCGCCCTGCTGCCCAAGAACCCGCTCGGCAAGGTGCCCGCGCTGGAACGCCCCGACGGACCGGCGCTTTATGACAGCCGGGTCATCTGCGCCTATCTCGACGATCGCGCCGGCGGCAAGCTTTACGGTTCTGGCGCGCGCCACTGGGATACGCTCACGCTCGAGGCGACTGCGGACGGTATCCTCGATGCGGCGCTCCTGATGGTGTACGAGACCCGGATCCGGCCTGAAAACGCACGGATGCCGGAATGGGTCGAAGGCCAGTGGGGCAAGGTCGACCGGGCACTGAGCGCACTGAACAACCGCTGGATGAGCCACCTGCGCGGGCCGCTCGACATGGGCCAGATCGCAGTGGGGTGCGCGCTCGGCTACGTCGAGTTCCGTCACGGTGCGCGGGATT
Organism: Sulfitobacter alexandrii; assembly: GCF_001886735.1. Classification (NCBI taxonomy): domain Bacteria; kingdom Pseudomonadati; phylum Pseudomonadota; class Alphaproteobacteria; order Rhodobacterales; family Roseobacteraceae; genus Sulfitobacter; species Sulfitobacter alexandrii. The sequence goes on from NZ_CP018076.1 coordinate 119,535, forward strand.
GGCGCCGCGGCCGGGATGCGCTTTCCGACTGGTTCGACGCGTTCGATTCGCGCCCCGCGATGCGCGCGACACGGCCGCCGGAAGCCTGATTTCCGGCGTCTCGCCCGAATAATTGCCGACCTGCGACGGTTTGCGCGCCTTTGCCATCTGGACGGGCGCGCGCCATGCCGCTAGACAGCGCGATGAAGTCAGGGGGCGTCCACGCCCCCGGTATGTCCAATGGCCTCTGTGCCGAGAAGTGGAGTAGAGCCGTGTCCAACGCAGAAGATCACGCAGGCACCCGGAGGGATTTCCTGTATTACGCAACCGCCGGTACGGGCGCTGTCGCCGTCGGTGCCGCCACCTGGCCGCTGATCAACCAGATGAACCCTTCTGCCGACGTTCTGGCGCTGTCGTCCATCCGTGTCGATGTGAGCGGGGTCGAACAGGGCACCCAACTGACGGTCAAGTGGCTTGGCAAACCCGTTTTCGTCCGCCGCCGGACCGAACAGGAGATCGAAGAGGCACGTGCCGTCGATCTGAGCGAACTGCCTGATCAGAACGCGGAAAACGCGAACCTGCCGGATGGCGCTCCCGCGACCGACGAGAACCGCGCGCTGGCCGCCTTCGAAGGGGGCGACGGTGACGGTGTCTCGGGCGAATGGCTGGTGATGATGGGCGTCTGCACGCACCTGGGCTGCGTGCCCCTGGGCGAGGCTGGCGACTTTGACGGGTGGTTCTGCCCCTGCCACGGATCGCACTATGACACGGCGGGCCGCATCCGCCGCGGACCCGCGCCGCGCAACCTGCCGGTGCCGATCGCTGAATTCGTGGACGCCTCCACGATCAAACTGGGTTAAGGGAGAACTCGATGTCCGGAATTCCTCACGACCATTACGAGCCCAAGTCCGGCGGCGAAAAGTGGCTTGCCCGCCGCCTGCCCGTTGTTGGTCTCCTCTATGACACACTGATGATCCCCACGCCCAAGAACCTGAACTGGATGTGGATCTGGGGGATCGTGCTCACCTTCTGTCTGGCCCTGCAGATCATCACCGGGATCGTGCTGGTGATGCACTATACGCCGCACGTGGACCTTGCGTTCAGCTCGGTCGAGCACATCATGCGTAACGTAAACGGCGGCTACATGCTCCGCTACCTCCACGCGAACGGCGCTTCGCTGTTCTTCGTCGCGGTCTACGCCCACATCTTCCGGGGTCTCTACTACGGGTCGTACAAGGCCCCGCGCGAGATCACCTGGATCATCGGCATGCTGATCTACCTGCTGATGATGGCCACCGGCTTCATGGGCTACGTGCTGCCCTGGGGTCAGATGTCCTTCTGGGGCGCGACAGTCATCACCGGCCTTTTCGGCGCGATCCCCTTCGTGGGTGAATCGCTGCAGACCTTCCTGCTGGGCGGGCCCGCCGTGGACAACGCGACCCTGAACCGCTTCTTCTCGCTGCACTACCTGCTGCCCTTCGTGATCGCGGGCCTGGTGATCGTGCACATCTGGGCTTTCCACACCACGGGTAACAACAACCCCACGGGTGTCGAAGTGCGCCGCGGGTCCAAGGAAGAGGCGCAGAAGGACACCCTGCCTTTCTGGCCCTACTTCGTGATCAAGGATCTCTTCGCGCTGGCGGTGATCCTCGCGGTCTTCTTTGCCATCGTCGGCTTCATGCCCAACTATCTGGGTCACCCCGACAACTACATCGAGGCGAATCCGCTGGCCACGCCCGCGCACATCGTTCCGGAATGGTACTTCCTGCCGTTCTACGCGATCCTGCGCGCCTTCACCTCGGACGTCTGGGTCGTGATGTTCGCAAGCTGGATCACCGGTGGCATCATCGACGCCAAGTTCTTCGGCGTTCTGGCGATGTTCGGCGCGATCGCGGTGATGGCACTGGTGCCGTGGCTGGACACGTCCAGCGTGCGCTCCGGCCGGTACCGTCCGATGTTCAAATGGTGGTTCGCCCTGCTGGTCATCGACTTCTTCGCGCTGATGTGGCTGGGCGCCATGCCGGCGGAGGAACCCTACGCGACCTTCTCGCTGATCGCATCGGCCTACTGGTTCGCCTACTTCCTGGTGATCCTCCCGCTGCTCGGCGTGATCGAGAAACCGCTGCCGCAACCGGCAAGCATCGAAGAAGACTTCGACGCTCATTACGCGCCCAAGGCCGGTGGCACCAAGACCATCGTGAAACCGGCAGAATGACGGAGACGACAATGATCAAGAAACTGACCCTCTCCGCCCTTGTGGCTCTTGGCCTTGGCACCACCGGTGCCCTGGCTGCCGGATCGGAAGGCCACGTGGAGGATTTCGATTTCTCCTTCGAGGGGCCCTTCGGTGCGTACGACGTCAACCAGCTGCAGCGCGGCCTGAAGATCTACACCGAGATCTGTTCCGCCTGCCACGGCCTCAAGTTCGTGCCGATCCGCACGCTGTCGGATGATGGCGGACCCAGCATGCCCGAGGACCAGGTCCGCGAATATGCCAAGCGCTTCGAGGTGTTCGACGAGGAGTTGGACGATTTCCGGGAGGCGACCCCGGTCGACCACTTCCCGGAATCGTCGCTCCCCAACGCGCCCGACCTGTCGTTGATGGCCAAGAAGCGCGCCGGTTTCCACGGCCCTTACGGACTGGGGATCAACCAGTTCATCAACGGGATCGGCGGCCCGGAATACATCGCCTCGCTGCTCACCGGCTACACCGGCGAGGAGAAAGAGCAGGCCGGTTCGGTCTTCTACGAGAACACCGCCTTTCCGGGCGGCTGGATCGCCATGGCGCCCCCCCTCTACGGTGAGGATGTCGAATTCGAAGACGGTCACGAAAACGACCTGCACCACGAGGCGGCAGATGTCGCTGCGTTCCTGATGTGGACGGCAGAGCCCAAGATGATGGCCCGCAAGCAAGCCGGTTTTGCAGGTGTTGTCTTCCTCACCTTGCTGGCTGTGTTGCTGTACCTGACCAACAAGCGGCTGTGGTCCGCGGTGAAGTACAAGCGCGAAGACTGATCGAAACCGCCACGCGGCTTTGGACGGCCCTTCCGACCAGACGGTCGGGAGGGCTTTTTCTTTTCCAAGGGGCCAAAGGCGCAGGGCGCGCGGGGTCAGGCTGAAAGGGCGGTATCCGTCCTGCCGGTGATGGTGGCGTTCACGATGTCGCCCTCTGCCCGCGGTTCCGCGAAATGTACCTCGGAAAACTGCTCGGTCCGGCCCATCGTCGGGCTTTCCATCAGGATGCTGTGGGTCCGGCCGACCTGGCGCTGCAGGTGTTGGCGCACCTGCGCGTCGCCCGCCTGGCGCAAACGGGCCGCCCGTTCCTTGATCGTGCGACCGTTGACGGCAGGCATGCGCGCCGCCGGTGTTCCGGGACGGGCGGAATAGGGAAATACGTGCAACCAGGTCAGGTCGCAGTCCTCCACCATGCGGAGGGCGTTTTCGAACATCGCGTCTGTTTCCGTCGGAAACCCGGCGATGATGTCTGCCCCAAAGGTCATGTCGGGCCGCAGACGCCGCGCCTCATGGCAGAAGGCAATCGCATCATCCCGCAGGTGACGCCGCTTCATCCGCTTGAGGATCATGTCGTCACCGTGCTGCAAGCTGAGATGCAGGTGCGGCATGAGCCGTTTTTCGGTCGCGATGGCCTGCATCAGGTTCTCGTCGACCTCGATCGAATCGATGGAACTGATCCTGAGTCGCGGTAGGTCGGGCACCAGCCGCAGAACCCGCATGACAAGATCGCCCAGACGTGGCGCCGCGGGCAGGTCCGCCCCCACGATGTCAGGTCGACGCCGGTCAGCACCACCTCGTTGAAGCCCTTGTCCACCAATCGTCTGATCTGGTCCACGACAACCCCTGCGGGCACGGAGCGTGAATTGCCCCGTCCGTAGGGGATGATGCAGAAGGTGCAGCGGTGATCGCAGCCGTTCTGGACCTGAACATAGGCGCGGCTCCGGGTGCCGAAGCCGTCGATGAGGTGTCCCGCGGTTTCCGTCACCGACATGATGTCGTCGACCTGCAGCGCCTCCGTTTCGCCGATGAAGTCGGCGGCCAAGCCCCGCCAGGTGTCGGGTTGCATTTTCTCGGTATTCCCGATGACCGCATCCACCTCGGCCATGCTGGCAAAGGTTTCGGGTTCCGTCTGGGCGGCGCAACCGGTGACGATGAGCCGCGCGTCGGGGTGCGCCTTGCGCAGCTTGCGGATGTCCTGCCGTGCCTTGCGCACCGCCTCTGCCGTGACTGCGCAGGTGTTGACCACGACGGCATTACCGAGCCCCGCCTGCCCGGCGAGATCCTTCATCGCTTCGACCTCGTAGGCGTTCAGGCGGCAGCCGTGGTTCGAAAAGACCGGGGCGCTCATGCGATGCCCTCCAGGAAGGCCTGCGTCAGGACACCGGAGAAGACGTGAACGGTCTGGCCTGTCATCCAGACACCATCCTCGCGCCAGTCGATCTGCAGCGTTCCGCCGTCGAGGTCCACGCGAACATTGCGCCCCGTCAGACCCCGCCGTGCCGCGGCGACCGCACAGGCGCAGGAGGACGACCCGGAGGCCCAGGTCACGCCGACGCCGCGCTCCCACACGCGCATGCGCAGGTGGTTCTGTCCGACGATCTGGGCGATCTGTACGTTGGTGCGCTGCGGATAGAGCGGATGATGTTCGATGGCGGGGCCGAAGCTTTCCAGCGCAATTGCCGACACGTCTTCCACGAAGAATGTGCAGTGAGGATTGCCCATGCCGGTCGCGGTTGGCGCGCCTTCGATCGGGAGTTCCAGCGTGTCCATCTCGGACGCCAGCGGAATCTCGTGCCACAGGAGCTGCGGTTGGCCCATGTTGACCGCGGTGATGCCGTCGCCGCGATCCTCCGCCCTCAGGTTGCCGCGATCCGTTGTCAGGTCCAGCGATGTGGCACCCGATTCGTCCATCAGGTATCGCGCGATGCAGCGGGTCGCATTGCCACATGCCGCAGAGGTCGATCCATCGGCGTTGTAGAAGGTCAGATGCGCGTCCCCGTCGCCGTTGCCGATCACCGCCAGTTGGTCGAATCCCACGCCGAAATGCCGATCGCCGATGGCCTTCGCCATGGCGGGCGTTACCGAGACATCCTGCGCCCGTGCGTCGACGACGACAAAGTCGTTGCCCAGCCCGTGCATTTTCATGAAGGGTAAACCGGATATGCTGGTGGTGCTCATTTCGCGCATATAACGCCGGGTGACGGACGAATCCAGCGGGCACCTGAAGAATCGTGGTTTAAGGGCTTGACCCCCCCCTCACTCCTTTCTAGATACGCGACCTAGTGGGCCGTTAGCTCAGTTGGTAGAGCAACTGACTTTTAATCAGTGGGTCACAGGTTCGAATCCTGTACGGCTCACCACTGAATCCAAAGGGTTAGGCATTCTGGCGGCCTGGGCGTTATCAACGCGCGGGGTTCCGCTTGCAGTCTCGTCTCGCGCATCAGACATGCAGGGGCTGGCATGCCTCAGCCGGCGACCACCGCCTGAAGATCGAAGATCGGCAGAAGCACCGCTAGGACGATGACAAGCACCATCGCGCCGACCAGCATCATCAGCGCGGGTTCCAGCAGCGCAGCGATCCGCTTTCGTTCCGTCGACAGACCGTTTTCCACCAGCACGGCGCTGCGTTCCGTCATGCTCGCCAGCCGAACGGAAGCTTCGCCCGCCTGGATGAGCTGACGGGCCACGGGCGGAATGATGGTCAGCGCACAAAGGGCCTGCGACATGGTTTCGCCCCGGGAAACGGCCAGCGATACCTGAGCCGCCTCCTGCTGGAACCGCGCGACATCCAGCACCTCGGCGGCATTCTGGATCGCGACGGGCACGGTGTTGCGGCTGCTGAGGACCAGCGCGAGCGTGCGCAGGTATTGCACGGCAGCGGAGAGGCGCATGAAACGGCCGACCAGCGGCAGTCGCAGGAACAGCTTGTCCCGCTGTGCCCGGAGGGCGCCGACCCTGCCGGACGCGAAACCGAAGGCGACGAGCCCCGCGAGCACGACGATGAGGACGGTGAAGTTCGACTGGATCCAGTTGCTTATGGCAAGGACCACCTGGGTGATCGACGGCAGAGGTTGATCCGACAGTTCGTACATCGCGACGATTTCGGGCGCGACGTTGACCATCAGGATCGCGCAGACCAGCAGTGCCACTGCCGCGACAAAGCCGGGATAGATCAGCGCGGTGGAAATCTGCGCCTTGTCCACGCCCTGGTTCTCGAGGTGCTCGGCCAGTTCGTTGAACACGCCGGCGAGGTTGCCCGCGGTTTCGCCGGCCCTGACTGAAGCGACGTAATAGGGGGCGAAACCTGCCTGCGTGCGCCGCAGTGCGTCGGAAAGGGTCGAACCGTCCATCAGATCGGCACGGGCGCGGGCCGCCACGGCGTCGAGGCTCGGGTGCCCGCCCTGGCGCACCGCTTCCAGGGCCTCGTCGACGGGCAGTTCGGCGCCCAGCAGAACGGCCATTTGCCGGGTAAAGACCGCCTGGAGGTCCGCATTCAGTGTCGCGCGCCGCTGACCCGACCAGAGGCCGGATGCCCCCTTGGCGCGGCGTTCGCTGAGTTCCGAGACGAACAGGTTCTTCTCGGCCAGCAGGGCGGCGGCGTGGGATTCGGTATCGGCGATGACCGTGCCCGACTTGCGCTTGCCCGCTTCGGTGAAGGCGACATAGGCATAGGCCCTCACGCGACGTCACCGACGACGCGCAGGTTTTCCGCGATGCTGGTCCGGCCCGCTGCGACCTCCATCAGCCCTTGGCCGATCAGCGTTTCGCGCCCGGTCAACGCCAGCCTGCGCATCTCGGCTTCGCTGGCACCTGCGTCGATGGCGGCGCGCAGGCTTTCACCCACCTCGATCATCTCGAAGATGCCGACACGGCCGGCGTATCCCGAATTGCCGCAGGCGGTACATCCTTCGGCGGCATAGATGGTGTCGGGCACGTTCAGCCCGTGACGGGTGAAATGCGCCGCTTCGGCCGGGGACGGCGCGTGTGGTTTTCGGCAGTCTGCGCAGAGGCGGCGCAGGAGGCGCTGCGCGATGACACCGCGCAACGTGGCCGCGATCAGGAAATCGTCCAGTCCGAGGTCGCGCAGGCGGACCACCGCCCCGACCGATCCGTTGGCGTGCAGCGAGGAAAAAACGAGGTGCCCCGTCAGCGCGGCCTGTGCGGCGACGCTCGAGGTCTCACCGTCACGGATCTCCCCGACGAGGATCACGTCCGGATCCTGCCGCAGGGTCGCGCGCAGGCCGTTGGCAAAGGTCATGCCGATGTCGGCGTTGATCTGCGATTGCGAAATGCCTGGCAGGTCGTATTCGATCGGGTCCTCCACGGTCACGATGTTGCGCTCGTCGCGGTTGGCCAGTTTCAGCAGGGAATAGAGGGTCGTTGTCTTGCCCGCACCCGTTGGCCCGGTGGCGAGGATCACGCCATTGGGCAGCGCTGCCAGACGGTGCAGCAGCGTGACCTGATCCTTGCTGAGGCCGAGGTCGGACAATTCCATCAGGCCCGCGGAACGATCGAGAATCCGCAACACGATCCGTTCGCCGTAGTTGCCGGGCAGGGAACTGACGCGGGTGTCGATCTGCCGTCCCCCAAGGGACAGCGGTATGCGCCCATCCTGCGGCAGGCGTGTTTCCGCGATGTCGAGCCCGGCCATGACCTTGAGCCGCGAAACCACGCGTTTCACCGGCACATCGGAGCGGTCCATCACAGTCTTGAGGAACCCGTCCACCCGCAGGCGTGCTCTCAGCCCGCCTTCGTAGGGTTCGATATGAAGATCGGAGGCGCCCGCGGTCACGGCCCTGCGCAGAAGCTGATTGACCAGTTGCACGACCGGAGCATCGCCGGAATCCTCCAGAAGATCACGCTGTCGCGCGGGCCCCTGTCCGCCACTGCCGGTATCCTCCAGCTCGAACGTCAATGAATCCTGGGTTTCCGGCGAGTCGTCCTGCGACTGGTAGATCCGTGCCAGGGCCGCTTCGAAACCCGCGGCATCCTGCGTCACGAGGGTCAGGTGCCCCAGCCGGGCCGCGCGACGCTGCGCTTCCCGAAGACCCATCTGAGTGGCCTCGGGACCGGCGATGACATCGGTTCCGTCCAGAATGACGTGCTGATCCCGCGCAAAGACGAAAGGCAGCCTTTGCCGGGTCGGCGCCTGATCAGTCGCTTCCGCCGCTGAACCGGAGGCGGGAGGGAAGGGGTGGGTAGTTTCGGTTTTGCGCATAGTCATCGACAAATCCGGCATCGAAGGGTTGGTTCAGATCCACGCCGTCGAAGGGCAGGGTGCCCTGTGGCGTCTTGGGATACTGTCCATCATCGGGGGCCTGCAAGGCAAGGCTCGCCTTTTTGGCCTCGCGTGCCAGAGAGGTCGTGATACGACGCGCCTCGTGATCGTCCTTGACCACCTGGGGGCGCAGCATGACCAGAAGAACCCGCTGGTTCTTGTTCGCGTTCTTGCCCCGGAACAGGCCGCCCACCAGGGGCAACTTGCTGAGGCCGGGCACCTCTTGCGAGACGGATCCGGACCCGTTTTCGAGCAGACCGCCCAGCATGATGACATTGCCGTCGCGCACCAGCACGGTGGTGGACAATGCGCGGCGGGCCGTGATCTCGCCCCCTGCTGACGACGTGTTGTTCGTCAGGTTCGACACTTCCTGCTCGATGTTCATCTTCACCGTGCGGTCGGCATTGATCTGCGGGGTGACCTTGAGTGTCAGGCCGACGTCCTGACGTTCGATCGTCTGGAACGGGTTGTCGGGCTGCGCCGTCTCACCGACCTGCGCGAAGGATCCGGTGACGAACGGCACGTTCTGCGCGACGACGATCTCGGCCTCCTGGTTGTTCAGCGTCATGATCGACGGGGTGGACAGCAGGCGGGTAGAGTTGGTGGAGGCGATGGCGCTGAGCAGGCCGACGATGCCCTCGCCGCCCGAATTGCGCGCGCCCACGCCAAAGAAGCCGCCGTTGCCGGGTGACGGCACGGCATTGTTGGTGTTGTTCAGAACGGATGACACCAGCCCGGTGAGGCTCGGCCGCCCTTCGAGCGTGAATTCCACGCCGCCGATGATGGCGTCGTTCACGATCGCGCCGAATTGCGCCGACAGGTCGGCAAAACCGGCAACGGACATCTCGAAGATCACGGCCTCGACGAGGACCTGTGTCGGCCGCCGGTCGAGGAAGTGCACCATTTCGATGATGTCGCCCATCTGGTCAGGCGGCGCGGTGATCAGCAGGGTGTTGGTCTGTGTCTCCGCGATGATGCGCACGGCTTGTTCGGTGGGGGCGGCCTGTTCGTTGGTGATCGCCCGCGTGACCACGTCTGCAAGCCGCGTCGCGTCGGCGTAGTTCAGCTCTATCGCGCGCGAGGCGACGTTTGCGTTCTGGGTGTCGAGCCGTCCGGCCAGCAGGCGGATCTGCTGCACCAGGCTGTCGGGGCCCGACACCACGAGGGCATTCGACCGCCGGTCGACGGAAACCGCGGCATCTTCGGGCACGATCTGCATGGACTGGATGACCTGCAGCACTTCGGCGGCGTCGGCGTTGCGCAGGCGCACCATTTCGATCGGACGCTCGCGCGGGGTGTCGAGGCGACGGATCAGTGCCTCGATCCGGGCATGGTTCTGGCCCCTGTCGGAAAGGATCAGCAGGTTGGATCCCGGCACCGGGCTCAGCACCGCCTCCGCGGGCAGCAACGGTCGGATGACCTCGATGATTTCAGTCAGCGGCACGTTGTTGACCTCGATCACGCGCGTCTCGAACCCCTTGGGGGCAGTCCGCGCCGGGCCGGAGGCAAGCTCCCGCGCGACGTTCATCGGGACGATCCTGTCCACGCTCGACCCCTGCACGATGGTCAGCCGGTTCAGTTCCAGAACGTTCAGGAACACGTCGTACAGCTCGGCCGGCGTCAGCGTGTCGGGGGCAAGAACGGTGACCGTACCGCGGACGTTGGGATCGAGGACGAAGCTGCGGTTGGTGGCCTCCGATACGATTTCGACGAAACTGCGCAGGTCCGCGTCCCGCAAGTCCAGTTCAATCTGTGCCGCCGCGGGGGGCGCGGTGACCACAACCCATGCCATCGCCTGGCAACATGCCAAGGACAGGGCCAGCAACACGGCCCTCGGGGATAGAAATCGTTTCATGACTGCTCTCTGCCTCAAGCCCGACGCCGGTTCTTGACGACCGCATTCGGGGATTTGCCATGTATTACACAAGATTCTAGCGTATTTATCCACACGATGCACGTCTTTCGTGTGCAAGGCAGCGATTTGTGGCCATTCGGTCGCGCGCAAGGTTCAGCCGGGCGGGCGTTTTTCCTCCGTAAAGCCAAGAAGCGCCAGGTCGCCGTCGCCATTGTCGACCCACACACCCTGTTCGTCGATCCTTTCAATCACGGCGCCGTTGCCGAGGGTGTCGCCGACCCGCAGAAGGGTCTCACCCGTCGGATGCGAAACCATGGCCCAGATCTTCTGATCGACCCGGACGACCCCTTTGAGCGCATAGCCGAGGCTGTCCAGCGGCGGACGCGGCGGCTGGGGTTCGGGTGTCGGCGCCGGCGGTTGAGGCTCGGCAGCCGGGGGCGGCGGCGCGGGTGGCTGGAGTTCTCCGAACACCGCGGGCCAGCGCCGGGGACTGGGCGGCGGCGCCGGTGGCTGGGGTTCCGTCGCAGCGGTTCGCACCTCTGCCTGGCCGGCAATTTCGTCCGGCAGCGTGTTCAGAGTCTCGTGCAGCATCTGCCCCGCCAGGCCCGAGGCGGCGAGGGCTACCAGTGTCATAATCGCAGCAATCAGCCGCATTCTTGGACCGCTCCAGCGTGTACCGACCGTGATTTGTGGACGTAAATCCTGCCGTATGCTAAGGCTATCCGCAATAAAACGATAAATAAAGAGCAGGCACATGCAGGTATACACACACGCCCGGGCCGGGACGATTGTTCTGTGCGCCCTTATGATCTCAAGCTGCGCAGAAACAGGCAGTCTTGGGCAAAAATCCTTCGAAACCGAATATTCGACCGCCCGCGATGCGCTGGAAGGCGGAGACTTTGCCAAGGCGAACCGGGTCTACAAGCGACTGGTGCCGGACGCCGGCGCGCTCCAGCCGCGGATCCGGCTCGAGCTGTCCCACGGGTACCTGCGGGCGGGCGACTTCGATGCCGCCGCGCGCGAGGCGGGCAGCCTTGCTCAGACCCAGCAGGGCGATGGCCGCGCTGCCGCCTTGTCGGTGCAGGCGACTGCCGTACATGAACTCGGGCTCAAGGCTTTGGCGTCGGGTGATGCCGTGACCGGCAAATCCTACCTCGAGCAGGCCGAAGCGGCGCTGACCGAAGTGCTGGCGACGAACCCCGACCTTGATCCGCTTGGCAGCATGGCTGGACGGCGCGCAAGCATCCAGTCGCGCCTCAGCGGAATGAAATGACGGTCATGATGCGGGCGCGAGGGAAAGCCGCGCGCTGACTTTCCCCGATTCCTGCGAGGCCTCGAACCGGAAGGACGAGATGTCGTAGCCCCACGTGCGGCTGTTGGCAGAAATCCAGTCCGCCAGCGCGGTGAATTTCACCAGGTCGAACCGCAATTCGATCACGCCACCGTCCGCCACGCCCAATTCGCTGACATAGGGCCGCAGGTCGGCCCGGATCAGGCTTTCCTCTATCGCGCTCGACCCGATGGGATCGGACCGGGCTTCGACCGGTGCGCTTGAAAGGCTCGCAAGCTCCGCGGCGCGCTCCTGTACCCAGATGTTCAATGCAACCGCTTCGGTATTCGCGGCAAGGGCGGCGGCCTTGCGATCCTTCAGGGGCAACAGCACGGCAAAGACGATCAGCAAGGGAAGGCCCAGGCCGAAGAGAACCGCGAGCAGCAGGCGCTCCCGCGCGGACCTTTGCAGAAGAAAGTCGATCAGTCGCCCGTTCATTCCGCCGCCTCCCGATCGGGCGCGCGCAGGCGGATTTCGCTTCGGACGGCGGAAGAGCCGTCGCTGACGCGCGACTCCACGATCTCCACGTCCAAGCCGGCTGCGCGCAGGTCGGCTGCCAAGCGGTCAACGCTGGCGAAATCGGGCAATGTCAGGTCCAGCGCAACTTCGGAAGCGGAAACGGTGCTGGCCTGATCGGTCTGCACGCCCTGTGCGCTCAGCACGCCGGCGGCGATGGCAAAAAGGTCCATGGCCGAGGATTCATCGCCGTCTGCCGACGCCTGCGCCTGCCGGGCCGCCATCACCTGGCTGACCTGAACACGCACGTCCAGCAGGGGGCCGGTAGGAATGAAATTCTCGCGGACGAGGTTCTGGGTCAGGGCGTTCAGCTGGTCGGTTCGCGCCTCGATCCGCCCGGTCTCGATGATCTGGGCGGCCGACCAGAGCGCGGCAGCGATGGCGGCGAACAGCACCGGCCAGCGCCACGGCAGAACCTGCCTGCGCAGCCGCGCACGGGCAAGCTGGGGGTCACGGCGCAGATCGAAATCAAGCTCGCCATGGCCCAGTATCGTCGGTTCCTCCAGCCCCAGCGCCTTCGCTTCCGCGGCTTCGGCGATGATCGGAACTTCATGCTTGCCTGCCAGTTCCTCGAGCCCCTCGGGCACTGGACCGAGTACAAGCATGGCGCCCGGCGGGGCTGACTGCCCGTCCAGTTCCCGTTCCAGCATGGCGAGCGCGATGTCGGGCTGCGCCGCGAAGCCCTCGTCCGGAGCGAGACGGACGACGTGGTATCCGTCCTGCCCCGCGACCGTCCAGATGCCGTTGGCTGTCGGCAGGGTCAGGTAGTCGGGCAAAACCGCGCGGCACTGCGGCCCGGCAGCCGCCTTCCATTCGGCCAGAAGAGCGCTGTCCGCGATCAGGACCTTCGACCAGCGGTCGCTCTGCCTTGGCATGTAGACGGGCCTGATCTGGGTGGTTTCCGCCGTCAGGCCGGCACGGTCCTGCAACTGCCGCCGGGCGACCTGTTCGCGCGCCTGACCCCGCAGACCCGGTGGCAGATCCAGGCTGAAAATCGGCACCTCTGCGCCCGGCACAACGGCGATCTGTTGCGGTCCGGGCGCAGGTCCACCCCGCGTCAGCGCGACAAACTCCTTGCCGGCATCGTATGTTGGCGTTTCGGTCAGCTGCCGTTTCCCGTGCTGTCTTCCACCGCCACGATGCAGACTTCACCGAACTTGATCAATGGGCTGGCGCGCCTGTCAGTCAAATTGGCTGATCCGAAGATTGACGAGGGTGCCGGTCTGTCGCCCGAGCCGGTACATCTGCGTCGTGCGTCTTGCCAAGTGCCCGTCGAGTTCGGCGGCAATCTCGGCACGGAACCAGTCCGTCGAAACGCTCAGTCGTTCGGGCGCGAAGGTTTCCGGCAGGTCTCCGCCCAGGCGCGCCTCGAGCGCGTCGGTGAAACCGTCCAGAGAGGTGAACGGCGTGCTGCGGCGCGTCCCGAGCACCTGGTACAACGTGCCCGGCGGGATGTCGGGGATCAGATCGACGATCAGGTCAAGCGGGGCTGTATTGATGTTGATCGGCTGGCTTCCCGGTATCGCGGTGACGACCGAGCGCAGCTGGTCGATCTGGCCCGCTGTCAGGCCGGGAATGTCTGCGATCTGGTCGAAGATGAGAAGCGCGCCCCCGATCGGCGCACGACCGGGGGAGAGGGCCGCATAGGCGCGCTTGTTCGCGGGGCCGCCGGGCTGAATGAAGTCACGGATCTGGTCGCCCACGCGCGGCGATATTCCGGCGCGTTGAAGCACCTTGTCGAACGCCGGCTGTGCGGCACCGAAGGTCTGGTCGTTCAGCCAGTTGAGGTTGAAAAGCGCCTGCTGATCGATGATCCGTCCCGCCACGCGCCCACGGTCCAGCGGCACGGAAATGTCGGTGCGGGCCCATGCTTCTCCGGGATGGTCGTGGCTGCCGCTCATCAGGTCTTCGTTCAGCAGGGTGATGGCCAGCGCATCGAAGGCGTCGAGGTAGTAGGTCAATTGTCCGGCTGTCTGGCTGGCCTGCAGCCGCGCACGGCCGCCTTCGGCCCTTGTCAGCAGGATTACGGCCGCACCGGCAAGGGCGGCGACGATCACCAGCGCATTGACGAGAACAAAGCCGGACTGGCGGTTCATCTCAATGTCTCCACCAGCGTGATGTCACCCCATCGCACCGTGTTCAGCGTCACCTCTATCGCAAGCGGAAGGAAGTCGGAGTAGTTTTCGGGCGCCGGTCCGGTGCGGTCTTCGTCAGACACCTCGGCAGTCACGAGGTTTCGCAAGACGGGGTTGGTGGGGCCGTCGATCCAGCCCATCCCGCTCCAGTAGCTGCGGATTCTCATTTCCTCGACGCCGGACATGAGCGTGAGCGCGGGCTGCAGAACCTGGGGATCCACGGGCGTGAGCGTCGTCCAGACCCTCCGCTTCAGCGTCTTGTCGGTCTGGTCCAGTCGCCACTCCGCACGGTGAAACCCGCCGCCACCGGTGGCCGGCGACAGTTCCGGTTGCCCTGCAAGGGACAGCGCAAATATCCGACCGTCGTCGCTTTGCGCCAAAGCGTTGTCTGGTCCTTCGCCCGGTGGAAAGAACCGCATCGGAACGATCGCGTTCAGGTCGTTGCGAAGCAGCGCGACAGTGCGGGAGAGTTCCGAGGTGGTGTCGTCCATCTCGGTCAGCCGGTCCCTGATATGGAGCATTCCCGAAAGCCCCTGCAGACCCATCACCGCGACCAGTGCAAAGATCGCCATCGCCACCACGAGTTCGATCAGGCTGATGCCCTTGTCGCCGGCCCCGTCGGTCACGCCGGGGGCTCCACCGGCAGGTACAGTACGAAGATGGCTCCTCCGCCCCGAGCCGATCGCGCGGTGACCGTCGCTTCGACCAGTCCCGCGGCGGTCGTCTTGGTCGTGGTGTCGATGTCTATCGCCTGCCCGCCGATGGTCACGGTGCCGGGCAGGGCGGCGCGTTCGCCGGGGGGCACCAGCCGCAGTTCCTCGGCGCGGTTGCGGGCCGCGATCTGCGCTATCAGCCGGTCCGCGGCGCCGCCGATGGCCAATCGGGACTGGTCGGCGGCGCGCAGGGCGGCAATGCTGCCGATCGACAGCACCAACACGGCCACGGCCAGCTCTATCAGGGTAAGGCCCCTGTCGTTTCCCCTCAGTCGTCTTCGCATGTCAGTCCCTCCCAGCCGTCGCTGCGGCACCTTTGCGATCTGGCGCCCTGGCCGGAAAAAAGGATGTCGAAAGCGCTGGTGCTGCCATTGGCCAGCAGGACGATCTGCGGCATGTCGGGACCCGGACGGGGGGCAAGTGCCCCAAGGGTCACCTTGCCTTGCCAGGCCCTTACCGGATCACCGATCTGCCAGCCCTCGCCCGTCATGTGCGCAAAGCGCAGCCCGCCGGGCGAGACGACCAGCCCCTTGGCGGTGCGGCCCTGAACCGCGAGATCCTGCAGCGCGTGAAATTGGGCTTCGAACCAGGCGCGGTCGGATGCGGCGCGGTCGCTACCGCGCCCCGCGACAGTCAGCGTCGCCCCCACAGAAAGAATGGCGAGAATCGAGATCACGACCAGCAGCTCGATCAGGGAAAACCCGCGGTCGCCCGAGGGGCCGGTGTTCAGTTCTGGTTCCATGACCCGATGTCAGCGTCCGGCCCCGAGCCGCCGGTCACCCCGTCGGCCCCATACGAGAACACGTCGAAATCACCGTGCACGCCCGGTTGGAGATACTGGTAGGGTTGCCCCCACGGATCCACCGGAAGACGTTCCATGTAGCCGTTGGTGGCCCAGTTCGGAGGCTGCGGGTCGGTTGTGGGGCGGTTCACCAGCGCCGCAAGCCCTTGCTCGGTCGTCGGGTAACGGAAATTGTCCAGCCGGTAGAGGTTGATCGCACCCGAGATCGCCGCGATGTCAGACTGCGCGCGCGCCGCGCGCGCCTGATCGGGTCTGTCGATCACGCGGGGCACGATCACAAGCGCGAGAATCGACAGGATCACGACCACAACCATCAGTTCCAGAAGGGAAAACCCATCGTCGCCCGCGGTGTGCCGGCGGGCCTTCCGGATGCTCTGTGAAGAAGCGGCTCGTTCCATCGCATATGTCCCTTTCGCTGAGGTCCATGATAGGAGGGGGGTGATATGGTTGTCTATGCGATGTTGCAAATTTTGACGGGCAGGCAAAGCGCATGAGCGGCGCAGGTCCGCTGCTGGCGCTGGTGATCCTGCTCGGGCCGGCGGTGGGGTCTTTCCTTGGTGTCCTCGTGGACCGCTTGCCGCGGCACGAGGACACGGTGTTTCAGCGATCCGCCTGCCGAAATTGCGGCGTCGCCCTTCCCTTCTGGCGGATGATCCCGATCCTGTCATTTGTGCTGGCGCGAGGACGCTGCGGTACCTGCGGGGCGGCCATCCCGCCCTGGCTCTTCTACATGGAATTAACCTGCCTTGGCGGGTCCGTGCTCGCGGTCCTGCAGGGAGGGACGGCGGTGGACGTCATTCTATCGGCGGCATTCCTGTGGATGCTGACCGCGCTGGCGGCGGCCGATCTGCTTTGGCTGCGCTTGTTCGATCCGCTGACCGCCGCGCTGGCCTTGATCGCGTTCGGCATGGCGATGGCCCCCGCCGGCGCGGGACTGGCGCAGGCCGCTTTGGGCACGTTACTGGGGGCGGGTTCATTCGCGATCCTTCGATGGAGCTACTGGCTGTGGCGCGGACGGGAGGGTCTGGGGCTTGGCGATGTGAAGCTGATGGTGGGTCTCGGGGCCTTTGCAGGGCCCTACGATCTCCCGCTCCTGATCCTGCTGGCCGCATTGTCGGCCCTCGGCGTTGCGCTGCTGCAGCGGCTCCTGTCGCCCGCTCCGCTCGCGCCCGACCGGCCACTGCCCTTCGGCGCCGCGCTTTGCGCCGCGGCGGCGGTCCTGTGGCTCATCGGGCCGCAGTTGGTGCCTGTCGGCTGGAATTGACTTGAAGTTGTCGCGGGGTATGGTCGCAAGGTATTCCGATTTTTTCAACTGCGGGCCGATTGCCCCGCCACATCCATCCAGTTTGAGCAACGCCATGATTTCATTTGAACTTCGCCCGGTACGCGCCTTGCCCTACGCTGTCATTATTGCGTTGCTCGGGGCACCTTTGCCGGCGCAGGACACTGCGACGGCCCCGGAATCCGGACAGGCCGAGGCTGCAGTGCCAGTGACCATGTCGCAGGTCGAAGAAGCCTGGCGGAACGGGGACTTCGTATTCGTCCGTCAGGGGCTGAAGGCCTTGGCCGAAGGAGAGGGCGGCGCCCTCGCGCAGTACCGGTACGGACGTGTCCTGCTGGAAGGAACCGGCGGGCCCCGCGACCCGGCGGCGGCCATGGACTGGCTGGAAAAGGCGGTGACACAGAACCACGCGCCCGCCTCGACATTGCTCGCGCGGGTCCTGCTGAGCAACAAGGGCGAGGGCAACGCGGAACGTGCGGCCAACCTGCTGTCTTCCGCGGCCAAGCGCGGCGACGCGGAGGCGCAATATTACCTCGGTCTGCTCCTGATGGCCGGGCAGGGGGTCGCGCCCGATCCGAAAGCGGCCTTCGACTGGTTCCTCGCGGCGGGCGAGGCGGGGAACCCGGCGGCGCAATACGAATTGAGCAAGGCATATTCGCGCGGCGTCGGCACCGACAAGAACCCCGAAGAGGCGCTGCGCTGGCTCGAGGAAGCCGCATCGGGCGGGTTTCCGGATGCGCAGTACTTTCTGGCGAACGCGCTGGATACCGGGGGCGGCGTGCCCATGGACAAGAAGGCGGCGCTGGATTGGTTCCGCCGGGCAGCCGAGGCGGGACAGCCGCAGGCGCAGCGCGAGCTGGGGACAAGGTACCTTGTCGGCCAGAACGGTGTCGAGCCGAACGCGGACGAGGCGCTTCGCTGGCTGCGGGCCGCTGCCGACGCCGGAGACCGCTCCGCCATGCACAATCTCGGGATCGCCTATGCCGGCGGTGAGCTTCTTCCGCAGGATTTCGGCAAATCGGTCCAGTGGTTCGAGGAAGCCTCATATCTCGGTTTGGGACGGTCGAGCCTCGCGCTCGGTCAGCTTTACGCAGAGGGGCGGGGGGTAGAGCAGAACATGGAAAAGGCGGTCGGCCTGTTCGAGACCGCCGCCCAACAGGGAGAGATGGCGGGCGCCCTGGCGATTTCACAGTTGGCGAAGTCCGATGGTCTGGGGAATTTCATGGCGCCGCAAAGGGCCGTCTCATGGGTCATGGTCGACCTGGCCGAGACCGGCGATGCGGCTGCCGAGGCCTGGGTCAGGCAACAGGCCGACGCGGGGGTGCGCATTGCCCAGATCAACCTCGGTGAATGGTACCTGGCGCAAGAGGACCGGAAGCCCGAGGGGATCGCGCTGATCCGGGTGGCGGCCATGGCGGGCAGTGTCCCGGCGCAGTTCCGGCTGGGAAGTCTGCATGTCACGGGCGACGGTGTCGATCTCGATTACGTGGCGGCGCACAAGTGGCTCAACATCGCTGCGGCAAGCGGTCACCCCGAGGCGGCGGAAAAGCGGGGGATTGTTGGGGACCTGATGACACCAGAACAGATCGCGCGCGCCCAGGCCGAAGCGCGCGAGTACTTTGACACGGCGCGGTCGCGGGCACCGCAAACCGAACAGACCGTCAGGACGCCGGGAAGCGCGCCGCAGGTGACGCAGGGGGCGACCTCCGGGACCGAGGCGGACTGATGGTCCGGCGCGTATCTGCCCTTCCGGCCCTTGCGGCGCTCTTGATGCTGGCGGCAGTTTCGGTCAGCGGCCAGACATCGGACGCGCCTGCGACGACGGATATCGAGGCACGGGCCGAGCAGGGGCAGGCCGAAGCGCAATTCGCCCTTGGACAGCGGCATCACACGGGGGACGGGGTGATGCAGGACTATGCCGAAGCCGCGCACTGGTTCGAGCTTGCGGCAGCGCAGGGACATCCCGATGCGGCCAATCTTCTGGCACGCTACCGGTTCGAGGGGCTTGGAGTGGAGCAGGACCGGGCCGAGGCGTTGCGCCTTTTCGAGGCCGCGGCGGAAACAGGCGATCCGGATCACGTGTTCGATCTCGCCCGCGCGCTCGAGGCCTCCGGGGCGGACATGGAGCGCGTCGCCACACTGTACCAGCAGGCAGCCGATGCCGGAAACGCGGACGCCGCCGTGAGCCTTGGGGTTCTCTATCAGGAGGGAATCGGCGTCGAACAGAACTTTGCGCGCGCACGTGAGCTTTATGAGCAGCCGGCGGATCAGGGCAATGCCCGCGCGCTGAACAATCTCGGCCTGCTCTACGTTCGAGGAGACGGCGTGCCGCAGGATTATGCCCGCGCCGCCGAATACTTTTCGGCGGCGGTCGATCTCGGCCTGAGCACGGCGATGACAAATCTTGGCGTGCTCTACGAGAACGGCTTTGGCGTGGAACTGGACGAGGAGCGGGCGAGGGCGCTCTACCGTGCCGGGGGCCGAAAGGAAGACGTCGGTTCCGGCGACAATGCCGGCTTGATCTACGATTCCCGGCTGAAGCCGCTGGACTCGACGGATGAGGCGCTGCAGGCGCTGAAGCAATCCGCCGAGGCCGGTGATCCGGTCGCTCTTTTCCAACTGGGCTGGGTGCTTCTTCAGCAACCGGATGCGCCGTTTCAGGCCCAGTTTCAGGCAGCGGCGCTGTTCCGTGTGTCGGCAGAGGCCGGTTATGGCCCCGCCATGGCGAACCTCGGCAGTCTCTACTTTCAGGGAAGGGGCGTACCTCAGGACTTCGTCCTGGGACATATGTGGATTCTGCGCGCGGGCCATGCCGGAACGCCCGACACACCTGCGCTTGCAGAAGGTTATCTCGACAAGATGACTCCCGGCCAGATCACCGAGGCGCAGTCACTTGCCAAATCAGGCCCCTGACCCGTCTCTCACCACTTCAAGTTGAGAATGTGGCAGCGAATTTGCGGTGGAAACCGGTGAATCG
This sequence comes from Sulfitobacter alexandrii, assembly GCF_001886735.1. Taxonomy (NCBI): domain Bacteria; kingdom Pseudomonadati; phylum Pseudomonadota; class Alphaproteobacteria; order Rhodobacterales; family Roseobacteraceae; genus Sulfitobacter; species Sulfitobacter alexandrii. The sequence goes on from NZ_CP018076.1 coordinate 139,417, forward strand.
CACGAGGGCTGCAAGAAAATGCTTAATTTCGTGTCAAATTTGAGGTATCATCACGCCGATACCGTCTGCACAGTTATTTCGTTGTGGGCAGGCGGCAAGGGTCTTTTTCGATCGAATTGTGATTCTTCGGATCGGGACGGCCCTGATAGTCAAAATGGATACGCGGCTTGGCCGCCATGATCTGCAAGAATTTCCGCGGCGATGCCCGCATACTTGAAAGGAATTTTACATGTCCGATTTCGCAAACCCCAAGAGAAGCGGGCCCGCCCTGGCCGCAGGCATGGTGGCGCTGGCAACGGGAATGCTGGCGGGTCATCACGCCTACGCGCAGGATCAGTCCATCATCGGTTCCCTGTGCGTTGGTCAGGACTGTACGTCGAGCGAATCCTACGGCTTCGACACGATCCGCTTGAAGGAAAACAACCTGCGCATCCGGGCATTCGATACGTCCTCCACCGGCAGTTTTCCAACCGTGGACTGGCAACTGACCTTCAACGACACCGATAATGGCGGTGCGAACAAGTTTTCGATCGACGATATCGACAACTCCCGTACTCCCTTCACGATCGAGGCGGGTACGCGTACCAACCAACTTTATGTTTCCGACAGCAACAGGGTCGGCTTCGGTACATCGACGCCTGTGGTTGACCTGCATGTCAAGCAGGGCAACACGCCGGCGCTGCGACTGGAGCAGGACGGGTCGTCAGGCTTTGCCGCCCAAACCTGGGATGTTGCCAGCAACGAAACGAACTTCTTTATCAGGGATGTCACCGGCGGCAGTACCCTGCCTTTCCGGATCCAGCCGGGTGCACCCACCAGCGCACTTTATATCGCCAACAACGGTGAAGTCGGGATGGGTGCCGGCACGACTCCAAATGCGGCACTTCACATCAGACGGACTGGCGCACCGACCGACTTTCTCATCGAATCGTCAGGTGCCAGCAACGACTCCTCTTTCATCCTGAAGACTGATGGCCAGACCCCAGCTTCGTGGGAGTTTCGCGCGCAGGCAAGTTCGGGGCGTCTGAACATCGGGATCGTGGGTGGCAACACACCCATCAAGATCGACGAAAGCGCCAACAACAACCTGCTCAAGATCGGGGACAATACCAATTCAGACGCCGTGATCGTGACCGGTCAGATCATTGTGAACGGCACACCTCTGAACGTTCCCGACTATGTATTCGAACCCGATTACAAGCTTCTGCCCCTGGCAGAAGTGCAGGCGTTCATCGACGAGAACGGCCACTTGCCGGGCGTTCCGTCCGCCAAGAAGATCAACGACGAACAGCGCTTCAATGTCGTCGAGATGCAGCTCAAGCTGCTTGAGAAGGTCGAAGAGTTGACACTTTACACCTTGGAGCAGGAAGCGACGATCTCCGAACTGAAAGCCCAGGTCGAAACGCTGAAAAGCGCGAACTGACCCGTTCGTCGCTGTTGCGGAACACGGATCGCCGCCCTGTTCAGGGCGGCGATTTCGCGTTCGCTCGGGCCCGTTGAGATTGATATCCTGATAGGATAGCTCTGTTCGGGACCGAAGGACCGGAAGCGCATGAAACTTTCCATCGTCGTGATCATGCACAACATGCGGCGGGAGGCGGCGCGGACGCTGTACTCCCTCAGCCTCGCGCATCAGGTCGGGATCGAGCCGGGCGATTACGAAGTCATCGTAATAGACAATGCGTCCACCGCCCCGTTGAGGCCGGAAGATATGGACGGGCATGGTGCCGGCTTTCGGTACCATTTCCACGAGACCGACAGCAAATCACCGGTCGAGGCCATAAACATCGGTGTCGAAATGGCGCGCGGCGACGCGATAGCGATCATCGTCGACGGTGCGCGGATGGCCTCACCGGGGCTCATCCGACATACCCTTTTGGCGTTCCGCATGGCAGAGAATCCCGTCATCTGTGCCCTGTCGTGGCATCTGGGCCCCGACGTGCAGCCGAAATCGGTTCAGAACGGGTACGGCCAGGCCTTCGAGGACCGGATGCTGGAAGAGGCCGACTGGCGCACGGACGGGTACAGGCTGTTCGAGATCTCGACCATCGCACCATCGTCCGGTGACGGCTTCTTTGCCTCTTATCCATCGGAATGCAGTTGGATCGCGCTGCGGCGCGATACCTTCGTCGGCATGGGCGGCTTTGACATCCGGTTCCAGACGCCGGGCGGCGGATTCTGCAACCACGATTTCCGGAACCGGGCGGTGACGCTGGAAGGGGCCAGCCCGATGGTGATCCTCGGAGAAGGGGTGTTCCATCAAGTCCACGGCGGCATCGCGACGAATGCACCCCCCGAAAAGCGGCCCCTGGCCATGTTTCACGAGGAATACGCCCGGATACATGGCCGCCGGTACGAAACGGCCCCGGTGCCATGGCCGCTTTATGTCGGCGGGATGCCCGCCGCCGCAAAGAGATTTCTGAAATGAGTGCGGATGCACCGCCGATCATCGCGATCGGGGGGCTGGGGGGCAGCGGCACGCGCGTTTTCGCAGAAGCGCTGCGCAGCAGCGGGATCAGGATCGGCGAAGACCTAAACGGATCGCTCGACAATCTCTGGTTCACTGTCCTGTTCAAGCGCCGGGCATGGACGCGGCGCAAACCGACAGATGCAGAGGTGGCGAGGGCGATCCGGCTGTTTCATCAGGCCATGACGATCGGTCTTGCCGATGCCATCTCGGGTGCGGACATCGACCTTGTCCGTGCGCTCGAACGCGATCTCCTGCCCGGAGGCACATGGAATTCCGGGGCGCGCCAGCGGCAGGTCGAGAACCTGTTGCAGAGTGCGCCGCCGGCCGCGGAACAGGCGGGCCGCTGGGGATGGAAAGAGCCGAACACCCATGTGTTCCTGCCTCAGCTCGACCGGCTTCTGCCGAATTTCCGCTATGTCCACGTGATCCGCGATGGACTGGACATGGCCTTCAGCGGGAACACGTCGCAGACCCAGAACTGGGCGCATCTTTTCGGGTTGCCCGAAGAAGAGGGCATGCCGACACCGGTGGGGCAGCTTCGCTACTGGCTCGCGGCGAACCGTGCCGCGACGTCTTATGGGCACCGGCACATGCCGGGGCGATTCATGGTCATCCGTTACGAGCAATTCTGCGCAAGACCCTCGGCCTACTGGCCCGCCATCTGCGCGCTGGCCGGGGGCGACCCGGCCACGCCGATCCCGTCAGGGTTGATCCGCCCCAGCACGATCGGCAGATCCCGGGACCATGACCTGTCGGTTCTTCCGCAGCCCTTGCTGGACGACCTGCGCGCATTCGAAATTGATTTGGAGAATGTGGCCGATCCGAGTTAGAATTTCGGCATTATTTTTTTCCGAATTTGAGATTTGTCATGACAGATGCAGCCACCCCGCTCCCGACGTACAAGTTGCGCCTTGTTCTGAGTGTTCTGATCGTCGCCGTGCTGGCCTACCTTTTCTGGACGGGATCGCGATATCCATCGCTCGACGAAAAGGCGATGATGTCCGGCGCGATCCAGCTGGAAGACTCCCTCAGCTTCGAGGCGAAGTATCCGATCAGCGCCGACATGACGCTGCCGCAGCGCATATTCTGGTCCACGCTGAACTGGATCAACACCAACAAGAAAGGCATGACGTTCGGGGTACTCTTTGCCGCCGCGTTCCTGACGATGATCCCTTATCTGCGACGGCGCAGTTTCAGGGGCGGCTTTGCCAACTCTTTCCTCGGCATGGTGATCGGCGCGCCGCTGGGTGTCTGCGTGAACTGTGCCGCACCCATCGCCAAAGGCATGTATTCGGCGGGTCTGCGGGCCGAGACGACGCTGTCGGCGATGATCGCTTCGCCCACGCTGAACATCGTGGTCCTGACCATGGCGTTCTCCATCCTGCCCTTCTTCATGGCGGTGACCAAGATCGCGCTCAGCCTGCTGGTGATCCTTGTGATCGTGCCGCTGATCTGTCGCACGCTGGACAAGAGGGAACTGGGTGAGGATGAGATCGTCTGCGCGATACAACCCGGCGGAGGGCTGATGTCGGGTAAACGGCTCGGCAACAGCCCCTTGGGTGCCGTGCTGAATGTCGGGAAGGAGTATCTGCAGAACCTGTGGTACATCATCCTGCTGACGGTGCCGCTGATGCTGCTGGCCGGTTTCCTGGGCACGGTGGCGGCGGTGCTGCTGCCGCAGGAGATGATCACGGGATTGTCGTTCTCCGTTCTGGCGCTCATCGCGATCGCGCTGGTGGGGCTTTTCCTGCCGGTCCCGATCGCCTTCGACGTCGTGGTGACCGGCGCCTTGCTGAGCGCGGGCCTCTCGCATGGATACGTCATGGGGCTGCTGTTCACGCTCGGGACATTCTCCGTCTACTCGTTCTTCATCGTCTGGCAGGCCATCGGGTTGCGCGCCGCCGGCATGCTGGCGACCGCTGTCGGCGTCTTGGGCATCCTGGCTGGCGTGGGCGCGCAGGTCTACTATGACAGGCAATCGGACCGCGCGCTGGAGATCCTGCTGCAGGGGGATGCCTCCCGGGTGGTGCCACGGCTGTTCATGGCGGCCGAGGCGGCGGGGACCGACCCCTGGCAGGTGACCAGTGACGACGCGGACCGCGTGACGCTGACAGCGCAGCCCCTGGCACAGAAATCGGCCCCGGCCGAGACAGGCTTCACGCGCGTGGAGGCGAGCACGCTCGGCATTGACAAGCCGGTGGAATTCTCCTTTCGCGACATGTGGCCGCCTTTCTGGGAAGGACGGGCGGTGTCTTCGGGTGACATCGACCGGGACGGCGACCTCGACCTCGTGATCGCTTCGACGGAGAGGGGCCTGTATCTCTATCTCAATGACGGGGCCGGGCAGTTCGCCCGGCAGGATCTTGACCTAGGTCCGTTGGCCGCGATGCCGGTCTTCCAGTCCGCGCTGGTGGATATCGACAACGACGGATGGCTCGACCTGTTTCTGGCCACCTACCGCGAGGGAAATTTTGTCTGGACCAGTACGAGAGGCAGCTTCGATCCCGGAATGCTGCGCCAAGTGGAGGGCAGGGATACCGATATCCTCGCCCTTGCGCTCAGCTTTGCCGACGCGGACCGGGACGGCGACCTCGATGTCGCGCTGGGAAACTGGGCGGCGGGCTGGTACCGGCGCATTCCCGGCGAGGAATCGCGAAACCGCGTGATCTGGAACGATGGCGGCGCGCTGTCAGGACGGGATTACACGGATCTGCCCGGCCTGCCGGGAGAGACCCTGAGCATCCTGTGGACGGATCTTGACGGCGATGGCACCTCGGACCTCGTGGTGGGCAACGACTTCGACATCCCGGACTATTTCTACCGTGGTGACGGCGCGGGCGGTCTTGCCATGATCGACCATGCCTCCGGGCTGATCCCGCATACGACGACCACGACCATGTCGGTCAAGACGGCGGATCTGTCGAATGACGGCACGCCGGAGATCTATCTCGCACAGATCGCCGGCCGGTCCTCCGGCGTGTCGCGGAAACTCAAGATGCAATCGCTGGACCGCTATTGCGACACGATCGTGGATCCTCAGGCCAAGGCGACCTGCGCCAAGAACATGGAGATCAAGGCATGGTACAAGTCCGGCAACAATTTCGATCCCACCTATGCCAGCCGATGCCAGGAACTGGAGGGGCGCTACAAGGATGAATGTCGCGCGATGCTGGTCAAGGATCTGGCGATCCAGAAGGAAGACCCCGCCATCTGCGCCCTGATTCCCAAGCGGCAGGAGATTCCCCGATCCTACTGCGAGGCGCATTTCATGCCGGTGCGGACCCCCACCGCAGAGGAGATCGCCCTGACCCATCCGCAGATTCAACGGTCGAACGTCCTGCTGTCATGGGCCGGTGAGGCTTACGAGGACGTGGCCGAAGCGGTGGGTCTCGATGTGGGGGGCTGGAGCTGGGACACCAAGATCTTCGATTTCGACAATGACGGCTGGCAGGATGTCTACATCGTGAACGGCACATGGGTGCCGAACGAAGTTTCCCCCTCGAACCTCTTCTTCCACAACAGGGGCGACGGTACCTTCGAAGAGGCGTCGGGCCCCTTTGGCCTCGAGGATTACCTGATGACCGCCGCCGCGACCCAGTTCGACATGGACAACGACGGCGATCTCGACCTGTTGACGCACCCGGTCAACGGGCCTCTGGCGGTCTTTCGCAACAATGCGCAGGTGCCCGGCATCGTGTTCGAGCTGGAGGACATGGCCGGCAACAGGGACGGTATCGGCGCCGTGCTCAGGTTGACCGAAACCACCGGCCGGACGCAGATGCGCGAGGTGCAGATGGGGGGCGGTTTCATGTCCTTCGACGCACCGCGCGTGCATTTCGGACTGGGTGCCGAGGGCCGCGCCGAAAGGCTGTCGGTGCGCTGGGCCGACGGGACGGAAACGGTGATCGAAGGACAGCTTGATGCCGGAACCCTGTACCGGGTCACCCGTGCAGCCGGGAACGGCTAACTGTCCTTGCCGGTGAACTGGGCCAGCGTGATCCCCGCTGCCTCGAGTTGCGACCGAACGGCGGCGGCAATCTCGACCGCCTCGGCGGTGTCGCCGTGCAGACAGATCGTGTCGATCCGCGTCGGAATGCGTTTGCCGCTTTCGGTCATGATGGCTTCCGCGCGCACCATCTCGACCATGCGTTCCCCGGCGCGTGCGGCGTCATGGATCACCGCGCCCGGCAGCGAACGGTCGACCAGCGTCGCGTCGTCGTTGTAGGCCCGGTCGGCAAAGATTTCTCCGGCCCAGGCGCATCCCAGTTCCTCCACCGCCCGCTGCTGGGCGGTCGCCGCCAGTACCATGACGATCAGATCGGGTGCCACGCTCAACGCCGCCTCGTACAGGTCGCGGGCAAGGTCCTGATCCTCGGAGGCCATGTTGGCCAAAGCGCCATGCAGCTTGAGATGCCGGACCGTCGCCCCCAGGCTGCGGGCCATGCCGACACTGGCGGCGACCTGGTAGCGGACGTGGTTCTGCAATGTCGCACGGGGAACCGACATGCGGTTCCGTCCGAACCCCGCGATATCCATGAATCCCGGATGGGCGCCGATCCCCACCCCGTTGGCATGGGCGATCCGCATGGTGGCGGACATCACGTCGGCGTCTCCGGCGTGGCCGCCACAGGCGATGTTGGCGGAGGTCACGATGTCCAGCAGGGCGGCATCGTCCCCCATCTTCCAGGCGCCGAAGCTTTCACCCATGTCGGCATTGAGGTCGACGGATGGCATGTCAGGTCTCCTTTTCGAAAGGGTCCGCGAGGGCCGATACGACGCCTCCGACCAACTGGTAGGTCAGCAGGTCACGGATGTCGGCCGGATCGCGGACCAATGGATAACACTTGCCCGGCAGCGCCTTGATCTCGGCCGCCGCGCGCTTTTCGATGTCGATCGCCTCGTCCAGCGAAATGAAGTCGAAGCGGATCTCGGCGTTCGTCGGGGCCTGAGCCACGCGAGGCAAATCGGCCGGGATGGCGGTGCCGATGCGGGGATAGCCGCCGGTTGTCTGGCATTCGCACATCAGGACGAAGGGCGCGCCGTCGCCGGTGATCTGGATATCGCCGATGGTGATGACTTCGGACAGGATGCTCAGCTGATCGTTCGCGAAGAAGCCTTCGCCCGGTGGCTGCATCCTCACGCCGCGCCGATTTGCCCGCGGGTCGCGCGCAAAGGCGGTCTCGCCAAAGCGGGCGATGGTCTGCTGGTCGAAACGGTCGGTCTGGACGCTGGTGACCACGCGCAGCCGCCCGCCAGCGAACCGGTCGTCGATGGGCAGGGCGTTGCCCGTGCCGGTCCCGGTGTCCTTGCCGACGGGCAAGGTGTCCCCCGCTTGCAGCGCGTCGCCCAGTCCTGCACCAAAATGCGTGGACCGCGCCCCCATCTGCAGCGGCAGGTCGATCCCGCCGCCGACATGCAGGTAGCCATAGGTGCCGGACGTGGCCCCCCGATCACCAGCTTGGCACCGGCGGGCATCGGATGGCTGGCGTTCCAGACCAGCGGCGTGCCGTCCAGCGTCGCCTTCATCGGCGCGCCGGTCAGCGCGATGCGCAGGGGCTTGTCCGAGGTGAAGCTGCCGCCAGCCCCCACCATTTCGATTGCAGCGAAGCCGGGATCCTGCCCTAATAGGACTGCGCCCTCGTGCAGCGCCTTCGTATCCGCCGCGCCCCCGCGGGTCATGCCGCTGGCCCGGTAGCCCGGTCTACCGAAATCCTGCACGCTCATCTGCGGACCGGCCTGGTGGATGGTGAGAATACCCGTCATGACAGCACCTCGGTCTCCGCGCCGCCATCGCCGCTGGTGTCCTTGGCCCTGATCCGTTCCAGCTCTTCCGGCGCGATGGCCGGGAAACACAATTCGTCACCCGGCGACAGGGCAATGGGCCGTTCGCTTTCGGGTCGGAAATTGCGGAACGCGGTCTGACCGATGTGTCGCCAGCCAGTGGGAGAGGGGTTGGTGAAGACGATCAGCTGGCGGATCGCGACGACAAGCGCGCCGGCGGGAACCTCCTTGGTCAGGTTCTGCTGACGCGGAATGTTCCAGGTCTCCGACAACATGCCGGAGAACGGCTGCCCGGGCGCGAAACCCAAGGTCAGGACGCGCACACGGGCTTCGGAGAGCTCGCGGATCGCGGTGTCGGGATCGACACCCGCGGCCTCGGCGGCTTCCTCCAGCTGCGGCCCGAAGTCGCCCCCGTAGGCGGTGGGGATACGCCACAACTTTCGCCCAGCAGGCAGGTCGGCTGCATACCAGTCGCGGTTGGCCAACAAGTCTTTCAGCCGCGCGATGATCTCGTCCGGTGGCACCACCGCGAGGTTCACGCTGAGGAAGGTGGACACCAGTGACGTGCTGGTTTCGCTGACATTCTCCCAGACCTGTTCTTCTACCTCGGCGCGGAAGGCAAGCGCCGCACGGTTGGCCTGTTCCGACATTTCAGCGGCAAAGGTCACGAGGATGCCGGATAGCCCGACGGTTCTTATCTTGGGCCAGTCAGTCATCGCGCAGCGCCCACCGGTAGAGTTGCGGCAGCAGCATCGGGGTCAGATACATGGGCAACTGCCAGCACCCTATGAAGACCATCAACGGTACAAGCACCTCTGGCGGGAGAGCGACGAGGAAGATCGCGATGTTGCGGTTGCCTGCGCCAAGCGCGAGCGGACCGGCCAGCTGACGTAAGCCCGTACGCCTCAGGCCCAGTAGCGTGACCAGCTGCAACAGGTAGCTGATCGCGAATGCCAGCAGCGCCCAGTGCAGCACGCCCGCCGGATCGCTGCGTAGGGCGGGATTCAGCGCCGCCATCAGTCCCACGACGATAAAGGAAAACGCCAGCACCGAGGCGCCGTCCAAGGCCTGGGTCTGCCGCGGTGTGGGGCGCGGAAAAAACCGGGCGCGCAAGGCAAAGCCCGCGCCGGTGGCCAGAACGATCACGAGGAGCAGGCGCAGCGCCGCGCCGACGACAAGCCGGGGTTCGCCCGCCTGAGGCAAGACGGCAAGTACCGGGAGCACGGTCAGGGGAAAGGCCGCGGTTCCCAGTACGAGGATCTGCATCATCCGGCCCCCGTCGAGCCCGAGGATGAGGGCAAGGTTGACGCTGCCGGTGATCGCCGGGGCGGCCGAGGTCAGCACGATCGCCAGCGCGGCGGGCGTGTCCTGCAAGCCGAAGAACGTCAGCAGGCCCATGGCGGACAACGGCAAAGCCATCTGCAGGATCGCAACCGAGGCGAGCCCCCAGCGCAGGTCCCCGACTGCCCCCAGCGCCGCCCGGTGTCCGATCCGAAGTGCGGTGATCGTCAGCAGCCCAGCGACCATCTGCGGCAACCAGGGAACCAGCACCGCGGCCACGCCGGGAAGCAGCAGTCCCGCGGCCAGGCCCGCGATCAGGCAAAGGCGGGCATGGGACGACGCCCCCGCAAGAATGGAGATCAGCATGCATCGGCTCTACGTCGGTCCGCTGCGCAGGTTCTCCGGCAGCCACGTGGCAAGATCGGGGAACCAGATCAGGATGAACACCATCACGACCATGATGGCGAACATCGGCAGCGCCGCTTTCGTGATGTACCCCATCTCGTGGTCGGTCATGCCCTGAAGGACAAAGAGGTTGAAGCCGATGGGCGGCGTGATCTGCGCCATCTCCACGACGACGACCACGAAGATGCCAAACCAGATCAGGTCGATCCCCGCTTCGCGGACCATCGGTTCGACCACCGCCATGGTGAGAACCACCGATGAAATCCCGTCGAGGAACATCCCCAGCACGATATAGAAGACCAGCAGCGCCATCAGCAGCTGAAAGCGGCTCAGCTCCATCGCGGCGATACCGTCCGCGAGCGCACGGGGCAGACCGGTGAAGCCCATCGAAAGCTTGAGAAACGCCGCCCCCGCGAGGATGAGCGCGATCATGGCCGAGGTGCGCATGGCGCCCATCAGGCTTTCGCGGAAACTGTGCCAGTTCAACGAACCCTGGACCAGCGCCAGCACCAGCGCGCCGATCACGCCAATCGCGGCCGCTTCCGTCGCGGTGGCAAAGCCGAGGTACATGGACCCGATGACGACCGTGATCAACGCGAAGACGGGCAGCAGGAAGCGGGAGTTGCGCAGCTTTTCCGCAAAGCCCATCCCGGTCTCCTGCTTTGGGTTCCAGTCCTTCGACGTCAGCGAGACGACGGCGGCATAGCCCATGAACATCAGCGCAAGGATGAGACCGGGCAGGACGCCGGCGAAGAAAAGCTTGGTGATGCTCTCGTTCACCGTCACGCCATAGACGATCAGCGCCAGCGAGGGCGGGATCATCAGGCCGAGTGTCGCCGCACCGGCCAATGTGCCGATGATCATCTTTTCAGGGTAATTGCGGCTGCGCAGTTCCGGGATGGACATCTTGCCGACCGTGGTCAGCGTCGCGGCAGAAGAGCCGGAGACGGCAGCGAAAACCGTACAGCCGACGATGTTGGTGTGCACCAGTCCGCCGGGCAACCGTGCGAGCCATGGGGCAAGCCCCTTGAACATGTCCTCCGACAGGCGTGTGCGATACAGGATTTCACCCATCCAGATGAACAGGGGGAGCGCCGTCAGTGTCCAGGAACTCGACGATGCCCAGATCGTGGTGATCATCGTGTCGCCGACCGGCCGGGTGGTGAACAGCTCCATCCCGACCCAGGCGACGCCCATCAGGGCCAGCCCGACCCAGACACCGGTGCCGAGCAGGAAAAACAGGACGAAGAGGAAAAGCGTGATGGCATAGACTTCGGTCATCGGGTCATTCTCCGAAGCTCTGATCGACGATGTCGCGGGTCATGCGGTGACGACCGCGGAAGATCACGTGAAGCAGGTTGTCCGTCAGCGCGATGCCGAGGATCGCACCCCCGACCACCATGACGGACTGCGGAATCCACAGAAGGGTGGCATCCTGATCCTGGCTGACTTCGTTGAATTTCCAGGACCAGTAAACGAACCAGTAGGCGTAGTAGGTGAAGTACCACGCGATCGCGGCACCAAGGGCGAAACACCAGATCTCCACCAGTCGTTTCGGACCTTCCAGCAGCACGTTCAGCAGGATCGACACCCGGATATGGGCCCCCCGGTTCAACGCATTGGCAAAAGCGAGGAAGCTTGCGCCCGCCATGGCGTATCCGGCATAGCTTGCAGCCCCCGGAAAGACCGCGCCGGACCATCGCGCAACCATCTGCGCCACGATCAACAGCAGGATCGCAACCAGGCAGACCGCAGCCAGGGCACCGGCCGCAACATAAAGCGTGTCGAGGGATTTGCGCAGCGCCGCCATCCGTACCGCCTTTCAATTGAGGAGGGGGGGGCCGACGTGCCGGCCCACCCCTTGTTGGTGCATCAGTTCATGGATTTGTAGCTGTCGACCAGCGCCTGACCCTGTTCGCCGGCGGCTTCCAGCCATTCGGCCGTCATCGTCTCGCCGATTTCGCGAAGGCCGGACATCAGTTCTTCGCTGGCGGGCTGGACGATCATGCCGCCCTCCTCGAGGCCGTCGTAGGTGAACTGGGTATAGTCCTTGGCCATCTGAAGGCCGCGGGTCTCGGCGTCGGAGGCGCAGAGATTGATCGCCTCCTTGTTCTCGTCGGAGACACCTTCCCAGACACCTGCGTTGACCATCACGTAGTTGCGCGGCAGCCAAGCGTCGACTTCGTAGAAGTGCGTGAGGCTTTCCCAGACCTTCTGGTCATAGCCGGTCGCACCCGAGGAGATCATCGACTCGGCCACGCCGGTGGCAAAGGCCTGGCTGACTTCAGCCGCTTCGATGGTCACGGGCGACATGCCGGTGAGTTCCGCCAGCCGCGCGGTGGTGTTGTTGTAGGACCGGAACTTGACGCCTTCCATGTCCTCGACGCTGTTGACCTCTTTCTTGAAGTAGAGACCCTGCGGCGGCCACGGCACGTTGTAGAGCAGGTGCAGACCCTGCTCTTCCAGCAGCGCTTCGATCTCGGGCTGCGCGGCCTCCCACAACTTGCCGCTGGCCTCGAACGAGGGCGCGAGGAAGGGGATGCTGTCGAAGCCGAACAGGGCGTTCTCGTTCTGGTGGCCGGACAGCAGACGCTCGCCGATCTGGACCTGGCCGGTCTGGATCGCCCGCTTGATGTCGGCCCCGGCAAAGAGCGAGCCGCCCGGATGCACCGTGATTTCGATCTCGCCGTTTGTGGCCTCGGTAACGCAATTGGCGAACTCGACACCGTTCTCGGTGTGGAAGTTGGACGCCGAATAGGCCATCGGCATGTCCCACTTTTCCTGGGCAAAGGCAGGCAGGGCGCTGCCCAGTGTCAGTGCAGCGGTGGCCGCGGTTGCCATCAATTTCCGTGTGATGTTCATCGTTTTCTCCCGGTTGGTTATGGATCGCGCTATTGGAAGCGCTGTGGGTGATAGGGGGAAAGGTCGGTGTTGACCTTTTGCCCGGTGATCAATCCGGCGACCAGTCGGCCCGTTTTCGGTCCGCCAGTCAACCCGATGTGATGGTGCCCGAAGGCGGTGAAGACCCTGCTTTGCCCAACCTCTCCGATCAGGGGGAGGCTGTCGCTGGGGGCGGGTCGATGCCCCAGCCATTCGATTTCGTTCGCCGCCTGCAATTCGGGAAAGGCGCGCTTCGCATGGCGGCGCAGCAATTCCAGCGGCGCGCGGCTGGGACCGGCCTCCAGCCCGCCGAACTCGAGGATGCCGGCGCAGCGCAATCCCTGTTCCATCGGTGTCGCGACGAATTTCCCGCTGGCGATCATCGTGGGCTGGCGCGGCCCGCCCGTGGCACCCTCGAAAACCACGTGATAGCCGCGTTCGGTTTCGAGCGGCACGTTCAGCCCCAGCTTTGCCATCATCGGCTTTGACCAGACCCCCGTGGCCAGCACGAGCGCATCGCAGGGTATCTTGCCCGCGTCGGTCAGCACCCCGGTAACGCGGCCATCCGTCATGTCGAAGTCCTTGACCGTCGCCTGGACCAGTTTTCCACCCCGGTCGGACAGGGCCGCGGCCAGGGCCTGAACGTAACCGCCAGGACTGCGGATGAAGCCGTGGTTCTTCATCACCGCAAGACAGGTGATGTCGGGGCCCAAAGCCGGATCATACTCCCGGACCGCACGCCCCTCGATCAGTTCCGGCACAAAGCCGGCGTCCCGGCGCAGATCCCAGGTGTATTTCTCGGCGTCGAAATCGGCTCTGCTCTTGTAAGCAAAGCAATAGTCGCTGTCGCTCACCCAATCGCCCAGACCAAGCTCATCGCAGAGGCTCTTGTGCTGTTCGACGGAGTCGCCGACGATCGGCGTCAACGCACGGGCGATCCGACGGGTGTCGGCATCATTCGCGTTGGCCATGTATCGGCGCAACCAAGGCAACAGGCGGGGGACATAGGGCCATCGCAGGAACAAGGGAAAGTCCCGATCGAACACCATTCCGGGCGCCTTGCGCATCAGGCCGGGGCCTGTGACCGGCACCATCGAACAGGCTGCAAGGACACCGGCGTTTCCGTGCGAGGTGCCTGTGCCGGGCAGGCCGCGATCGATCACCGTCACCTCTGCGCCCGCACGGCGAAGCCAGATGGCGGTGGAAATGCCGACAATGCCGGCGCCGATCACGACAACATGGCGGTTCATCTGGCGATCTTGCGGATCATGAAATGATCTACCCCCCGATTCCTTTCCGGCATCATTGCACGAAATTACAAAACATCAACGAAATGTTTGCAAATTGTCATTGTTGGTCCGCGGGCGACCGCAGCCTGCCTAATCGGTTGGCTGACGTGATGCCCAGGTAAGTGGTTTCAGTCGCGCGCGTCCTGAAGAATCAGGTCGCTCGCCTTTTCACCGATCATGATCGCGGGGGCGTTCGTATTGCCCGAGACGATCTCGGGCATGATCGAGCAATCCGCGACCCGCAGGCCATGGATGCCATGCACCCGCAAACGGTCGTCCACCACGGCATCCTTGCCGGTGCCCATCTTGCAGGTGCCGGTGGGGTGATAGATCGAGGCGCTGTTACTGCGCGCCCAATCGAGTGTCGCGTCGTAATCATCCATCGGCAGGCTGGCGTTGGGGCGATATTCCTCGGATATCTTGGTGGTCAGCGGCGCATGCCGCGCGATGCGGCGGGCGATCTTGACCCCTTCGACGACAGTGCGGCAATCGGTTTCGGTGCTCAGGTAGTTCGGAATGATCCGGGGATGGTCGCGCGGCGCGGCCGACTTCAGCCGGATCTCTCCGCGGCTCTCGGGCCGAAGCTGGCAAACCGACATGGTGAAAGCGGAGAACCTGTCCGCACCCTTGCCAGGGTTTTCCGCCGACAGCGGCTGCACGTGGAACTGGATGTCCGGCGTTTCAAGGTCTTCGCGTGTCCTGAGAAAACCTGTGGCCAGGCTTGCCGCCATGGTCATCGGCCCGGCGCGGAACATGAGATACTTCAGCCCGATCTTCGCCTGCCCCCTCAGGGTGCTGACCTCGTCGTTCAGCGTGGGTTCGTTGCACTTGTAGACCAGCCGGACCTGGAGGTGATCCTGAAGGTTTTTGCCCACGCCCGGAAGGTCGTGGATCACCCCGATCCCGTGGTGCGACAACTGGTCCGCGTCTCCGATGCCCGACAACATCAGCAGCTGGGGGGAGTTGATCGCACCTCCGGACAGCACGATTTCGCGGTTGGCGGTCACCGTCTGCTGCTTGCCGGCGCGGTCGGTGAAGCTGACGCCGGTGGCGCGCCGTCCGTCCAGCAGGATGCGATCGACCTGCGCGTGGGTCACGATCCGCAGGTTCGGCCGTTTCCTGACGGGGTTGAGATAGGCGACCGCGCTGGAGCAGCGCCGCCCGTTGCGCGATGTCAGCTGGAAGAATCCCACCCCTTCCTGCGTCGCGCCGTTGTAGTCCGGGTTGAACGGATAGCCCGCCGCCTGCGCCGCCGCGACCCATGCATCCGTGATCGGCCGCTGGATCCGCATGTTCGAGACCGACAGCGGGCCCTTGTCCCCGTGAAAGGCATCGGCGCCGCGTTCATTGTTCTCCGCCCGCTTGAACAGGGGCAGGACATCGTCCCAGCCCCAGCCGCGGTTCCCCATCTGTCGCCACCTGTCGTAATCCTGCGGCTGTCCGCGGACGTAGAGCAGGCCGTTGAGGGATGACGATCCGCCCAGCACCTTGCCGCGGGGCCATTCGATGGACCGCCCGTTCAGGCCTGGATCGGGTTCGGTCTTGTAGCACCAGTCGACGGAAGGGTTGTGGATGGTCTTGAAGTAGCCGACCGGAATGTGAATCCAAGGATTGAGATCGCGCCCGCCAGCCTCGAGCAGGATGACGGAGGTCTTCGGGTCCGCGCTGAGCCTGTTGGCCAGCACGCATCCGGCGGAGCCTGCCCCTATCACGATGTAATCCGCATTCATTTCACTGGTCCTCCCACCGGTGAAGAAATTTGTATACAGAAGCACGTTTCCATACTAGTGTTTTTTGAAACAAAAAGTCTCAATAATTAACAACTGCACTTCAATGGGAGGAACCAAGATGAGTGTTCAAGAGAAACTGAAAGGCATTTCTCGCCGTGATCTGTTCAGGTTGGCTGGGCAGTACGGCATGTCGTCGACGTTGCTGGCGGCGGGTACGTTCGGCGGTGCGATGAGTCTCGGGAACCTCGCGAAGGCAGCCGAATCGACCTACGAAAAGCGGTTCTCCAAGGAGCCGAAGGTCACGTTCAAGTTCGGCGCAGCCGGGTTCAATGCCCGAAACCTGCTGATCGAACGCGCCGGCTGTCTTGAGTTCGCCCGCGATCTGGAAAGCCGGACGGACGGCGAGATCCGGGTCGAGTTCATCGGCGACAACCAGATCTGCGGCCAGACATCCTGCGTGGAAAAGACCCAGCAGGGCATCGTGGACATCTACGCTGCATCGACGCAGAACTCCGCAGGCGGCGCGCCGTATCTCAACGTGCTCGACTACGCCTACATGTTCCCGTCCCGCGCGGCGCAGTATCACTTCCTCTACAGCCCGGAATCCGTCAAGCTTCTGCGCGACCCCTACGAAAAGCGGCACGGCCTCAAGTTCCTGTTCAGCCACTGCGAACTTCGGGGCATCCAGATGGGCCTCGGCTGGCAGGACAAGCCGGCCATCACCAAGCTGGAGGAAATGTTCGGCACCAAGAACCGTGTGACAGGCACGCAGCTGGGCCGGATCGCCATGCAGGCGCTCAATCTCAACCCGGTGCCGGTGGCATGGGAGGAAACGCTCGACGGTCTCAAGCAGGGCCTGATCGACGGGGCGGAAACCTGGGCATCTGCGGTGGCCTACGCGAACATGTCGCCAGTGGTGTCGCAGTCCGTGGATCTCAAGTTCTTCTGCGGTACGGAGCATACCGCGATGTCCGTTGCGGCATTCGACAGCCTGGACGGCGCGCTGCAGGACGCGGTGATGGAGTCGGCCTATCTGGCTCAGGTGCACGTGCAGGCCGCGAACGAGGCGGCGCTGGTCAAGACTGTCGGTTTCTCCGACCCGCAGCTCCCCGGCACGATCTTTGCCGAGAACAACGTGCGCAACGTCTTCCTGCCCGACGACCAGATCAAGATGGCCGAGGAAATGTGCTCGCCCGAATACCAGCCACAGCTCTGGGAAGAATGGCGCGAGCGGCTGAATGGTTGGGCCGGCGGTCTGGATACCTACCAGGAGATCTACGACATTGCCCGGCAGATCCCTGTCGATACACTGCCCGAAAACGTGGAACCGCGCCGTTGGTGGAAGGGGTAAGACCCGAAACCCTCGAAGGGTGATACGATATTGAATCCGGCCCCGCGCGGGCCGGGTTCCGGCAATCGTGCCGCCGGGAGGGATGGCACACAGAATTTTCCGGGGAGGAAGGCCGATGTCCATGTGGGCGGACGCAATGACGATCATCACCTCGACCCTCAGCGGCGACATAGATTTCTCCAGCGTACAGGCGTACCGGTCGAATGCGGCCTGGTGGGTATTCGGTACCGTGACCTTGGTGGGCGGCGTGCTCGTCTACTATCTCTACAGGGCGGTTCCGTTTCTCGATCGCCATCTCGAACGCTCCATCGTGGTCTGGACCTATATCGTCATCGCGCTGATCATCTTCGTCGGCGTGATCCAGCGGTTCGCCTCTGATATCTGGTGGATACCGGCGGCGTGGCACGGCCAGGTCGCCTGGTCGACAACGATCCCCCCACTGCTGTTCATGGTGATGGCCTGGTTCGGATGCGCCTTCAACGTGCGCTTGCGCACGCACCTCAGCTTTGCCGAGTTCCGGACAAACATGGCGCCGAAGTTCCAGCTGATGACGCTGGTGCTGGACGCGGTCCTCTGGATGGGTTTCTGCATCATCGTGGTGACGACGACCGCGCGCGTCACCGTCAACAGCTACAACAACTTCCAGATCGTGCTGGGCACCGACAACGTGATGCAGTGGATGTTCCTCGTCACGGTGCCGATCGCGTTCATCCTCATGGCGGGCCGGGTGATCGAGAACCTGCTGGAGGATCTGCGCAACTACCGGAATGGCCGGCCGCTCATCGAGCAGGCCGTGATCGGGGGGACGTGTGATGACCGATGGAACCTGGATCACGCTGATCTCGCTGGCCGTCACCGTGTTGTTCATGCTGGGCACACCGGTGCTGCTGGTGATCTTCTACTGGGTGGTCGGCTGTTCATTCGTCATGGGCCTGACCCTCGACAACGCGGGTGCGGAACTGCTGAACGTCTTCAACAAGGGGTTCGCCCTTCTGGCCATGCCGCTGTTCATCCTGACCGGCGACCTGATCAACAAGTCCGGCATCGCGCGGCGCTTGTCGGACTTTGCCTATGCCTGCCTCGGCTGGATGCGGGGCGGGCTTGCCATGGCGTCCATCGGCGCCTGCGGGCTCTTTGCCGCGATTTCGGGGTCGAACTCAGCGACCACCGCGACCATCGGGTCGATGCTGCACCCGGAGATGGTCAAGGGCGGATACGACGAACGCTTTTCGGCCGCTACCGCGGCGGCAGGCGGAACAGTCGGGATCATCATCCCGCCGTCGATCATCTTCATCGTCTACGGGTTCCTGATGAACCTGCCGATTTCGGATCTCTTCATCGCCGGGATCGTGCCGGGCAGCCTGATGGTGCTTGCCATGATGCTGGCCTGTTTCATCATCTGCACGGTGAACAAATGGGGTTTCCTGATCATGCTCAGCCCGTGGCGGGTGTTCAAGACGGCAGTGGGGGCGTGGCTTGGATTCTTTGCCATCGGTCTGGTTCTCTGGGGCATCTACACGGGTAAATTCTCCCCCACGGAGGCGGCCGGCGTCACCGTCGGATTCTGCATCATCGTCGGTGTCCTGTCCTGGCCGCTGAACAAGATGATGGGCAGCAAGCCTGACACCCCGGTGGAGGAAAAGTCATTGGCTTCCATGGTCGTCGTTGAGGGCTTCACGCCGCTCGACATCCCGTCCATCGTCGTCCGGTCGGCCCAGATCACCGGCATCCTCGCGCCGCTGATCGCGGTCAGCGTGGTGATGCAGCAGATCCTGTCGCTGCTCGGCGCACAGTCCGTCATCGGTGGTTTCGTCACCGGGATGGGCGGCTATTATCCCGTGCTGTTCACGGCAATGGCGATCGTCTTTGTCGCAGGCATGATCCTCGAGTCTCTGCCGGTGACGATCATCCTTGCGCCGATCCTCGCGCCGATCGCCCATTCCGTCGGGGTCGATCCGATCCAGTTCGCGGTGATCTTCCTTGTGGGGGCTTCCATCGGCTTCATCACGCCGCCCTACGGCCTGAACCTGTACGTCGCCTCGGGTGTCACCGGCGTGCCCTACTTCCGGCTGCTGCGTTACGCCACGATGTACCTGGGATCGCTTGTTGCAGTGTGGATCGCGGTCGCGTATTTCCCCTCTCTATCGAAAACGCTGTTGCCCGGTGGCTTCCTGTACGAGCACATCCCGATCTGGATCGGCGCTCTGACATTCTGGAACTGATACCGGTACGGCCCAACTCTGACGGAAGATGCGGAATGGATGATGTCGGTGAACCCGAAAAGGCGATTCCGACCAACCTGCGCCTGCTGTTGTTGCTGGAAGAGATCGCCCGGGTGGGCTCTCCGATGACGCCGACCGCCGCGAACGAGGTCCTCGGCCTGCCGAAACCTACCGTGCATCGGCTGTTCCACCGGCTGGAGCAGGAAGGGTTTCTGCAGCGCGATATCGACGGGCGGTCCTATTCGGCGGGGCAGCGTCTGCGCAAGCTGGCGGTGAATGTGCTGTCCTCGAGCCGGGTGCGTACCGTGCGGCTTTCGGTGCTGAACGCGCTGACAGAGGACGTGGGCGAAACCTGCAACGTGGCGATGCCCGAACGTGACGGCATGGTCTACCTCGACCGGGTCGAAACCAAGTGGCCCCTGCGCATCCAGTTGCCGGTGGGCACGACGGTCCCCTTCCATTGCACCGCCAGCGGCAAGATGTACCTGTCCACGTTGGCCCCCCGGATGCTGGGGAAGTACCTGGCTTCTGCCGTGCTGGAGCCGCAAACTCCGCGCACGCTGGTCGATCCGGATGCGCTGCACAAGGCGATCGAACAGGTGCGCGAGCGCGGCTATTCCACCGACGACGAGGAGTTCATGGAAGGCATGGTCGCGGTCGCGGTGCCGATCTGGGACGATCAGAAGCGGCTGATGTCCACGCTGTCGATCCACGCGCCGGTCCAGCGGGTCAGCATCCGCGATCTCGAGATGCATCTGGACCGGCTGAGGACGGCCGCCTCGGACCTGTCAGAGATAGTGCTGCGCTGAGGGTCGCAGCCAGCCGTCCTCGAAGTCGACGCGTCCCACGCCTGCCAGCCTGCAAAGCCTGTCCAGTTCCGCCTCGAAAGAGCGCTGGCGCCCGCTGCCCCAGCGCGTCCTTCCTTCGGGCCAGACCGCACGAACACGCAGAACGTCCTCGTCGCGAAAGGCCTTCATGTCCACTCGCCCGACGATCCGGTCGGCCTCGAAAATGGGAAACACGTAATAGCCGAAGGTGCGCTGGGCTTCGGGTACGAACACCTCGATCCGGTAGGTGAAGCCGAACAGCCGTTCCGCGCGGTTCCGGTCCCGCAGCGCAGGATCGAAGGGGCTGAGCACGCGCAGCCGGCCGGGCGGCGCCTTGTCGATTGCCGGATCGCGATCGAGGCCGGGCCGCGCGTAGGCAAGCCGTACCGACCCGTCGGCCCCGGTGATGCCCACCTGCTCCAGCGTACCGGCCGCGAGGCCCCTGGCGCACCAATCCCGCGCCTCCGCCGGCGTCACATGCGCCCAGAAGGCGGCGATTTCGCCGTGTGTCGCAAACCCGAGCCGCGCCAGAGCCTGATCGCAGCACCAGTCGATGATGGCAGCGGTATCAATGTGCGCCTCCGGGTCGTGAAGATCTCTTGCGATCACCCGTTCGGTAAGGTCGTACCGCTTCTTGAAGCCGTCGCGCCCGACGACACACAGCGCGCCGGACCGCCAGAGATACTCCAGCGCCGTCTTTGACGGGTGCCAGTCCCACCAACCGCCGGACCCGCGGTCTTCATCCCTGCCCACGTCGGACGAACTGAGCGGTCCCTCCGCCGCGATCCGGTCCAGCACATCCTGGAAGCGCCTTTCAAAGCCTTCGCGCCGACCCTCGCGCCAGCGCGCGCGCAACCGTTCGGCATCGCGCCTGCGGCGCAGCTCCCAGTAGGGGTAGAATTCCATCGGGATAACGGCCGCATCATGCGTCCAGTGTTCGAACAGCGCCTTGTCGCGTTCATAGAGGGTCCGCAGTGCCTTGGGCCGATACCGTTGCCTGCGTGAAAACAGGATCAGGTCATGCGCGCGCGCCACGGTGTTGATGCTGTCGATCTGCACGAATCCCAAGGCGTGGATGAGCTGGTAGAGCGCCGCGCCCTTGGCCTCCCCCACGGGGGCATCGGACAAGGCATGGCGATCCAGAAAGATCCGGCGCGCCTGGGCATTGTCCAGTGTAAGCATCCTCAGCGGCGATGACGGCGCAGCGTATCCCCGAATGACAGTGTCGGTGTCATGGTCACCTGCGTCGGCATGTCCGGGTCGGGCGTGTCCGAGGTGTAATTGAGGACGATACGCGCGGCCGCCTGTCCGATTTCGATACGGCAGGCGTCCATCGTCGCCAGCTGCCGGGGCAGGCCCTGCAGCAATTCGACACCGTTGAAACCCGCAAGACCGATCTGACCGGGGACGTCGATCTTCTGGTCGATCAGGTAAAGCAGCCCGCCCGCACCGATCATGTCGTTGGAATAGTAGAGGAAGTCGAGGTCGGGCGATCGTTCCAGCATGTCCTGCGTCATCTCCCGCCCCTTGGCCAAGGCGGATCCGCCGGAATAGAAGGCGCGGTCCTCGATCTCGACCCCGGCCTTGGCCAGCGCTTCGGTGAAGCCTTCGAACCGTTTGCGCGCCCGGTGGTCGAGGGGCATCTTCGTGCCCATGAAACCGATGTGCTCGTAACCTTCCTTGAGGATCGCATTGGCCATCTCGCGCCCCGCGCGCCGGTGCGAGATACCCACCATCGCGTCGACCGGCCTGCCGTCGGTATCCATGATCTCGACAACGGGAATACCCGCGTTCCGCAGCATCGCGCGGGTCGCGTCCGAATGTTCCAGCCCCGCGATGATCACGCCGGAAGGGCGCCACGAGAGCATCTCGTAAAGGACCCGCTCCTCCTTTTCCGGGAGGTAGTCGGTAACACCGACCACGGGTTGCAGCGGCGTGTCCTCAAGCACCTGGTTGATGCCGTTCAGCACCTCCGGAAACACCATGTTGGACAGGGACGGGATGATGACCGCGACCAGGTTCACCCGTTGCGACGCCAGTGAACCGGCTATCTGGTTAGGCACGTATCCGAGCTCCTTTGCGGCGGCCAGCACCCGGTTGCGCGTGGCTTCCGACACATCTCCCCGCTTGCGCAAAACCCTGCTCACGGTCATCTCCGAGACCCCGCAGGCCTCGGAAACATCGCGCAGCGTCAGCGGCCGTTTGGAAGTTGTGGTCAAGTGAGCGGTCCTGATGAGGCGTGTCTCACGATGCTATCTCAGTTGGAGACGGGGGCGCAAGGTTTCTGCGGTCTATTCGCTTGCCTCCGGGTTCGTATCGGGCTCCGCCGGCGGCGCCTTCTCCTGAGGCTCGATCGGGGCAAATTCGCCAACCGATATGTCGAGAAGCACCCATCGCGCTTTTTCCTTGACCAGGACCATGTCGAAACTGATGTGCCTCGGGCGAAGGGGGAAGTAGCCCATCAGGCGCATCTGGGTATTCCCGGCGGTCGCCTGTGCCTGCAGGATGGTCGGTGGTGTGACCATGATCGGAAGCATGTCCAGGCCCGCTTCGCGCACGGGGGCGAAGAGGCCGGCCAGCCGTGTCGGATCGTTCGCCTCTGCGAAATCGGAGGCGGCATAGTCGCGGAGCACCGTGTAGTTGCCGGTCCAGTTGCCGTGGTTCACCGCCGTGAGGATGTCGCGGATCAACGCGGTAGCAAAGCTGCGATCGATCGCGTCCTGCTGCTGCGCCTGCAATGGAAGGGCAAGGCCGAACACGAGGAGCAGCACCGCGGACAAAGTCCGCGGCGCCATGTGTGTAGGACGGCTCACCATGCGTAGGTCACGCCGACACGTGCACCAACCTGGTCCTGGCTGAAGCCATAGGTGACGCCTGCATCGAACTGGGTATTCGCGTTGATCCTGTAGCCCATGGAAATCGCCATCGCCTCGGACCCCTCGAAGGTGGCAACGCCGCCGGACAGCGCGAACTGCTTGTCGGCCGGGACATACGGGGTGTCCAGCGCCATGGCCATCGCGATGCCTTCCTTGTTCGCGGAGATGGCGGCGGAGTTGCGCGCAATCGCCGCCGAGTTCGCATCGACGGCCGTGCCCAGCGACAGCACCTGCGACAGGTCGGCCCCGGAGGTGCCGAGGTTGCCGTTAGCATCCGCCGTCACCAGACGAACGGGCCCGGACTGCGCCGCGTTGCTGGCCTCCGAGGAGACACCGGCGAGCGTGTACGTATTGTTCCCGTTCCCGATCGCGACCTGGTTGTCGCGGGTGGCCGAAGCGCCGTTTCCGATGGCGACAGAGTTGTCACCGCTCGCGTTGGCGAGGTTGCCGAAGGAGAGGGATTGTGCACCCGAGGCGACGGCGCCTTCACCCACGGCGGTCGAGCGGATACCCGTGGCTTGGGCAAGGTGTCCGAAAGCCTGGGCGCGTTCCGCTGTTGCCATGGCCTGCCAGCCAACCGCCGTCGCACCCGGACCGTTGGTCACGCTTTCGCCGCCGATCGAGGTGGTGGACGGACCGTTCGCCATGGCGGAATCGCCGATGGCGAGGGCATCGACACCGTTCGCAATGGATTCATTGCCGATGGCCGTCGAGTTGTCGGACTGCGCATCCGCATTTTCACCGATGGCGAGGCTGCGGACGCCCTGCGCGGTGGCAAGATGGCCGAAGGCCTGTGCCCGTTCGGCGGTGGCGGCGGATTGCCAGCCGATGGCGGTGGCGCCGGGGCCGTTGGTCACGCTTTCGCCACCGACCGAGGTGGTGGAGGGACCGTTGGCCATGGCGGAATCCCCGATGGCGAGCGCATCGACACCGTTCGCAATGGATTCATTGCCAATGGCCGTGGCGTTGTCGGTCTGTGCATCCGCGTTTTCACCGATGGCGAGGCTGCGGACGCCCTGCGCGGTCGCAAGATGGCCGAAGGCCTGCGCCCGTTCGGCCGTGGCTTCCGCGCGCCAGCCGATCGCCGAAGCACCGGGGCCTTCCGCGATTGCCTGGCCGCCGATGGCAGTTGTGGAGGGGCCAGTGGCGCGCGTGGCCTGACCATCCGCTCCGTCACGGTTGCCCCCGATGGCGATGGCGTCCCCGCCTTCGGCGGTGGCGGCATTCCCGATCGCGATACCATTGGTGGCATCTGCGCTGGTGCTCGCGGCGCCCACGGCGACCGAGTCTGCCCCGGCGGCATCGGATCCTGCGCCACATTCGGTCGACGAGGCGCCACTCCCGAGGTTGCAGGACGGTGTGCCGTCAGCAGAAACGACACCCGCTGCGGACATCAGCAATCCCGCAGTCACGCTGACACGAAGACCGGACGAAAAATTGAACGTCATTACCATTTACTCCCAAGTTACCAAACAAGTTGACGTGAACCGCGCTCACATCCCGGGAGTCACGGACAACGGCACAGCTTAGTTTCAACGGAATTTCGAACCGGCGGACTTCCCGACCCTGCGGCCGCTGTCCTTTGGTCTTGGCAACCGGGGTAGGGCGGGCTACACCGCCTGTTGTGGCCCATTGGTCCCACGGTCCCGTGGCTCAACTGGATAGAGCAGCCCCCTCCTAAGGGGCAGGTTGCAGGTTCGAATCCTGCCGGGATCACCAGATCCCCTCCGGGACGTTCCCCACACCGCGCCGGGCGCCTGTCGCCCAAGTGTCACTGGGTCAGGCGCAGCTGCCTGATCTGGTAGGCGATGGCTTCGAACACATCCGCGATGCTGTCGCCGTCCGCGCTGAAGAAATGCGACGGGGACGAGGCGCAGTCGCGCATCTGCTGTTCCGGCACGCCCGGCGCGTCGAACGCGATGGTGTAGATCACGATGGGCCGGGGGCTTCGGTTCTTGGCCAGGTCGCATTGCTGGAAAAAGCTTCCAACGTTCGTGCCGGCCGAGCTGATGACTTCGGTCTCGCCATTGCGCCCCCGCTGCAGTTCACGCACCGGGTTGTCGGGGTCCATCGTGTCGGTCGGGCGGACCTGTTCCGTGATCTGACCGTCCGTCATCAGGATGATGTATTTCTGCGTGGTCTCGTCGTCGTAAGGCGCGGGACGGCCGATGAATTCCGGCGCTGCAAGGCCCGCGTTGGCCAATGCGCTCACTGCCCCGCGCGAAGACGGATCCAGCATCGAAACGGCCCATTTCATCGCGTAGTGCGTACCGGTGCCATCATGCATCCGCATGGTATTGATGAGAGACTTCAGGCCTTCGCGGTCGTTGCTCAGGTACTGAATGGCGGTCTGGTCCTGCGGGCACCAGCCCCAGTCCATCACGTTTCCGGCGATGGTCCAGTTCATGAAGTGCGGTGTCTGCGGATAGAGCGCGCCGGAAGGCAAGGCCGCCGATCCGAAGCCGTCGGTGCCGATGTCGAGGCAGGAAGACACATTGGGGAACACGTAGCGGATGGTCTCGTCAGACCCTCTGCCGCCCTCGGCATCGGCAGGCAGCGTGCCGTGGCTCAGCTGTTCGGGAATACCGCCATCTGCCTCGTCCAGCGGCGCCGCCGGATAGCGCACGCCGTTCAACCTGTCGAACATGAAGGGGCCGGGGTTCGTCTGGCCGGCGTAGGGCACCAGTGTCACGGATGTTTTCTGGCGGTTGGCATCATCCAGAACGATGTCCAGAAATTCCGCCGCGGCCGGACGAAGGTCGTTCATGCGATTGGAGTACCGCATCGAGCCCGAGATATCGAGCACCAGCGAAATTTCCACGTTCGGCACCCGATCCTCGGCGGTGGCCAGTGCCGGAACATTCAGCGTATCGACGCCGAAATAGTCCATGAACTGCGTTGCCATGGTGGTCGAGGCCCCGACCGTGACCGTTCTGAAGCTCAGACCTTCACTGACGTTCACGTTCGAGGCGAAATCGCGGATCCCGGATTTTGTAAAATAGTCGCTGACCACGTCTTCGGGGCTCAGCGGCTGGTTCAGGGCGGCGGCGGCCAGCACGGCCCGATCCGCCGTGGCCTGGAGACGGCTTCGATCCATCTCGTGGCGCATCATGTCGACCGAGATGCCGCAGACCATCAGCATGATGACAACCATGAAACAGGCAAGGATGGTGATCGACCCCTCCTCGCGCCGCGCGACCGTTGCAAGACGTGACTTCAGTGCGCGCAGGACAGCGGATCCCGATATCGGTGCCATGGTTGTGAACCTCTCAAATGTGCCCCCATTTGATCCGGCCACCCCAGAGTGTGACCTTGGTTTCGACACCATTCTGCCGCAATCGGCAGGGCGGGAAAGGTGGATTCTCGGAAGAAATCGCCGGACTTTCCCCTGTCCGGGGTCAATGCCGTACTTTGCGGGGCGACTGGCCGAAGCGCGCGAACAATGCGTTTTCCGGATTGTGGCGGCAGCGTCGGTCCAAACGTGAATCGGGGGTTTCCCGGCACGCGGGGCAAGGTGATTCTCTCGCCCGCCGGGAAAACGACCGAAACGCCGGCTGCAGCCAGGAAAGGCCAGCCATTACTGCGAATGAAGGGGAAAGTCCGCCGCCAGGGGCGGGTTTGTCATTGGTCGGGCTGAGAGGATTCGAACCTCCGACCCCCTGCTCCCGAAGCAGGTGCGCTACCAGGCTGCGCTACAGCCCGACCGATGGCCGCGACATAGCTTAGTGTTGCTTCCTTGGCAATTGTTCTCTTGCACGCAATGCCGACTTGCGGACGATCAGGCTGATGCGCGGCATGGCGCCCATCTCCGGCCGGCGGCTGAGGGTGTTCAGCACGGGCCGATGCTTCGACGCGTCCCCACCCGCTTCGCGCAGGACGATGTAAGCGCCGCTGGCGATGATGATACCGGCCCCGACAAAGGTCAGCGCGTCGGAGGTTTCACCGAAGAAGAGCCAGCCGAACAAGGTCGCCCAGATGATCTGGCTGTACTGCATCGGCGCGACGATGGCTGCGTCGGCAAGGGTATAGGCCCGGATCATGAGGGACATGGCGACAATCGCGAGGAACGCGATCAGCAGGACCATGCCAAGGTCAGCGAGGGGCATCGGTTCGTAGACGAACGGAAGGATGCACAGCATCACGGCGAAGTTCGCCAACAGCGGATACAAAAGCAGCACCTCGCGCCTTTCGGTGCTGCCGATCTTGCGCATGACGACCCCCGCCAGTGCGCTGCCGAAGGCGGCCACGAGTGCGGCGAGATGGCCCAGACCGAGGTCGGCAGAGCCGGGACGCAGCACAACGATCACCCCGGCCAGCCCGACAAGAACCGCCATCCAGCGGTGGAAGCGCACGACTTCGCCCAGAAGAGGGACGGAGAGTACCGTGATCATCAGCGGTGCGGCGAAGAGAATGGCGTAGGTCTCCGCCAGCGGCAGGACCGCAAAGGCGTAGAATGCGCAGAACCCGCCGATGACCACCGCGGCTGTACGCACGGCGGCCCATAACGGATCGCGCGGGCGCAGGTTCTCGGCCCTGGTGTCCCGGACCAGCATCAGCGTGACCATCGGGAAGCTCAGAAGCACCACGAAAAAGACGATCTGGAAGGGCGAATAGGTGCCGCCAAGCGATTTGATCGCCGCATCATGCGTGGCGTAGATCGCGAAAGCCAGAAGCCCGAAGCGTGGTGCGGCTGGCTTGCGCTGTGTCCTGATCTGTCATGGGCGCCTCGGTCATGGGGCCGGGCTAGGCCCGCCGCGCCGCGGCGTAAAGAGTTCAGGGCCGGGTTTGCCGGCTTGTGCAAGGTATTTGTTCACGCTGCACAAGCCGTGTTCAAGATGTCGATCCCGTGGTCAGAGACTTGCGTCCAGCGCCGCCAGGATCGCATCGCCCATTTCGGCGGTCGAAATCGGTTTGCCGCCTTCCGGTCCCATCAGGTCGGCGGTACGCGCGCCATCGGCGAGGACTTTCTCTACCGCCTTCTCCAGCCGGGTTGCTTCGTCCCCTTGGTCGAAGGAATAGCGAAGCGCCATCGCGAAGCTGAGAATGCAGGCGATCGGATTGGCCTTGCCCTGACCCGCAATGTCCGGCGCGGAGCCGTGCACCGGCTCGTACAGAGCCTTGGGGCGGCCGTCGGCGTTTGGCGCGCCGAGGCTCGCCGAAGGCAGCATCCCGAGGCTTCCGGTCAGCATGGCGGCGCAGTCCGAAAGGATGTCGCCAAACAGGTTGTCGGTAACGATCACGTCGAACTGCTTGGGCGCGCGCACAAGCTGCATCGCGCCGTTGTCTGCGTACATGTGGCTCAGCTCGACGTCCGGGTAATCAGCGTCCCGCACGCGCTGGACAACCTCGCGCCACAGCACGCCGGATTCCATCACGTTGGCTTTTTCCATCGAGCAGACCTTGTTGCCGCGGCGGCGGGCAAGTTCGAAAGCGGATCGCGCCACGCGCTCGATCTCGGATTCGGTGTAGCGCTGGGTGTTGATGCCCACACGCTCGTTGCCTTCCTCGATGATCCCGCGCGGTTCACCGAAATAGACACCGGAGGTGAGTTCGCGCACGATCATGATGTCCAGCCCGGCAACCACGTCCTTCTTGAGCGACGAAAAGTCCGCCAGCGCGTCGAAGCATTGCGCGGGCCGCAGGTTGGAATAGAGATCCATCTCCTTGCGCAGGCGCAACAGGCCGCGTTCGGGTTTCAGGCTGAAATCCAGTTCGTCATACTTGGGACCGCCAACGGCCCCCAGCAGAACGGCATCCGCCGCGAGGGCCTTGGCCATCGTGTCGTCATGCAGGGGGGTGCCGTGCTTGTCATAGGCCGCACCGCCGACAAGGTCGTGTTCCACGTCAAAGGCGAGATCCCGCTTGGCGCCATACCAGTCGATGACCCGTGTGACCTGCTCCATGACTTCCGGTCCGATGCCGTCGCCGGCGAGGATTAACAAGGTGGGATTGGCCATGGGATGCTCCTGAAAGATCGTGTTTCAGGCGGCGTAGCCTGACCGACGCGGCTGGTCAAGTTGGCCTGACCTTGGTCCGCGTTTCAGCGTTCCAGATCGACCCAGACGAGTTGATGCCGGCTGGCCTGCGGGACGGGGACGGTCACACCGGCATCCCGCACGGTCCAGTCGGATGACGGCAGGAGATAGTCCACCCTCATCGGGCCCGTCTGGGGCCAGTTCACGGTCGGCAAGGTAGGCAACGGGTCTTGCAGTCGGGTGTCAGAGAGCACCTGTTGCATGGCGACGCCACGGCCATCCCCCCGGTCGGGGTCGAGGTTCGCATCCCCGAGCAATGCAAAGCGCTCCTTGGGGGGATCACCGAAAAACCCGTCCAGATAGTGCAGCCAGAACCGCGTCTCATCGTGGTTGCGCCTGCCATTACGGTCCTCCGGCCCGTCAAAGACCGGGGGGCTGGCGTGATAGGTCAGCAGGTGAAGAGTGCCGAAGACGGGATGCAGGATGGGCACGACCCAATGTCCGTGGGCCGAAAGGCGCTGGATCTCGCGGGCTTCGGCGCTTGGAAAGGGGGATTGATCCGTTCCTGGTAGAAGGGCTCCGGGAAGGGTGCGCCACTCCAGATCCGAGAAGTCCCGCAAGTCGTCGTGCAAAATGGGATAGCGCGACAGGATCGCCGGGGCGCCCTGCCCAAAGAATTCGCCGTATCCCTGTGCGTCTCCGGGCCCGCCGGTCCGGCCATCGCCATCGAGGTCCACGTCGGTCATGCGCCCCGCATTCGGGGGGCCGCAAAGCGATGCGGATAGGACAGGCCGCGCGCGGACAGTGCCGCCGCCAGCGCATCCAGAGCGCGCCCTTCGAGGTCATAATCGATCCCCTGAAGGTAGACGACATCGGCCCGTGCGGCGAGAAGCACGTCGAGTACCGCGCGGATCTGCGGATCGTCGCCACGCACGATGTCGCGCAGGAGCAGGCCGGGCCCCTTTCGGTACAGTTCGGTGTTGTAGGTCGCCAGTCTGACGGTGTCCGCGTGGGCGGGGGCCGCGACCCCCAACAGGACCAGAAGCAGCGCGATCAGGCAGGCTGAAAGGGAGTGTCCGCGTCCGCGTAGGCGCGGCGACGCTTGTCTTCGATCATGTCCGCAACCTTGCCCATCGCAAGGCCGCGCATGATCATGCTTGCCGGCAGGAAGGCCCATGCGCTGAGTGTCCAGATCAGGGTTTGCGGGTTCTCCAACGTGATCGGGTCTATCAGGTCCGCCGCGGCCTTGACCAGTGCGGGAATGATGAACGGCAGCAGGAAGCCAAGGGCGATGTTCACCCGCGCGTCGCGCTGAAGCCGGTAGACCACGTCGCCGCCGACCGTGGGGTCGAAAAGGGGCAGGTTCACCCAGACGTTGAAGATGCCCTGGCGTGCGGGCCAGTTCATCAGCCGCACGAGAATCAGGAAGGCGGTCATCGCCACCAGCGAAATCAGGTAGGCCAACCCCGCCGATGTCCGAACGGTTGCCACCAGTTCCGGGCTGGCCGTCTCGTGCAGCATCAGAACCACGAGGCGGACGGGCGAATAGGGGAAGTCGACCGCGTTTCCGATGATCGTGCCCAAGGAGGTCAGGGCCCCGGTCAGCAACGTCGGCTCGGTCGCGCCACGCAGGATCAGGCTCAGCAGCAGCACCGTCGCGAACAGGCTGACAAAGCGGAGCCGGTTGAAGGGGGGCGCGTCGCGAAACTCGACGATGCTTGGGAAGTTGGAATTGTACTCGACGAAGGTGAGAAACGCGGCAAGCAGGGCAACGAGGACGGAAATCTGCGTGGAATCGGCGGCAACGCCCGGAAGCAGGAGCGCCGGCAGCAACACCAACAGGGCCACGAAGAGGCCACGCGCCGCGGCGCCTGTCATCCGTCCGATCACTACTTTTCCCTTCCAAACTGGCCAGCCGCGGTACATTGCCGCGTACTTGTCCCAACTTGCTGCCCCCGGGGTCAGGGGGCCTGCCTCATTATTGCCCAAATTGTGCCTTCTTTCGTCTCATTCCTCAAGGCTGTTGGTTAACAGAACTTATTCCTTTGGGCTTTTTGAGGGTGGGGGTGGTGCGTTATTGCATCTATTTTCTGGCGAAATGATGGCTGACGCCACATCTTGTGGGCGTGAGTGTCACGCCCACAACTGGAGTGAAACCGCCGTTCAGGCGATCGGGGGCATTCAGACCCACGGACGGCTTTGTGCGGCCGCTTTTTCAAAGCTGTCGATCGCAGCGGCCTTTTCCATCGTCAGGCCGATATCGTCGAGACCGTTCATCAGGCAGTGCTTCTGGAAGGAATCGATCTCGAAGCTGATCACTTCGCCGTCCGACGTCGTCACGGTCTGGGCCTCGAGGTCCACCGTCATGCGCGCGTTCGCACCCTTCTCGGCGTCCTTCATCAGAACGTCCACCTTATCCTGTGGCAGCGCGATCGGCAGGATGCCGTTCTTGAAGCAGTTGTTGTAGAAGATGTCGGCGAAAGACGGGGCGATCACGCAGCGGATGCCGAAATCCTTGATCGCCCACGGGGCGTGCTCCCGGCTGGAACCGCAGCCGAAGTTGTCGCCGGCTACCAGAATCTCCGCATCGCGATATTGCGGCTTGTTCAGAACGAAGTCGGGCAGTTCATTGCCGTCGTCGTCGTACCGCATCTCGAAGAAGAGGTTCACGCCAAGGCCGGATCTCTTGATCGTCTTGAGGAACTGCTTGGGAATGATCATGTCGGTATCGACGTTGATCAAGGGCAACGGTGCGGCGATGCCGGTAAGAGTGTCGAATTTGTCCATCTCGATGAACTCCTGAATGAGAACCACCTTGCCGGGTGGCCGTTTGGGAAAAGGCACCGCCACCGAGGCGGTGCCGAAAGATCGTATGCGGTCAGGACTGGCGGTTGCGCAGCAGCAGGCCGACGGCTGCGAAACCGACGCCGTCCATCACCAGCTGGATCCCGAGCAGCAGGCCAAGAACCTGGGTCGCCAGAGACTGGAAGTCGGAGAAGATCACGACGCCGACCAGCAGGGATGCAGCGCCCGAGAGCATGAGCGGCACGAAAGCGGAGGTGCCACGCCCCGCGCGGCTGGCCCAGATGATGCGGGCGATCCCCGAGATCACGAAGCCGACGCCGACCACGATGGCAAGTGACACCGTGCCCTCGAGCGGGTTGGCCAGCAGCCAGACGCCCACCACCAGGGTCATCAGCGCGATGATCCAGTTCAGCGCGCCGTCGAAGCCTGTACCGGCCCGGAACAGCAGCCAAAGTTGCAGGATCCCGCCCAGCAGAAAGAATATGCCGACAAGCGTGGTCACCGCGATCGACGCGGCCAGCGGGTTCGCGATGGCCAGTATGCCCCCGATCACCAGCAGGGCGCCCAGAAGAACGAGTGTAAGCCAGGTTTTCATGACATCTCCTCTCGAGTGTCCGAAGGTGCCGGTGGGTTACGGCGCCGGCACCTCCTTGGTTACATCATCGTCCTGACGTCTGTCAGCTTGCCCGTGATGGCGGCGGCGGCGGCCATCGCCGGGCTCATCAGGTGGGTGCGCCCGCCGCGGCCCTGCCGGCCTTCGAAGTTGCGGTTCGACGTGGCCGCACAGCGTTCGCCGGGCGAAAGCTGATCCGGGTTCATCGCGAGGCACATGGAACAGCCCGCAAGCCGCCATTCGAAGCCGGCCTCCTTGAAGATGTCGGCCAGTCCTTCCTCTTCGGCCTGCGCCCGGACCAGACCGGACCCCGGCACGATCATCGCGCGCATGCCTTCCTTGATCTTCTTGCCCTTGAGGATCGCGGCGGCAGCGCGCAGATCCTCGATCCGTCCGTTGGTGCAGGAGCCGATGAAGACGGTGTCGATCTCGACGTCGGTCAATGGCTTGCCGGATGTCAGGCCCATGTATTCGAGCGACCGTTTGGCCGCCCCCACCTTGCCGCCGGAGAAATCTTCGGGTGCGGGGATGTTTGCGGTGATCGGCAGCACATCCTCGGGCGAGGTGCCCCAGGTGACGACCGGCGCGATGTCCTCGCCCTTGAGCGTGATGACCTTGTCCCAGTGGGCGTCATCGTCGGAGTAGAGGGTCTTCCACCACTCCATCGCGGCTTCCCACTGCGCGCCTTTCGGGGCGTGGGGCCGACCCTTGCAGTATTCGAAGGTCTTTTCGTCGGGGGCGATCAGGCCCGCGCGCGCGCCGCCCTCGATCGCCATGTTGCAGACGGTCATCCGGCCTTCCATGGAAAGATCGCGGATCGCTTCGCCGCAGTACTCGATCACGTAGCCGGTGCCGCCCGCCGTGCCGGTGGCGCCGATCACGCTGAGGGTGATATCCTTGGCCGTGACGCCCGGCGCCAGCTTGCCGGTGATCTCGACCTTCATGTTCTTCGACTTCTTCTGGATCAGGGTCTGCGTGGCCAGCACGTGTTCAACCTCGGACGTGCCGATGCCGTGGGCCAGTGCCCCGAAGGCCCCGTGGGTTGCCGTGTGGCTGTCACCGCAGACAACGGTCATGCCGGGCAGGGTCCAGCCCTGTTCCGGGCCGATGATGTGGACGATGCCCTGCCGGACATCGTTGACCGGGT
Organism: Sulfitobacter alexandrii; assembly: GCF_001886735.1. NCBI lineage: Bacteria > Pseudomonadati > Pseudomonadota > Alphaproteobacteria > Rhodobacterales > Roseobacteraceae > Sulfitobacter > Sulfitobacter alexandrii. The sequence goes on from NZ_CP018076.1 coordinate 173,069, forward strand.
AATAGTTCAGCCCGAATTCCCGCGCGTTGCGGTCAAGCGCCTCGACCTGGATGCGGGATTCCTCGTTTTCGATCTTCGCATCGCGGTCGCCGGTCGTGGGGACGTTGTGATCCGGCACGGCGATCGTCTTTTCAGGTGCGCGCACCTTGCGGTCGGTCATCCGCAGGCCCTCGAACGCCTGGGGCGAGGTCACCTCGTGAACGAGGTGGCGATCGATATAAAGAAGGCAGGTGCCGTCGTCGGCCTCGTGGGCGACATGGGCATCCCAGATTTTGTCATAAAGTGTCTTGGGGGACATTGGTCCTCTCCCGTGGTTTTGATGTGGAACAGATGGATCGGCCGCAAGAGCGCGGTCCGCGCGGCCTTATAGGCGGGCGAGCACGGTGTGCGTCGCGCCGAAAAAGCGTTCACGCAGGCGGGCGCGGTCGGTTTGATCGAAGACCTGTGTCATGGGCATGGGGATAAGCCACCGCGCAGATTCCCGCAAGGTACCTCTTGAGCCCTCCTGGCGGGGCACAGAGGGGGCAAACCGGATGCGCCGGATCGTTGCGGGGGTCGGGGGAATGTGCAAGCATCGCCTTGCCCCACAGCGAGGTCGTACATGGACAGATCCACAGATCCCTTTGCAGATTTCCTGATTTCGCTGGAAGGCATCTGGATCAACGCGATGGCTTTCCTGTCCGGGGTGATCCAGCCCGGATGGCGGCAGAACCAGGTCCTGATCGTGCTGGGTCTGGCGCTGGTCGCGTGGATGCTGCACCGGGTCAGCGACAAGGCAATCCGGAACTGGGTCCGGTCGCGGCAGGGGTGGGCCAAGTGGCAACTGCGCGTCGTCGTGCAGGTCCGCCGCAGGATGGGGCTGATCTGGTTCGCCCTGATGGCCTACATCGTGTACGAGGTGATGCAGAGCGTCACCTGGCCATCCCGATCCTACCTCGTTGGCCTCGCCGCCACGCTTGCGATCGTCTGGGTCGGCATCGCGTTCGCCGCGCAGCTGGTCCGGAACCGCCCTTTGCGGCGGATCGTGATCTGGTCGCTGTGGATCTACGCGACACTGTATTTCCTCAACATCTCGGACGATGTGGCGTCGTTCCTCGACGGCCTGGCCATCGAGATCGGCGAATTCCGCCTTTCGGTGCTGACGCTCATCACCGCGTCGGTCGTGATCGGCGCGCTGTTCACGGTGGCGCGGCTGGTCAGCCAGGCCACGGCAAGCACGATCCGCAAGAACGAGGAAATCAGCCCGTCGATGCAGGTGCTGGCGGTCAAGGGCGTGCAGCTGGCGCTCTACGGCTTCGCCTTCTTCATGGGTGTCAAGGCGGTCGGTATCGACCTGACCGGCCTCGCCGTGCTGTCGGGTGCCATCGGTGTGGGTCTCGGCTTCGGCCTGCAGAAGGTCGTGTCGAACCTCGTGTCCGGGGTCATTATCCTGATCGACAAGTCGATCAAACCCGGCGACGTGATCTCGCTGGGGGAGACCTTTGGCTGGATCCAGACGCTGGGCGCGCGCTATGCCTCCGTCGTGACGCGGGACGGCAAGGAGTATCTGATCCCGAACGAGGACCTGATTACCGGGCAGGTGGTGAACTGGTCTCATTCCAACGATTTCGTGCGGCTCGATATCTACTTCGGCACGGCCTACTCGGACGACCCTCACAAGGTCCGCAAGCTGGCGATTGAGGCGGCCTCGGGCGTTGACAGGGTCCTGAGCTTCAAGGCGCCTGTCTGCCATATCGTCGGCTTCGGCGACAGTTCGGTGGACTACATTCTCCGGTTCTGGATCAGGGATCCCACCGGCGGGCTGACCAATATCCGAGGAAACGTGTATCTGGCGCTTTGGGACGCCTTCAAGGAAAACGACATTTCGATCCCCTTCCCGCAGCGCGAGGTGCTGATGCTTCAGGACAGCAAGCTTGCCGTGTCACGCGGCGCGAGGAAGTCGACGGAGGACTGAACGGGCTGGCGGTGGCCGCAGCAATCCGCAGATTGCCGGTCTCCTGCGGCTGGGGATCGATCTTGTTCGCGGGAACGTTTCGCGCATCTGCCATCAGCGGCACGGAACCAGACCTGTCAGCGGCGTGTTGCAATCTCCAAAGGAGAGTTTCACATGGCCGACCGCATCATCCTCAAGGATCTGAAACCCGTCACGCATGACACGCACCATTATACCTTTTCCCGGCCCGAGGGCCTGTCGTTTGAGCCCGGACAGGCGGCGGAGCTTGCCATCGACCGGGACGAATGGCGCGACGAGGGCCGTCCGTTCACGTTTGTCTCGCAGCCCGAAGACGACGATATCGAGTTCGTCATCAAGTCCTACCCCGACCACGACGGCGTGACGGAAAAGCTTGCCCAGCTCAAGCCGGGCGCGGAGCTGACGCTCGATGGCCCGTTCGGCGCCATTACCGATCACGGCCCCGGCACCTTTATCGCGGCGGGGGCGGGGATCACGCCGTTCATCTCCATCCTGCGAAAGCATCGCCGCGAGGGGACAATGGACGGCTGCACGCTCCTGTTCGCCAACAAGACCGAGGCCGACATCATCCTGCGTGGCGAATGGGAGGCGATGAAGGGGCTACGGGCCGAGTTCATCCTGTCGGACGAAAAGGTCGACGGACTGCACCATGGCAAGATCGACAAGAGCATCCTTGAAGAGTTGGTGACCGATTTCGATCAGACCTTCTACCTCTGCGGCCCGCAGGAATTCGTCGACGATGTCCGCGACGCGCTGAAGGATCTGGGCGCCAAGGAAAGCAGCATCGTCACGGAAGAAGGCTGGTAAATGCCGAGGTGCCCCCGTTGTCATTGAATTGTAATCCCCGGATTGCTATTTTGATGATACCCGGCACCGGGGGCTACGGTGCATTGCAAAGGAGGACGATGTCCTGTCAACCCAAGCCAACGCAGCCTTGGCTGCGCACCCTGAGGTCGCCGTCATGACAACGGTTGCCGATATGGCCACGAGCGATGCCGTGCTGGCCACCATTCTCAAATCCCTCGAAGACGACAAGGCCGAAGACATCGTGCAGATCGATCTGCGCGGCAAGACGGCAATCGGCGATCACATGGTGATCTGCTCCGGCCGGTCCACCCGGCAGGTATCCTCGATTGCGGAAAAGCTTGCCCAGCGGATCAAGGACGAATTCGGCCACACGCCGAAGATGGAAGGCAAGGACGTCGGGGATTGGGTGCTGATCGACACGGGCGACGTGATCGTGCACGTGTTCCGGCCCGAAGTACGAGACTTCTACCAGCTGGAAAAGATGTGGCTGGCTGGCGCCGAGGCCTCCGCACAGAACTGAATCGGTCGCAGGCCCCATGCGAATACACATCTGTGCCGTCGGGCGCCTGCGCAACGGGTCCGAAAAGGACCTCTTGGAAGACTACCTGAGCCGTTTCGACCGGACTGGCCGGGGCATCGGACTGGGACCGGTCCAGATGATCGAAGTGGATGATCGCAAGGGCGGGGGCATGGTGGCCGAAGCGGCGCTTCTGGAGAAGGCTTTGCCAAAGGGCGCTATCGTTTGCGCCCTAGACGAACGCGGCACCGTCGAAACCTCACCGAAATTTGCGCAGCGGCTTGCCGCGTGGCGCGACGGCGGTACCGGGGATCTCGCATTCATCATCGGCGGCGCGGATGGCATTGCCGCCGATCTGCGCGCCAGGTCGGATCATGCGCTGTCGTTTGGCAAGATGGTCTGGCCGCACATGCTGGTCAGGGTCATGTTGTCGGAGCAATTGTATCGCGCCGCCTCGATCCTCTCCGGCGGCCCCTATCACCGCGCTTGACGGGGAAGAGGCGCGCAAGGATCAGCGGAGCTTGATCCGCTTGATCTCGGGCGACCAGCCATTGACGTTGTCGCGCGCCTGAATACCGATCTCGGTCACGCCTTCCGGAATCTTCACCCCTGACAGGGACCGCGTGAAAGGCTGTTCGTTCACGTGCGGGTGGGCAAGGTTGCGCATGCCCAGTTCCTTGCCCTCTCCATCAAGGATGCGCCATGCGTCGGCATAGTCGTCCCAGCCGGTGTCGTCGTGCCGAATCGTCACGTCGAAGTCCCAGCTGTCGCCGACCTTCTTCATGTTCACGTTTTTCACGACAGGGGGGTCTGCCAGCACGGGCGTTGCGGCAAGAGCTATGGCAAGAATGGAGCGTTTCAGCATGGGACTCACCTTGGGAGGACAGGAGCGCATATATTTACCACAACTACTTTTCCAAGAGTATCCCCCGAGAGTGGGAGGCGAATTCCCGTCGCCAGATCACCAGGAGTGTGACAATTGCACCACCGATCAGCGGCAGCGCCCCGCCCAGCCATGCGACGCTGGCGAGGCTGAAGTAGACCGAGCGCAGCCCGCGGTTGAAGCTGCGCGCCGCGAAGACATTGATCTCGGCGGCCTTGCGCGCCAGTTTCGGTGCCTCGGGATCGGTCGGGTCATTGGGCACCGCGGCCATCAGGACGGAACAGTATCCGAAGAGACGGTTCGACCAGATGAACTTCAGGAATGCGTTCGCCAGAAAGAAGACGACGAGAAGCAGTTTGATTTCCCAGATGAAAACGGGCTGTCGTGCCATCGTCAGATCCTGCGCGACGCTGGCCAGCCGTTCCGCATTGCCGATCAGGGCGAGCGTACCGCCGATGGCGATGACACAGGTGGAGGCGAGAAAGGAAGAACCCTGTCTGAGTGTGCCCATGGTCTGTGCATCGAAGATGCGCGGGTCACGCTGGACCATCTCGCGCATCCACTTTCGCCGGTAGTCCGCCATCAGGACAGACACCGACGGGCGTGACGCCGACGGGTTCTCGATCCGCCAGCCCAGCAGAAGCCACAGAATCAGGATTGTCGCCACCGCCGCGTAATCCAGCGGGTCAAACAGGGAAAGGCGGTCGATCCAGTTCATGCGATCTTCATAGCCAACGGATTAGAGTTGCCATAGGGACAAATTGGTCATATTAGTTTACCAAAAGGGAGCGACGTGATGGAGATGCCGACACCGGATGCTGCGGTCCTGGCCCGCAAGGCCGAAGTGGTCGCGCGTCTGCACGAGGTGCTGCCGCAAGATGCGGTCATCGACGACCCGCACGAGACACGCGCCTACGAATGCGATGCACTGACGGCCTACAAGTGCGCGCCGATGGCGGTTGTCCTGCCATCCACCACGGCCGAAGTGTCCGCTGTGCTGCGCATCTGCCACGAGGCAGACGTCCCGGTCGTGCCGCGCGGTTCAGGCACATCGCTTGCAGGTGGCGCGCTGCCCACCGCCGATTGCGTGGTTCTCGGTGTCGCCCGGATGAACGCGGTCATCGAAACCGATTACGTCAACAGACTGATCCGCGTACAGACAGGCCGCACCAACCTCAGCGTGACCGGCGCCGTCGAGGCGGACGGTTTCTTCTATGCGCCCGACCCGTCGAGCCAGCTGGCCTGTGCCATCGCGGGCAACATCGCGATGAACTCCGGCGGGGCGCATTGCCTGAAATACGGCGTGACCACGAACAACCTGCTGGGCGTTACCTTGGTGATGATGGACGGTGAGGTGATCGAGATCGGCGGCGGCCACCTCGATGCAGGGGGAGTGGACCTGTTGGGTCTGATCTGCGGCTCCGAAGGGCAGCTTGGGGTCGTTACCGAAGCGACATTGCGCATCCTCCCCAAGCCCGAGGGCGCGCGCCCGGTTCTCATGGGTTTCGATGACAATACCGTGGCGGGTGCCTGCGTGTCCGACATCATCAAGGCCGGCGTGCTGCCCGTGGCGATCGAATTCATGGACCGCCCTTGCATCGAGGCGACCGAAGCCTTTGCCAAGGCGGGTTATCCCATGTGCGAGGCACTGCTGATCGTGGAGGTCGAAGGATCGGATGCCGAGATCGACCACCAGTTGTCGCTGATCACGGAAATCGCCCGCCGGCACAACCCGGTCGAACTGCGGGAAAGCACCTCGCCGGAGGAATCCGCCAAGATCTGGCTCGGGCGCAAATCCGCGTTCGGCGCCATGGGGCAGATCAACGATTACATGTGTCTTGACGGGACGATCCCGGTCTCCGCTCTGCCCGACGTCCTGCGGCGTATCGGCGAGATGAGTGCGGAATACGGTTTGAAGGTGGGCAACGTCTTTCACGCGGGGGACGGGAACATGCATCCACTGATCCTGTTCGATGCGAACAAGCCCGGCGACCTCGAACTGTGCGAGGCCTTTGGCGCGGAAATTCTCAAGTTGTGCGTGGAAGTGGGTGGATGCCTGACGGGCGAGCACGGAGTGGGCATCGAAAAGCGCGACCTGATGCATGTGCAGTACACGCCGGATGATCTGGAGGCGCAGATGGCCATCAAGGACGTGTTCGATCCTGCTTGGCTGCTGAACCCGGCAAAGGTCTTTCCGTTGGACGTGTCGGGGCCGCGCCGCGCTGCAAGGCTGGCGGCGGAATGATTGCGCCTCTTTCGGACCGGAGAAAGGGATGATGCAGATCAGCTCCGAGGGGGAACTGAGCGCTGCCGTTGCCGGGGCGACAGAACCGCTGTCGATCCGTGGCGGCGGTACCCGTGACATGGCCGGCGCGGGCACGCCGCTCAGTGTCGCCGGATTGTCCGGCATCAGCCTCTACGAGCCCGGTGCGCTGACACTGGTCGCGCAGGCGGGCACTCCCGTCTCGCTCATCGAGCAGACCCTGGCGGAGCGAAATCAAAGGCTCGCGTTTGAACCGATGGATCACAGGGCGCTTCTGGGCACGACCGGTGAGCCGACGATCGGCGGTATCTTTGCCGCGAATGTCGGCGGTCCGCGCCGGTTGGCGGTGGGTGCGGCACGGGATTTCCTGCTGGGGGTCCGCATCGTCGACGGCCGTGGGACGGTGATCAAGAACGGTGGCCGGGTGATGAAGAACGTGACCGGCTACGACCTGGTAAAGCTGATGGCGGGCTCCTTCGGCAGGCTCGGCGTGCTGACGGAAGTCTCGCTGAAGGTGCTGCCCCGCCCGGAAACGGAAGCGACGCTGGTGCTGGACGGACTGGAGGACACCGCCGCCGTCGCCGCATTGTGCCGGGCAATGGGAAGCCCCTTCGAGGTGACGGGCGCGGCGCATTACCCTGCCAGCAGCCAGACCTTTCTGCGGCTGGAGGGCTTTGAAGCGTCGGTCAAGTACCGCCTTGAAAGGCTGCGCGACATGCTGGCGCATCCGGACACTCGGCTGCTGGAAGCCCCGGACTCGGCGAGGACATGGGCCAATCTGCGGGATGTGCGCCCGTTTCAGGGTCTGCCGGGCGACGTCTGGAGAGTATCCTGCAAACCTTCCGAGGGGCCGGAGGTGGCTGAACGCAGCGGGGCGGAATCGCATTATTTCGATTGGTCCGGGGGGCTGATCTGGATCCTCACCCGGCCGGGCGATGATCTGCGCGCGAGGCTGGGTGCCTTCGACGGTCATGCCACCCTGATCCGGGCGGATGAGATCACCAAGCTGCGGCTGGGGCGTTTCCAGCCCGAGAAGCCCGGTGTCGCACGCCTCGCGGCGGGACTGCGGGCAAAGTTCGACCCGAAGAACATTTTCGGGCCCGGTGAAAGGGCGGCATCATGACCTGGCTCGTCGGTACATTCCTGCTTCTCTTCGTCGGTGGGCCGCTGGTATTCCGGGCATTGACCCGGCCCGCGCCGTCACGCGGCGCAATGCAGTCGGTTGCGGTCTTTGCATTGGTCTGCGCGCTTTTCGGATTCGGGCTGAGGTTCGGCCTTGCCGGTTCGTCCGGCCTGCAAAGCCTGTTCTGCCTGCTGGCGCTTTGGCTCTCCTGGATCGGTGTGCTGGCGTTGGCCACCTTGGCCGTGCGTCGGGTCGATCGCGGGCCGGCGATGCGCCGCTGGTCCGCGGTGCTGGGTGCCGCGACAACGACGGTGCCATGGTTCGGCCTCGTCTCGGCGCAGATGATGGCCGGTTGAACCTGCGGCAAGAAATCGGAACGGAACAGTCATGCAGACCACCTTTACCCCCGGCCAGCTTGAAGACCCGGAGATCGCGCGCAGCAACGAGATCCTGCGCGCCTGCGTCCATTGCGGGTTCTGCACGGCCACTTGCCCGACCTACCAGGTGCTGGGCGACGAGCTCGACAGCCCGCGGGGGCGCATCTACCTCATCAAGGACATGCTGGAAAACGAGCGTGTGCCGGATGAAAAGACGGTCAAGCACATCGACCGCTGCCTGTCCTGCCTCGCCTGCATGACGACCTGCCCTTCCGGCGTGCACTACATGCACCTCGTCGATCACGCCCGCAGCTACATCGAACAGAGGTACAGGCGACCGATGGGGGACCGTGTGTTGCGCTGGGTTCTCGCGCGGATACTGCCCTATCCGATGCGGTTCCGGCTTGCCTTGCTGGGCGCAAAGATCGGCCGGCCCTTCGCCCGGCTGATGCCGGATGCCCGGTTGCGCGCGATGCTGGAAATGGCACCAAAGACAATTCCGCCCGTCAGCCGCAATGACGACCCGCAGTCGTTCCCGGCCAGTGGCAGTCCGCGCAAGCGGGTCGCGCTGATGACAGGGTGCGCGCAAAAGGCGCTGAACACCGACATCAACGATGCCACCATCCGCCTGTTGACGCGGTTGGGGTGCGAGGTTGTCGTGGCCGCGGGGGCGGGGTGTTGCGGCGCGCTCACGCACCACATGGGAAAGACCGGTGAAAGCCACCGGGCCGCCGCCGCCAACATCCGTGCCTGGATTTCCGAAATGGACGGGGACGGTCTGGACGCCATCGTGATCAACACGTCCGGTTGTGGCACGACCGTCAAGGATTACGGCCACATGTTCCGGAACGACCCGCTGGCAGAGGACGCCGCGCGTGTGGCCGCCATCGCCATGGACATCTCTGAGGTGCTGGTGGACCTGTCCGGCAGCGACGGCGGGGATGCGGCTGACCGGCCGGCGAAGGACAGGATCGCGGGAACCGACGCGCGTCGGCGCGACCCGACCCATCCAGCTGCCGGTATGACGGTTGCCTACCATGCTGCCTGTTCCCTTCAGCATGGTCAGCAGGTCAAGACCTACCCGAAGGATCTCCTCAAGGCGGCGGGGTTTACCGTGGTCGAACCCGCGGACGCTCACCTTTGCTGCGGATCGGCGGGCACGTACAACCTGATGCAGCCGGAAATCTCGAAAAAGCTGAAGGATCGCAAGGTCCGCACGCTGGAGGCACGGGCGCCGGATGTGATTGCGGCGGGGAACATCGGCTGCATGATGCAGATCGGCTCCGCCGCATCGGTACCCGTCGTTCATACGGTCGAATTGCTCGACTGGGCGTGGGGCGGCCCCAAGCCCCCGGCGCTGCGCGAGAACCTGCCTGACGTGACGGAAATCCCCCGGCTTCGCTAGGCGCGCTGCCCCATTTTTGCCGCAAGTTGTCGATAGTGAGGCGGCACTGCTCAAATCCGGGAGTTTTTCGTGCGGCGTTGGATGGCAATGACTTTGATGGTGCTCGTCACCTGCTCTTCGGCTTTTGCGCAGGATGCCCGTCTGAAGCGTCTGGATTCGGGCGATGACGCCGCCGCCTGGGAAGCAGTCGGCCGGCTTGATATTGCGGGCGCGGGGTTCTGCACGGGCACCCTCATCGCGCCTCGGCTGGTGCTGACGGCGGCTCACTGCCTTTTCGACCGGGATACGAAACAGCAGGTGGACCACGGCAAGGTGCGTTTTCTCGCCGGATGGCGGAACGGGCGCGCCGGTGCCTACCGGGACGTCCGCCGGGCCGTCGTGCACCCTGACTACGTCTATGACGGCCTGGTGTCGTCGGAGCGTGTCCGCAACGATCTTGCCCTGCTGGAACTGCAGCGTCCGATCAACAATACGACCATCAAGCCTTTCGGGACCGCCGCCCGCCCGCGCCCCGGCGATTCAGTCGGCGTCGTCAGCTATGCCAAGGACAGGTCCGAAGCGCCGTCGCTGCAGGAAGTCTGCAAGGTGATCGCGCAGCAGGAAGGGGTGCTGGTCACTTCCTGTTCGGTCGATTTCGGATCGAGCGGCGCACCGATCTTCTCGCTCGAGAACGGTGAGGCGCACGTGGTTTCGGTGGTATCTGCAAAGGCGGAAGTGGACGGCGAGACCGTGTCGCTTGGCACCTCCCTGTCAACCCCGCTGGCGTTGTTGCAGGCCGAACTGGTTGCCGGAAAGGGGGTCTTTTCTTCAAGCGACGGCGGCAGCAAGAGCCTGATGGCCGGTGAGCGCAGCACCGGCACGGGCGCGAAATTCGTGCGCCCCTGAACAACGATCAGGGGTCTTGAAACCCCACCGGCCCATTCCCACATCTGCAGCACCGGGACGCCTAGTCAGGGTTCCGGCACTCAACAACGGGTTTGTCCGATGATGGAAAGCCCGAAACGTTAATCGCTCTAAGATGAGGATGACACATGCGTACTTTCGATTTTGCACCGCTCTACCGTTCCAGCGTCGGTTTCGACCAGATCGCCAACATGATGGACCGGGTTCTGAGCAATGATGGGTCCACTCCCAGCTATCCCCCGTACAACATCGAGAAACTTGACGATGACAGCTATCGCATTTCGATCGCCGTCGCAGGCTTCTCGAACGATGACCTGAGCGTCGAGGTGCGCGAGAAGGCGCTGATCGTCTCGGCCCGCAAGGCGGACGAAGACGAAGGCAAGACCTATCTGCACCGCGGCATCGCCACGCGCGCTTTCGAACGCCGCTTCCACCTTGCCGACCATGTCCATGTTACGGGCGCCGCGCACTCCAACGGCATGCTGCACATCGAGCTTGAGCGGCAGGTTCCCGAGGCGCTGAAGCCGCGCCAGATCCAGATCGCATCCGACACCAAGGCGATCGAAAAGGACGTCGTCGACGCGAAATCCGTCAACTGAAGCGGGCCGGTTCGAACCGGTCTGCCAGTTGAACGGCGAGCGGTCTGAACCTCCCCCCAAGACAGACCGTGCCCGGAGCAGCAATGCTCCGGGTTTTTTTGTGGGCGGCGATCCATTCAATAAAAAAGGGGCCGGTCCCGAGGTAGGGACCGGCCCCGGACAGCCGAGGCAGTCTTGGGGTCAAACCGGGGGAATCAGTTTGTCTGCGTCTCGGTGCCCATCCCAGTGCCGCCGCCCAGCTGTTGCCGGACTGCGGCGGCGAATTCCTGTTCCGTGACCTGCAATTCCAGTTCACCTTCCGCGTTCAGCCGGTCCGGGCTCTGGATCGCGACCCGTCCGCCCTCGACCTCGTATGCGTCGGCCAGTGCGATCTCATAGCGGTTGGTCCCGTCTTCGAGGGTTGTCATCGTCTGGATCTGCCCGATGACGGCATCGTCCGACGTGACGGCGACAGCCGTACCGTTTTCGATGGCTTCCGCCGACGCCATGTCCTCTGCCGGAGCGTCCGGCGCGGCCTGCGTGACCGGCGTTTCGGGTTCCGGTGACGTCTCCGGCGCCTCTTGCGCCATGAGCGGCATGGCGAATGCGGCGGCAAGCGCCGTGGAGCCGACAAGGGTACGTGTGGTTTTCGAGAAGGTCATCGTTTTTCCTTTCAGTCGCGTTGGCTTTGAACTGGCAGAAGTGCTGCCGGTCGTGGTGCCCAACACCGACATGGGCACGATGTTTCGACCCTGCCAAGCACTCGGCGTCGTTCTGCCCAGATCGGGGTGCTTCGGCGGCGCTTTGCTGGCAAGGCCGGACCGGAGGGGCCCCAAGGGGCTTGAATTCCGGTGAGCTGAAGGGAACGGGTTACGGAATCTTAGGCGGAGGATGGCAGGGTACCGGTCTTTTCTTGCCGGAGCCGAAATGCGCCTGACCGTTCCCGTCCTCCTTGCCGCGTTGAGCGGCCTGCCTCTGGCGACCGCGGGCCTGGCGGAGAGCAGCTCGTTGTTCGTGCCGGGAATATGGGGGGGTGCGGCGGCCGGTCTCATTTCGGTGCGCGCGCCGGACCATACCGATGGCGGTTCCAGCCTGTTCGCAGGCCGCGCGCCCCGGGGATTGTTCGCACAGCCGCCCGTGGCACCGCCGGGCAAGCCGCGGGCCGCGCCGATGACGGCTGGGTCCGACGTTCAAATCATCAGGGCGCTGATCGAGGAGGCGGAATCGCGCCGTGACGGGTACGACGCGGTCCAGCACGGCGCGCGGATCAGACCTCCCCGGCGGCCGACACAGATGAGCCTGGCCGAAATCTACCAGTGGATCGAGGAAACGCCGGGACAACCCCACGCCATCGGGCGATACCAGTTCATCCCGGCCACCCTGCGCCGTGTTGCGGGCAAGCTGGGTGTCGCACCTCGGGCGCGATTCTCCGCCGGGCTGCAGGACAGGCTGGCGGACGTCCTGCTGGCCGAGGCGGGATTGCAGTCGTTTCGAGAAGGGGAGTTGGGCCGCGTCGACTTCATGAACAACCTGGCGAAGATCTGGGCCGGTTTGCCCAATGCATCGGGCCGGTCGCATTATCACGGTCACGCGGGAAACCGTGCGTCGATCACATGGGAGCGGTTCGAGGCGGAGATGAGGCGGATCGACCCGGCGGTCGCCCTGGCACAGGCCGGGACCGCCCCCTCACCCTAACCCTCTCCCCCGCGGGGGAGAGGGGATGTGTTGCGCCCTTTGCGGGCGGTGGGTCAGACGGACATGCAGATGTATTTCATCTCGAGGTAGTCCTCGATGCCGTGATGGCTGCCTTCACGGCCGAGACCCGATTGCTTCACGCCGCCAAAGGGCGCGACCTCGGTCGAGATGATCCCGGTGTTGACCCCGACGATGCCGTATTCCAGCGCCTCGGCCACCTTGTAGACCCGGCTCAGATCCTTGGCGTAGAAGTAGGAGGCAAGGCCGAAGATGGTGTCGTTCGCCATTTCGATCACGTCGTCGACATCGTCGAATTTGAACAGCGGGGCAAGCGGACCGAAGGTTTCCTCCTTGGACACCTTCATGTCCTGGGTGACGCCGGTGATGATGGTGGGGGCGAGGAAATTGCCTTCCATCTTCTCTTCCTTGGAGCCCAGGATGATCTCGGCCCCTTTCGAGACCGCGTCTTCCACGTGTTCCTTGACCTTTTCGCTGGCATCGCCGTTGATCAGCGGGCCGAGTTCCACGCCTTCACCGAAGCCGTCTCCGACCTTCATCTTGCTGACGCGCGCCTTCAGTTTCTCGGCGAAGGCATCGTAGACGCCGGATTGCACGTAGATGCGGTTGGCGCAGACGCAGGTCTGGCCGTTGTTGCGGAACTTGCACATGATCGCGCCTTCGACCGCCGCGTCGAGGTCCGCGTCGTCGAAGACGATGAAGGGTGCGTTGCCGCCGAGTTCCATGGAACATTTCATCACCTGGTCCGCCGCCTGGCGCAGCAGGATCCGCCCCACTTCGGTGGAGCCGGTGAAGGTCAGCTTGCGGACCGCGGGGTTCTCGCAGAATTCCTTGCCTGCCTCGGAGGAGGAGGACGTCGGCACCACGTTGAACACGCCAGCCGGAATGCCGGCACGTTCGGCCAGCACGCCCATGACGATGGCGCTGAGCGGCGTTTCCGTGGCGGGGCGCGCCACGAAGGCGCATCCTGCGGCCAGTGCCGGCGCGGCCTTGCGGGTAATCATCGCGTTGGGGAAGTTCCAGGGCGTGATCGAGGCGGCGACGCCGATCGGCTGCTTGATGACGGTGATGCGCTTGTCGCGCTGGTGGCCGGGGATCGTCTCGCCGTAGATGCGCTTGGCTTCCTCGCCGAAGAATTCGATGAACGAGGCGCCGTAGGCGATTTCGCCTTTGGCCTCGGCCAGCGGCTTGCCCTGTTCGGCCGTCAGGATCGTGCCGAGGTCGTCCTGATTTTCCATCATCAGGTCGAACCACTTGCGCAGGACTGCCGCGCGCTCCTTGCCGGTCCAGGCGGCCCATTCCTTCTGCGCCTTCTCGGCCTGCGCGATGGCGCCGGCGATCTGGGCGCGGCTGAGGTTCGCGATCTTCGCGATCACGTCGCCGCGGGCGGGATTGGTCACGTCGAAGGTGCCATCGTCGCCATCGACCCACTTGCCGCCGATGTAGGCACGGGTTTCCAGCAGGGAGGGATCCTTGAGCATGGATTTCAGATCGGTCTTGTCGTCGGTCATGTATCTCGTCTCCGCTTTTGTCTGTGGCACCCAAAGCAACATTGGCTATGATTGTCCAGTTCCCGTTTGTTTCGGGCCGCTACCCAAAGGACCATATATGACGCAGTTTGACGACGCCTACGACAATTCCGGCCACATCGAGGGCGCCGAGACCTTTCCGCCGACCTGGGAAAAGGCGGCTGCCGCGTTTCGCCGGGATCTGGGTGCGCGGGCGCAGACGGGCGTGTCCTATGGACCGTCGGACCGGCAGGCATTCGACTTCTTCCAGCCGGAAGGCGTGGCGCGCGGGACCGTCATCTTCGTGCACGGCGGCTACTGGAAGGCGCTGGATCGCAGCTACTGGTCGCATCTGGCGGCAGGGCCTCTCGCGCGGGGCTGGGCGGTGGCGATGCCCTCCTACGATCTGTGTCCGGACGTGCGGATCAGCGACATCACCACCCAGATCGCCGCCGCGGTGACCGAGATTTCCCGCCGCACCTTCGGCCCGATCTCGCTTGCCGGGCATTCGGCCGGGGGGCACCTCGTGTGCCGGATGATGGATCCGCTGGTGCTGCCGGCCGAGGTGCGCGACCGGATCCGGAACATCGTTCCGATCTCGGCCGTAGCGAACCTCGCACCGCTGATGCAGACGTCGATGAACGACATCCTGCGCATCGACACGGCGGAAGCCCAATCGGAAAGCCCCGTCAACATGAGCCCGCCGCACGGCGTGAACGTGACCGTCTGGGTCGGCGCCGAGGAGCGGCCGGCGTTTCTGGAACAGTCGGAGCATCTGTCCCGCGTCTGGGGGGCACGGCAGACGGTCGTCGAGGGCAAGCATCACTTCGACGTCATCGATGCGCTGGCGGACCCGGAAAGCGACATGGTGCGGGCGCTTCTGGGCGGGTGAACGTAGCGCGCGCCAGCCCGATGGGGCGCAATGTCGCGCTCTATCCCTGGTTCAAGTTCTGCCAGAACCTTCTGTTCTGGCAGGCGATCTGGTTCCTTTATTTCCAGGCGGAACTGTCGGCGGCTCAGGCCCTGGCCCTTTACGCGGTCTACGACGTGGCCACGACCCTGCTTGAGGTGCCGTCTGGTTACCTCTCGGACCGCCTTGGCCGTCGCAGGACACTTCAGGCGGCCTCGGTCATGGGGGCTGCGGGCGCGGGGCTGATCGCGGCGGGAAACGGTTTCGTGATCTTTGCTCTCGGACAGGTCTGCCTGGGTGCGGCGGCGTCCTTCGCCTCCGGGACGGAGAACGCTCTCCTGTACGAATCCCTGCGCGCCGCAGGCCGGGAGAGCGAGATCGAGCGGCAGGAAACCCGCGGCTGGCGGTACACCCTAGTCGCTTTGGCCCTGTCGGCGTTTACCGGCGGTGCGATGGGGCTTGTCAGTTACCCTCTGGCCTTCGCAGCCGCCGCGGTCGCCATGGTCGCCGCGCTTGTGATCGCTTCCCGGTTCGAGGAGCCGCCGCACGAGGTTTCGGAAACCGGGCAGGGGATCGCGGCTCAAGGACGCTTCGTCCGGTCTGCGATCCGCCGGCCCGTGCTGGCCTGGCTCTTCGGGCTTTCGGTGCTGATGTACGGCTTCAGCCATGTGCCGTTCGTCTTCGGACAGCCGTTCATCGCCGAGGCGCTTGGCCGGATCGGCTGGCGGGCCGATGCCGCCCTGGTCAGCGGTGGCGTCTCGGCACTGATGATGCTGGTCTCGGTCGGTGCGACCGTGATGGCGGTGGTCTTGCGCAGGCGCATGGGGTTGCCCGCGATGCTGATGCTCGCCTTCGCCATGCAGATCGGGCTGATCGCGGTTCTGGCCATCACCAACAGCGTGGTGGCCATCGTGTTCCTGTTTCTCCGGATGGTGCCGGATTCCTTTTCGCGGCCCTTCATCGTCGCGCGGATGCAACCCCTGCTTGACGATGGCGGACGCGCGACCTTCCTGTCCTTGCAGAGCTTTGCAGGCCGCCTGCTCTTTGCCGCGACGCTCCTGGTCGCCTCCGCACAGACATCCGGTCCGGGTGAAATGCGATACGCCGATATTCAGGCCAGTCTCACGTGGTACGCCGTGTCCGGGGTTCTGTTTTTGCTGGTCCTGGGCGCCACCGTCCGGGCCGCCGGGGTGGAGCCGATGCGGGGAAGTTTGCCTGACCGGGGGTCAACGGATCATCGGCCTTGACCCGACCTGTCTGTTCCATAATACCGTTGCAGAATTGATTTCCGGGCAAGATCGCATCGGGGTCGCGCGTAAACGAAAGTGCCTGAATGTCAGACAAGCTGATCGACGACGAGGAAATCCGCCTGGCCCTGCTGCGTGGATACAACATCCTCGATACGGCGCCGGAAGAGGGCTTCGACGATATCGCGCGGCTGGCGGGTGCGATCTGCGAGACGCCTATCGCGCTGGTGTCCCTCGTCGAGAAGGAGCGCCAGTGGTTCAAGGCGGTTCAGGGTTTGGATGTCGGCGAAACACCGATCCAGATGAGCATCTGCGCCCACGCGATCCAATCCGGTGATTTCCTCGAGGTTCACGACACCACCAAGGACCCGCGCACGGCGGAAAATCCATTGGTCGTCGGGGACGAGAGCATCAGGTTCTATGCCGGCGCGCTGCTCAAGAACGAAGAGGGCGTGGCGGTGGGGACGCTTTGCGTGCTGGATCGAAAGCCGCGCACGCTGAACGACATGCAGCGAAAGACGCTCAAGATCCTTGCCAACCAGGTGATGCGCCATCTTGAGCTGCGCGAGGCGCTGGGCGCCGCCGAAATGCTGCGCCGTGAAGTCGACCACAGGGTCAAGAATTCGCTGCAATCGCTGGAGGCGTTGATCCGCATCCAGACCCGGTCGGTGAAAACCGATGAGGCTCGCGAAGCGCTGGAGGCGGTGCAGGGGCGGCTCGCAATGGTCAGCAACCTGCACGAGGCGCTGTACCTGTCGGATGCGGGCGCCATGGTGAACCTTTCGACCTTCCTCAACCGGGTGGTGCAAACCGCGTCGGGGCAGATGCCCGAAGGTATCATCGTCCGCCACGAAGTGGCCCCGTGCAAGCTGGAATCCCGTGCCGCTTCCTCGGTCGGCATGGTCGTGAACGAAGCTATCGCCAACGCGTCGAAATACGCTTTCGAAGGACGCGACAAGGGGGCTTTCGACATCGTTGGCAAGGTCGATGGCGACGATTACGTCCTGACCTGTGCGGACGACGGGGGCGCGACCGATACGCAGACCGGCGGTGTGCAGACGATCGTCGGAACGGGCCTTGGCATGCGGATCATGCAGGCGGCCGCCCAGCAGCTGGGGGGCGAGCTGAAAGCCGAGGTGGGCGACAAAGGTCACGTCGTGACGCTGCGCTGGCCCCTGAACTGATCCACTCCGCTCTTTTCAAGGGCCGGGGCTTTTGCCAAACTCCGGGAAATTGCCGGTGACAGGCGATGTATGTCGCCATAACATTTCCAGTATTTACTATTAACCAATTGGAGAATGGAGTTTTCGATGCCGAACTTGGAGGCACAGGTCAAGGAATCCCAGTCGCAGGTCGCGCAGGCCCAGTCGAAGATTGCCGAGCTGACCAGCAGGATCGAAACCGCCCGCGCCAAGCTCAAGGCCGGCGACGACGCGATGATCGACATCGAAAACGCGTCGCTTGAAGATGTTCACGCACATACCGACGTGATGAACGCGAATATCGCGGAACTGATCATGGGTCTGGACGATGTGACCGCCGGGTTCAGCCGGGACTTCGACGAGATGCGCAGCAAGACCGGCATGGAGACGTTCATTGGCATTTTTTCCCGTGCCAAGGCCGAAAGCATGCGGCAGGAACGGGTTCGCGCCGCTTCCATCGATGACAAGCTTCAGGATCTGATCAGCAAATCCGACGTGATCGTCAAACTGCTCGAGGGGCAGTTGGCGATGCTGGAGGAACAGAAGGTCAAGGTGGAGAGCAACCTGACCGAGACCCTGGACGAACGCGAGCTGACGGTCGGAGAACTGGAAACGATCCGGGCCGACATCGGGCGCATGGACACCGATATCATCAAGCTGGAGAATGCGATCGCGTCGGAGGCGGACGCGGCCAAGCGCACCAAGCTGGAAACCGAACTGGCCGAGGCGAATGCGAAGTACAACGCGCTTGTACAGGAGGAACAGGTCAAGCTGGCCAAGTCCCAGACGCTTGAGCGCTACATCGAGAAGGGCAAGACCTGGATCGACTCGTTGCAGAACCAGGCGGCGACGCAGATGGTGCTCATCAACAAGCTTCAGACCGATACAAAGCAGCGCGTGGTGCTCTATGACGCGCTGACCAAGTCACTGAAAACCGCGCAGCAACAGGACGTCGCGCACCGGATCAACGAGATCGGCGTGAAGACGGATCAGGAGGCGCAATCGGCCATGGCCGGGATCGGGGCCGCCACCAACGCGCGCATGGCAGAGATGATGGAGAAGCACGAGGATCACATGGTCTTTGCCCGCGAGGTGCTGGAGGCCAAGGCCAAGGCGGATGAGCGTTTCGCGCGACGATTTGCCAAGATCATCGAGAAGCACGACAGCAATCAGTATGGCGGGTAGACCGAAGTCCGAGGTTCCGCTCTGGCCGCTGGGACTGCTTGCGCTGACGGCTCTGCTTTTGTTGGTCAGTCCGCTGATTTCCATACCGCGATGGCTGTTGGTTGCCGTGCTGGTCGTTGGCAGCTTTCTTGCCTTCGCCTTTAAATGGTATTTGATGTTCAAGGCCACGGATCGGTGGGACGTAAAACAAGCCGTGATGCGCAAGCGGGTCATCGACGGATTGAAAAGCAAGGATGACTGACCCAACCCTCGACCACGTCGGCATCACCGACACTTTCGCCAGCCGCCGCTACTTCGCCAAGTTCGAGCGGATCATGCAGCACATGCTGCACGTGGCGGGCGTGATGCAGGCGGAAGGCGCGTTGAACAACGAAGAGATCGCCATCCTTACCCGCTATGCCGCCAAGCTGACGCACAGTTTCCGCGCGCTCGGTTACAAGTACCTGCTGGTCGGGCGTGAGACGGGGCGGTTCTTCGGCTCGTTGACCATGGACAACCGCGACAGCGGCTTTCCGGTGGCGGCAGAGATCATGACCATGGCCAACGACGCGCAGCAGGCGGCCACCCGCCTGCAGAACATGCCCTCGGAGGCGCGCCTGAAGGACGAGATGGTCCAGACCATCCTTGGCGACCGGGAAATTCCGACCAAGCTGCAATTCGCCCTGTCGCAGCGGCTCTATTACGCCGAACTCGCGCGGGGCGACCTTTTCTGGGTGCAGAACGATCCGCAGGCGGCATGGATGGGCAATGTCAGCGAGGGGCGGCGGCGGTTCCGGCTGCACTGGGCTTCGTACGACACGGAGGTAAACCTGCCGGTCATCTACCTGATGGAACTCGAGGATTCGGGTCGCGTCGGTCTGCCCAAGGACGAACGCCGATGGCCCGAGGTGCAGGCGCACCTGAGCGCGCAGGCACTTGGCGGGCTGAAGCTGCTGACCATCGCGCGGGGCTTCGATCAGGATTTCGACGACCTGCACCCCAAGCGGCTGCGCCGGTTCCATCTGGGGCCGATGTACAGCCACGCCTACACCCGCCAGGCCGGCCCCCTGCGGGAGGTGCTGGCGGAGGCGAACGCGCCCGCCGGCCAGGACTGGGCGCTGGTCTGGACCGAGGAAGAACTGGTCAGCGACCGGGTGATCGAAGAGAAATCCGGTTGGTTCTCCACGGTCGAGCGGGAGGTTTTCGCGCTCGATCCCTTCGGTGTGCAGGGTCCGGAGCTGGGCGCCACGCGAATGGAACGCAGCATCATCCTGCCCCAGCGTCCCTATCAGGTGCTGGAAGAGAAACGTCCCCCCGGCTTTGCCTCGGTGCGGAAATACGTGGTCAGCCCTAACGGACGTGTTCTTCGATATTAGCGGCGTCGTGCCGCAAGAGTGTATTTATTGAACAATGAAGACGAGTTTGAGACATGAGCCAGACATCTGACGCGATGGAGCTTCGGGAAGAGGATATTGCAAAGCACGTGAGCGTGGCGCTCTCGCTGCTGGAGGGGTTCGACCATGCGCCGCGCATCGGCAAGGCCACGGATGAAGCGCCCGGGTCAGAGCGGTCGCCGGGGATCGGCACGCGGCGGCGGTTCCGCAGCACCACGCCGGGTCTGGCCGCGCGCCGGACCACACCCAGCGGTGCGGTGCAGCTTCTGGCGCGGATCGAGGGCGCGGATGATGGGGACACGCTGGTCTCGCCCCTGCAGGCCACCGTCATGCATGCCCTGCGGCGTGCCATCGCCACCGCGCTGGCAGTGGCCGAGAACGTGGCCGAACAATCCGGCCTGGGCGATCTGAAACGCGCGAACCTCGAAGGGTCTCTGCCTGCCGCCCGCAAGTCCGAGTTTTCCGAACTGCTGGCGGCGGAGGCGCTGGTGACGCTTTATGTCTTCGGCAATGCCACCGCCTATCTGCTGTCGTCGCATCTGTCCGAAACGACGGTCGAGGTCGGCGATGTGGATGAGGTGCTGACAGACAACGGCCAGACCGCCCTGCATGGCGCGCTGTGGGAACTGGATCAGGACATCGCGGCGCATGCGCAGGACGACGCGCGGCTGGTGGCCACGGTCAGCGCCTTTGCCGAGGCGCTGATGGAAAAGGTCGCCCTGCGCGGCCAGACCGCCCCGCGCCTAGAGGGGTTCAGGGGCGCGTCATGGCGGGTCGAGGCGGATGATTTCACCGTTGCCGGGTTCAGCCCCGCGTCCAAGGCCAAATCCACCAAGCTGACGATGACCTTCAAGAAGCCGAACGAGGTCGTGGGCAACCACATCGCCAAGTACCAGGCGATGAAGCTGGCCAAGATGCTGATGGCCTACGACTTCGACCGGCGGCTTAACCCCTTTGCGGAACTGGGCGGCTTCATCTTTACCTTCATGGGGGACGGTGCGCCGGGGACGGGCAAGACGACCCTGATCCAGATGATGGCGGGGCTGATCAGCGAATATTGCGGCAACGCGGGCTATCCGTTCCGCTATCAGAACCTGAGCACCGACAACATCGACAGCTATCAGGGCAAGTCGGGACAGAATGCCAAGGCTTTCATCAATACCATCATCGACCCTTCGGTGATCGGCTTCGGCACCATCGACGACATCGACCAGCTCGCGGGCAAGCGCGGCGACCGGCAGTCGAGCGCGGGCCAGCTGGAGATCACGGCGGTGCTGATGGAAAGTTTCGCGGGGGCGAACACGGTGGTGCGCGGCAACTGCACCTTTGGCATGTTTTCCAACTATCCCGAGAACGTGGACGATGCCCTGCGCCAGCGCGCCGGGGCGCGGTTCCTGGTGGACGGCCCGCAGACGCGGGAGGACTACGTCGATATCCTGTATCTGCTGATGGGCAAGAACCACGACATCCCGCTGGGCGATCACAATGTGTTCGAGGCGCAGGCGATCAAGAAGGCGGTGGCGGCGTCCTTCGAGAGCCATTCGAAGCCCCACGAAGCTGGATTGCTCAAGGTCTACGAAGCGGTGCGGGCCGAGGTCGGGGAACTGGACACGATCAACAAGCTGGGCACCTACCTCAAGGGCATCCAACAGGCCGACAACCGGTTTACCGGCCGCGCGATCAAGAACATCACCGATGCGGTCAAGGTGCGGGCGATGGATTTTGAATTGCCCGACGAATGGATGGAGAACCCGGACCTGTTCCTGTTCAAGGGATACGACGAGAAGAAAGCGATGATCGAGGACATGCGCCAGCCGATCACGGTGGAGATGGTTGTGCAGGAGATCAACCGCTACGCCGACAGCGAATTCCGATATGCCGACAAGTCGGACGAGGTGGCGATCGAGAACGCCGTGCGCGAGATGGGGCGGATGGAAGAGGCGAAGAAGCGGTATTTGGGGGGGAAGGCGTGACAAGCTCCGAAAACCGCGCTTTGGTGAAGGTCTTTCCCTATCGTCTGTCCGTTAAGGAAATTCGAATGCTGTCGGAAGATCAGCAAGCTCTATTTGGGCTTGTAAACTACGCCGCGTCCGAATTGAACGCTCTTCAACGTGTCTATATTGGATTGTCGCACAGCGTAGTCTCCGAACCTTGGCTAGATGCAACAATTCTTATTCAGAGAAATTCGATCTTAAGGGTTTGGTCGGCAAAGATCTTTGAGTTTTTTGATTGTATTGAACAGCTTGTGAATAAGAAAGGCCTAGATGCAGTCGTTCGTAACTTAGTAGACGAAGCTGAAAGGGAACTTGTTCAACTACGTGCCGATGATGGATACGCTTTGGTTCGGAACGTCCGTCACGAAGCAACTAACCACTTCTCTTTCAAGGCAGCAAAAAAGAATCTTCCGTATTTGGCTGATCATGCGGATTGTAATCTCTATCTGCACGAGCTTGATGGAAATTCTTACTATCCGATGGGCGAAGAACTGATGTTCATTGCCCGTCTTAATAGGCATGGGGCAAACCTTTCGAGCAAAGAGGAAAAAGCTAAAGCACTGGATGACTGGATGGAATGGAACTTCAAAGCAAACGCTTGGGTGCGAAAGTTCCATCTCGCCGTTTTCAAGAGGGTTCTGGATGGCCAAGTTCCAGATAGATTTGCGAGAGAAACTTGGAAATGGGTGGATCCAGTGTTGGTTGCTGATACGAGCCCACCCACGGCACCGTTGTTCCTTCGAAAGACCGCCCCATGCAGCGCCTGATCAAACGCGGCCTCATGTTCGGCAACCTCTTCCACGTGGATTCGCCCGCGCTGGTCGACCGTTACAACCGTGCGCTGCAGCATCTGACCGGCAAGCGCACCACAGAAACTGATTTCCACATCGACATCTCCGGCTATTCCCCCGAAGTGGGCGACGAGCTGGGCGATCACCTCTATCTCAACCATGCGGGCGTGAACCGGCAGTTCATCCTGCTGAGCATGGAACAGCGGACAGCGCCCTTGTTGAATGCGAAATTCTCCACCTCGCGCGGCATTCTCCAGCAGTTCATTGCCGAGAACGAGGCGCAGCTCTTTGCCCTCACCGCCCGCGACGCGGTGGCGGGGGAGTTGGTGAACTCCGTCTTCGACGTGTCGGAGCCACGGCGGCTTTTCGACCTCAGACGCGTGAAGGTGGAGGCGGATACCACCGCGGGCACCGTGCGCGACGCGGAAAAGCTGGGGCAGATGGTCGAGCGGTTCAGGACCGAGAAAGACGGCTGGTACGACGATGTGCTGATCGCGCAGATGATCGAACTGGCGGGCAAGACCGGGGATGTGGTGCGCAACCCGGTCAAGCTGCGCCAGATGTCATTTGACCAGCGGAACTTCTGGACGGCGCATTTCGGCGGGCTTTACCTGTTTCAGGATCTGGATCATCCGGCGGTCGTGGCACCCTCTGGCAAGGATCATCTGGGCGATCTGCCGATCAAATATGTCTTTGACGCCGACGACCGGAACCAGCTTGCCAAGTTTTTCGAATACAACGGCTTGACGGAAACGATTGTCGAGGCGCGGGGCATCAACTCGGCCGCGATCCTGCGGCAGAAGATGGATTTCATCCTGATCGACGCGGTGGCGGACGAGGGCGGCGACCTGACCGGCGCCACCCGCGCTGACATGCGGCGTCTGGCACGGGAGCATGCGGGCAAGCTGCCCGAAGAGTTTCACGCGCTGGGCGCGCTGGTGAACTGGGCCGAGAACGGCGGCAACTGGCCGCGCATCACCTCGGACCATCCGGCCTATTTCTATACCCTCCGCGCGAGCGATACCAAGGATGCGGAACTGGTGAACATGCTGCTGGCCGAACTGGCCCCCAAGGACGCGCGGCAGATGTTCATCTGCCACAAGGAACTGTTCTACAAGACCTATGCGCGCTGGCCGGAGGCGAAGAAGGCCTATGTTGCCGATTTCCTTGTGGCCGAGTATCAGGTGGACAAGGCGGGCGCGCGGGCGGCGCTGTTCGGGCACGACGCCCCGATGGAGCCGCCGGCCCCCAGAAAACCCGACCCGGTGTCCGACCTGATCGCCCGCGTCGGTCCCTGGGGCGCGGTGAGGGAGAGATAGATGTTTGCACTGGCGCGTCTCGTGGTCTTCGGCTTCGTCGTCCTCACGGTGATCTACGTGTGTCTCTCGTACTATTCGCGGAGCGTTCGGCGCGCCAAGCTGCGCAAGAAATGGTACGACGGCAAGCAGTTGGTGGACCGTGAGACGTTTGTGCAGCGCGGTCTTGAACGCTATGACGGCTCCATCCGGCGCAAGCTGATCCTTGGCGTCTACATCGTGCCCGTCGTGGTGGTCGGCGCGATCATCTATCTGACCAATTTTTCCTGAGAGGGGCCAACATGGCGATTATCAAGTGGATTTTCTGGATCACCATCTGGGTGCTGGTGGCGGCCTTCTTTCACTACACCTTGCCGCAGGTCGATATCGTGCGGATCACGGACACCTACGAAAAACGTGTCGATCCGGGCGAGAATTCGCTTTTCTGGGCGCAGGCCGATGTCGGCACGGACGGGACGCTGGCGAACCGGGACGTCTTCTTCATCCAGACCCGGCGTGCCAAGGGCGACGTCATGGTCTATCGCAACGAGGACACCGGCTGGGGTTGGCCGCCCTATTTCAAGTTCGACACGTCCAACCTGCAGGCAGAGGCGGCGGACGCGAAATCGACGGAGGCTTCTCCGGAGTGGTACGCGATCAAGCACTACGGCTGGCGCAACGAATTCCTCACCACGTTTCCCAACGCCATCTCCATCCGCCGGGTAGAGGGGCCGGACGCATCCAAGGGGATCCCTTGGATGAACATCATCATCATCACGCTGTTCCTGGCGATCGTCTATGCCATCTGGGTGCGGTGGCGGCGGTTCCGTCGTGCGCGGATCGACCCGACGTTGGAGGCGATCGAGGATGATCTCTACCAGAAGCGGCAGGGAGTCTCGCGCTGGTTCGAGAAACGGCGCGCGCCCAAGTAGGCCGCGGACCCGGCAAGGTCCGGCGCGCCCGAGACCGGCAACCGGCCCCGCCGCGCACATGCGCCGCGGGGCTTTTCTTTGCCTGTTTGCGAAGAGGGCCTTGCAAGCTCGGAACTAGTCGCCATATAACATCCAAGTGGATGGTAAGGGGAAGAGATGCCAAAGCAGGTCAAGTCCGTCGACACCGAGAAGATCACGATCAACCTTGGGTACGTGGACCTGGGGCGCATCGACCTGCTGGTGCAGGAAGGGTTCTACACCAACCGCACCGATTTCATCCGCGCCGCGATCCGCGCGCAACTGGGCGAACACACCACCGAGGTGGGCGCCCTGATCGAGCGGCGGACACTGGACATCGGTCTGCGCGATTTCACCCGCGCGGATCTCGAAGCGGCCCGCGACGCGGGCGAGCTGTTGCACATCAAGGTCGTGGGACTGGCCCGTCTGGCCCCCGACATCACGCCCGACCTGGCACTTGCCACGATCGGCTCCATCACGGTGCTGGGCGCCCTTCAGGCCCCGGCAGAGATCAAATCAGCCTTGAAAGACCGGATCGAATAGTCCGGCACACCCGGTAAGGAAACCACATGAACGACGATTTCGCGACGGCCATGCGCCGGTCGCTTGCCTTGACGCGCGCCGGTGACCCCGGTGCGGCGACCCGCGCGATACAGGAACATCTGAACGGCGGCACCATGCCAGCGGCGACCGCTACACGCACGCTCCGCACCCGCGCGCCGCTGGGCGACGTGCTCAAGGGTCTGGCGGGCAAGGTCAACGGCATGCCGCAGCCGTCCGCCGTGTCGGTGCCGCTTGCCCCCGGCGCGACCTTCGAGCCGCGCCAGTACAGCGGCCCCCACGGCGCGCGGTCCTACCACCTTTACGTGCCGTCCTGCGACAAGGCCCACCTGCGCGGACTGATCGTGATGCTTCACGGCTGCACGCAGAACGCGCAGGATTTCGCGGCCGGTACGGGCATGAACGCCCATGCGGAGCGCAACAACATGCTGGTCGCCTATCCCGAGCAGACGCAGGGCCACAACGCGCAGCGTTGCTGGAACTGGTTCGAGCCGGGCCACCAGTCCGCCGCGTCGGGTGAACCCGCGCTGCTGGCGGGTCTCGCGACGGAGCTGGTCCGCGACTTTGGCCTGCCTGCAGGCTGCACCTTTGCGGCGGGGCTGTCGGCCGGCGGGGCGATGGCGGCGATCCTCGGTGCGACGCTTCCGGACGTGTTTCGCGCCGTGGGCGTGCATTCGGGTCTGGCCCCCGGTGCCGCGCGCGACGTGATGTCGGCCTTCGCCGCGATGCGCGGCGACGACACCGCGCGCAACCTGTCGCTGCCGTGTGCCGCGATCGTTTTTCACGGTGCAGGCGACACGACGGTCGCACCGGTCAACGCCAGCCGCCTGACAGGCACCCTGTCGGACGCGCGGCGGACGACCGGCACCGCGGGGGGCCGCGGCTATAGCGTGACCAGCGGCAAGACGGGCGAAGGCCACCCGATGGAGCTGTGGATGGTCGAGCGGACGGGCCACGCGTGGTCCGGCGGGTCGCGGCAGGGCAGCTACGCCGACCCCGCAGGGCCCGATGCCTCCGCCGAGATGATGCGTTTCTTCAACATGATGATCGAGAGCGACAAATGACACATTCCCTGACATTCGATGCGATTTCCGAAGACGAGAGCGGCCCCAAGTGGTTGGCCCGCTGGCAGCGAAGCTGGCCTGCCTACGAGGCCTGGTTCACGGCCCGGGGCGGTGACGCCGGCCCCGACCGTGCCGCCTGCGAGGCCGCCTTGGCGGAACATATGCCGGAACTGCTCGACACCCATGCCAAACTGACGCGCCTGACCGGCGGCAGCGACCGCGCGGCGCGGTTCCTGTCGGCGTGGTGCCCGCCCAGCTACCTCGGGGGCTGCTCTCTGCTGGCCGCCGCCGACGCGCAAAGCGTGCGGCTGGTCCGCAACTACGACCTTTCGCCCGACCTGAACGAGGGCCTGCTGCTGCGCAGCGCATGGACCGGCACACCGGTGATGGGCATGGTGGAATTCCTCTGGGGCCTGTCGGACGGCATCAACGGCCACGGCCTGTCGGTGGCACTGGCCTACGGTGGTGGCTCAGAGACGGGCCGGGGTTTCGGGATCTGCCTGATCCTGCGCTACGTGCTGGAGACCTGCCGCGACGTGCCGGAGGCGCAGGCGGTGCTGGATCGCATTCCGTCCCACATGGGCTACAACCTCGTGCTGGCGGACAGGGCAGGCCGGACCGCCTCGGTCGAGATGCTGCCCGGTGGCGGGACGCGGCACATGCCCAGACCGCTGGCCACGAACCACCAGCATGGTACCACCGCGCCGGAGCGGCCCGCCTTTACCAGGACGCGGGAACGGTACGACCATCTCGAGACGTTGGTGGGCGACAGGGCCGAACCCATCGGCCTCGCAAAGCGCTTCATGGAAAGCCCGCTGTTCCAGGACAACTACGGTCAGGGCTTCGGCACCCTGTTCACGGCGGAATACGACCCCCGCGCGGGCGGCCTGACGCTCCACTGGCCCACGGACAAGTGGCACCAGACGCTCGATGCGTTAGAGGAAGGGTCACGCACGGTCATCTACGACGCGAGCACGCGGGCAGCGCAGGACTGGGTCGACGCGATCAGACCCTGGATCGGCGCAGCAGCGGACATGCTTGCGGCGAAGGACGGCACGGTGGACTGGGTGGCGTTCGGGATGCAATGTGCGCAGGCCTACGGCGGCGGCTACATCCCCGCGGATCCGAGCAAGGACGCGGCCTAGTCGGCGAAGAGGTAGGCCGTTTCCGCGATCTGCTGCGCTTTCTCAGCCGGGATGTTGAGAAAGCGCCCAAGCACGGCGGCATTCTCTTCCTCGCTGCTGGCCTCCCGCATGCGATTCAGGAACTCGAACTGCGCGTCCCTGATGCGGTCGCTTTCGTGGACCATGTTGTTCCGGATGGTGGGCAGCAACCGTTCCAGCGTGTCCTGCGAGGTCTGTTCCCCGGCAAGACCGACCCGCATGGCATGGCCGATCAGGTAGTCGTCCGAGAATTGGCATTCGATCTCGAGAATGCGGGTCACCGACCGGTCCGAGGCAAAGTCGTTCAGCAGCTCGATGTTGCCGGGGTCCATGCAGACGATCAGGCGATCCGTCTCGAAGTAATCGAACAGCATGCGCATCAGCGCACGGCGATGGCGGTGGCGTTTCTCCAGGGTGTTCTGGATGCCCCCGAGATCCGGCAGCGGCGTGTCCTCTTCGTTGAACAGGTACTCGATCGCCGGCACGTTCGTGACTTGGCGGATGCGGTCCAGCACGCGCTTTGCCACGTGCCATTTCTTGCAGACGACGATCAGCAGTTCGCGTTCGCGCCCCAGCGTGCTTTCGGTTTCCCAGAAACGGGTCGCGAACCGCCTGCCGATCCTGCCGCGTCCGGACAGGAACTTGAACAGGCTCCGACCCTCGTTGCTGATCTGGAACTGGACACCCTCCGCGGCATAGAGAAGCCCCAGCCGACGCTTCAGATCCTTGGCCTCGGGGCTGATCTTGCGGGCAAAGAGATAATCCTGGCTCAACAGAAGTTCGTAGTGGTCGTTGTAGAAGTTTACCGGCATCCCGTAGTCCGTGAACATCAGGAATGTCAGGGTCCGGCAGCGGATCTCGACCTCCGGCACCAGGTGACGCACGAGCGTCTGGAAAAACGTCTCGTCGGGAATCCAGGTGGTGCGGAAGAACCGGACGACATCCCGGCGCTTCTTCACGAATTCCAGCAACCATTCCACGGTCCGGCGGCGCAGGCACCACCATTGGCTGCCGATCATGATCTGAAGATCGGAAGGAATGTTCCGGGTGATCCCGAGGCGTTTCTGCGCTTCGTACATCCAGTAGAAGCGTTTCTTCTGCGTGCGTTCGTTGAACCAGTGACGGTAGATCAGCCTCTCTTCCCGCCAGCCCGTCTTGATCCAGTCACTCTGGAAGTAGTCGAAGCTTTCGATGAAGTCCGCGTCGTGGTCGTCGAGGAACCTGTGGGTATATTCCGCCGACTTGATCGCCATGCAATCGCCGGACAGCATGTAGAAATGGGTCGCACGGGGAAAGCTGTCCACCGCGGCGGTCAGGGCGTTCAGCGTGGCCTGGACCAGGGACCATTCACCCCAACCGCATTTCACGCGCTTTTTCGCAAAGGTAACGTTCGGGTTGTCTTTCAGCGCCGCGCGGATCTGCTGGTATTGCGCGGGCTTGGCCCGTGCGTCGAAGTGGATGGACATGTAGTCGCCCACGGCGGTCAGTCGCTCGGCCTGCCGGATGATCGCAAGCGGATCCTTGTGACATAGCAGTATGTAGGCGATTTTGGCCACGGCGGAAACGAACTGCCCCTTTACCTTGTTTTGTTTACTTAGATAATGATGAAGCAACATTGAATAAACCGCATTTTTGCGGCAGCTCTGAACTGTTGCTGAAAACAGTCATGACGGATCGAGTGAGAGGCAGGAAGATATGGGTTTTCCCGGAACGTGGATGACGGAAAGCGAAAGCGTGGTCTACCGCGTCGTGCCCAAGTGCGCCTGTTCGACCATCGGTCAGATCATGTATTACTCCGATCATGGCGAATTCTTCGACGGTGACATCCACGATGCCCAGTCCGGTCTGCACAAATGGGCGCTCGACGCGTCGCAGCTGCCGATCACGGAGAACGTGAAGGGGCACAAGTCCTATGCGTTCACCTGCGTGCGTAACCCTTACACGCGCATCCTGTCGTCCTTCTTCGACAAGATCTGCGGCATCCAGCGCAACGGAAAGCGGTATCGAGGCAACCTCGTGCCGTTGCTGATCCAGAAATACGGGATCGAGGTCGGCGGCGACGACGGCAAGCAGGAGTTCGACCAGATCGCCAGCTTCCGCCGGTTCCTTTTGTTCGCGCGGGACACCATCCGCTGGCGGCGCCCGATGGACCCGGACATTCACTGGTCGGCCATGTCCGGTCACGTCAGCACGTTCATCGTGAACGGCGGCCGCTACGACAAGATTTTCTGGACCGAGGCGTTCAACGACGGCATGCAGGACGTGCTGGACGCGATCGACACGACCCACACGGTGAACCTGGCCGAGATTCCCCGCTTCAACGAAAGTGAAGGGCACGGCCCCAAACGCGCGCATCCCGTCGAAGCGTACTTCGACGACCTGTCGATGCATCTGATGCGGGAAATCTACAAGCGCGACTTCGAACTCTTCAAGTACGACTTCGACAATCCCGCCAACAAGCAGCCGGTCGGTGAAATCGATCTGGACGAGGTACATGCCAAGCTGGGGGACTGAAGAGGACCGGCGACCGGTCGGTCGGCCGTGAGCCTTGAAAGCATCGTCACCAGCTACGGGGTGCCCGCCCTTTTCGTCGGCTGTTTTCTCGAAGGGGAGTCCGTTGCCATCACCGGCGGCGCGCTGGTGCATCGGCACACGCTGAAATTCATTCCCGTCCTGCTGGCGATCTCTTCCGGCGCTTGGCTGGCGGATACGGCCTTCTTTCTGCTGGGCAGACGGTTTCGGTCCCATCCCTTCGTGCAGCGGCGGCTGGAAGGCGGGCGGGTTGCCGGCCTGATGGCCAGAGCCGGCCAGCATCCCGACCGGCTTGCCGCGATGTTCCGTTTCATTCCCGGCATGCGTATCCTGATGCCACTGGCGCTGTCTCACACCGCGATCAGCTACCGGCGCTATGCCGTGATCACGGCGGTATCCGCGGCGCTCTGGGCCTTGTTCTACATCCTCGTGGGGCATGTCGTGGGCGCCGCGCTGCAGCAGATCGCCGGGCATCTGCACCACCTGCGGGTCATCGTCTGGGGCGGCGCCCTGATCGCGGCGGTTTCGTTGATACTGGGCCTGCGCCACCTGATGAAGTCCGGCGGCGGCAAACCCTAGAGCGCGAAACAAGGGTGCCGAGCCTTGCGCAGCGACGGGCCGCGTTCTACATCAACATGCATGTCGCAAGTCAAAACCGCCTCCAAATCGGATCCCAATTACAAGGTGATCGCTGAAAACCGCCGGGCGCGGTTCGACTATGCCATCGAGGAGGATCTCGAATGCGGCATCGTCCTTGAAGGGTCCGAGGTCAAATCCCTGCGCCAAGGGGGCGCAAACATCGCCGAGAGCTATGCGGCGGTGGAAGATGGCGAGCTCTGGCTGGTGAATTCCTACGTGGCGCCCTACGCACAGGCCAAGACCTTTCAGCACGACGAGCGCCGCCGCCGCAAGCTGCTGGTCTCGCGCAAGGAAATGGCCGACCTGTGGAACGCGACACAGCGCAAGGGCATGACGCTGGTCCCGCTGGTGATGTATTTCAACCATCGGGGCATGGCCAAGATCAAGATCGGCATCGCCAAGGGCAAGAAGAACCACGACAAGCGCGAAACGGCGGCCAAGCGCGACTGGTCCCGGCAGAAGGCCCGCCTGCTGAAAGACCATGGCTGAGCCGTTCGAGCTGATCGGTTTCCGATACTCGGTCTACACCCGCATCGTGCGCATCGCCTTGATCGAAACGGGAACCGACGCCAGCTATCTCGAGGTCGATCCGTTTTCCGACAGCCCGGCGCTGGAGCGGTTCACGCCGCTCGGGCTGGTGCCCGTCCTGCGCCACGGCGACTTCACCCTGACCGAGACGGCGGCGATCCTGCGGTACCTTGCCCGCGTTACCGGGACCGATCGCCTGATGCCCCGGGATCCCCGTGCGCTGGCGCGTATGGAACAGGTGATGGGGGTGGCGGATACCAGCCTGTACTGGCCGCTAGTGCGGCAGGTCTTCTCACACGGCTTCTTTGCGCCGCAGATGGGCGAACCGTACGATCCGGAACAGGTCACCGCCGGGCTGGAAGCAGGGCGGAACGGGCTCCGCCTCCTTGACGGCATTGCGGAGGAGGGGCTGGTGCTGCGCGGGGATGCCATGACCCTTGCGGACCTGCATCTGGCGCCGATGATCGACTATTTCACCCGCGTCGCGGCAGGGGCCGAGATGCTGGCAAGCCATCCCGCCCTTTCCGCCTGGTGGTCGGGCATGGCCGGCAGTCCGCTGCTTCTGGCAAGCGAACCGTTCCCGGATGTTCCGCGCCCCTGACGGCGGGCGGAACCTTCCTCCCCTTGCCAGTCGGCATCCGCCCGGATAGGCAGGAAAAGTAGGATTTTGCGGAAGGACTGCTCATGGTTGATGACCCCAAGACGCTGGTGTCCACCTCGTGGCTTGCGAAGCACCTCAAGGACCCTGACATGCGGTTGCTGGATGCGTCCTGGTATCTGCCCGACGCAGGACGCGACCCCAAGGCAGAGTACGACGCGGCGCATATCCCCGGTGCCCGGTTCTTCGACATAGAGGACATTTCGGATGCGCGCTCGGACCTGCCGCACATGGCTCCCCCGGTCGAGAAATTCATGTCGCGCATGAGGGCGATGGGCGTGGGCGACGGACACCAGGTGGTGGTCTATGACGGCGCCGGCCTGATGTCGGCGGCGCGGGTCTGGTGGCTGTTCCGCCTGATGGGCCAGGAAAACGTCGCGGTGCTGGACGGTGGCCTGCCAAAGTGGGTCGACGAGGGGCACCCGACAGAGGACATGCCGCCGATCCCGCGGGACCGGCACATGACTGTCCGTCTGCAGAACCATCTGGTGCGTGACGTGACGCAGGTGGCGCAGGCGTCCAAGCTGGGCGATCCGCAGATCGTGGACGCACGCGCGCCCGCCCGGTTCCGGGGTGAAGCGCCCGAGCCGCGTGAAGGCTTGCGCGCGGGCCATATCCCCGGTTCCAAGAACGTGAATTACGAAACGCTGCTGAACGACGACAAGACCATGAAAGACCCCGAGGAGCTGCGCGCGATCTTCGAAGCGGCAGGCGTGGACCCGGACCGGCCCGTGATCACCACCTGCGGCTCGGGCGTGACCGCCGCGATTCTCGCGCTCGCGCTTGAGCGTATCGGCCAGACGAAATGGTCACTTTACGATGGATCCTGGGCGGAGTGGGGGATGTTCCCCACCGTTCCAGTCGCTACCGGAGACGCATGAGATGTTCGAAACCCTGCAAAGCCAACCCGCCGACAAGATCCTCGCCCTGATGCAGATGTATCGGGACGATCCGCGCGAGGACAAGATCGACCTCGGCGTCGGTGTCTACAAGGATCCGACGGGCCTGACCCCTGTGATGCGTGCAGTCAAGGCGGCAGAGCATCGGATCTGGGAAGCCCAGGATACCAAGGTCTATACCGGGCTCGTGGGTGATCCGGCGTTCTCCGACGCGATGATCGGCCTGGTTCTCGACGGGGCGGTCCCGCGCGACACGGTTGCCGCCGCAGCCACCCCCGGCGGCACGGGTGCCGTGCGGCAGGCGTTCGAGATGGTCCGGATGGCACGCCCCGGTGCGCGGGTCTTCGTTTCCGATCCTACCTGGCCCAACCACCTGTCGATCCTGAAGTATCTCGGCATCGAGGTCGTGAACTACCGCTACTTCGATGGCGATACCGGTGGTGTGGACTTCGACGGCATGGCCGAGGACATCGGCAAGGCCGAGGCGGGCGATGTGGTGCTGCTTCACGGGTGCTGCCATAATCCGACCGGCGCCAACCTGAACCCGAGCGAATGGGACGCGGTCATCAAGATCCTGCAGAAAACCGGCGCGACCCCGATGATCGACAT
This sequence comes from Sulfitobacter alexandrii, assembly GCF_001886735.1. Classification (NCBI taxonomy): domain Bacteria; kingdom Pseudomonadati; phylum Pseudomonadota; class Alphaproteobacteria; order Rhodobacterales; family Roseobacteraceae; genus Sulfitobacter; species Sulfitobacter alexandrii. Next base: position 206,718 of record NZ_CP018076.1, read on the forward strand.
CGCCTATCAGGGGTTCGGTGACGGTCTTGCCGAAGACGCCGCCGCGACGCGCAAGATCGCCGCCGCTGTCCCGGAGTGTCTGATCGCCGCAAGCTGTTCGAAGAACTTTGGCATCTACCGCGAGCGCACCGGTCTTCTGATGGCGATTGCCGCGGATCCCTCGGCGAGGAAGCTCAACCAGGACACGCTGGCGTTTCTCAATCGCCAGAACTACAGCTTTCCCCCCGACCATGGGGCAAGGGTTGTCACCACCATCTTGAACGACGACGACCTGCGCGCAGACTGGAAGGCGGAACTGGAGGAGGTCCGCAACACCATGCTGGCGATCCGCACCCAGTTGGCCGAAGAACTTCAAGCGCTCTCAGGCTCGGACCGTTTCGGTTTTCTCGGCCAGCACCGTGGCATGTTCTCGCGACTGGGGACGACCCCGGAAAAGGTCGAGGAACTGCGCACCAAGCACGGGATCTACATGGTCGGGGACAGCCGCATGAACATCGCGGGACTGAACCGGCAAACCGTGCCGATCCTTGCGAAAGCGATCATCGACGTCGGTATCTGAACCCGTTGGCCGACCCCCAACAAAAAACCCGCGCCGACAGGCGGCGCGGGGTGTTTTCAGGGCATCTGGACGTGCCGGTCTGACGTATCAAACCTTGTTGCCCATCTTTCCCTTGATCTCGCCCTTCGCGTTCTGCGCGTTGCCCTTCGCCTTCTGGGCTTCGCCTTCGCGGCGCAGTTTCTCGTTGTCGGTGGCCTTGCCTGCGGCGGATTTCGCCGCGCCAGCGACCTTGTTGGCGGTGCCTTTTGCCTTGTCTGCGATTTCACCCATGATCTTGATCTCCTGATCAGGCCCGGAAGAGTAGCGCGCCGATCGCGGTTCCTGTTCCGTCATCATGGCAACCGCATCGGTGGTCTGTTGGTTCCCGGTGCGCTGTGCGGCGGGGTGCCGATCGGCCATGTTTGGCCGATCGCTGCCGGCCCGGTGAACAGGGCATGAAAAAACCCGGCCTCGAAAGGCCGGGTTCGGTTTCTCGGGACCGAGGGAGGATCAGCCCTTGGAGAATTCCGGGTAGGCTTCCATGCCAAGCTCGGAGGTATCGAGGCCTTGGATCTCAGCTTCCTCGCTGACCCGGATGCCCATCACGGCCTTGAGGATGCCGAAGACGATGATGCTTGCCACGAAGACGAAGATGCCGATGGCCGCGAAGCCGATGATCTGTGTCACGAAGGAGGTGCCGTCGGTGTAGACCGGGACCACCAGTGTTCCCCAGAAGCCCGCGATCAGGTGGACCGGGATGGCACCGACCACGTCGTCGATTTTCAGCTTGTCCAGGAAGGGAACCGCGAAGACCACGATGACACCGCCCACGGCGCCGATCCACAGGGCGCCGAACAGTGTCGGGTCGAGCGGGCCTGCGGTGATCGACACGAGGCCGGCCAGCGCGCCGTTCAGGACCATCGTCAGGTCGACCTTGCGGTACAGCAGTTGCGTCAGGATCAGTGCCGCCACGGCGCCGGAGGCGGCGGCCATGTTGGTGTTGGCAAAGATCTGCGCGACGGCGTCCACGTCTTCCAGCGTGCCCATGGCCAGCTGCGAGGCGCCGTTGAAGCCGAACCAGCCCATCCACAGGATGAATGTCCCCAGCGTGGCGAGCGGCAGGTTCGAACCCGGCATCGGCACGACGCGGCCGTCCTTGGCGTACTTGCCGATCCGCGGCCCGAGCAGCAGGGCACCGGCCAGCGCGGCAAAACCACCTGCGGCGTGCACCAGCGTGGAGCCGGCGAAGTCGGAGAAGCCCATGGCTGAAAGGAAGCCGCCGCCCCACTGCCAGGACGCCTCGATCGGGTAGATCAGGCCGGTCAGCACGACGACGAAGATCAGGAAGGGCCACAGCTTGATCCGTTCAGCCAGCGTGCCCGACACGATCGATGCCGTGGTGGCGCAGAACATCAGCTGGAAGAAGAAATCAGATGCGTTGGAATAGCCGCCGGCGTCGATCTCCGTCTTGATGTCCTTCGGGGAAATCGTGCCAAGCACGCCTTCCATCATCCAGTTGCCGTCGCCGGGGTACATCACGTTGTAGCCGATCAGCCAGTACATGATCGCGGCGATGCCGAAGAGCCCCATGTTCTTGGTCAACTGGGTCGTGACGTTCTTGGAGCGCACGAGACCGGCCTCGAGCATGGCAAAGCCTGCCGCCATCCAGAACACGAGGAACCCGCCAATCAGGAAGAGCAAAGTGTTGAAGATGAAGGTGGTCTGGGTCGCTGAAGCAAACTCGGCGTCTTGCGCCGCACCCAGCGTGGGTACCAGCGCGATCGCGGTAGCCAAGGGGATATACTTGAACTTGTTCATTTCGGATTTTCCTCAGATCTGGGGGAAGGTTCAGATGGCGTCTTCGCCGGTTTCGCCGGTCCGCACGCGCACCGCCTGTTCGACATCGAGCACAAAGATCTTGCCGTCGCCGATCTTGCCGGTCTGTGCGGTCTTGGAGATGACTTCGACCATCTGGTCGGCCACGCTGTCCGCGACGACCAGTTCCAGCTTTACCTTCGGGACGAAGTTCACGACGTATTCAGCGCCGCGGTAGATTTCCGTATGACCCGACTGTGCGCCGAATCCCTTGATCTCTGTTACCATCAGTCCGCGCACGCCTGCCTCGGTGAGCGCTTCGCGCACCTCCTCCAGCTTGAATGGTTTGATAGTTGCGATAATGAGTTTCACCTTCTGAACCCCCTCTTCCGGTTGGCAGGAACGACCTGCATGATGCCCGTGCAGAAAACAGGCTATCAGGCGGTCGGTGGAAGCTTTGACGGGGGGTTGGTGGCGGGTATTCGCCGATAATTGCACATAAGATACGCAAACTTGATAATCTGCACATAAATTAATCAAAATATTGACGTGCTTTCCGCAGAGACGCGCTAAACAATCTCGCGTTTGCAGCGTAAGATGGGGAAAAGACAGGCGAGCAGGCCAGATTCATGAGTGATTCATCCAAGCGAAAACGCCCGTTGGTGGCGGATCGTCGCTATCCGTCCAAGGGCAAGGCTGCCGGCAAGCAGCCCGCGAAGAAATCCACGGCAAAGGCCGCCCCGGCGCGCCGCAAGGCTACCCGCGCACGCAAGCCGAGGCGCGGAGGGGTGCTGGGGCTGCTGTCGGCGCTGGTTTCGTGGATCGTGCGGCTGATCTGGACGATCACCTGGCGTGTCGCGCTCGTGGCGATCCTGTGTCTCGGTCTTGCGGTCGGCTATTTCTACACGACATTGCCACCGCTTCAGGCGCTGCTGGACGGGCGCGCACGTGGATCGGTCACGTTGCTCGACCGTAACGGGGATGTCTTCGCCTGGCGCGGCGATCAGTTCGGCGGCGTGGTCACCGCCGAAAGCGTTTCAAGACACCTCAAGAATGCCGTCATCGCGACGGAAGACAAGCGTTTCTACCGCCATCTTGGCGTCAGCCCGCGCGGGATAGCCTCGGCTGTGCGCATCAACCTCAGCGAGGGGCGCGGCCCGCTCTCGGGGCACGGCGGTTCCACGATCACGCAGCAGACCGCCAAGCTGATCTGTCTGGGCGAGCCATACGATCCGTCATCCGGACAGACGGAGCAGGAATACGAGGCGGGCTGCCGGGCCGGCAACCTTCAGCGCAAGGCCAAGGAAGCGCTCTATGCCATGGCGATGGAGGTCAAGTATTCCAAGGATGACATCCTGTCGATCTACCTGAACCGCGCCTACATGGGCGGCGGTGCCTATGGCGCGGAGGCGGCGGCGCAACGGTTCTTCGGCAAATCCGCGGCCGAAGTGAACCCCTCCGAGGCGGCGATGCTGGCCGGGCTTCTCACGTCGCCCTCCGTCCTGTCGCCGACGAACGATCTGGATCGCGCGCAGAACCGTGCGGCGACCGTCATCCGGCTCATGCGGGAGCAGGGGTACCTGACGGCGGCGGAAGCCGAGACGGCTCAGGCCAACCCGGCAGTGTTGTCCGATGCGGCAGAGGCCCGTGCGGGGGGCTATTTTGCGGATTGGGTAATGTCGACGGGTCCGGAATTCTTTACCCGGAACACGACCGAGGACGTGATCATCCGGACGACACTCGACCAGCGTATCCAGAAAGCCGCCGAAGAAGGGCTGAAGTACGTGTTCGAGAACAAGGTGCGCGACGGTTCCGAGGCGCAGGCCGCGATCGTCATCATGTCGGCGGACGGGGCGGTCCGCGCGATGGTGGGCGGCCGCAAGACCAAGGTTCGGGGCGCGTTCAACCGCGCCACGCAGGCGCTGCGCCAGACCGGCTCCGCGTTCAAGCCGTTCGTCTATGCCGCCGCGCTGGACCTGGGGTATTCCCCCAATGACATCGTGGTCGACGAACCTTTCTGCATGAACATCCCCGGCTCGGGCGAATGGTGTCCAAAGAACTACACCAACCGCTTTCTCGGGCCGGTCACCCTGACCAATGCGCTCAAGGACTCGCTGAACATCCCGGCGGTCAAGATCTCCGAAGGCGTCGGCCGCGATCTGGTGAGCCGGGTCGCCGGGCAATTCGGCATCAAGAACGACCTCGCCGCAGGCCCGGCGCTGGCGCTGGGCGCATCGGAAAGCACGCTGATCGAAATGACGGGCGCATATGCCGGTATTCTCAACGGCGGCTCGTCGGTCACGCCTTACGGTCTCGTGGATCTCCGGCTGATGGGGGATGACGAACCGCTGATGGGCACCGGCGGCGGCATCGGCGAAAGGGTCATCCAGGAAGACGCGGCGCGGCAGTTGGTCTACATGATGGAAAAGGTCATCTCCGAAGGGACCGGGCAACGCGCGCAGTTCGGCGGGCGGGAACTGGCGGGAAAGACCGGTACGACCTCGGCCGCGAAGGACGCATGGTTCATCGGGTTTTCCGCTGACTACGTTGCCGGCGTCTGGATGGGCTACGACGACAACACGCCGCTCAAGGGTGTGACCGGCGGCGGGCTCCCCACCGACATCTGGCGCGAGGCGATGAGCCGGGCGCACGAGGGCACCGAACTCAAGGGGCTTCCCATGTCGCCCCCGATCGCGCCCAGCGGGCTGGGAGAGCAGGATCCCGTGCTTGCGTCGGACCCGATCCCGGTCGACAATGGCGGTGGCGGACAGGGCGGCGGCAACATCATCGATCAGGTCCTGCAGGACATCTTCGGCGGTGGCAGCAGCGGGTCGGGAAGCGGCGCACCCGCGCCACGCCCCGCGGACAGGTGATGCTTCACGGCGCGTGACGGCTCGTTGCTGAACGATGTTGCCCGCCCGGCTTAACAAGGAAGATGCGATGAAACCACTCAGGATCTCGTCCTTTTCCGACGGCGATGCCGGGGGCAATCCGGCTGGCGTTCTCATCGCCGATACCCTGCCATCGCCCGAAGAGATGCAGCGCGTCGCCGCCGAATTGGGTTTTTCCGAAACGGCCTTTGCCGCTCCCGACGGGGATGCATGGCGGGTCCGGTACTACGCACCGATCGGCGAAGTCGCCTTTTGCGGTCATGCGACAATCGCCCTTGGCGCCGCCCTCGGGGACAGGGCGGGGGAGGGCCGGTTCGCTCTCAACCTGCGCGATACCGCCATAACGGTCGACGCGTATCAGCGGGACGGAGCTTGGCATGCCGCGCTGAATTCCCCCGGCACCTGGTCGAAACCGATGCCGGACGCGCTGTTCTATGCCCTTCTCGACGCATTTTCTCTTGATGAGGACGACATCGACCGCGCCCTGCCGCCAAGGCTCGCCTTTGCCGGGGTGCAGCACGGCATCATTGCCCTGAACGACCGGGACACGCTCGGGCGGATGGCCTATCCCTTCGATCCGATGCGCGACCTCATGGCCATGCACGGCCTGACGACCGTCACCCTGCTTTACATCGACGGCCCCCGCGCCTTTTCCACGCGCAACGCCTTTGCCAGCGGCGGTGTGGTCGAGGATCCCGCCACCGGTGCGGCGGCAGCGGCGCTGGGCGGTGCGCTGGTCGATCTGGATTGGGATGGCCTGCGGCAGGGTGGACGGTTCGAGGTCCGGCAAGGTGTGGACATGGGCATGCCATCGACCCTGGTGGTGGATGTGACGGGCACCCCGGGGGCTTCGGTCCGCGTCAGCGGTACGGTGCGCTGGATGTGATCGGGCCACACTCGCCGCGGTTCGATCAATCTTTGAATGGAAATTTCATTCCAAACTGGCTATTCCGTTGGCGGTCATCCCGGGACCGGGGTGGCAGAGCATTCTTGTTCGGCGTTTTGGCAGAAAGGCGCAGATGCGTGATGAAGTGACCCGACGCGGCCTGGCCGAATTGCGCGCCGTGCGCCGGCGCAGCCGCGGGCTGTACTGGACGGTTGCGTTGTTCAGCCTGTTCGCGAACCTGCTGATGCTCACCGGCCCGATGTACATGCTGCAGGTCTATGACCGGGTGCTCGGCTCGGGTTCCGAGGAAACGCTGATCGCGCTGTCGATCCTCGTGGTGTTCCTCTACGGCGTGATGGGGGTGCTGGACCATACCCGTGGCCGGATCATGGCGCGGGTGGCCGCGCGGTTTCAGGATGCGCTGGATCGTCGCGTCTTTGATGCGGTGGTGCGCAAATCGGCGATCGCGCCCGACGCGCGAACCAGCGCGAACCTATCGGATCTCGAAGCGGTTCAGCGGTTGCTGAGTTCGCCGGTGCTGATGGCCTTCTTCGACATGCCGTGGACGCCGATCTTCTTCGCGGCGATCTTCGTCTTTCATCCCTTGCTGGGCTGGCTGGCAATCTGCGGTGCAGGCGTCCTGATCGTGATCACCGTCGCCAACCAGTTCCTCTCGCGGAACGCGCAGTCGCGTGCGGGGGTGGCGGGGCAGACAGCCGGGTCCATCGCTGACCAGATCCGGACAGAGGCGGAAATGGTGCAGGCCATGGGGATGCGCGACGCGGCCTTCGACAGATGGCAGAAAGCCCGCGGCGAGGCGCTGGAAAGTCAGATCAGGGCGGCCGACGTGGGCGGCACCTTCTCTTCCATGACCAAGACGCTGAGGCTCTTCCTGCAATCGGCCATGCTGGGCCTTGGTGCCTATCTCGTGTTGCAGGGTGAGATGACCGCCGGCGCGATGATCGCTGGCTCCATCCTGCTGGGCCGGGCCCTCGCGCCGGTCGAGATGGCCTTGAACCAGTGGCCCATCGTCCAGCGCGGCCGGGAAGGGTGGCAGAACCTCGCGACCCTTCTGGGGGCGGTGGCACCGGAACCGCCGCGCACGGCGCTCCCCACGCCGGCGGCCAAGCTGGTGGCCAAGAACCTGACGGTGGTGCCGCCGGGCGAACGGCAGGCGTCTCTCAAGTCGATCAATTTCAACGTCGAACCGGGCCAGGCGGTCGGGGTGATCGGCCCCTCCGGCGCGGGCAAGACCACGCTGGCGCGGACCCTGACGGGGGTCTGGCCCCCCGCAGGGGGGTACGTGAGGCTCGACGGGGCGGCGCTGGACCACTACGGCACCGAAACCCTTGGCAGGCACATCGGTTACCTGCCCCAGCGGGTGCAGCTGTTCGACGGGACCATCGCCGAGAACATCGCCCGCCTGTCGCCGCAGCCTGACGATGCCAAGGTCGTCGCGGCGGCCAAGAAGGCGGCCGCGCACGAGATGATCCTGGAACTGCCCAAGGGCTATGACACGATGGTCAGCGCCGGTCAGGTCCGGCTGTCCGGCGGACAGATGCAGCGGATCGGACTGGCCCGGGCGCTCTACGACGAGCCGGTGATCCTTGTGCTGGACGAACCCAACTCCAACCTCGACAACATCGGGTCGCAGGCCTTGAACCACGCGATCCGGTCGATGAAGGCCGATGGCCGGTCGGTCCTGATCATGGCGCACCGTCCCGCCGCGATCCAGGAATGTGATACCCTGCTGGTGCTGGATGGCGGCATGCGGATGGCGTTCGGCCCCAAGGACGAGGTGCTGGCCGGCATGGTCAAGAACGCCCGCGCGATCCAGTCGGCCCCCGCCGATGCCGGGGGTGTCACATGAGCCGGTCCTCCCCGAACCGCTGGTCCGCCACCGGCCCCGTCATTTTCGGTTTCGTGGGCCTTCTGGTGCTTGTCGGCGGTTTCGGCACGTGGGCGATGACATCGCAGATTGCCGGTGCGGTCGTCGCCTCTGGCCGGATCGAGGTCGATCGCAACCGGCAGATCGTGCAGCACGAGAACGGCGGCGTGGTGGCCGAGATCGTCGTGGACGAGGGTGACACCGTCGTCGCGGGTGACCTGCTGCTGCAACTCGATGGGCAACAACTGGCCTCGCAGCTCGCCATCGTCGAGGGCCAGCTGTACGAGTTGATGGCCCGTCGCGGCCGCTTCGAGGCGGAGCGCGACGAGACCGAGCAGATCTCCTACGAGGAAGAACTGGTCGAGGCCGGTGCGCGTGATCCCGAGATCGCGGAACTGATGGAGGGGCAGCAGAACCTGTTCACCGCCCGCCGCGCCTCCGTCGCCCGGGAGATCGAGCAGCTGGGCAAAAGGCGCGACCAGATCGGGGCCCAGATCAAGGGCGTCACCGCGCAGGAACAAGCGCTGGAAGAGCAGCTTGACCTGATCGAACAGGAATTGGCCAACCAGCAATCGCTGCTGGACCGCGGGCTTGCGCAGGCCACGACGGTGCTGAACCTGCAGCGGGAAAAGGCCCGGCTGACGGGACAGATCGGTGAACTTGCGGCCACCCGCGCGCAGTCGGAGGAACGGATCACCGAGATCGAGATCGAGATCCTGAAACTGGGCACCGCCGGACGGGAGGAGGCGATCACCCGTCTGCGCGACCTGCGCTACCGCGAGCTGGAGCTGGTCCAGCAGCGCCGTGCCCTGCTGAACGAGATCGACCGCCTGTCGGTGCGCGCACCCGTCTCGGGCATCATCTACGGTCTTCAGGTCCAGACTCCCCGATCCGTGGTGCGGGCTGCCGAACCTTTGATGTTCCTTGTGCCGCAGGACAGACCTCTGGTCATCGCGGCACGGGTGCTGCCGATCCATATCGACCAGATCGCGGTGGGCCAGCAGGTCAACCTGCGCCTTTCCGCATTGGATCAGCGCACGACGCCGGAACTGGTGGGGCAGGTCATGCAGATCTCGGCGGATTCCATCGAGGACGAGATCACGGGCAATTCTTATTTCCGGGCAGAGATCGCGCTGAACCCCGGAGAGATGGAAAAACTGCCCGAAGGCACCATCCTTTTGCCGGGCATGCCGGTGGAAGCGTTCATCCGTACCGGCGATCGCTCTCCGATGGCGTATCTCGTCAAACCCGTGGCGGATTATTTCGCGCGCGCCTTCCGGGAAAGTTGATCGGGGGGCTTCCGGTTTCCGCGACGCGGCGCTACCGTTCGCAAAAGCAGCATGACGGAAAGGAACGCTTCATGGGTATCGCAGATCGTCTGTCCGACCTCGGGGTTACCTTGCCCGACGCGCCCGCACCGGCGGCAAACTATGTGCCCTTCGTTCAGGTCGGGAACACGGTCTATGTCTCGGGTCAGATTTCCAACGGGCCGGATGGTTTCATCACCGGCAAGCTGGGGGCCGACATGGACGTGGCCCAGGGGGCGGAGGCCGCGAAGTCCTGCGCGATCAGCCTTCTTGCCCAGGTCAAGGCGGCCTGCGGCGGCGACATCGACCGGCTGGTCCGGGTGGTCAAGCTGACCGGGTTCGTCAATTCCACGCAGGATTTCACGGACCAGCCCAAGGTCATCAACGGCGCGTCCGACTTCCTCGTCGAGGCGTTGGGCGATGCGGGCCGCCATGCCCGGTCCGCGGTCTCTGCCCCGTCGCTCCCGCTTGGGGTCGCGGTCGAGATCGAAGGCATCTTCGAAATCAAATGAGCCTGCCGCGCGCCTTTCATGTCACGCCGCTGGCCCACCGGGGGCTGCACGACGTGAACGCGGGCCGGCCGGAGAACAGCCGCGCGGCCGTGCGGGCGGCCATCGACGCGGGTTACGGGATCGAGATCGATGTCCAGCTGACATCGGACAATGCGGCGATGGTGTTTCACGACTACGCGCTGGAGCGGCTGACCGTGGCCACGGGCCCCGTCCGGCTGCGCACCGCCCGGGCCCTTGCCGACACCCGGCTCAAGGGAGGGGACGAAGGCATACCGCCCCTTTCCGAAGTGCTCGATCTGGTGGCGGGGCAGGTGCCGCTGCTGATCGAACTCAAGGATCAGGACGGCGGCATGGGGCCGGACATCGGGCCGCTGGAAGCAGCGGTCGCCGAGGCGCTGGCAGGGTACGCAGGCCCGGTCGCCGTCATGTCCTTCAACCCGCATTCGGTCGCGCGGATGGCCGAGCTGCTGCCCGACGTGCCGCGCGGGATCGTGACCAGCGCCTATCGCTACGAGGACTGGCCCCTGCCGCGCGCCACCTGCGACCTGCTGCGCGAGGTGCCCGACTTCGACCGGGTCGGGGCCGCTTTCATCAGTCACGAGGTCGACGACCTTGCCCGGCCGCGGGTTGACGAGATAAAGCGCGCCGGCGCGATGATCTGCTGCTGGACAATTCGCGACGCCGCGCAGGAAGCGCAGGCGCGCCGGGTGGCGGACAATATCACTTTCGAAGGTTACACGCCCGTCATTCCCGCTTGATCCTGCCTTCGCCAAGACCAGATATGGGTCAGGCAGGAAAGTGGCATGAGCAAACAGGAAATTGAAATCAGGGTGGTTCCGCACCTGTCCGAGATTGGGCAGTCCGAGTGGGACGCCTGCGCCTGCCCCGAGGCTGCGGATGGCTGTGCGCCCCATGACCCTTTCACGACCTATCGCTTTCTCTCCGCCCTCGAGGAAAGCGGAAGTGTCGGACCGGGGACCGGGTGGCAGCCTCAGTACCTGACGGCCTCCGTCGAAGGGCAGGTGATCGCGGTTGCGCCGCTTTATGCCAAGTCGCATTCGCAGGGCGAGTATATTTTTGATCACAGCTGGGCTCATGCCTACGAGCGTGCCGGCGGGCGTTATTATCCCAAGCTGCAGATCGCGGTCCCGCACACACCCGCGACCGGACGCCGGTTCCTGACCCGGCCGGGGTTCGAGGAAACGGGGCTGGCCGCCCTGGTGCAGGGCGCGGTGCAACTGACGGACAACAACGGCCTCTCATCGCTGCATGTCACCTTCTGCACGGCGGCAGAGGCGACCGCGGCCGAGGACCTGGGCCTGATGGTGCGCAAGACGCAGCAGTTCCACTGGCGCAATCGGGGCTATGACGATTTCGACGCCTTCCTCGCGAGCCTCAATTCGCGCAAGCGCAAGAACCTGCGCAAGGAGCGTGCACAGGCGCAGGGGTTCGGGGGGACGATCCGGACGTTTTCGGGCGATGACCTCAGGCCGGAGCACTGGGACGCCTTCTGGCAGTTCTACCAGGACACCGGCGCACGCAAATGGGGGACGCCATATCTCACGCGCCGGTTCTTCGACATTGCCCAGGACACCTTGCGGGATGACATGGCGCTGGTGCTGGCCGAACGGGACGGCAGGTGGGTCGCCGGGGCGCTGAACTTTGTCGGGCGCGAGGCGCTTTTCGGCCGCTACTGGGGATGTATCGAACATCACCCCTGCCTGCATTTCGAACTGTGTTATTACCAGGCCATCGACATCGCCATCGCACGCGGGCTGCGCACGGTCGAGGCCGGTGCGCAGGGGGAACACAAGCTGGCGCGCGGCTACCTGCCGACCCCGACGTGGTCGCTGCACTGGATGCGAGATCCGGGTTTCGCCCGCGCCGTGGAGGACTACCTTCACGCGGAACGCAACGCCGTGGACGAGGAGATCGAGATCCTGACCGACTACGGCCCTTTCAAGCAAGTTCAGATAGAGGAACAGGAATGACCGAGAAACTGAGTGAAGAGACCCGCCGCACGGTGCTGAAACCGCTGCTGGAAAGCGGTTGGAAGCTGACCGAAGATCGCGACGCGATGCACAAGACGTTCGAGTTCGAGAATTTCGTCGAAGCATTCGGTTGGATGACACGGGTGGCAATCTGGGCGGAAAAGTGGGATCACCACCCGGAATGGGACAATGTTTACAAGACGGTGAATGTCACGCTCACCACGCATGACGCGGATGGACTGACCACCCTGGACGCGAAACTGGCCCGCAAGATGGATGGATTGTACGGAACCGAGAAAGACTGATGGAACAAGAGCTGACGAATTTTTTGAACACCGAAATCTGGAATGGCCGTAGCATCTCGGACGTCCTGACACTGGAATTCCTTGCCAGCACGGCCGGCTCGATCCTCGGCGCCGTCGTGATCCTGCTGCTGGGCTGGATCATTTCCAGCTGGTTGCAGAGCCGGGTTCAGAAGCTGGGCAAGAGCAGTCGCCACCTCGACGACATGCTGTTCGAATTTCTGGCGTCGATTGTGCGCTATGTCGTGCTGGGCTTCACGATCCTTTTCGTCCTCAATACCTTTGGTGTGCAGACGACATCGGTGGTGGCCGTCATCGGTGCCGCCGGTCTGGCGATCGGTCTTGCGTTGCAGGGCACCTTGTCGAACGTGGCCGCCGGCGTGATGCTGATCCTGTTCCGGCCCATCAAGATCGGCGATTTCGTCGAGGTGGCCGGCAAGATGGGTACGGTAAAGCAGATCAACCTGAACTTTACCGAACTTGCAGACCTCACCAACGTCCACGTGATCGTGCCGAACTCCGAAGTCTGGGGCAACGTCATCGACAATTATTCGGTCAATCCAACGCGCCGGGCGGAATGGACTTTCGGCGTCGGCTACGGGGCCAACCTCAAGGACGCCGAGACGATCATCCGGGATACCATCATGGCCGATTCACGCGCGATGGAAGAACCCGCGCCGTTCATACAGGTGACCAACCTGAACGACAGTTCGGTGGATTTTCTCGTGCGCGTCTGGTGCAGCGCCGGAGACTACTTCGCCTTCAAGGCCGACATGACCCGGAACGTCAAGGAAGCGCTGGACGCTGGTGGCGTCGATATTCCCTTCCCGACACGAACGATCGTTCAGGCGGGCTGAAACCGGCCTCTTTCAAGCGGTGCCGGGCGCATGTCATGCGCCCGGCGCGATGTATTACATGCTTGCCAGCAGGCCTTCACCTCCGGAAACGTCGCAGACGCCGGGGTTCTCCTCGGGTTGGAACAGCGTGACCTTGCCATCCTCCACCAGCATGGCATAGCGCTTGGACCGGGCGACCAGCCCGGCGGGCGGCGCGTCGAAGTCCATGCCGATCGCCTTGGTGAACTCTGACGACGCATCGGCCAGCATGGTGATCCCCGCTTCGGTCGCGCCGGTCGCTTCGCCCCAGGCCTTCATCACGAAGGGATCATTGCAGGATACGCAGATGATCTCGTCCACGCCCTTGGCGTCGAACTGGTCCTTGGTACGCACGAAGCTCGGCACGTGGGCGGAGTGGCAGGTGGGCGTGAATGCGCCCGGCACGGCAAAGACCACGACCTTGCGGCCCTTGACCTTGTCGGCCATCTGCACCGGCTGAGGGCCTTCCGCCCCCATCTGTACCAGGGTCGCGTCGGGCAGGGTGTCTCCGGTTGAGATTGTCATCGGCTAAGCCTTTCATGGGATTGTGTTCGATCAACGCAAACATATAGGTTTCGCCCAACGGTGCGAGCAGAATATTCGGAGGAAAAGCTATGAAACACGTGGTGGTCGTAGGCGCGGGGCAAGCCGGGTCATCCTGTGTGGCAAAGCTGCGCAACAGCGGATTCGAAGGTGAAATCACGCTCATCGGTGCCGAATCCGTGCCTCCCTACCAGCGCCCGCCGCTGAGCAAGGCCTACCTGATGGGAGAGATGACGCTCGAACGGCTCTACCTGCGGCCCGAAGCATTCTATGCCGACAACAAGATCACCCTGCGGATGCAATCGGAAGTCGAAAGCATCGATACCGCGGCGCAAACCCTGACGGTCGCGGGCGAGACGATTTCATACGACGAACTGGTGCTCACCACCGGTTCGACGCCCAACCGCCTTCCGGACGCCATCGGCGGCAATCTCGACGGCGTGTTCGTCGTGCGCGACCTGTCGGACGTGGACACGATGGCGCCCCGTTTCAAGAAAGGGGCGAAGGTGCTTATCGTCGGCGGCGGCTACATCGGTCTGGAGGCCGCATCCGTCGCGGCCAAGCTGGGGCTGGAGGTCGTGCTGGTCGAGATGGCCGACCGCATCCTGAAGCGTGTCGCGGCCCCGGAAACCTCGGATTTCTTCCGCAACCTGCACCGGGGGCACGGCGTCGACATTCGCGAAGGTGTCGGGCTCGACCGGCTGCTGGGCGACGACGCGGTGGCTGGCGCAAGGCTCACGGACGGCACCGAAATCGCGGCGGATTTCGTGATCGTCGGTGTCGGCATCCGGCCCGGCATCGCCCTTGCCGAAGCCGCGGGTATCGAGATCGACAACGGGATCAAGGTGGATGCACGCGGCCGCACATCGGTCCCGCATGTCTGGGCGGCAGGCGACTGCACGTCTTTCCCCTATCGTGGCGAACGTATCCGTCTCGAATCCGTGCCAAACGCGATCGAGCAGGCCGAAGCCGTGGCGGAAAACATCATGGGTGCCGACAAGGATTACCTGGCCAAGCCCTGGTTCTGGTCAGATCAATACGACGTGAAACTGCAGATCGCGGGCCTGAATACCGGTTACGATCAGGTCGTGACCCGGCGCGCGGGCGAAAATTCGGTCGGGTTCTGGTACTACCGCGGCGACGAGCTCGTCGCTGTCGACGCCATGAACGATCCGCGTGGATACATGGTCGGCAAGCGCCTGATCGAGGCGGGAAAATCCCCCGAACCCGCGGCCATCGCAGACCCGTCCACGGACCTGAAGGCGCTGCTGAAAGCGTGAGGATCATCGCGGGCAAATTCCGGGGAACGGCGCTCGCGGCCTTGGGAAAGGGGGATGCGGCGGCGCATCTGCGGCCCACGTCCGACAGGGTTCGCGAAAGCCTTTTTTCCATGCTGACGCACCGGAACGTGGTTCACGGCGCCCGCGTCCTCGACCTTTTCGCCGGGACCGGGGCGCTCGGGCTGGAGGCGCTGTCGCGCGGCGCGCGGGAGGTCTGCTTCGTCGAAAACGGCCGTGTCGCCCAGCGACTGATATCGGAAAATATCCGCAAGCTGCGGGTCGAACGCGAAGTGACCCTGTTGCGGAACGACGCGACCCGGCTGGGCGCCTGGCCACACGCGGCTTTCGACCTGGTCTTTCTCGATCCGCCTTATGGCAAGGGCATGGGCCAATCCGCGCTGAGCGCGGCCGGCGCGCACGGGTGGCTGACACCGGGGGCGACCGTGGTCTGGGAGGAGAGCACCCCGATGCAGCCACCCGAAGGCTTCACGCCACTGGACAGTCGCCGGTTCGGCGATACCCACGTCACGTTGTTGCAGTTCGCCGGTTGATCTCAGAACGCGCGGATCGCCGCTGCCAGCCGCCGGACGCCCTCTTCGATCTTGGCGTCATCCGCAAGCGAGAAGCTGAGGCGCAGGGTATTCGCGCCTGATCGGTCAGCGAAGAATGCCTGGCCGGGAACGAAGGCGACCCGCTGGCTTTCCAGCGAGGTTCGCAGCAGGTCGGCGCCGTCCATGTGCTTGGGCAGGGTAATCCAGACGAACATGCCACCTTCGGGCCTGGTCCAGGTCACGCCGTCGGGCATATGCGTTTCGAGCGCCGCCAACATCGCATCACGCCGCGCCGCATAGGTGCGGCGCAGCCCGGCAGTATGGTCCGCGAACACGCTGCGGGCCACCGTGTTGATGGCCATCTGGTTGATGGTCGAAGAGTGCAGGTCCGCGGCCTGCTTCATCAGCACCAGCCGTCCTATCACCTCTGAGGCACCGCAGATCCAACCGACTCTCAGTCCCGGCGCCAGCGACTTGGAAAAGCTGCCGCAGTACAGCGTCCTGCAGTTCTCGATGCTGCCTTTTCGCGCGATCTCCAGCGCCAGCATCGGCGGGATCGGTGTGCCATCGTAACGCAGCACCTGGTAAGCCGAGTCCTCGATGACCGCGATGTCCAGCTCATCGGCCAGTGTCAGGATGCCCTCGCGCGAGGCCCGGTCCAGCGTCTCTCCGGTCGGGTTGGCGAAATCGACCGAGGCGTAGGCGAATTTCACCCTGCCGCCGTTGGCGTGCGCGGCCTCGGCGTAATCCGCTGCGCTGCGGTTGCCGCGCGGCGCGAGCCGGTCGTAGTGCGGCTCGTAGGCGTTGAAGGCACCCAGCGCCCCGAGATAGGTCGGCCAGCCCACCAGGGCCGTGTCCCCCGGTGACAGCAGAAGCTTGCCGAGGTAGTCCAGCGCCTGCTGCGACCCGGACGTGATCAGCACGTTCTCACGGGTACAGGGAATGTCCAGCGCCTCCATCTGCGTGACGATCCAGTCGCGCAGGGGCGCGTAGCCTTCGGAGACGGAATATTGCAGCGCGGCGCTGGCATTGGCCGGGGACAGCGCATCCGCCAGCGCGTCCTGAAACGCGCCCGTCGGAAATAGCGCGGGGTCGGGGATGCCACCGGCAAAGGAGATGATGTCGGGCTGGTCCAGCAGTTTGAGCAACTCGCGGATCTCGCTGGCTTTCATGCGGTCCATCCGGGTGGCGAAAATCTGATGCCAGTCCATGGCGGCTCCTCCGTTTTTCGGAACGTAATCACGAAAGCGAATCTATGGCAATGGTGCTTACCTATAGGACCGGGTCGGACTTATGCGCTGCACGACGCGGCTTTTCGTGCTACGATGTCACGCATGACGAATGCCGCCGATTTTGGATCGCTGCCATGGCGCAGCCGGGACCGCGAAAGGGAGATCGCCCTTCCGAAGCCCGAGCCTTTCGGCGCGCCGGTGCTGATGTGCGACGCGATCACCCCGCTGGCAGGGGAAACCGTGCTGTCCCTTTTGTGGAAAAGGTTCGACAGACCCGAGGACCGTTAAGCGCGCGGCCCGTCCGGTGCGTTATGTCAGGTGTCGTAGGTCGGGTGAAAACGGTTTGCGGGCGACAGCGTGAAGATCTCCACGCCGGTATCGGTCACGCCGACGGAATGTTCGAACTGCGCCGAAAGGGACTTGTCGCGGGTGACAGCCGTCCAGTCGTCCGACAATGTCTTGGTCTCGGCCCGGCCGAGGTTCACCATCGGTTCGATGGTGAAGAACATGCCGGGTTCCAGAACGGCCCCGGTGCCGGGCCGCCCGTAATGCAGCACGTTGGGTGGCGCGTGGAACACGCGGCCAAGGCCATGACCGCAGAAGTCGGTGACGACGGACATGCGCTGCGCTTCGACGAAGGTCTGGATCGTGTGGCCGATGTCCCCGAAGGTGTTTCCGGGCTTCACCGCCTCGATGCCGCGCATCAGGCTGTCATGGGTCACGTCGATCAGGCGCTCCGCCTTCCGGGGCAGCTTGCCGGCAACGTACATGCGCGACGTATCTCCGAACCAGCCGTCCACGATCACGGTGACGTCGATGTTCAGGATGTCGCCGTCCTTCAGCTTCTTGTCGCCGGGAATACCGTGGCAGACCACGTGATTCACGCTGATGCAGGAGGCGTGCTGGTACCCCTTGTACCCAATCGTCGCGGATTTCGCGCCCGCCGCCGTGACCTTCTCCTCGATCAGGCGGTCGATTTCCCCGGTGGTCTGACCCACGACCACGTGTTCCGCGATTTCGTCGAGGATCGTCGCGGCCAGCCGGCCAGCCGCGTGCATTCCCGCAAAATCGGACGGGTCGTAGATGCGGATGCCGTCCTTGGTTACGCGGCCACGGTGCTGTTCGTTCACCGGCTTCTCCATGAATTCACCATATCGTTCAGGCGGATGTTTAGCGCGGGGTGCCCTGCAATGCCAGAGGGGCGGCCAAAGTGACGCATTCAGGTGTTATATGGGTGCCCAGACAGCGGGTTTCCACCCCGGCGTCGGTTGCCGCCGCATGTGCCTCCGCATAGGCGGGATCGATGTCGCGGGCCATGGCGACAGAGGTGCAGTCGGTTCGTTGAACGAGATAGAGCAGAACGGCGCGATGTCCCGCCTGTGCCATCCGCATCAGGTCGCGCAGGTGGCGCGCGCCCCGAGCGGTCACGCTGTCGGGAAACTCGGCCAGTCCGGGTGCACGGCAGAGGGTCACCGATTTCACTTCGACATAGCAATCGGGCCGGTCCGACCCGGACAGGAGAAAATCGACGCGGGATTTCTCGGCATAGCGCACTTCGGCCCGCACCGTGTCGTACCCCCTCAGCGCCGCGATCTCGCCGGCCTCGAGCGCCGACCCGATCAGCCGGTTCGGCAGGGCGGTATCGACGCCCGTTAAATGGCCGTTCTCGTGATCCACGAGGCGCCAGCCGAACTTGAGCTTCTTCCTGGGGTCGTCGTTGGGTTCCAGCCACACCAGCGTGCCGGGTTCGGCCAGCCCCATCATCGAGCCGGGGTTGGCACAATGCGCCGTCACCTCGCGCCCGTCCGACAGCCTGCAATCGGCGAGGAACCTCTTGTATCGGCGGATCAGCCGGGCGGGAACAAGTTGGGTTTGAAAGCGCATGGGCCGCGGCCTATACCGAACGTCGGAATGCCTCAAGGAGAACCCGATGCCAAATCCTACCGCCGCCATGATTGTCATCGGAGACGAAATTCTGTCGGGCCGCACCCGTGACAGCAACATGCACCACCTCGCAGGCAAGCTGGCGGAGGTGGGGATCGATCTGAAGGAAGCCCGCATGATCAGCGACGATCGGGACGCGATCATCGACGCCGTGCGGGAGCTGTCGCGGCGCCACGATCACGTCTTTACCAGCGGCGGTATCGGCCCCACGCACGATGACATCACCGCCGACAGCATCGCCGCTGCGTTCGATCGCAGCATCGACGTCCGGAAAGATGCCCGCGCGCTGCTTGTCGCGCACTATGCCAAAACCGGCACCGAGCTCAATCCGTCACGCCTGCGGATGGCGCGTATCCCGGAAGGTGCCGAACTGATCGAAAACCCGGTTTCCGCCGCGCCGGG
The DNA here is from genome assembly GCF_001886735.1 of Sulfitobacter alexandrii. Classification (NCBI taxonomy): domain Bacteria; kingdom Pseudomonadati; phylum Pseudomonadota; class Alphaproteobacteria; order Rhodobacterales; family Roseobacteraceae; genus Sulfitobacter; species Sulfitobacter alexandrii. The sequence continues at coordinate 225,675 of NZ_CP018076.1, forward strand.
TTTCCGGGTGGAAAACGTCCATGTCATGGCCGGTGTACCCAGCGTTTTTCACGCAATGGTCGCCTCCGTCCTGCCCGGACTGACCGGAGGCGCGCCGCTGTACAGCAAGACGCTGCGCATCGACCGGGGCGAAGGGGATATCGCCGAACCTCTGGGCACCTTGGCCAAGGCCTATCCGGCGCTGTCCATGGGATCGTATCCCTTTCAGAAAGACGGCCGATACGGGGCGCACGTGGTGATCCGGGGCAGTGACGCCGCCGCCGTGGACGCGGCGCTGGCGGAACTGCAGGTGGCATTTTCGTGAGTATTGCAGCCACACGGCTTTACGAGGTCTGCGACCGGACATGGCCGGCCGCGCGTCGCTTCGAACACGGTACGTGGACACTCCGCGAGGGTCAGGGCGGCGGCAAACGCGTGTCGGCTGCGACCGCGAGCGGCCCCGTGGACAGTGCCGATATCGATCTCGCGGAACAGGAGATGCGTGCGCTGGGTCAGACGCCGTTGTTCATGATCCGCGAGGGCGATGAGGCGCTCGACGCCTTGCTGGAGGCACGCGGCTACGACATCGTCGATCCGGTCGTCATGTATACCATCCCGACCGATCGGCTGACCGACCGGCCGATCCCACGTGTGACGGCCTTCGAGATCTGGGAGCCGCTGGCGATCATGCGCGAGATCTGGGCGCAAGGCGGTGTCGGTCCCGCGCGGATCGCGGTGATGGAACGGGCCGCTGAAAAGACGGCGATCCTCTCGCGCTGGAAGGAAAAGCCGGGTGGCGTCGCCTTTGCCGCCCTGCACGACAGGATCTGCATGGTCCACGCCGTCGAAGTGCTGCCGCACCAGCGCCGCCAGGGCGTGGCCGGTTGGATGATGCGGCGGGCGGCCTTCTGGGCGCAGGCGAGGGGCGCAACCCATCTTGCGGTTCTCTGCGTGGAACAGAATGCGGCGGCGAATGCGCTGTACCAGGCTATGGGCTTCACCGAACAGGGGCGCTACCATTATCGACAAATTCCGACCTAGAGGAGACCTTCGTGACCGACGATTCCCCCACCGCCCTTGATCTGCCGATGGTCGATCCGCTGCCCGAACCGACGCAAAAGTATTTCGATGTCTGCATGGACAAGCTGGGCATGATCCCCAACGTCCTGCGGGCCTATGCGTTTGACATCGACAAGCTGAACGCCTTCACCGCCATGTACAACGACCTGATGCTGGGGGACAGCGCGCTCAGCAAGCTCGAGCGCGAAATGATCGCGGTGGCCGTGTCTTCGGTGAACAAATGCTACTATTGCCTCGTGGCCCACGGGGCGGCGGTGCGCCAGTTGTCAGGCGATCCGCAACTGGGCGAGGCTCTCGTGATGAATTACAAGGTCGCCAAGATCGACGCGCGGCAGATGGCGATGCTGGATTTCGCGGTCAAGCTGACCCGCGAAAGTGCCGCGGTGGTCGAAGCCGACCGCGAGGCCCTTCGACAGCACGGCTTCACGGATCGCGACATCTTCGACATCGCCAGTGTCGCGGGCTTTTTCAACATGACCAACCGGGTGGCAAGCGGCACCGACATGCGGCCCAACACCGAATATCACGCACAGGCCAGATGATCCTGCGGGCGCTGGTTCTGGGGTGCGTGCTGGCCACACCCGCGGCCGCGTTGGACCTGTTGCTTCCCGCCGCCGCGCGGCTCACGGCGGAACGCAACACCGGGCCCGACAGGTACTCCGCACCGGCCGGTGTCTTTCGCAACGGTCAGGTGGTCACCCTTGAAGTCGAGGGGCAGGTGCGCCGCGCGGCGTGGCGGTTGAGCCAGCAGGGGCTGACCCCCCTGCAACTGATCCGCCCCCTCCGCCGCCAGCTTGTGGATGCCGGGTTCGAAATCCTGCTGGACTGCGCCGCGGAAAGCTGCGGCGGTTTCGATTTCCGGTTCGCGACCGAAACGCTGCCGGGCCCCAACATGTACGTGAACATCCGCGCCTACCATTTCATCACCGCTGTCCGGCCTTCCGTGACGGCGCCACAGGAAGTCCTGACGATCCTCGCGAGTACGGCCGCCAATTCGGCTTTCATCCAGGTGATCCAGGCCGGCGAAGTGACCGAGAACCAGGTGGTGACAGAGGCACCGGTGCCGATCTCTCCGGCGACCCAGGTAGAGGGTGGGATCGGCACCCGACTGATACAGCAGGGGCACGCGGTGCTACGCGATCTCGAATTCGAGACCGGCGCCTCGGAACTGAGCGACGGCAGCTACGAGTCCCTGCGGAGCCTTGCGGAAGTGCTGGAAGCCCGCCCCGATCTGCGAATTGCCCTGGTCGGTCATACGGACACGGTCGGCGCGCTGGAGGGCAACATCACCCTCAGTCGGCGGCGGGCGCAGTCCGTGCGCCAGCGCATGATCGACAGTTACGGTATCGACGGCACCCGTATGGAGGCCGACGGCATGGGATACCTCGCCCCGATTGCCAGCAACCTCGAAGCGGCAGGGCGCGAAGAGAACCGCCGGGTCGAGGTGGTCGTTCTGGCGGAATGACGGGCACGAAAAGACCCCGGTACCTGAAAGGCACCGGGGGAAGGTCACCGAGGGAGGTTGGTGATCTCGAAGCAGGCAGGCCCTACCAGTCGTTCGGGCCCTTGTCGGCAAAGGCATGAACCAGGAAGTCGATGAAGGCGCGCACCTTGGGCTGGGTGAAACGGCCCGGCGGATAGACCGCGTAGATGCCCTGGGTTTCCAGCGGAAGATCGGGGATCGCGTCTTCGATCAAACCCTTTTCCATCGCGTCCGCATAAAGGAAGCTGGGCAGGTAGGCGATACCGAGGCCCGAGATCGCGGCGTTCAGCAGGCTTTGTCCATCGTTTACGGACAGCCATCCAGCCGTGCGGACCTGGCGCTTCTCACCCGACGGGGCGGTCAGCTTCCACACGTTGCCGCTTGACTGGTTGGAGTAGTGCAGCAGCTTGTGATCGTTCAGGTCGTCGATCTTTTCGGGGCGGCCGTAAAGCTCGAAGTACTTCGGGCTCGCGATCATGCGCTTCGTGGTTTCGGTCAGCTTGCGGGCGCGCAGGGTACTGTCTTCCAGTTCGCCGATACGCACGGCCATGTCAAAGCCTTCGCTGATCAGTTCCACGTACCGGTTGTTGAGAACCATGTTCACGGTGATGTCCGGGAAATCCTTCAGGAAATCGGAAAGCGCCGGCGACAGGTGGTTCACGCCAAAGTCGGTGGCCACGGAAATGCGCAGGAGGCCCGAAGGTGCGGATTGCATGGAGGTGACCAGCGCGTCCGCTTCGCCCGCGTCGTTCAGCACCCGGCGGGCCCGGTCGTAGTAGGCGAGGCCGATTTCCGTGGGCGACACGCGGCGGGTCGTGCGATTCAGCAGGCGCGCGCCCAGCCGGGCTTCCAGCGAGGACACGTGTTTGGAAACCGCGGACTTGGAAATGCCCATCTTCTTGGCGGCATCGGTAAACCCACCCTGATCCACCACGGTGGCGAATGCTTCCATCTCTGTTAGGCGGTCCATGCGGGTCCCTCGTCAACTTTGTGTTTCGAGGTCCGGATATGATCTTCAAATTAGGCGAGATCGCGGCAGGGATTGGACAGTTGCAAGGTCTTTGCATGAATCGTTGAAAATCGCGAAACGGCGGAAGGCGCCGTTGCGACCGCCGTCTAGAGCCAGCGCACCAGCTTGAGCAGGATCACCATCAGCGCGCTCAGGCCCAACATGGACAGGCACAGGACGGCGAAGGCATTGGGAGAGTCCACGCCCGGCATGCCGGCGACGTTGACGCCGAAAAGGCCGGTCAGGAAGCCAAGGGGCAAGAAGATGGCAGCGGCAAGCGACAGGACGTAACCGTGTCGCGCCTGCCGCTGCGCGATGTTGGCGTCGTGTTCTTCCTGGACCGAGATCAGCCGCCCCTGAAGCTCGTCCAGTTCCTCCACGTCGATGGCCGCGCGGTTGGCGAGTTCGCGCAAGGACAGCGCGACGGCCTCGGGGATCATGGGCAGGTCCAGCGTGGAAAGCTTGCTCAGGGCGGCGCGCTGCGGCTCGAGGTATCGGCGCAGGCGGATCACGGCGCGACGATTGTCGGGCAGGTCGCGCGGCATCGGGGTGTCCTTGTCCTCCAGCGCGATTTCGTAGTGATCCGTGCGCTCGTCGATGGTGGCCACGTGCTGGTCCACCCGATCGGTCAGCCCCGTGATCAGATGTTCCAGAAATTCCGCGGTGCTCGGGGGGGCGGAGCCCGCTTCTGCCAGGCGGCGTATCGCGTCGATGGCGAAGACCTTGTTGCGCCGCACGGTCACCAGCACGTCCTCGTCCGCATAGATCCGGACGGAGATCATCTCGTCCGCGTCCTCTCCCACGTTGAGGTTGATGCCGCGAAGGTTCAGGATCAGCCCGCCTTCGAAACGGTCGCACCGCGGCCGGGTCTTGGGCTGGACCAAGGCACCGCCGGCGATCGGATGCAGATGCTGCTCGGCCCACGGGACCAGCATCGGGTCGGCGAGGTCGAAATGCCACCATCGGTAGACCCCGTCACCGGTCAAGTTGGTGTCGTTCGGAACGGATGTCGTCCCGTCCCCGGCAACATCGAAAACGCAAATCGGCATGGGCAGGCCCCTCGTTACTCGCCGCGAAGTCTGCACGCCGCAGCCATCCGCCGCAAGCGGTTCTCTTGGCTCCTGGACCTGTGGATCAGAGGGTTGCGGCCAGCCGCGTCCCCTGGTTGATCGCGCGTTTTGCGTCCAGCTCGGCGGCGACATCGGCCCCGCCGATGACGTGGCAGGTCTTGCCCTTTGCCTCCAGCGCGTCGGCCAGCGACCGCTCCGACAACTGCCCGGCGCAAAGCACGATCGTGTCCGCCTCGATCACGGTCGGATTCGCGCGTGCCTCTCCGAAGGTGATGTGCAGGCCATCGTCGTCGATCTTCTCGTAATTCACGCCGGCGATCATCTCGACCTCCTTCATGGTGAGAGAGGCGCGGTGGATCCAGCCGGTGGTCTTGCCCAGCCCCTTGCCCGGCTTGCTCGTCTTGCGTTGCAGCATGGTGACCTTGCGGGCGGGGGCGTGCGGCTGCGGCCCCTCCGGTGCGAGGCCGGACCGGTGCGCCTCGGGGTCGGTGACGCCCCATTCGCGCATCCATTCGGGCAGGTTCAGCGTCGTGCTGTCGCCGTCGTGAACGAGGTGTTCGGAGACGTCGAAGCCGATTCCGCCCGCACCGATGACCGCAACCCGCTTGCCCACTTGCGCCGTGCCGTTCAGGGCATCGATGTAGCTGATCACGTTGTCGCGGTTCTGGCCCGGAATCTGCGGATCGCGCGGAACGACGCCGGTGGCGATGATGACCTCGTCGAAATCATCCAGATCGTTGGCCGATACCTCGGTCTCCAGCTTCACGGTGATGTCATGAACCGCCAGCATCGTGCGGTACCAGTCCACGAAACCCCAGAACTCTTCCTTGCCGGCGACCTGCTTGGCGAGGTTCAGCTGGCCCCCGATCTCCGATGCGCGGTCGAACACCGTGACGCGGTGCCCGCGTTCCGCCGCCGCGATCGCGGCGGAAAGGCCCGCCGGACCGGCGCCGACGACGGCGATCGCCTTGGGCGTCTCGACCGGCTCCAGCGTCAGCTCGGTCTCGTAACAGGCGCGGGGATTGACGAGGCAGCTCGAAATCTTGCCGCCGAAGGTATGGTCAAGACAGGCCTGGTTGCAGGCGATGCAGGGGGCGATACGGTCCGACTGACCGTCCATCGCCTTCCTGACGAAATCCGCATCCGCCAGCATCGGGCGCGCGAGGCTGACCATGTCCGCGCAGCCGTCCGCCAGCACCTGCTCGGCGACCTCGGGCGTGTTGATGCGGTTGGAGGTGATGAGAGGGATACCCACCTTGCCCATCAGCTTGCGGGTCACCCAGGCAAAGGCGGCCCGTGGCACGGAGGTCGCGATGGTGGGAATCCGCGCTTCGTGCCAGCCGATGCCGGTGTTGATGATCGTGGCCCCGGCCCGTTCGATTTCCTGCGCCAGCTGCACCACTTCCCCGTAGGTCGACCCATTGGGAACGAGGTCGATCATCGACAGTCGGTAAATCAGGATGAAGTCCGGCCCGACAGCTTCCCGCACACGTTTCACCACCTCGATGGGCAGGCGCATCCGGTTCTCGTAGGAGCCGCCCCAGCGGTCGGTCCGCTTGTTGGTATGCGTGACAAGGAACTGGTTCAGGAAATAGCCCTCTGATCCCATGACCTCGACACCGTCGTACCCGGCTTCCTTCGCGCGGGCGGCACAGGCGGCGATGTCGCCGATCTGTTTCTCGATGCCTTCCTCGTCCAGTTCCTTGGGCTGGAACATGGAAATCGGCGACTTGATCGCCGATGGCGCGACGCAATCGGGAGAAAACGCATAGCGCCCCGCGTGCAGGATCTGCATGGCGATCTTGCCGCCCGCCGCGTGCACGCGGTCCGTCACGATGGCGTGGTTCGCGACATCCTTGTCGCTGACCATCATCGCCGCGCCGTGCGCAACCGCTCCTTCGGGGTTCGGACCGATCCCGCCGGTGACCATCAGCCCCACCTCGCCCCGCGCCCGGGTGGCATAGAATTCCGCCACGCGGTTCCAGTCGCCGGTCTCTTCCAGCCCGGTGTGCATGGACCCCATGAGCACGCGGTTCTTCAGCGTGGTGAAGCCAAGGTCGAGAGGGGCGAGCAGATGAGGGTAGCTGGACATGGGAAACCTTTCTGGCTGGCGGCGTTCGGCCCCGACAAAATACGATCCGGCGCCTTGTGTCACGGCGAACCCCGCGTCATTTTGTTCATTGGTAATCATCGCGGCGACGGAGGCAAGGATGCAGGTGCGCCCACGTCGACAGGACGGCAGGGATGACGCCGCGCTGGGGCAGCTGATGTTCGATGCGATCCGCCGCGGGACAAGCCGGTATACCGAAGCCCAGCGCGCAGCGTGGCTGCCTGCGCCGAACACCGGCCCGGACTGGACCGCCCGGCTGGCGGCGCAGCGTGTCTGGGTCGCTGTCGCAAATGGTGTCCCGGCGGGTTTCATCACCCTTGCAGGCGAGGATTACATCGACCTCGCCTTTGTCGCGCCCCGGTCGCAGGGCAAAGGCGTGTTTCGCGCGCTTTATGCGCCGCTGGAAGCGGCGGCGCGGGGCCAGCCGCGGCTGCGGACCCATGCGAGCCTGATGGCGCAACCCGCCTTTCTGGCGCTGGGTTTCCATGTTATCCGTCATGAAAGCGTGTGCCGCGCGGGCGAGGTGCTGCGGCGGGCAGAGATGGAGAAGCTGCTGTTATGACTCCCGAAGACATCGCGAGGTTGCCCTATCGTCCCTGCGTCGGCGTGATGCTCGTCAACGCGCGGGGCGAAGCCTTTGTCGGCCAGCGGATGGACCGCGACCAGACGGCCTGGCAGATGCCGCAGGGGGGAATCGAAAAGGGGGAGGAACCCCGCGAAGCCGCCCTGCGGGAACTGGAGGAGGAAACCGGGGTTTCCCGTGATCTTGTCACGGTGATGGCGGAAACGCGCACCTGGGTACCCTACGACCTGCCACACGATGTCGTCCCCCGCATCTGGAAGGGCCGCTTCAGGGGGCAGGAACAGAAGTGGTTCCTGATGCGTTTCCGGGGCACGGACGATCAGGTGAACATCGACACCGCGCATCCGGAGTTTTCGCGCTGGCGGTGGATGCCGGTGGACCAGTTGGTGCCCAACATCGTTCCCTTCAAACAGGCGGTCTACGAAGCCGTCGTTTCCGAGTTCGAGGAGTATCTCTGATGCGTATCGCCGTTTTCCTGCTGGCACTTTGTGCCCCGCTTCCGGCCCTGGCGCTCTCCTGCATCGCGCCGTCGGTGGAGCGCACCTATCAGGAGGTGAACGAAGCCAAGGAAGAGTACATCGTCGTGCACGGTCGGCTGACCCTCGACCAAAGCAAGCTGCCGAGCGACGGGACACTGGATTCGAACCCGCCGAAAATGACGATGGTGCCGGCCACGCTGAACGGCCTTTCGCTTGGCAAATCCGGCTTTCACGTGCCCTTCGATCAGAACATTCGGCTGGAAGTGGCCTGTTTCGGTCCCTGGTGCGGATCCGTCGCGAATGGTGCCGACGTTCTCGCCTTCCTGCGCCGGGACGAAGGCACTTACGCGCTGCACGTGAACCCCTGTGGCGGGCATGTCTTCGCGCCCGCCAAGCAGGCCCAGCTCAAGCAGGTGCGTCAGTGCTTCTCCGGAGGGCCCTGCAAGGTCAAATGAGGCCGCCGCCCGATCAGGGGGCGCGGAACAGCGGAACGTGGGGCGCAGCATCCACGGGAAGATCGCCGGTCAGTCGCGGATCGTTCTCGACCTCGATCTGCTGCCTGTAGGGGACGAAACCGCTTCGGATGTAGAATGGCAGCGCCTGCGGGCTGTCCAGTGTGCAGGTGTGGACGTGCAGGCGGGCGATTGGTTCGCGCCACGCCAGATCGATGGCTTGGTTCATCAGGTAACGGCCCGCGCCCGCGCCGATGAGTTCCGGCGCCAGGCCGAAGTAGGCCAGCTCGCATTCCCCCTCTTTCCGGAAGTCCAGTTCCAGAAGCGCCATGTCCTGTCCGGCCATGCGCAGCGTATGGAAGGTCACACGGGGATCCGTCAGGATTTCCGCCAGCTCCGTCTCGGGCATGACGCGGCGCGCGAACCACAACCAGTCACGCCCGACCCTGTCGAACAACGCCCTGTACCGCGCCACGTCCGGTTCGATCCGCTCGAATGTGACGCCATCCCGCAGCTCGGCGGGGCGGAAGGAGGCCGGGGCGCGCATTTCCAGATGGGTGACCACCATCGCCACCTTGCCGGGTGGTACGTCGTGCAGCCCGTCCTCGATCATCGTTCAGATCAGGCCTTCGCTGCGGAACCTCGCCAGCATGTCTTCCTGCGGGCGCGGGCCGATATGGCTGATCACTTCGCCTGCGCACAGGTTTCCCATTCGGCCGCAGGTTTCCAGGTCGGCGCCCCTTGCAAGTCCGAAGAGGAACCCGGCGGCAAACTGGTCGCCCGCGCCGGTGGCATCGACGGGGGTGATCTTCTTGACCGGTACGTCGCACCGCTCGCCATCGCGGACCAGCGTCACGCCGTCACCCGACCGGGTGCAGACGACGATCGAACAGATCGCGGCGGTCCGGGCGATAGCGTCTTCGAGGTCGTCCGTCTCGAACAGGGCCATCAGTTCGGCCTCGTTGCCGATGACGTAATCGAGGTCGTTCTCGATCAGGGAAAGGAAGTCGGCGCGGTGACGCTCCACGCAGAAAGGATCGGAAATCGCGATTCCGGCCATGCCGCCACCGGCCTTGGTCGCGCGGGCGGCCTCGCGAAACGCCGTCTTGCCGGCATCCTGATCGAACAGGTAGCCTTCGAGGAACATCATCTTCGCGTTTCCGGCCACGTCGCCCGGCACATCGCCTGAACCCAGCCCGGTGGAAATGCCCAGGTAGGTATTCATCGACCTTTCCCCGTCGGGCGTGACGAAGATCATGCTGCGGGATGTCGGCATCTCGCCCGATGTCACCGGCGGGTTGACGAAGTCGATGCCGTGGTCCGACATGGCGCTGGCGTAGAACCGGCCGAGCGCATCGTCGCGGACCCGCCCGATGAACGCGGTCTGCATCCCCAGCGCACCGGCACCTGCGATGGTATTGGCCACCGATCCGCCGGGTGTCTGCACCCGTTCGGTCATGGCGCCGTAGAGGGTTTCTCCGCGTTCGCGTTCCACCAGCTGCATGATCCCCTTCTCAATGCCCATGTGGTCGAGAAAGCTGTCATCGCATTGGGTGATCACGTCCACAACGGCGTTGCCGATGCCGACCAGGTCGTAGGTTTTCATAGTGTCTTTTCCTCGAATGGGCAGAGATCGCGGATGATGCAGGTCCTGCACAGCGGCTTGCGCGCCTTGCAGTGATAGCGGCCGTGCAGGATCATCCAGTGGTGGGCATGAAGCTGGAAGTCGGCGGGAATGTGATCTTCGATGGCACGCTCCACGACATCCACGGTCCGGCCCGGTGCGATGCCGGTTCGGTTCCCGACGCGAAAGATGTGTGTATCCACCGCCTGTGCCGGTTGCTTCCACCACATGTTGAGCACGACGTTGGCCGTCTTGCGTCCCACGCCGGGCAGACCTTGCAGCGCCGCGCGCGAATTGGGCACCTCGCCGCCGTAGTCATCGACAAGGATCTGGCTCATTTTCATGACATTCTTGGCCTTCTGACGGAAAAGGCCGATGGTCTTGATATGGTCGATCAGCCCCTCGAGACCGAGGTCGACCATCTTCTGCGGCGTATCCGCGACCTTGAACAGGCTGCGCGTCGCCTTGTTCACACCGGCGTCGGTGGCCTGCGCGCTCAGGGCGACGGCCACCAGCAGCGTATAGGCATTAACGTGCTCCAGCTCCCCCTCCGGTTCGGGGTCCGCTGCCTGGAAGCGCAGGAAAATCTCGCGGATCGTGTGATAGTCGAGCTGTTTCGCCATGTCGGGCATATGACGCAGAAAGGGGGGCGGGGGCAAGTCGTGGCGATACAAGGCGCATGTTTCGGGTCGTCTGGGCGCCGGATGCTGCGTAGATTGGCGGCATGACACAGGCACACCCCCCTTTCGCCGAAGACGGCTACCATTACGGCGTCATGCGCCGGGCCATCGACATCATCGATGCATCCGAAGATCCCCTTGCGCTGGATGAATTGGCCGCGCAGATGGCCATGTCGCCCGCACATTTCCAGCGCGTGTTCTCGCGCTGGGTCGGCGTTTCACCCAAGCGCTACCAGCAATACCTGATGCTGGGCCAGGCCAAGCGCATGCTGCGCGAGAATGCCACGACCCTCGATGCCGCGAACGGCATCGGCCTTTCCGGTACGGGGCGCCTGCACGACATGTTCCTGCGCTGGGAAGCCATGAGCCCCGGCGAGTTCGCCCGGCGCGGTGCGGGGCTGACGATCCGGTGGGGCTGGTTCGACAGCCCGTTCGGCCCGGCCCTCGTGATGGGGACGGAAAAGGGGATCTGCGGGCTCGCCCTTTCCGCTGAGGTCGGGGGAGACGCGGCAATGGCGGATATGACCGGGCGCTGGCCCTTGGCCGACTTCGTCGAGGATCCCGTCCTGCTGCAGCCCTGGGTCAGTGCGGCTTTCGGCGCGCAGGGGGCGACACCGGACAAGGCGCCGCTCTACCTGATCGGAGCGCCCTTCCAGATCAAGGTCTGGGAAGCGCTCCTGAGCATTCCCTCCGGCCAGGTCACGACCTATTCCGACATCGCGGATGCGGTGGGCCATCCCCGTGCCGTGCGCGCGGTCGGCACGGCGGTCGGGCGCAATCCGGTCAGCTGGCTGATCCCCTGCCACCGGGCCCTGCGCAAATCCGGCGGGTTGGGCGGGTACCACTGGGGCCTGCCGGTCAAGCGGGCGATACTGGCATTCGAGGCGGCCCGCGCGGACGCGTGACGCCGCGCCGCTTCGGCGGGATACTGCCGATGCGAAATTCACCCTGAACGCCGGTCCTGTGCGCACTATATAAGCGCTGCATCACGATGCCGCGCCCGAACGCGGCGCTCAACACCAAAGGCAGTAGATATGATTTCTTCCAAAATTTCCGTCGCAGCGCTGATCGCGGGTGCAATGACCCTCGGTGCGTGTACAGAAACCGGCCAGTTCGGTGCGGGGCCGAACGATCCCAACCAGAGAACCAAGAACGGCGCGCTGATCGGAGCCGCTTCGGGCGCGGTGCTCGGCGCGTTGACCGGGGACGACGGCAACCGTGGTGATCGCGCCCTGGCAGGGGCGATTCTGGGTGGTGCCGCCGGTGCCGGCATCGGCTACTCCCTCGACCAGCAGGAAGCCGAACTGCGGCGGCAGATGGACAGCCGTGTCGTCATCACCAACACCGGCGACCGCCTGATCGTGACCTTGCCGCAGGACATCACCTTCGCGACCGACAGCACTGCCGTTCAGCCCAGCATCCAGGACGACCTGCGCGCGCTTGCGCAAAACGTGCAGTTGTATGCGAATTCCACCCTCCAGATCATCGGTCACACGGACAGCGACGGCGACGCCGCCTACAACCAGACCCTGTCGGAAGGCCGTGCGCGGGCCGTTGCCCAGGTTCTCTATGCCAACGGCGTCCCGGCAAGCCGGGTTCAGACATACGGCCGTGGCGAAAGCCAGCCTGTCGCGAGCAACCTCACGCCGCAGGGCAAGCAGCAGAACCGCCGGGTGGAAATCGTCATTCTTCCCAACGCCCGCTAAGCGCGACGCTCCCGCCGGGGGCGTGTCCGATTGCCGCACTACCGCTCGAAGCCTCCGCAAATCGCGGGGGCTTCTTGCTTTTCGCGTCGCGCGGCCAAGGTTATGAACGACTTCGATCGAGAAAGGGCATTCAAGCGATGAGCACGCCGAAACTGTTGGGGATTTCCGGATCGCTCCGGGCCGACGCGACCAATACGCGCCTTCTGCGCGAAGCCGCACGCCTGTTTGGAGATGCGGAATACGAAGAGGCCGACATCCGTTTTCCGCTCTACGATGCGGATGAGGAAGCCGAGCACGGTGTGCCCGAAATGGTGGCCAAGGTCGCCCGGCAGATCGACGCGGCGGATGCGGTCATCATCTCGACCCCCGAGTACAACAAGGGGCCGTCGGGCGTGATCAAGAATGCGCTCGACTGGATCAGCCGGGCCGAGGTGAAGCCCTGGAACGGCAAGCCGGTCGCCGTCATGTCCGCCACGTCTGGCCGTGCGGGTGGGGAGCGGGCGCAGATGATACTCCGCGGGTTCATGGTGCCCTTCCGCCCCCGCATTCTCCAGGGCCCCGAGATCCATCTGGCCGGGGCGCGCGATCAGTTCGACGAAACGGACCGCCTGACAGGCGAGATGTACGTCAAGGAACTGACCGAACTCATGAAGAGCCTGCGCGCGATGATCTGAAAAGGGGGGCGCCACCTTGCCCGGCGGCGCGACCTGTCCTACCAAGGCTGATGGCAGTGGAACCAAAAGACACCCAGCGGCAATCTGACGTGATGGACCCGGCGCGTGCATGTGCGCTGCAGGTCGCGCTGGGCGAGACGCCGAGCATCGCCGCGGGCGACGCCCTGCCGCCGTTCTTCCACCAGCTCTACTTCTGGACATTGCAGCCGCCTGCCGCGCTGGGCCGGGACGGGCATCCAAAGGTCGGCGGCCTGATCCCCGACATGGGCCTGCCACGCCGGATGTGGGCAGGCGGACGGCTGCGGTTCGATGCACCGTTGCGGGCCGGCATTCCGGCTGAACGCCGGTCCACCTGCGAGGCTCAGGTTCACAAGCAGGGCCGCAGTGGCCCCCTCGGTTTTGTCACGCTGCGCCACGAGATCTGGCAGGCGGACACCCTCTGCGTGACCGAATGGCAGGATCTGGTCTACCGCGAGGGCGCCAACGACGAAACACAGGCTCCGCCCGCACCGATGGCCCGCGAGGACGCGGAATGCACGCGGGAGGCGACGTTCTCGGAAACCCTGCTTTTTCGATACTCGGCCCTGACCTTCAACGGGCATCGCATCCACTACGATCAGGATTACGCGCGCGATGTGGAAGGGTACCGCGGCCTCGTCGTGCATGGTCCCCTGCTGGCGCAGCTGCTGATGCTGATGGCGCAGGATTCCTTGGGTCCGTTGAAGACCTTCGGTTTTCGCGCCACCGCGCCACTGATGCATCACGAGGCATCGACCCTGTGCCGGACCGGGGGTGACCTTTGGGTGCGCGGACCCGGCGGGCGGCAGTGCATGGTCGCTTCGGCCGAGGCGGCCTAGAAACTGTCCTCCACGCGGAAACCTTCGGGGATCGTGTCGACATCCTCCAGCATCAGGTCCGCCATGACATCCGCAACCTTCGGGGCCATGCCGAAGCCGATCTTGAAGCCGCCGTTCGCGATGAAGTGTCCCGCTCGGTCGGGCCAGGGGCCCAGCATCGGCGCCCGACTGCGGCTGCGGGGTCTGACCCCGGCCCACCGGGCGATGACCGGCGCCTCGGCAAGCGCCGGAACTGCCGCGCGCGCACGGGCGATGACCGCGTCCAATTGCGCGTCCGTGGTTTCGGGGTCGTCGAACTCGCGCTCGGTCGTGGACCCGACGGCGACGGTCCCATCAGCGTGGGGGATGATATGCAGCCCGACCGCGAACAGTTGCGGCGCACCGGCGGCGGCGTAGTCCAGCAGGGCGGCCTGGCCCTTGATCCCGGCACCGACCTGCCGGTGATGCGCGGTGTTCAACGCCTCGAGCCCCGATACCCCCGTGGCCCAGAGCGTGCGGCCCTCGTCGGCCCCCTCGGTGACAACGGTGACCCCTCGGGAGGCGAGCGCCCTGACCAGCGCGGCGCACCCCTTGCGCGGATGGACGTGCGCGCTCAGCGTGTCGCGGACCAGCTGGCCTGTCGGACTGGCGGGTTCCCACGCTGCCCCGGTGGCGGGCACGACTTCCCAGATCGCGCTGTTCCCCCAAAGGCCGCTTGCCGAACCGGCCCGCTCCTGTGCGAGGGCCAGTTGGTGATCGTCCGCGATCGGTTGCAGGCGGCCGTCCCGGGCGTATCCGCTTGACCCGCCGCCCGCGCTGTCCACCTCGCGCCAGAACGCTTCGGCCATCAGCAGGCTGTCGAGCTGGAAGGCCTTCTTCGGGTTCCAGTTTTCCGGCACGTGGGGGGCTAGCGCGCCGACCACGCCGCCGCTGCTGCCCGCGGCCGGCCCGTGAGGGTCGATCACCTGAACCCGTGCGCCGCGCCGGACACAGGCCCATGCGATCGAAAGGCCGAAGATGCCCGCGCCACGGATGGTGATATCATGCATTGCCATTTCCCGCCTGTTATCGCACATCTGGCGCAACTCTCCCCAGCGGGCAACCCCATGCAGCAGCAGTCCGACCCGATCACATGGCGCGACGGCGACGTGCCGGTTTCGACCCGTTTCGACGACCCGTTCTTCAGCCTGAATGACGGGGTGGCCGAGACCCGGCATGTGTTCATGGCGGGCAATGACCTGCCCGCACGGTTCCGCGAGGGTTTTGCCATCGCCGAACTGGGCTTCGGCACCGGACTGAACCTGCTGGTGGCCTGGGAGGCCTTTGCCAGGGCCTGCCCCGGAGGCACGCTCGATTTCACGAGTTTCGAGGCCTTTCCGCTGTCGCGCGCCGACATGGTCCGGGCCCACCGCGCCTTTCCCGACTTCGGCGGCAAACGGGAGGCGCTCTCGGACTGCTGGACGGGAACAGGCGGCGCAATGACGCTGCCGGGGCTGCGGCTGAATGTCATCACCGGTGACGCACGCCAAACGCTGCCCGGCTGGCAAGGGGCCGCGGATGCCTGGTTTCTCGATGGCTTCGCCCCGGCCAAGAACCCCGAACTGTGGTCCGCCGATCTGATGGCCGAGGTCGGTGCCCATACGGCCGCGGGCGGCACCGCCGCGACCTATACAGCCGCGGGCGACGTCCGCCGGGCGCTGGCCGCGGCAGGCTTTGCCGTCGAGCGGGTCAAGGGCCACGGGCGCAAACGGCACATGACACGGGCAAGGTTGGCAGGATGAGCCAGGGAAACAACACGCCTCTGGGCATCGGGCTGATGATTGCCACGACCTTCATCTTCGCGGTACAGGACGGGCTGTCGAGGCATCTGGCGTCGGAATACAACGTGCTGATGGTGGTGATGATCCGCTATTGGTTCTTCGCTGCCTTCGTGATGGCTGTGGCCTCGCGGCGCGCGGGCGGCATCCGGGCGGCGGCACAGACCACGCAGCCCGTCCTGCAGGCGTTCCGAGGCATTCTCCTCGCGTCGGAGATCTGCGTGATGGTGCTGGCCTTCACGATCCTCGGGCTGGTGGAAAGCCATGCGGTCTTTACCTGCTATCCGCTGCTGGTCGCGGCGCTGTCGGGGCCGATCCTGGGCGAAAGTGTCGGGTGGCGGCGCTGGGCCGCCATCGCGGTGGGGTTCGTCGGCGTGCTGATCATCCTGCAGCCGGGGATGGGCGTCTTCGACCCGGCTGCCCTTATCCCGCTGCTGGCGGCTGCCATGTTCGCGGTCTATGGCCTGCTGACCCGCTATGCCGCCAAGGCGGACAACACCGCCACCAGTTTCTTCTGGACCGGCGTGGCCGGGGCGGTGACGATGACCCTTGCGGGCATCTGGTTCTGGGAGCCGATGACCGGACCGGACTGGCTTGTCATGGCCTGTCTCTGCGTCACGGGCATCTCGGGCCATTGGCTGCTGATCCGCGTCTACGAGGTGGCGGAGGCCAGCGCGGTTCAGCCCTTCGCCTATTTCCAGCTCGCCTTCGCGTCGGTGATCGGGCTCAGCTTCTTTGGCGAGGAGGTCCGCGCCAACGTGATCGCGGGCGCGGCCATCATCGTGGCGGCAGGCCTATTCACCTTTTGGCGCGAACGCCTTCAGCGTCGATCCCGTCAGCTCCTCTGAGAACGGCACGGGCAGGGGGTCTTTCCCCAGCCGCGCGCGGTAGACCGGCAGGCTTTCGGTGACGCGCATGATATAGTTCTGCGTCTCGCGAAAGGGGACCATCTCGATCCAGTCGACGATGTCGATCTCGCCCTTGCGGGGATCGCCGTACAGCGTCATCCAGCGCGGCGGCCGCGCCGGCCCCGCGTTGTAGGCCGCCGACATCATGACGACATTTCCGTCGAAACGGCCCGCCATCTGGCTGAGGTAGGTCGCCCCCAGCCGCGCGTTGTAATCCGGGTCGGCGATCATCCGGTCGGTGGTGTGCAGATTGCTGATCCCGAGGTCGCGGGCGATGTCCCTGCCTGTCGCGGGCATGATCTGCATCAGTCCGCGCGCGCCCACCGCACTTTGCACGACCGGGTCGAATTCGCTTTCCCGGCGGGCGATGGACAAGGTCATCTCAGGTGCCATGGGCAGGTCCATCTCGACCAGCGAATGCAGCGGATAGTAGGGTGCCGCGATGGTCAGACCGCGCTGCGCGGCGCGTTTGCCGATCATGACCGCCAGGTGCGGTTGGCCGATGTCGATGGCGGCCTGGCCCAGCAGGTGCAGGTCTTCCTCGACCAGTTGCTCGGCGAGATGGGTCCAGAAGCGTTCGGCGAGACTCAACTCGCCCGAGGCCTGCAGGAGCAATCCTGCCTCGAACAGCGGTGCCTTTGCCAGCGCCGAGGTGCGCCAGTCTTCTTCAGGGGCCGGGCCCGCGAGGCTGGCATCGAACGGCAGGCCGCCCCGTTCCGCCGCGAGCAACCCGTAAAAGGCGGTCTGGTACTGCGCCCCCTTGGCATACGCCTTGGCCGCCCCTTCCGTGTCGCCCATGGCTTCCAGCGCGCGTCCCTGCCAATAGCCGGCGCGCCCCTGGGAGATCGGCGATTCCACCGCGTCGTCATGGTTGCTGAAATGCCCGTAGGCGGTCTCGGGATCATCGAGAAACCTCAGCGCGATGTAGCCGGACAGCCATTCCAGATCGGCGTAATCGGATCCGGGCATGAGATAATGCTGCGAGGCCATGCGATAGGCCCGCTCCGGATCGCCAGAGCGCATCTCGCCCCGCGCCAACGCGCGGCGGCGGTTGCCCCATTTGTCGGGTCGGCCCAGGGCGGCGACCGAGGTGGAACGCTCCAGCATCAGATCCTTGGCGTCGTCCACAAGGTTCTTGCGGATCCGCCACTCGAACCGGTCGTGCTGCAGCCCGGCATCCCCCTTCTTCGAGGCGGGCAGGGCGTCGATCATGGCGTTCACGTTGCCTTCGAGGCGCTGAAGCGCGATGCGGGTCTCGGCCAAGGCGATGTCGTCCTTGCCGACCAGGTCGAACATCTGCCGGACCTCCGCGTGTTCGCGTTCCCACAGCATGTGCTCCATCCGGGCGACATGGTGCGGTTTCAAAAGGTCCTCGTGATCCTTCAGGAACATCGCTTGCGACGTGGGGTTCATCGGCATGCTGCGCCAGGCCATCACGAGGTTTGCCTGCGCGTCACCCAGTTTGCCCGCGGCTTTCAGCGCGGCCGCATGTGCGAGAACCCCGCGCGGGGTCTGCGCCGGAACCTGGCCGAAAAACGCGAGCACGGCCTCATCCCCGGCCTCGATCACCGCTTCCTCGCTCTGTCGACGCAGGTAGTCCTCTCCGGGCCAGTCCGACCGCCGGGCGAGGAATTCGCGGACATCCTCGTAGGTGCCCCGCCCCGCTCTCAGCCGGTGCCATTCGATCACGTCGGCGGCCACGGGCCCGTCCCGCGCGGCGATCATCGTCGCCGTGTTCCAGTTGCCGTTCCGCATGGCGTCCATGGCCCAGCCAAGCGGGCGGGGGCGCTGTTCGGCCTGCGCCGCAACGGCAAGGGAGAAAACAAGCATCAGGGCGGTCAGAAGTCGTGTCATCGCTTGAGTTTCCATGGGTCAGAGGCTAGAGGCTTGCACCATATGGCATGAGTCAACGAGTGCAAATCACGTGGCTGTGCCCTGCATTTGATTTCCAGTCCGGCAGTCCGCCGGCCAGCACAAAAAGGAGCGTGCACATGTTCAAAGGCTCTCTGCCTGCCCTCGTCACGCCGTTCAGGAACGGCGAGCTGGATCTGGAAACGCTCAAGAAACTCGTGGAATGGCATATCGGTGAAGGCTCCAATGGCCTTGTCCCCGTGGGCACCACGGGCGAATCCCCCACGCTGACCCACCGCGAGCATGAGCAGGTGATCGAAGAGGTCGTGAAAGCCGCCGACGGTCGCATTCCGGTCATCGCAGGTGCCGGTTCGAACAGCACCGTCGAGGCGATCCGCCTGGCGCGGCATGCAGAGGAAGTCGGCGCCGATGCGCTGCTGGTGGTGACACCCTACTACAACAAGCCGACGCAACGGGGATTGATCGCGCATTTCACCGCGGTGCACGATTGCTGCGAACTGCCCATCATCATCTACAACATCCCGCCGCGTTCCGTGGTCGACATGTCCCCGGACACGATGGGCGAACTCGCCCGCCTGCCACGGATCATCGGGGTCAAGGACGCGACCGGCGATCTGGCGCGCGTCAGCGCGCAGCGCATCACCTGCGGCAAGGATTTCATCCAGCTGTCCGGCGAGGACGGTACCGCGCACGGTTTCAACGCGCAGGGCGGGGTGGGCTGCATCTCGGTCACGGCCAATGTCGCGCCCCGGATGATCAGCGAGATGCAGGCGGCCTGCGCCGATTGGGATTACGCCAGGGCACTGGAAATCCAGGATCGGCTGATGCCGCTGCACCGGGCGATCTTTACCGAGCCGGGCCTCGTCGGCGTGAAATACGCGATGTCCAGGCTCGACCTGTGCAGCGAGGAGGTGCGCCTGCCGCTGACCGGTCTTTCGGACAGCACCAAGGCGCTGGTGGATGATGGTCTGCGTCACGCGGGCCTGCTGAACTGACCGCATGTGGGGTGGGCGATGCTCACCCTACACTTCCCTCGCAAGCGGGCGTAGGGTGCTTCCGATATCAACGCGCACCGGAGCACCCCCATGAACATCCTGCCCACCATCGCCGAAAGCCGGGACGAACTGGACGCGATCTTTCGCGACCTGCATGCCCACCCGGAAATCGGTTTCACCGAGGTGCGCACCAGCGGCATCGTGGCTGACAAGCTGCGCGAATACGGGGTGGACGAGGTGCATACCGGGCTTGGCAAGACCGGGGTGGTCGGGCTGATCCGGGGCAAGGGGCAGGGGAACCGCCGCGTGGGCCTGCGGGCCGACATGGATGCGCTGCCGATCCACGAGGAAACGGATCTCGGCTATGCGTCGACCGTGCCGGGGGTCATGCACGCCTGCGGCCACGACAGCCATACCACGATGCTGCTGGGGGCCGCGAAACATCTTGCGGCGACCCGCGACTTTGACGGGACTGCGGTGGTCGTGTTCCAACCCGCCGAAGAGGGTCTGGGCGGTGCGCGGCAGATGCTGGCGGACGGTCTGTTCGAGCAGTTCCCCTGCGACGAGATTTTCGGCATGCACAACACGCCGAACGGCAAGCCCGGCAAAGTCGGCATCTGCAAGGGGGCCGCGATGGCCGGTGCGGCCTTCTTCGATATCGCGATCAAGGGCAAGGGCAGCCACGCCGCACGGCCCAGTGACAGCAAGGACAGCCTGGTCATCGGGGCCTCGCTGGCCTGCGAACTGCAAACCATCCTGAGCCGCAACATTCCACCGCACGAGGTGCTGGTCCTTTCGGTGACGGAACTGCACGCGGGGTCGGCCTACAATATCGTGCCGGACACGGCGCGTCTCGCGGGGACGATCCGGTATTTCAACGACGAGATGTACCGGCTGGCGGCCGACCGGATGCAGGCGATCTGCGACGGCATGGCCGTGATGCACGGGGTCGAGGTCGCGCTGGATCTCCGCAATGTCTTTGACGTGTTGATGAATGACGATGAACTGTCGGACGTCTACATGCAGGCGGCAGGCGACATCGTGGGCGAAGACAATCTCGACCGCGAGGCGCCACCGGTGACCGGCTCCGAGGATTTCGCGGACATGCTGCGGGTCATTCCCGGTGCCTATTGCACCGTCGGTCACGCTGGAACCGTGGGGCTGCACAATCCCGGCTACGTGCTGGACACTTCCATCCTGCCTGTGGGCGCGTCGATCATGGCCCGCGTGGTGGAGCGTCGGCTGCCCCTGACAGCCTGAAGCGGAAGCCGTGCCTCAGCGCTTGCCGTAGTAGAGGCCGACGACATGCTCGGCCTCGGCAAAGAAGAGCCACCGGGATGCCAGCACACCCGCGACATGCGCCAGCACTGCGATCACCGCAAGAAAGTGGCTGAACGGCAGCAACAGCAGCAGCACGGGCAGAACGATCATCAGTCCGAAGGAGATCACGCGCAGCTTTTGTGCGTGCTTGCGTCCGATCTGGAAGACGAACTCGCGAAGCAGATAGTTGGTGCCGGTGTGCGGCGGCTCGAAGGCGCGGACCTTGCCGATGTTGCCGAGCCGGGTGGCGCTGGCCATGTCGGTCCCGGACGCCGCCAGCGCCCTGTCGCCCAACAGCCATGTCGCGATCTGGATGATGCCTGACAGGATCAGCAGCACGATGCCCCAGGTGATCTGACCCGCCAGCAGCGCACCGCCCGCCAGCGCCAGCGACAGGAAGTACGCGGGTGTGACCGGCAGGTGCCAGCGCGGAACAGCCTTGATCTGGGTGTAGATCATCGCGGTCGTGAAGACCGTCACCAGCGAAAGGATCGCGCCGACGATCCCGACCGGCTGCCAGGCGGAATCGAAGAACACCAGACCCGCGCCATAGATCGCCATGACGATCAGCGCGGCGACGGAGCAGACACCTTCGCGGCTGAGCCAGCTTGAGCGCCATTGGCGGAACGCCTTGAGCGCGCGTTCCGGCCGCCCGAGGTGAAAGGTGGACGCGATGAGCCCGCCCACAGCGAGCAGGTACGCAACCGTGAAGAAGGCGAAGGCAGACCAGCCACTGACAGCGGGAACCCCGAAGCCCAGCCAGAACAGGAGCCCGAAACCCAGGCCCGAGAAAGTCGAAAACGCGATGACGGAGGGTGCGGGATGCATCAGAGTTTCTCCAGTGCCTTGTCAAGCCAGCCCAGAAAGCCTTTCGGCTCTTCCGCGACAGGCTCCAGATAGGGGGCGAGAATGTCGATCTCGGGCATCTTGTCCTTGGGCCGGGGCGGCAGGTACTTGTTCACGGGCTTGGTGCCCTGTTCCGGCATCAGATCGACGCCACCGCGTTCGGCAACGAGCCGGCTGACCGCGCTTTCCGGATCACCGAGGTCGCCGAAGTGGCGCGCGCCCGCCGGGCAGGTGCGCACGCAGGCGGGGGTACGATCCACTTCCGGGAGGTTCTCGTTGTAGATCCGGTCGACGCAGAGCGTGCACTTCTTCATGACCTTTTCTTCCGCGTCCATTTCCCGCGCGCCATAGGGGCAGGCCCAGGCGCACAGACCGCAGCCGATACAGTCGCTTTCGTTCACCAGAACGATCCCGTCCTCGACACGCTTGTAGCTGGCGCCGGTGGGGCAGACGGTGACGCAGGGCGCGTCCTCGCAATGCAGGCAAGACTTGGGAAAATGGATCAGCTGGGCATGACCTTCCTCGGGCTGCACCTCGTAGCTGTGGACCCGGTTGAGGAACGTGCCCGACGGATCGCCGCCATAGGCGTCCTGATCGCTCAGCGGGGCGCCGTAGTTCTCGGTGTTCCAGCCCTTGCAGGAAATCACGCAGGCGTGGCAGCCGACGCAGGTATCGAGGTCGATGACAAGGCCGAGCTTCTTCTCGGTGCGTTCGGGGAGAGACGTCATGCGATGCCCTTTCTGTGTCGTGCCGGAACCGGCGTATGGCTCCGGCTGGATGTCTGTCGCGGCTTGCGTTCCGTCATTTGCCCACCTTCCAGGCCAGGTTCTCTGGCGCTTCCGGGACCGGAGATTTCAGCGGGGGATATTCCGGTTTTGCCTCCGCGGGGGCGGCGGCTTTCTCGATCTTCACCTTGAGATCGAACCATGCGGCCTGTCCCGTGATCGGGTCGGAATTGGCCCAGCGCAGTCCGTCGCCCTTGGGCGGCAGAAGCTCGTGGATCAGGTGGTTCAGCAAGAAGCCTCTGGTCGCCTCCGGCGCGTCCTTGTCGAGGGCCCAGGCCCCCTTTCGCTTGCCGATGGCGTTCCAGGTCCAGACGGTATTCTCGTTCAGCGCCGCCATCTCCATGACCGGCACCGTGATCGCGCCATGCGGGGAACTGACCCTTGCCCAATCGCCGTCCGCAAGGTCGTGCCGCCGCATCAGCTTGGTCGGCAGGTACAGCGGGTTGTGCCCATGCAACTGGCGCAGCCACGCGTTCTGGCTGCCCCAGGAATGGTACATGGCCATGGGCCTCTGGGTCAGCGCATTGATGGTATAGCCATCATTGCCTTGCTGATCGGTCTCGTACCAGATCGGCAGTGGCGACATGGTCGCCTTGATCCGCTCGCGCAGATGTTCGGGCGGCTGCCTTTCGCCGTGACCTTCGGCGGCAAGCTGGAATTTTCGCAGCGGTTCGACATAGAGCGAGAAGAGGTAGGGCTGCGGACTGTCGTAGAGGCCCATCTCGACCGCCCACTGCTGGTAGGCCCGGTTCCACGGCTTGTAGTAGTTGGCGCCGTCGGGGATGTGCGCGGCAAAGAAACCGCCGTTCTTGATATAGCTGTCAAGCTGGCCTTCGTTCGGTCCGCCGCGGC
The DNA here is from genome assembly GCF_001886735.1 of Sulfitobacter alexandrii. Lineage (NCBI taxonomy): Bacteria > Pseudomonadati > Pseudomonadota > Alphaproteobacteria > Rhodobacterales > Roseobacteraceae > Sulfitobacter > Sulfitobacter alexandrii. Next base: position 248,835 of record NZ_CP018076.1, read on the forward strand.
CGTGCTGCAGACCGCGATCCCCCATCCGCCATCCGGCCAGCGGCCCGATGCCCGGCCGGCGTTCGTGGTTGACGATGTAATCCGCATAATCCGCGTATTTCTGGCTGCCATCCTCGTTCACGAAGCCGGGCAAACCCAGCTTTGCGCCGAGATCGCACAGCGCGGACTGGAACCCCTTCACGTTCCGGTCCGGTGTCACGACCGGCCAGCGGATGGCATCGGCTGCCGCGTCCGCCTCGCAGATGGGCCGATCCAGCAGCGAGATGCAGTCGTGGCGTTCAAGGTAGGTCGTATCGGGCAGGATCAGGTCGGCATAGGCCACCATTTCCGAGCTGTAGGCGTCCGAGTAGATGATATGCGGGATCACGTAGTCGCCGTTCTCATCGGTGTCGGTCAGCATCTCCATGACGCCACCGGTGTTCATCGACGAATTCCAGGACATGTTGGCCATGTACATGAAGAGCGTGTCGATCTTGTAGGGATCGCCTGCATAAGCGTTGGAAATCACCATGTGCATCAGCCCGTGGGCAGACATTGGGTTTTCCCACGTGAACGCCTTGTCGATGCGGGCGGGCGTACCGTCAGGCTTGAGCGCCAGATCGGCAGGGCCGTGGACGAAACCCAGGTGCGGACCGTTCAGGGGGCCGCCCGGTGTCATGCCGACGTGCGGCTTGGGGTGTGCCGTCGCCGGCTTGGGATAGGGGGGCTTGAACCGGAAGCCGCCGGGCACCTCGACCGTGCCCAGGATGATCTGAAGCACGTGAAGCGCGCGGCAGGTCTGGAAGCCGTTGGCGTGGGCCGAGATGCCACGCATCGCGTGAAAACTGACCGGGCGGCCCACCATCTTGTCGTGGGTCTCGCCCCGGAAGTCCGTCCACTGGTGGTCCAGTTCGAAGGCCTCGTCAAAGGCAACGCGTGCCAGTTCGGCGGCAATCGCGCGAATACGCTTCGCAGGGATGCCGCAGCGCTCCGCCACCTTTTCGGGGGCGTATTCATCGCCGAGATACATCTCGGCCATCTTGTGGAAAACGGGTCTGTGGGTGACCCCCTTGGCCCGGTGCGTCGCGGATAGGTCGGGCTTCACGCCCGGCTGATCGAAAGGCGTCAGTTTCTTGGTGACCCGATCGATGACCAGCTGCTTGCCGTCCTCGTCGCGCAGGTAGAGACCGTATTCGGGTGATTTTTCGTCACCGTTCACCAGCACCGGGGCGTCGGTATATTGCGCGAGGTATGTCAGGTCGATCTTGCCGGCCTTCATCAGGCAGTGGATCATCGACAGAATGAACAGCCCGTCTGTGCCCGGCGTGATTCCGACCCAGTCGTCGGCCACGGCATTGTACCCGGTGCGGATCGGGTTGACCCCGATCACCCGCGCGCCGCGCCCCTTGATCTTTCCGATGCCCATCTTGATCGGATTGCTATCGTGATCCTCGGCCACGCCGAACAGCATGAAAAGCTTGGTGTGGTCCCAGTCGGGCTGCCCGAATTCCCAGAAGGCGCCCCCCATCGTGTAGATTCCCGCCGCCGCCATGTTGACCGAACAGAAACCGCCGTGCGCGGCGTAGTTCGGTGTCCCGAAGGCCTGCGCCCAGAGCGAGGTGAAGCTTTGCGACTGGTCGCGGCCCGTGAAGAAGGCCAGCTTCTCGGGGTTCTTCTCGCGGATCGGGCGGAGCCATGTCGCGGCGATCTCGTAGGCTTCGTCCCACGAGATCTCCTCGAACTCGCCCGAGCCGCGGGGGCCGACGCGCTTCAGCGGGGCGCGCAGGCGCGACGGTGCGTTGTGCTGCATGATCCCCGCCGATCCCTTGGCGCACAGCACGCCCTGGTTGACCGGGTGATCGCGGTTGCCCTCGATGTAGGCGACCTTTCCCTCCTTGAGGTGAACATTGATGCCGCAGCGGCAGGCGCACATGTAGCAGGTCGTCTTGCGGACCTCATCCGACACTTTCGGGCTCAGGTTCAGCTTGGGCTGGTTCATCACTGGGGTCCTTTCGGGGTCAGATCAGGCTGCGTATCAGCGACAGCGCCGCCAGCCCGATCAACAGGCTGAGGCAGAAGGGCTTGTAGTAGGGTTCCCATCGTGGGTTGAAGAGCTTCGATCCCAGCCAGACACCCAGCAGCGTCACGGGAAGGAGAAACAACGCCCCCTTCGCGGCGGCAGGGGTCATCACCCCGAAGCCCAGCAGGTACACGAGCGACCCCAGCGAGCCGAGAAACAGGTAGAGCACCAGCGTTCCGCGCATCGACCGCGCGGTGTCGTTCTGGCTGAGAACGTAGAGCGCGACGACCATGCCGCCCACATGGGCAACGCCCGACGCGATGCCCGCAACCACGCCGGCCATCAGCGTGCCCCAGCGTGTCGCAAGCGCGGGAATGTTGACGCGCAGAAGCTGCAGCGCGGCCAGGACGAGGATCAACACCAGCGCGATCCGGGCAGACGTGGTCGCAGGCAGGCTGACGGTCAGCCACAGGCCGAGCGGCCAGCCGGCCCAGTTGCCTGCCACGAGAAGACCGGCGCGCAGCCTGTTCGCCTCCCTCCAGCCGCCTCGGGCCATCAGCAGGCTTGCCGCCATTTCCTGAAACCACAGGATCGGAATCAGCAACACGGGCGCGATGAAGCTCGCTGCTGCCGCCATGACAAGCGCCGACAGCGCGAACCCCGCAAAGCCGCGCACCAGCCCGGCCGCCAGCACGATGGCGAACAGCAGGACCGTATCGGTCGGGGAGAGCGGAAGGGCGGACCACAGGTCAGGCACCTGCCGCACCGGCTTGCAGCACGGTGACGGCGATCATGTCGGTCACATCCTGTGCGGTGCAGCCGCGCGACAGGTCGTTGGCTGGCTTGGCGAGGCCCTGAAGAACCGGGCCGATGGCATCGCAGCCGCCGATGCGCTGCGCGATCTTGTAGCCGATATTGCCCGCGTCGAGATCGGGAAAGACCATCACGTTGGCCTGGCCCGCAACGGCCGACTCCGGTGCCTTGGACGCCGCGACCTGCGGCACGAATGCCGCGTCGAACTGCAGTTCTCCGTCCGCGTCGAGGTCCGGATGATCGCGTTTGAGGATCTCGAGAGCATCGGTCACCTTGGTCACCGCCGCATGCCGCGCGCTGCCCATCGTGGAAAACGACAACAGCGCGACCTTGGGACTTTCACCCAGAAGCTGCTGGCAGGAGTCCGCGGAGGCCGCCGCGATGGCGGCAAGCTCTGCGGCGTCCGGCTCGATCACGAGGCCGCAGTCGGCAAAGATCATCCCGCGTCGTCCCGAGGGGTGATCCTTTGGCAGTGCCATCACGAAGAAACTGGACACGATGGGGGCGTCAGCGGCCTTGCCGATGACCTGAAGTGCCGCGCGCACGGTGTCCGAAGTGGTGGCGACGGCACCACCGACGGAGCCGTCGGCGCGCCCTGCACGCACCATCAGGGCGGCAAAGATCAGGGGGTCGCGGGCTTGGATGCGCGCCACGTCCTCGCTGATGTTCTTGTGCTTTCGCAGGTCGAAATAGTTCTGCGCGAAGTCCTCGGTCATCGGCGATGTGGCCGGATCGGCGATTTCGATCCCGTCGGGCCGCGAACCGGCCCCGGCCAGCATTTCCTCGACCTGCGCTGTCGGGCCCACCAGCGTGACCCGCGCGATGCCGGCTTCGACAGCGGCAATGGCGCCGGCCACGATCCGGGGATCGTGGCCTTCGCTCAGGACGATGTGGGCGGGGCGGGCCGCGGCGCGCTGCCGCAGTTCTTGCAGCAGGCTCACGTTCCGCCCTCCGGGTTATGCGGCATGTACACCGTGATCAGGCACCCGCCTGCGGGACCATGTCGTCCTTGCTGATCCCGGCGACCGACACGGGCTTCTTCATGGCGTCGCGGCGGAAAGGTTCGCCCAGTTCCTGGTTGAGCATGACCTCGATCAACGTGGTCTTGCCGTTGTTCATCTGATCGTCGATCGCCTTGTTCAGCGCCGCTGTCAGCTCGTCCATGGTGCGCACCGCGACACCCTCGAGCCCGCAAGCCTTCGCGATGCCCGCGTAGGACACCTCGGTATCCAGTTCGGTGCCGACGAAGTTGTCGTCGAACCACAGGGTCGAGTTCCGCTTCTCCGCACCCCACTGGTAGTTGCGGAAGACGATCTGCGTCACCGCCGGCCACTCGCCGCGGCCGATGGCGGTCAGTTCGTTGACCGCGATGCCAAAGGCGCCATCACCCGCAAAGCCGACGACCGGGACATCGGGGCAGCCGATCTTGGCGCCCACGATGGCGGGCAGGCCGTATCCGCAGGGGCCGAACAGGCCGGGCGCCAGGTACTTGCGACCCGCGTCAAAGTCCGGATAGGCGTTGCCGATGGCGCAGTTGTTGCCGATGTCGGAACTGATGATCGCCTCGCGCGGCAGGGCCTGCTGGATCGCGCGCCACGCCATGCGGGGCGACATCCAGTCCGGCTTGTCCTTGCGCGCACGCTCGTTCCAGGTGGTGCCGGGATCGTCTTCCTCGTGGTCCATCGACGACAGCTGCTGCGCCCATGTGGACTTGGCCTTGGCGATGCGCGCCTTGCGGTCCTCGCGGCCTGCGTCCCCCGCATCGTCCGACAGCTGGTTCAGGATGCCCTTTGCCACCTTCGCGGCATCGCCCACGATGCCGACCGTTACCTTCTTGGTCAAACCGATGCGATCGGCGTTGATGTCCACCTGGATGATCTTGGCGTCCTTGGGCCAGTATTCCATGCCGTAGCCGGGCAGGGTGGAGAAGGGGTTCAGCCGGGTGCCGAGGCACAGAACGACGTCGGCGTCCTTGATCAGTTCCATGCCGGCTTTCGACCCGTTGTAGCCCAGCGGACCCGCGAACAGCGGGTGCGATCCGGGGAAGGCGTCGTTGTGCTGGTAGCCGACGCAGACCGGCGCATCCAGCCGTTCGGCCAGGGCCTTGGATGCCTCGATGCCGCCGGCCGACAGGACAACGCCCGCGCCGTTCAGGATCACGGGGTTCTTGGCTTCGGACAGCAGCTTGGCCGCTGCGGCGACCGAGCTTTCGCCGCCGGGAGACTGTTCGAATTCCACCGGTTCGGGAATCTCGATATCGACGACCTGGGTCCAGAAATCGCGCGGGATGTTCAGTTGCGCCGGGCCCGACAGGCGCTTTGCCTTGGCGATGACGCGGGTCAGCACCTCTGCCACGCGGGACGGATCGCGCACCTCTTCCTGGTAGGCGACCATGTCTTCGAACAGCTTCATCTGTTCGACTTCCTGAAAGCCGCCCTGGCCGATGGTCTTGTTGGCGGCCTGCGGCGTGACCAGCAGCAGCGGCGTGTGGTTCCAGTACGCGGTTTTCACCGCCGTGACGAAGTTGGTGATCCCGGGACCGTTCTGCGCGATCATCATCGACATTTTTCCGGTCGCGCGGGTGTAGCCGTCGGCCATCATCCCGGCGGACCCTTCGTGGGCACAATCCCAGAACATGATCCCGGCCTTCGGGAAAAGGTCGGAGATCGGCATCATCGCGGAGCCGATGATCCCGAACGCGTTGTCGATACCATGACGCTGGAGAACTTTTACGAATGCTTCTTCGGTCGTCATTTTCATGAGCGGAGATCCTTAATATCTGTTGAGCCCGACGATTCTCGGGCTTTGACGTCACAGTAGGGGGCCGGGGTCGGGACTGTTAGGGCCAAAATCCACAGCCTCCTAATGCCAATTCATCCGAAGTCGCGGATTTCCCTTGCGATCAGGCCAACCCCGTCCGCGATCCTGCTGCTGGGGATCGAGGAATAGGCAAGGCGATAGTAGTTGGTCGGCTGGTGAGAGCCTGCGAAGAACGGGCGTCCCGGTTCGATCAGCACGCCCTTGCCGTGCAGCCGGCGGGCCAGAGCATCGGTGTCGACCCCGTCGGGTGCGCGCATCCAGAACGACGATCCGCCGTAATACCCCCGGCCGGAAATCCGCAGATCGTGGGCGGCCAGGGCCTTTTCCATCACGGCACGCCTGTCCTGCAGGGCGCTGCCCATGCGTCGGATCAGGGCGTCGTAGTGGCCGAGTGACAGGAAATAGGCGGCAGTCCGCTGGATGTGTCCGGGCGGATGCCGCAGGACGGAGGCGCGAAGGGCGCGCGCTTCCTTGATGAACGGTTCCGACCCCACGAGGTAGCCGAGCCGGAGCCCCGGAAACAGCGACTTGGAGAAGCTGCCGACGTAAATCACCCTGCCGTCGGTATCGAGCGATTTCAGCGCGGGCGAGGGCGACTTCAGGAACGACATCTCGAATTCGTAGTCGTCTTCGACGATCAGCGCGTTCATTTCCCCCGCCCTGTTCAGCAGGGCGTGACGCCGTTCCATCGGCATCGTCGCATTGGTGGGGCATTGGTGGCTCGGCGTCGTGAAGATGACGTCGGTATCCGGCGGGATAGACTCGGGTGGGATGCCGTCCGCGTCCACCCGGACCGGCGTCATGTGACAGCGTGACTGGGACAGGATGTCGCGCAGTGCGGGATAGCAGGGATCTTCGAGCGCGGCCCTTCTGCGCTGGGTCAGCAGAACCTGCGTTGTCAGCCAAAGCGCGTTCTGTGCGCCCAGCGTGATCAGGATCTGTTCGGGTCGGGCGTTGATGCCGCGACGGGGCAACGTGTGCCGCGCGATGAATTCGATCAGTTGCGGGTCGTCCCGGTCGAAATAGTCGGTCGTCAGCGCCGAGAAATCCCGCTGACCCAATGCCTGCAAGGCGCAAAGTCGCCAGTTGGCGTGGTCGAAAAGTGTCGGGTCCGCCTGGCCATAGATGAAGGGGTAGCGGAACTTGGCCCAGTCCTGCGGCTTGGACATGGCCGCGCCGCCGCTGAACCTCTGCCCTATGGCGCGGGACCAGTCGACCGCATCCTGTCGCTCGGTCAGCGGTTCGAAACTGGGCGGCGTGGGCGCGTTGGCCGAAACGAAATAGCCCGACCGCCCCTTCGACGAGAGGTAGTCGTTCGCCAGCAGTTCGGTGTAGGCGATTGTCACGGTGATCCGGCTGACGCCGAGATGGGCCGCCAGCCTGCGGGTGGAGGGAAGCTTTTCCCCCTGACGGAAGCGGCCAGAAAGGATGCCTTGGGCAATCATCTGCTGTATCTGCTGTTGCAGCGTGCCCTGCGCGTCGGGGTGCAGGAAGAAGGTTTCGACCGGAAGAGCCATGAAGGCACCTTAGATTGGACTTAATGTGCAATCAATCTGGAGTTATGGCGGTGCGAAATGAAAAATTAAGCCCCTGTATGCTAGGGAGCAAGCCCTCCAATGTAAACTTAAAAATGAGACTTCTGGTTTCGTTTATCGATTTCCGGTGTAATTTCCGGCGTCCGGTCATCCGCCAGGGCGCTCGCCGCGCACAAGAAAAAGGCCCCGTCCTGAGAGGACGAGGCCATCGCGATCCTTGGAGGGGTGTCGCGGTTTACGGGCAGGCTGCGGTGTAGCGCGAACCGTCGGGACGCTGGTACACGCAGGCACCGGCCTGGGTACGGCCGATATAGTTGCCGGCCGCTGCGCCGACAGCGCCGCCGATCAGGGCGCCGGCCACACGGTCGTCGCCGCCGGACACGGCTGCGCCGGTTGCTGCGCCAAGTGCAGCGCCGGTCAGCGCGCCCTGATTGGGTCCGCCCGGTTCGCATGCGGCCAGTGCGGCGATCATGGGGATGGCGATAAGAAGCTTTTTCATGGTAGTCTCCCGAATTGTCGTTCGTGGGTTAACGCAGCCAAATCGCAAAAGGTTCAGACAAATTTCTGCCGATCTGCTGATCGGCGAAAGTCAGCCATTTTGCAGGCCACGCATCTTGTTCGGGCAAGACATCCAATGGGTCGGACAAACGAAAGGCCGGGTCAAGCCCGGCCTTCTGAAGATGTTGGCGGGAAAGCGCCGAAGCGCGGCCCGATCAGGCGAAAACGCGTCCCAGCGCACCATCGACCGCGTCGACGATCTGGTCGATATCGTCCTTCTTCGCGATCAGCGCGGGCGAGAAGCACAGCGTGTTGTTCTTGCCGGGCAGCGAACGGTTGGTCGCGCCGATGATGACACCTTGTCCCATGCAGTCGGCCACCACCTGCTGCACCAGCTTTTCCGCCACCGGTTCGCGGCTGCTACGGTCGGCGACCAGTTCGGCACCAAGGAACAGCCCCTTGCCGCGGACCTGTCCGATCACGGCGTGCTTGTCGGCGAGCGCGTGCAGCGCGTCCAGCATGTAGTGCCCCATGTCGGTCGTGTTCTGCAGCAGGTTCTCTTCCTCGATGATCTTCATGTTCTCGATGCCGGCGGTCGGCCCGGCGGTGCAGCCGCCGAAGGTCGAGATGTCGCGGAAGTAGTTCAGCGGATCGGTGGCATCGTCCTTGAACATGTCGAACACCTCCTCGGTGGTGACAAGGCAGGCAATCGCCGCGTAGCCAGACGCGACGCCCTTGGCCATGGTCACCATGTCCGGCTTGATGCCGTAGTGCTGGTAGCCGAACCAGGTGCCGGTGCGCCCGACGCCGCAGACCACTTCGTCGATGTGCAGCAGCACGTCATACTTCTTGCAGATCTCCTGAACACGCTCCCAATAGCCTTCGGGGGGCGTGATCACGCCGCCTCCGGCGGTCACCGGCTCCAGACACAGGCCGCCCACGGTGTCCGGGCCCTCGGCCAGGATCACCTTTTCGATCTGGTCGGCTGCCCAGACGCCGTAGTTCTCCTGCGGTGCGCCATCCTGTTCAAAGCTGCGATACTCGAGGCAATGCGGCACACGCACGAACCCGTCCGTGAAGGGGCCGTACTGCGCATTGCGTTCGTCCTGACCGCCGGCGGACAGGCAGCTGATCGTCGTACCGTGATAGTCGCGATCACGGTACAGGATCTTGTGCTTCTTGCCGCCATAGCGCTTGTGCGCGATCTGGCGCACCATCTTGAAGCCCTTCTCGTTCGCTTCCGAGCCGGAGTTGCAGTAATAGACGCGGCTCATGCCGGGCATCTTGTCGATCAGCATCTCGGCAAAATTCGAGCCGGGGATCGACCCGGCGGAGCCGGCGAAGTAGTTGAGCTTGATCAGTTGGTCACGGACCGCATTGGCGATGCGTTCGCGGCCATAGCCCACGTTGACGGTCCAGACGCCGCCCGACACGGCATCGATATGTTCCTTGCCCTTCTGGTCCCAGACGCGCATCCCCTTGCCTTCGACGATGATCCGGGGGTCGGTCGTCTCGTAGGGCTTGTGCTGGCTCAGGTGGTGCCAGATGTGCGCGCGGTCCGCTTCGACAACGCGGGAGATATCGTTTTCGTTGAAATTGCCGTCCATGGGTCAGACCTTTCGTCGCTGGGAGAGCGGAATGAAATCGCGGCGGTTCACGCCACGTCTGCCCAACTCTCTGCGGCTTGAGCGCAGAATCAAGTAGGGCCAGAACCTCTCCATTGGTAGCGCCAGAATTTCGGCGTGTCTAATGGGGCAGAGGTCAGAAGATGAAATCCGAGGCGTCCAGGTCGCCGAGGTCGGTGCCGGTGAGGGTAATGGTGCTGCCCTCGCCGGTGTCGATCACCGCGTCCGTGCCAACCTGGAAAAGGTGATTGTCGTGCAGATCCGCGAAACTGGTGATGGCAGTAACGCCACTGAGGTCGATGCGCTCGAAAGGGTTCAGAGCCTCGAAATCGGCGATCGTGTCCTGCCCGAAACCGTCTGCAAAGATAAAGGTGTCGGCATTGTATCCGCCGATCAGGCTGTCGTTCCCAAGCCCTCCGTCAAGCCTGTCGAACCCCGCATCGCCGGAAAGAAAATCGTTCCCGTCATTGCCTTCCAACGTATCGTGACCGGTGCCGCCAAAAATGCGGTCATTGCCATCATTCCCGGACACCAGATCATTGCCCTGCTGGCCGAACAGCGCGTCGTCAGAACCGAGCCCCTCGATGCTGTCCTCGCCGGTGCCACCGTACAGACGGTCAGAACCGACGGATCCTTCGAGGACGTCATTCCCGTCCTCGCCAAAAAGCCAATCGGCGTTGCCCCCGCCACGCAGGGTGTCGTTGCCGGTGCCGCCGTACAGGGTGTCGAAACCGAAAGCGCCTGTCAGAATGTCGTTGCCTGCACCGCCATGCAGCCGGTCATTCCCGGAACCGCCGCTCAACCCGTCATGGTCATTTCCGCCGTGCAGGACATCGTTGCCACTTCCGCCCTGAAGGTTGTCGCGCCAGTGGCCGCCGAAAAGCACATCGTCCCCGCTGAAGCCGCGCAGGTAATCGTTGTTGGCGCCGCCGTAGAGCGTGTCGTCGCCGTTAGAGCCATCAAGCCTGTCGACGCCACCGTTGCCGTAGATCACCGTTCCAGTCTGATAGCCCCAGATTATTTCGCCGTACATGCCGCCCATGATCGTGATGGACTGTGGGTCGGGGAGGTGGTCGTAAAGCGCCCCCTGATATCTGATGTAGTCCATCGAGGCATTCAGAACGATATCCTCAACCCGCAGCAGGTCTACAAGCCCGTCGAAGCGGGCATCGCCTGTCAGGGTAAGTGCGTCATCCAGCGCCTGTGCGACCTCTGCCGCATCCCAATTCATGCCTGTCATGTTCGAGGCGACAGCAGAAAGATCGGTCTCGAGATAGTCAATTTGGGTGACGGTTCCTGAAACCGGCCAGCCGGCATCATCGAAAACCAGATCTGTTCCGATGACGCGGATCGCCCGTTCCCCCTCCATCGTCGGCAGGAACATGAACTGATCGGGCGTATCGGGGTCTGACACCAGCTGGTGCCCGCCTGGTATCCAGTCGCTGAACTGGTGATAGCTGTTGCCGGAGAATATGACCATTTTTCTGGCCTTTCAGGCTGCGGAGCAGTTCTGTTGAACGAGATCAGGTTAAGAGGTGCGTCCTCCGAGGTCAAATCAAGCGGTCGCGTGCGACAAGATGTGCAATCTGGACTCATGCAGTGCCGGCGGTTGGACGTTTGATCTGGCGGTTTTCGCCCACAGGATCATCGCCCATGACACGGGGGTTTCCGAAATTGCGAATGGCGAAATCGAGTTTGCTGAATTGATTGCCCGGTTTCGCCCAAGCAAAAGTCACCTGCCGTGGAAGAGAAACGGAAGAGGCGGGAAAACAAGCAAAAATTCCGTTTTGAAGCGATGCATCCCTTGCATTTTTCCGCAGGATGACGCCCAAATCGGACCTGCTAGCCAATTCCACACACGCCAAAGACGGGCAGCCAATGTCCGCTTCGGATACCAAAGGGAGACTACAATGATCCATAAGACCACAACCAGCTTTGTCGCTGCCGCCGTCATGGCGATGACCGGCCAGGCCGCTCTGGCCGATGCGCATTCCGGCGAGATCACGGTCGCCTACTTCCTCGAATGGCCGATGCCGATGCTGGCGGCCAAGGCGTCCGGCGCCTACGAGGAAGCGCTGGGCAAGAAGATTAACTGGGTGTCGTTCGAGACCGGCACCGCGATGTCCGCCGCGATGGCGTCGGGTGACGTGCAGATCTCGGTCAGCCAGGGCGTGCCCCCCTTCGTGGTCGCGGCCTCCGGCGGGCAGGACATCCAGGTGGTCGATGTCGCCGTGTCCTATTCCGACAATGACAACTGCGTGGTGAAGTCCGATCTGGAAATCACCAAGGACAGCGCCTCCGAACTCGCCGGCAAGAAGGTCGCGGTGCCGCTTGGCACGGCCGCGCATTACGGCTTCCTGCGCCAGATGGACCACTTCGGCGTGCCGCTGGACAGCCTGCAGATCGTCGACATGGCGCCGCCGGAAGGTGCCGCCGCGCTGAGCCAGGGTGCCGTGGACTTCGCCTGCGGCTACGGCGGTGGCCTGACCCGCATGAAGGAATACGGCAACGTGCTGCTGACAGGCGACGAGAAGGAAGAACTGGGCATCCTGGTGTTCGACGTGACCTCGGTGCCTGCGTCCTATGCCGCTGAAAACGGCGAGGAACTGGCGAAGTTCCTGCAGGTCACCGCGGAAGCCAACGCGCAATGGGCGGCGGATCCCAGTGACGAGATGCTGGGCCAGATCGCCGAGCAGTCGGGCATGGACCTTGAGGCGGCCCGCGCGGCGATCTCGACCTTCAAGTTCCCGACCGTCGAAGAGCAGCTTTCCGAGCGCTGGCTGGGCGGCAACGCGGCCACCTTCATGAAAGGCGTTGCCGAAGTCTTCGTAGAGGCGGGTTCGATCGACTCCGCGCTGGACAGCTACGAAGGTGCCGTCAACACCGCCCCGCTCGAAGCGGCGCAGGAAATGATGAACAGCGGTTCCTGATCCACAAGAGCCGGCGCGGTACAGGATGTGCCGCGCCGGCCTGCGCTTGAATTCATGTAACTGAGGCGGGCGCCGACCCGCCCCATTGCCCCGACGTGGGCAGAAGGCCGATACCATGAGCGGACTTTCCATCGAAAACCTTTCCATGCGCTTCGACCTGCCGGGCGGCGGTCATGTCCAGGCGCTCCAGGACGTGTCTCTCGAGCTCCAGGAGGGTGAGCTGCTGAGCGTGCTGGGCCCCTCGGGCTGCGGAAAGACCACCCTGCTGAACATCGTGGCAGGGTTTCTCGCCCCGACGGGCGGCAAGATGACCCTGAACGGGCACAAGATCACCGGACCGGATGCCGAGCGCGGCATGGTGTTCCAGCAGGGGGCCTTGTTCGAATGGATGTCGGTGCGCGAAAACGTCGGCTTTGGCCCGTCGATGAAGGGGATGCCGAAAAAGGAGAAGGCCGAGACGGTGAACCACCTGCTCGACGTCGTCGGCCTCAAGGATTTCAAGGAAAAGGCGGTCTACGAGCTGTCGGGCGGGATGCAGCAGCGCGTTGCGCTGGCACGGTGCCTTGCCAACGACCCGGATGTCATCCTGATGGACGAACCATTGGGCGCGCTTGACGCCCTGACCCGTGAAAAGATGCAGAGCCTCGTGCTCAAGCTGTGGAAGGAAACCGGCAAGACCATCATCCTCATCACCCACTCCGTCGAGGAAGCCCTGCTGTTGGGAGAGCGGTTGATCGTCATGGCGCCACGGCCCGGTCGGATCCACAAGGAATATCGCCTGCCCTTTGCCGAGCTGGGTGTGAATGCCGACCTCCGGCAGGTCAAGAAACACGAGGAGTTCGCGCCCCGTCGCGAAGAGATCCTCAACATGATCTGGGACATGGAAGAAGAGATCATGGGCACCAAGGAGAACGCGGCATGAGCGGTATCTTCTTCCTGCTGATCTACATCGCCATCTTCGTCGTCAGTGCGTTGCTGGTGACAAAGGTGCTGCACAAGGCAACCAGCGATTACACGTCGCTCAAGACCGTGAAATTCGGCGACGAAAGCGCGGTCCGGCCGAACCGCATCGCCGGTGTCGTATCGGTTCTGACCATCTTCGTGATGTGGGGTGTCTTCACCGGGTCCAACCTGCTGCCGTCCTTCCTGCACGCGCCCGGCCCCTTCGTCGGCACCACCACCTTCACCTATACGGCGCAGGCGCCGGGACAGGGGACGGACGATGCGACCGTGACCGTCGTGGTCCACCCGCGCGGCGAACCCGCGGACACGCCCGAGGTCGAACCGGGCGACGGTTTCGCCAAGAACGATGCCACGACCATCGCGCAATGGCGCAGCGGGCTGATCCGCGTCGATGCCAACGACGAGATCAGCAAGAGCGACGGCGCCGAGGTGATCGCCATCGATGGTCAGGAAATCGCCCCCGGCGGTACGGTGCAGACGGCGAACGGGTCGGTCACCCTGTCCGACAAGGGCACGCCGAACTTCCAGCCGTCTCGCGGCTGGCAGATGGAACCGCTGTACCTACCGGCGCCGGAAGAAGTCTGGACCCGGACCTTGCAGATCATGGACGAGGGGTTCCGCAACTTCACCCTGCTGGAACACCTCGGTTATTCCCTGTTCCGCGTCATCGTCGGCTTCCTGCTGGGGGCGCTGGTCGGCATCCCGCTGGGCTACGCCATGGGGCTGAGCAACTGGTTCCGCGGCTGGTTCGATCCGATCGTGGAATTCATGCGCCCCGTGCCGCCGCTGGCCCTGATCCCGCTGGTCATCATCTGGGCGGGGATCGGCGAGGCGGGCAAGATCATCCTTCTGTTCCTCGCGGCGCTCTGGATCATGGCGATCGCGGCGCGGTCGGGGGTTTCCGGCGTCAAGATATCCAAGGTGCACGCCGCCTATTCGCTGGGCGCGAGCAAATGGCAGGTCATGCGACATGTGATCATTCCGAATTCCCTGCCCGAGATATTCACCGGCGCACGGGTCGCCATGGGGGTCTGCTGGGGCACCGTCGTCGCGGCGGAACTCGTCGCTGCAGAACAGGGTGCGGGGATGATGATCATGACGGCATCCAAGTTCCAGAACACCGACATCGTCATCATGGGGATCATCCTGATCGGCGTGATTGGCTTTGGCATCGACATGCTGATGCGTGCGGCCGAACGCTTTCTCGTGCCTTGGAAGGGCAAGGGCTGAGCCGAACCGGCCATCCACTTTTGCCACAGAAAAAGGGCCGGAGACTGCCAGTCTCCGGCCCTTCTTGTACGTTTGGCTCAGGTCAGGCTGTCGAGGGCGCACCCGTTTCGACACACATCAGATCAGGCACACCCGGTGGCTTCACTTCGGCAAGGGCGGCTGCGACGCGAACCAGGCCGCGACGTCGGCGCGCTGGTCTTCGGTCATCGCCTTGGCGTAGCGATGCATCGGGTTGAGACCCGGCAGCGGCAGGCTGGAGTCGCGCGCGAAGTAATCCAGACGGCTGTTCAGGTAACCGACGTTCTGGCCCTGAAGGCGGGGCGCCAGCGGCAATCCATCCCGGCCGGGCCTGCCGTGACAGGTGACGCAGGCGGGGACTCCTGCCAGTTCCAGACCGTTCCGGGCGATCTCCGCGCCGGCAGCGGCGCGGCCTGCATCCACGTCTCCGGGCGACGGGATCGGGGGCAGGGTTTCGAAATAGGCGGCCAGATCCGCCATGTCGTCATAGTCCAGCCGCTGGGTGACCTGAAACATCTTGTCGTTCTTGCGTGTCTGCGTGTGGAACGCCTCGAGCTGGTGATGGACGTAGCGCGACGTCTGAAGCGTGAGGTTCGGGGTCTGCCCCGAACTGCTGCCCGTCGCCGCATCGCCGTGACATTCGCTGCAAACCTGCGCAACCAGCCCGCGCGCGTTGTCGAGGTCGGCCTCGCGTGCCGGCGGGGCGGGGATCTGGCCGGACGGCAGGCTGGCGAGGTAGGTGGCGACCGCAGTCCGTTCTTCTTCGCTCAGTCCGCTCGCCTCGTGCGGCATCGGATTGTAGAGCCCCGAAGCGCCGCGTTCGGACATGGCGAAGGCGTCGAGCTGCTGTTTCAGGTAGGGCGCATTCTGGCCGGTCAGAGCCGGGATTTCAAAGACGCCTTTCTCCGTCCGCGGAGTCTGGTGGCAGACGAAGCAAGGGGCGACCGCCAGCTCGGGGTGCCCGCCCTCCACGATCTTCTTGCCGGTCTCCAGAAGCGCGGTCTGCAGCGTTTCGGGGCGGGTGCCTTCCTTGTCGGGCAGCCCGTCGTAATAGCGACCCAGTGCGGTGATCTGGTCCCCGGTGAGACCCGATGCGACGACCTTCATGATACCGCTGTGCCTGCGACCGCTGGCATAGGCGCGCAAGCTGTCCGAGATGTAATTTGCCGACAGCACCGTGAGGTTGGGCGCGCGGCCTTCGGTCGGGCTGCCGCTGCCGTCCACACCATGGCAGGCGGCGCAGCGTTCCACCGGCACACCGGTTGCGGCAATGTCGGCCCATTCGGTCGCGGGCGTTGCGTAAAGGTACTCGTCCATCGGCGGGGCCTTGATCCCCGTGTCGCTTTCCAACAGCGGACCTTCCGCCACGTAGGGCATGCGCGGGGCCTCGACGTCCGGTCCGGCAACGAGGCGGGTGTAGGTGGCGCCGTCCATCCCGGGAAGTTGCCGCAGAAACGCGACAACCGACCAGATTTCATCGAGATTGCGGTCGGATGGCCACGCCGGCATCGCGCTGAAACGCACGCCGTTGCGCAGGATGACGTAAAGCTCGGCGTCGCTGAACTGGCCCACCACCGCTGGAAGGTGCTGTGGCCGGGGCCGCATGGACAGCGCCACAGGGCTTTGTCCCAGTTCCGGTCCGCCGTGGCATTTCGAACAGACGTTTTCGTAGTGCTGCGCCCCGAGGGCGATGCGACCGGGGCTGTCGAGATCCGCCGGCGGCTCCTGGTCCGCGCGGGTCGCGACTGCGCGCTTGAAGACGGTGTGCAAAAGATCGGTGGTGATCGCCCAGTGCGGAGGACGGGCGGAAACGGTCGGCAGCCCCAGTGCGATGACCACCGCCGCGATGGCCGCGCCGGCAGCGGCAAGACCGACCAGTGCCAGGATCAGTTTCTTGACGGATATCTTTGAACTCAACATGGCAACCACCCATCACAACCCGATGACGAAGGTTGAGCTAGAACGATCGCCACCGTTGCACAGGGCGCTGCCGGAAAATCGTGCCTCGGCCCGGTGCGCCGGACCCGGCGGTCACTTGGGCCGAAAGCTGTTCTTGCCCCGCTTGGGGCCCGAGTCACCGCTGCGCGGTTTGCCCCGTGACGCCGGTTTTCCGCCCTGCTTGCCGATCTTGTGGGGCGGGGTGAACCGCTTGGACGGATCGGCGGCGCGCCGATAGCTCTTGCCGTCCGCCTGTTCCTCCGGCGCCCGGTCCCGTGCCGGTTTTGCGCTTTTCCCCTTCCGGGGGGCATCCGCATCCTTCTTCCATACCGCCTTTGCCTTGGGCTTGGAGGTGCCGTCGGATTTGGGTTTCGGCGTTGCGCCGGGCTTCATGGGGCTGCGCTCGGTCTTGTGCGACTTCGGCGGCCGTTCGCCCTTGGGCTTCGCGGGCTTGTCGAACTTCGGTTTCTGCGGTTTCGGCTTGTCGGTGCGCGGTGCGGCGGTTTCGACCGGGGGTTCCCGGCGGTCGCCGGCCCGCGCCGATGGCGCATCCGGGTCGAACGCGGGCCTGCGCGGCGGTTTGGGTCCACCGGGCCGGGGGCCGCGTGCGCCGGCCGGTTTCGGCCCGCCTTTCGGCAGATCGGGCGCCTTGTCGAGCTGGGTGACCACCGCACCGTCCTCGGCGATACGATCCGGGCCGATGGCATTCAGGAACTTCGGTGCGGAACTGGCGAGGATCTCGACGAAGCTGTGGCTGTCCTGCACCCGGATCGCGCCGATGTCGTCCTTGGTCAGGTCACCCGCACGGCAAAGCATCGGCAGCAGCGTGCGCGGCTCGGCCCCGTCCTGCCGGCCGCGGCTGACGGAGAACCACACCGACGGTCCGAAGGCCGGACGCTTGGTGTCGTCCCGCGCGCCCGGGTCCGCCAAGTCTTCCGGTGCTGAGGCCCTTGCGCGGTAGAGGTTGACGAAGGCGGTCGCGAGTTGTTCGGCACTGTAGCTTTCGACCAGCCGGGCGACGAATTCGGCGGCATCCTCGGGTACGGGGGTCTCCCACGCGGGATCCGACAGCAGCCGCGCTTCATCGGCGGCATTGACCTCGTCCGCCGAGGGGGCGCTGGCCCACTCCGCCTTGAGCTTGGCCCAGCCCAGAAGCCGGTTGGCCTTGGTCTTCATTTTCGGCGGCACGATCAGGGCAGAGACGCCCTTGCGCCCCGCGCGCCCGGTCCGGCCCGACCGGTGCAGCAGCGTATCGGCATTGCTTGGCAGGTCCGCGTGGATCACCAGTTCGAGGTTGGGCAGGTCGATGCCGCGCGCGGCCACATCCGTGGCGATGCAGACCCGGGCACGTCCGTCCCGCAGGGCCTGGAGGGCATTCGTCCGCTCGGACTGGGTCAGTTCGCCCGACAGGGCAACGACCGAGAAACCGCGATTGGTGAACTTGGTGGTCAGCCGTGCCACGGCGGCGCGGGTATTGCAGAAGACGATGGCGTTCTTGGCTTCGTAGAACCGCAGCACGTTGATGATGGCGTTTTCCGTGTCCCGCGGGTGCACGTTCAGCGCGCGGTACTCGATATCCGCGTGCTGGCGGGCCTCGCCGGTGGTGGTGATGCGCTGGGCATCCCGCTGGTAGGACGCCGCCAGTTTGGCGATTGCCGCAGGTACGGTCGCCGAGAACAGGAGCGTGCGGCGATCCTCGGGCGCTTCGGACAGGATGAACTCGAGCTCTTCACGAAAGCCGAGATCCAGCATCTCGTCCGCTTCGTCCAGTACCACGGCGCGCAGGGCCGAGAGGTCGATGTTGCCGCGCTTTATGTGATCGCACAGGCGTCCCGGGGTGGCCACCACGACGTGCGCGCCCCGGTCGAGGGCGCGGCGTTCGGTGCGCTGGTCCATGCCGCCGACGCAGGTTGTGACGATCGCCCCGGTTTGTCCATAAAGCCAGCCCAGTTCGCGCGCGACCTGCATCGCAAGCTCGCGCGTGGGGGCGATGACCAGCGCCAGCGGGGTCCCCGCCGGCCCAAAACGGGGCTGATCGCCCAGCAGGGTTGGTGCGATTGCAAGGCCGAAACCCACTGTCTTGCCCGATCCGGTCTGAGCCGAGACGAGCAGGTCCGCCTCTTCCAGCGCGGGATCGGTAACGGCCTCCTGCACGGGAGTAAGGGTATCGTAGCCTTGGGCGGCAAGGGCGTCGGCGATGGTCTGAATCACGAAAGAAGTCGTCCTGTTGATGAGGTCGCCGTGCGGCGCACGGGAGAGGCCCGGATGGGGTAGGGCAGGCCTTAGGGGGTTCGGGTCCTTTTGTACATGGGGTTCTTCGGGGTTGAAAACGAGGGCGCTGCCCCAATTTAGACTTGAGTTTGCTGGATTGCGTCAATTACCTCTGGACGCGTGGTGGGGAGGCAGGTGATGTCGAATGACTTTGACACCTCGGGCGCGTTCGAGGACCGGCAGGGCAAGCATCCGGCGGTTGCCGGTATCGAAGACGTCATAACCTTCAAGCTGCACACGCTGGGGGTGATCGGTGAACGGTCCGGAAGCCACTGGTCCGAAACCATGTTCGACTTCACCCTCACCAACTGGCGGGTTTTGGCGGTCATTCGGGCGCATCAGCCCACGCGGGCCGGCGATGTGGCCGAGATCCTGCTGATGGACAAGAGCCAGCTCAGCCGCGTGATCAAGCAGCTGAAGGCGGCGCGGCTCATCGTCGACACCACCGATCCCGATGACGGGCGGGCAGTGGCGCTGAAACTGACGGCAAAGGGCACGACGCTCTATCACCGGATCATGGAACACGTGATGGAACGCAACGAACTGGTACTGGCGCCGCTGACGTCCCAGGAGGCGGAGACCCTCTCGCGTCTTCTCGACAAGCTGATCGCGCAGTCGCGCGTCCTGCTGGAATCGCGAAACCAGAGCCACGGCAAATAGGTCTCTTACAGTCCTTTCCGCCGGTGCCCGGGCACAAAGACCGCTGGCGTTCGGAGGTCTTTTCAATTAGAACAAAACATGAACAATGGAGGAATGCATGCCACCCGATTCTTCTCTTGGGCAGGTGATTGCCCTGTCGGACAAACACCTGGTTCAACCCGTCGCGACACCGGGACAGACCGGTGCGGCGGATGCCCCCGTCTTGCGCGACGTGCTGGCCGGCGGACCCTTCGACGCGGCCGTGACGGGTTTCGTGCTGGCCGCGCTGCCCGACAGTGCGGACCCGGTTCTATGGGTCAGCGACCGGATGTCGCGACGCGAGAACGGGCAGCTCTACGGCCCCGCCTTGCCCGGCTTCGGGGTGCGTGCGCCGGTCCTGCGGGTCGAGGTGAGCCATCCCCGCGATGTGCTCTGGGCGATGGAGGAAGCGGCGGGATGCGCGGGTCTTTCCGCCGTGGTGGGGGAAATACACGGCGCGCCCGAGGTGCTGAGTTTTACCGCGACCAAGCGACTGGCCCTGCGTGCCGAGGCTTCGGGCGTTCCGATCTGGCTGATCCGCTCGGGCGACCACGGGGCGCTGTCGGCGGCGCGGGAACGCTGGCGGCTGCACTCGTTACCCTCCGCGCGGAACCCGTGGAATTGCCATGCTCCGGGTACCCCCCTGTGGGAGGCCGACCTGTTTCGAGCGCGCGGACGGCCACCGGGGGTGTGGGAGGCCTCCTATGACCCCGGCGCCGCAGCGGGCGCGGATCGTCTCCGCCTGGTTTCCCGATCTGGCGATGGACCGCTGGCGCAGGACCACGGCACAGCAGCGTACTCTGCCGGGGGATGAGGTGCCGGTGGTGCTGGCCACCCAAGGCAGCCATGGGCCGATCATCCACGCGGTAAACGCCAGCGGTACGGCGCGCGGTATCCAATGTGGCGCGCGGGTGGTGGATGTGCAGGCGATCCATCCGGACCTGCACGTGGAACAGGCCGATCCGCAGGGCGACGTGGCCCTGCTGGACCGGGTGGCGCAATGGGCGCGGCGCTGGTGCCCCTGGACCGTCCGTGACGGCACCACGGGAATCCTGATGGACGTGACCGGGGCGGCACATCTCTTTGGCGGGGAGGCCGCGCTGCTGCGCGACATGACGGTCCGTTTCCGGATGCAGGGGCTTTCGGCAAGGGTGGCGCTGGCCCCGACACGAGGTGCTGCAAGGATGTTCGCGCGTTACGGCACGGGGCAGGTAATCTGCGCACCGGACGATCTGGAGGTGGCGCTGGCGCCCCTGCCGGTGGCGGCCCTGCCGCTCGATGCGGAAACGTTGCGCCTGCTGACCCGGCTGGGGCTCAAGACCCTCGGCGCGCTGATGCAGGTGCCCCGCATGGCCCTGATGCGGCGGTTCGACCGACTGCCTGTCGACACCAATCCGCTGATCCTGCTGGACCGCGCCCTGGGGCGGCAGAGCGATCCGCTGAATGCCCCGCCGGAGACGCGGCGCTGGCTGGCGCGCGCACGGCTGGCGGAACCCGTGATCGACCCCGTGCCGCATCTCGACGCGCTGGCCAGGGATCTTTGCGGGCAGTTGGCGCGGGCCGAGTGCGGGGCGCGGCGGCTGCGGCTGACGATCTACCGGGTGGATGGCGAATGGCGCAGCCGCGACATGGCACTGGCGCAGGCCAGCCGCGACCCGGCGCATCTTTTGCGCCTTCTGAGCGGCAAGACCGAAGGCATCGATCCGGGTTTCGGTTTCGACCTGCTGACGCTGGAGGCCCTGGCGGTGGAGCCGCTGGCGCTGCACCAGGACAGCCTTGACGGGCAGCGTGATGCGGCCCGCGATGTGGCGGCGCTGCTGGATAGGCTGACCTCCCGGCTCGGTCCCGGCAAGGTCACCTGGTCGGCATGGCGCGAAAGCCATCTGCCGGAACGGGTGGAAGCGCAGGTGCCCGCGCTGGGATCGGTGGTATGCGCCCCCCCGTCCGTGACCCGTGCACGTCCCCTGCGTCTGCTGGTCCCCCCCGAGGAGATCGCGGTGCTCTACGCCGTGCCCGAGGGGCCGCCGGCGCGGTTCCGCTGGCGGCGCGTGGCCTACCTGACCGCGCGGCACGAGGGCCCCGAACGGATCGCGCCGGAATGGTGGCGCGACCGGCCCGGCACCCGGCTGCGGGATTACTACAAGGTCGAAGTGACCGACGGGCGGCGCTTCTGGCTGTTTCGCGAGGGAATCCTGGGGGACGGGCGCGGCGGCGACCCGCATTGGTTCCTGCACGGGATCTTCGCGTGATGCCGGTGACGCGCGCGTTCCGCGGCGCCCCACCCGCCATCCCTTCGGGGGCCTCCCGCCACGGGCGGTTCGCGCGTGCCATGTGGCAGCGTGCGGAGGGTCATGTCCCGAAACAAGGGACGTCCCCGCACCCCGGTCCGGCCCGGTGCACGTGAATGCCGCAGCAGGATGGAAACAAGCGGCGCACGCTGGAGGTGGAAGACCCGTTCCGCCGGCATGACCCCGCGCCTTTCGTGGAACTGGGGCTGGCGAGCTGCTTTTCCTTCCTGCGGGCGGCATCGGACGCGGTGGACCTGACGGCCACGGCGAACCTGCTGGGCTATGACGCGATGGGTGTGGCAGATCACAACACGCTTGCGGGCGTGGTGCGGGTTCATACGGAAGCCAAGAAAGCCATGGTGCGCCCGGTGATCGGTGTCCGGCTGGTGCTGATGTGCGGCACACATCTGCTGGCCTATCCACGGGACCGCGCGGCCTATGCCCGGCTTTCCACCCTTCTCAGCAAGGGCAAGATGGCCGACGTGGCCGGAAACTGGCAGGAGAAGGGCGAGACCCACCTGACACTGGAAATGCTGTCCGCCCACGCCGAGGGGGTGGAGCTGATCGTGATGCCGCCAGAGCGGCTGGCGCTGTTCGAGGCGGGGCTGCCGCGGCTGGTGCGGGCCCTGCCGGGCATGCGCTACGTGGGGGCAGCCTATCTCTATCGCGGTGACGACGTGGCGCGGATCACCCGGCTGGAGGGGATCGCGCGGGCCCACGGTCTGGGCCTGCTGGCAACCAACGACGTGCTCTACCACGCGCCGCAACGCAGGCCCCTGCAGGACGTGATGACCTGCATCCGCGAGGGCACCACGATCGCCGAGGCGGGATTCGCGCTGGAACCCAACGCCGAGCGGCACCTGAAATCCCCGGGCGAGATGTGCCGTCTCTTCGCCGCCTGGCCCGAGGCGATCCGCGCCACGCGGCGGGTGGCGGATGCCTGTACCTTTTCACTGGACGACCTGCATTACGAATACCCCCACGAGATCGAGATACCGGGGATGACCGCGCAGGAGGCGCTGGAGAAGCTGACCTGGGAGGGGGCCGCGCGACGTTATCCCGGCGGAGTGTCGCCGCGGGTCCGGGCGGTGATCGAGAAGGAGTTCGCGCTGATCCGGTCCAAGAAGATCGCCCGCTATTTCCTGACCATCAACGACATCGTGCGTTTCGCCCGTGAAGAGGCGCAGCCGCCGATCCTGTGCCAGGGGCGGGGGTCGGCGGCGAATTCCGCGGTGTGCTTCTGCCTCGGGATCACCGCGGTGGACCCGGAGGAGCATGACGTGCTGTTCGAGCGCTTCCTGAGCGAGGAGCGCGACGAACCCCCCGACATCGACGTGGATTTCGAGCACGCGCGGCGCGAGGAGGTGATCCAGTACATGTATGCCAAGTACGGGCGCGAGCGGGCCGGGCTCTGCGCTACCGTCATCCACTATCGCCCCCGTTCGGCCATCCGCGAGGTCGGCAAGGCGATGGGGCTGAGCGAGGACGTGACGGCGCGGCTGGCGGGCACCGTCTGGGGCAGTTTCGAGGCCGAGATGGCCGAGGGCCGCGTGAAGGAGGCCGGGTTGGACCTGTCGGACCCCTACCTGCGCAAGGTGATCGCGCTGGCACGGGAGATGACGGGCATGCCCCGGCACCTGAGCCAGCATGTGGGCGGTTTCATCCTGACCGAACGGCCCCTGACCGAGATCGTGCCGATCGGCAACGGGGCAATGCCGGAGCGGTCCTTCATCGAGTGGGACAAGGACGACATCGACGCGTTGGGAATCTTCAAGGTGGATATCCTTGCACTGGGCATGCTGACCTGCATTTCCAAGTGCTTCGACCTGATGCGCGCGCATTACGGGGACGACCGCGAACTGGCGACCGTGCCCCCCGACGACGCGGCGACCTACGACATGCTTTGTGCCGGAGATTCCCTGGGGGTCTTCCAGGTGGAGAGCCGGGCGCAGATGGCGATGCTGCCCAAGCTGCGGCCCCGCCGGTTCTACGATCTGGTGATCGAGGTGGCGATCGTGCGTCCCGGTCCGATCCAGGGTGACATGGTGCATCCCTTCCTGCGGCGGCGCCAGGGGCTTGAGGGGGTCAGCTACCCCGCACCCGGGCCGGAACACCCGCAGGACGAGCTGCTGAATATCCTTGGCCGCACGCTGGGGGTGCCGATCTTTCAGGAGCAGGCGATGAAGATCGCCATCGACGCGGCGGAATTCACGGCAAAGGAAGCGAACGAACTGCGCAAGGCGATGGCGACCTTCCGGTCACGCGGTACCATCGAGACCCTGCAGAACAAGATGATAGGCCGGATGGTGAGGCGCGGTTACGACGAGGACTTCGCCCGGCGCTGCTTTGACCAGATCAAGGGGTTCGGCGACTACGGCTTTCCCGAAAGCCACGCGGCCAGCTTTGCCAAGCTGGTCTATATCTCGTCCTGGATGAAGTGCCATTACCCGGCGGCCTTTGCCTGCGCGCTGCTGAACAGCCAGCCGATGGGGTTCTACGCCCCCGCGCAGATCGTGCGGGATGCGCGGGAACACGGGGTGGAGGTGCGCGGGGTGGATGTGAACTATTCCGAGTGGGACTGCACGCTTGAACCCTGCAGAGACGGGTTTGCCCTGCGACTGGGATTCCGCCAGGTCGACGGCATGCGCGAGGAGGCGGGCCTGCGGATCGGGGCGGTGCGCGATGCGCCCTTCGAGGATCTGGCCGGGTTGAAACGCCGCGCGCGCCTTGACCGGGGGACCGTGCGGCGGCTGGCGGCGGCGGACGCGATGCGTTCGATGGGGATCGACCGGCGGCAGGCGCTGTGGCAGGCACAGGGCCTGAAGGATGCGCCCGATCTGCCGATCTTTGCACACGCGGCGGCGGGCGACGAGGGGCCCGAACCGGTGGTGGAGTTGCCGGCCATGCCCAGTGCGGAGCACGTTGTGGCGGATTACCAGACGCTGCGTCTGTCTCTCAAGGCGCATCCGATGTCCTTTTTCCGTGCGAGCCTCTCGCGGCAGGGGGCCCGCCGCACGGACGACCTGCCGCGGATGCGGCACGGACAGCGGGTGTCGCTGGCGGGGCTGGTGCTGGTGCGGCAGAAGCCGGGCAGCGCAAAGGGCGTCTGCTTCATCACGCTCGAGGACGAGGCGGGAGTGGCCAACCTCGTGATCTGGCCCAAGCTGTTCGAGACGTTCCGCCCGGTGATCATGTCGGCGCGGCTGATGATGGTGCACGGCCGGGTCCAGACCGACGGGCGGGTGATCCACGTGGTGGCGGACCGGCTGGAAGACCGGACGGTACGGCTGGACGGGCTGGCGGAGGAAAAGGTGCCGCCGTCCTTCGCCCGCGGAGACGAGGTCACGCACCCGATCCCGGGGCAGGTCGGCGGGCGGCGCCACCCCCGCGATGTGCGGGTGATCCCGAAATCCCGGGATTTCCATTAGCGGCGCGCAGCTTGCCCTGATACGAACAGGAGCGGATGCGCCGCAACCGACTATTTCTGCTGACCACGGGCACGGGCCCCCGCGATTCCCGGGTACATTCATGACGCACAAAGAGAAACCCCAGAGGTGTTGAAGCCGGTTCCCCTGACACGTGATCTCGTGCTGGTGGGGGGCGGACATGCCCATGCGCTGGTGCTGCGGTCCTGGGGGATGAAACCCCTGCCGGGGGTGCGGCTGACGGTGATCAATCCCGGTCCGACCGCCCCCTATACCGGCATGCTGCCCGGTCACGTGGCGGGGCACTACACGCGCGACGAGCTCGAGATCGACCTGGGCAGATTGTGCCGCCACGCCGGGGCACGCCTGATCCTCGGCCGGGCGGAGAGACTGGACCGGGAGGCCCGGCAGTTCCACGTAACCGGCCGCGGACCCGTGGGATACGACGTGGCCAGCATCGACGTGGGCATCACCGCGCAAATGGATCTGCCGGGTTTCGCGGAACATGCGGTCGGCGCCAAGCCGCTGGACGACTACGCCGAGAAATGGCGCGAGTTCCTTTCCCGCGCGACGCAGGGGAGCATCGCCCCACAGGTGGCGGTGATCGGCGGTGGTGTCGCGGGATGCGAGCTGTCGATGGCCATGGCTCATGCGTTGAGCGAAGCCGGTGTCCGCCCGCAGATCACGGTGATCGAGGCAGGGCCGGAGCTATCCGGTGTCGGGCCCACGGCGCGCAAGCGATTGCGGGCGTCCATGGCGGCGCTGGGCGTCACGCTGCGGCGGAACGCGCGGGTCGCGCGGGTCGAAGCGGACCGGATCGTTCTCGAACAGGGCGAGGACGTGCCCACGAGGTTCACCGTCGGGGCCGCAGGGGCCGTGCCGCATGCCTGGATCGGCCGGACGGATCTGCCCCTGCAGCAGGGCTTCATCTCGGTCGGACCGGACCTTGGGGTAAAGGGGGACGACAGGCTCTTCGCGGTTGGCGATTGCGCCGCGCTGACCCACGCTCCAAGACCCAAGGCCGGAGTCTTTGCGGTAAGGGCGGCGCCGGTCCTGCATCATAACCTTCGGGCGGCGCTGGGCGGTGGCCGGCGGCGCGTGTTCCGCCCGCAGAAACACTATCTCAAGCTGGTTTCGCTCGGTGAGCGCGCGGCGCTCGGCGAGAAGTTCGGCATCGCGGTATCGGGCCGGTGGCTGTGGCGCTGGAAGGACCGGATCGACCGTAAGTTCATGGACAAGCTGGGCGACCTGCCGCCGATGACCCCGCCGCCGATCTCGGGGCCGTTGGCGGAGGGCGTGGCCGAGGCCCTCGCCGCAAAGCCGCTGTGCGGTGGGTGCGGTGCCAAGGTCGATGGCGGTATTCTTGGCGGGGCGCTCGCCGGGCTCGGCGCGGTGCGCGACGACGTCGTCGCCGGGGCGGGGGACGATGCGGCGATCATCCGGCAGCCGGACGGCGGTTTCCAAGTGGTGAGCACCGATCACCTCAGGGGCTTCGTCGAAGACCCGTACCTGATGGCGCGGATTGCGGCAGTGCATGCGCTGGGCGATGTCTGGGCCATGGGGGCCGCCCCCCAGGCGGTGCTGTCCACGATCATCCTGCCGCAGATGTCGCCGGCCCTGCAGGCCCGGAGCCTCGCGGAGATCACCCGCGCCACGCAGGAGGTGATGGCCGAGGTCGGCGCGCAGCTGGTCGGCGGCCACACCACGCTGGGTGCCGAACTGACGCTGGGGTTCACCGTCACCGGGCTGCGCGCGCAGATGCCGTTGACGCAGGCCGGGGCGCAGGGGGGCGATGGTCTAATCCTCACGCGGCCTGTGGGGTCGGGTGTCCTGCTGGCGGCCGACATGGCGGGGCAGGCCGACGGGCGCGACATCGCCGCGGCGCTGTCGGTCATGGCCCGGCCGCAGGTCCGCGAGGCGGCGGTGCTTTCCAGGGTCGCGCATGCCATGACCGATGTCACCGGCTTCGGGCTGGCCGGGCACCTGTCGGCTATGGCAAGGGCCTCGGGGCTCGATGCGGAGATCGACGGCGGTTCCATTCCCTTCTACGCCGGCGCGCAGAGGTTGTCGGACGCGGGGGTGGCGTCCTCCCTCATGGCGGCGAACCGGGTCCATGCGCCGGTCGGCGGTGCGGCGCACCCGCTGCTGTTCGATCCGCAGACCGCCGGCGGGTTGCTGGCAGCCGTACCGGCCCGGGCCGTGGATGACACCTTGGCAGCCCTCGCGGAGGAGGGATGCGAGGGACATCTGATCGGCTGGCTGGCCCCCGGCGAGGGTGCCCTTCGGGTCAGGTAAATTCCGCGGAAAGCGCCCTGGCCGTGGCGCGCAGCGTCTCTTCCTCGAGGTCGTCCAGCGACAGGCGCCGCACCGGCGTCACGGCGCCCTGGGCCGCCTTAGAATAGCGCGGATCGTAGTGTGCGGCGACGAGCCCTTCGGCAAGCCCGACGAAATCGCCCGTTTCGGCCTGCTCCTGCCATGCGTCGATCTGCTTTCCCGCGTGGTAGGGGCGCAAGTGGTCGATCTGTTCGCGCAGGCGGGCCGGTTCTTCGGTCAGGTCGGCGTAGGCCCGGCACAGGTATGTGGCGCGTGCCTGCAGCGGGGCCGCGATCTCCACCCGGGGGGCCTCCAGCATCGCCGACCAGAGCGCGGGCGGCACGATGCGGTCACCGACCTTGCTGCTCTCGGCCTCTACCCATGTCACCCGCGCCGGGTCCAGTCGCCCGAGTGCTGCGGCAAGCCGGCTTTCGAAGAGTTTCTGCGCAGGCTGCGGCGCCCCTGTCCCGCCGAACAGGGAACCGCGATGTTCCGCCAGCCCTTCGAGGTCCAGCGCCTGTGCGCCCGCCGCCTCGAGGTGGCGCAGCATTTCCGTCTTGGCGGTGCCCGTGCCACCCGCGATCAGGATCAGCCGGTGTGGCAGCGGCGTATCGTAGAGCGTCCGGACGACCAACCGGCGGTAGCTTCGGTAGCCGCCCTGCAGCAACTGCACCCGCCAGCCGACCTGGTCGAGGATGGTCGCGAAAGCGTCCGAGCGTTGGCCTCCCCGCCAGCAGTAGACCAGCGGCTGCCATCCGCCTTCCTTGTCGGCCAGCGGACCGTCGAGATGGGCGGCGGTATTGCGCGCCACCAGCGCCCCGCCAAGCTTGCGCGCCGAAAACGGCGAGTCGCGCTTGTACATGGTCCCGACTTCCGCCCGTTCGGCATCGCTCAGCACGGGCAGGTTGATGGCACCCGGCAGATGGTCCTCGGCAAATTCGGCAGGAGAGCGCACGTCGATGACGGTATCGACCGCGAGGTCGGCCAGATCGGCGAGCGCGCTGAGGGTGAGGTGTTTCATCGGATGCCTTGCTTTGGGACAGGCCCATGTAACTGGCTTACCGCGGTGCGCGCAATCTGGCAGCCGGTGGCTGCGCTATTGCCGCTGAGGTTGAAAGTCCTTGCTCGCCAGCAACGCCGCTGCGCCGATCATCAGCGCGCCGCAAACCTTGTTCACCAGGCCGAAGGAGAATCGCTTCAGCACCGTCGCCGCCCGGATCCCGAGCCATCCCCACAGCAGAAGGATCGCGCCATCGACCACCAGATACGTCACGCCCAGGATGAGAAGCTGAGGCAGCACCGGCGTGACCGGGTCGATGAACTGCGGAAAAAGCGCGCCGAAGAACACGACGGCAAACGGGTTCGCCATGGACGTGACAAAGCCTTGACGGAACAAACGGAACGATTGGCCGGATGCAGTGGCGGCAACGTTGTCTGTCTGATCTTTCGTGAGGATGAGCTGTACGCCAATCCAGACCAGATAGGCCACCCCGAGCCATTTGATCCAGATGAACGCACTTGCCGAGGTGGCAATGATCGCTGCAAGACCGAAAGCCGCAGCGGTCATTTGCAAGCCGTTGGCTGTCAGGTCACCGGCAATCGTGTAGGCGCTCCGTCTCAGCCCGTGCCTGACACTGTTCGAGATGATGAGAAGCTGACTGGTGTCCGGTGGTGTCGCAAAGAAGACGGCAACCGCTGCCAAATAGATCAGATACGTTTCCATCGGCATCATCGCGTTCCTTGAGTCCCCACTACGGCAGGTTAAGGTCCGAAGATCAATTCGGTCAAACGCTCATTGCGACCGTCTGCAGCCGGTCCGTGGATGGCAGCCTTGTCCTGACCTGCCGACGCGAAGGCCGCCAGGGCAGGGCAAAGTACCTGTCGAAAAGGCAGATCGCCGTGATGTCGCGGGAAGGGAGTTTGGTGGAGCATAGCGGGATCGAACCGCTGACCTCCTGCATGCCATGCAGGCGCTCTCCCAGCTGAGCTAATGCCCCATCTGGTCCGCGTATCGGATGCGGACCGTTTGGTGGTGCGTGATTAGGCGCAAGCGGAGGCGGGATCAAGTGGAAAATCCACTCCCGCCACCGCAATCGGTTCAGTCTTCGTCGTTGGACGCCACGTCGGCCAGATCGTCCAGCGGGACGGTGTCGTCGTCATCGTCGTCATCGTCCAGGATATCGTCATCCAGGTCCACATCGACGTCATCGTCATCGTCCAGGATCGCGTCATCCTCGACCTCGGATTTCTTGGCCTTGGCTGTTTCGGCATCCTCCGCGTCGGCGGCGATCATCCGCGACTTCGACGCGTCGATCTCGAGCACCTCACCCGTGTAGGGGCTGACGATCGGATCCTTGTTGAGGTCGTAGAAGCGCTTGCCCGTTGTGGGGCACAGGCGCTTGGTTCCCCATTCTTCCTTGGGCATGAAACACCCCTCTTGAAAATTGCGTTAGCGTGTAGATGATTCAGGGCAAGTGCCATATGAGGGGAAGACTGTCAAAGGCTTTAGCCCCGCGCCCCCAGTCGAGTCCGTCCGATGACCAAACCCGTCCTCACCGGCGATCCACCCATTCCCCTGATCCTGCGCCGTTCCGCCCGCGCCAAACGCATTTCGTTGCGAATTTCGCAACTCGACGGGCGCGTCACCCTGACGCTGCCAAAGCGGCTGGCGGAGCGCGAGGCGCTGGAGTTCGCGCGCAGCAAGGAGGGATGGATTCGCAAGCATCTGGATGCAAGGGGGACGGACCTTGACGTGTCGCTGGGTGCTGAGGTTCCAGTGGGCGGTCACCTGCTGCGACTGGTGCCGGGACAGGGGCGGCGGGTGGTGATCGGGCCCGACAGTATCGCGGTGCCCGGCCCGGCGGACCGGGCCGGCGTGCGGCTTGCCGGCCACCTCAAGGAACTGGCACGCGACCGGCTCGCGGCGGCCTCGGACACATACGCCGCCCGGCTGGGCAAGACCTATTACCGCATCACCCTGCGCGACACCCGATCGCGCTGGGGGTCGTGTACCAGCGACGGCGGGCTGATGTTTTCGTGGCGGCTCATCATGACACCGCCAGACGTGCTGAACTATGTCGCCGCGCACGAGGTCGCCCACCTTGCGCAGATGAATCATTCGCCCGCATTCTGGGCCGAGGTCAGCCGCATCTACGGCGACTACGAGCCTCCCCGCCGCTGGTTACGGGCCCACGGTGGCAGCCTCCACCGCTATCGTTTCTCGAACTGATCGGCCGCTGGCGCGTTGTCCGTCCGAGCAAGGGAAAGGGCACGAAATGTCATCATCGAAATCGCGGGACGAGATCTGGGACGAATGGCGTGAACTGGTCAACATGGCGCCAAAGGAGCTGGAGGACTGGCTCGACACGGAAGAATCGAAGCAGGTCGGCGACAGCGATGGCGGCGAATCCACCGGCCACCGGTCCGGCAGGCGGATCGTCACGATCAAGCGCACGAACAAGGACGACCTGACCGCCGACCAGTGGGATCACATGGCCACCGTCGTCGGGTACGTCAAACGGCACCTGTCCCAAGGCGGGCCGGATGACGACGTCGAACATTCCGACTGGCGCTATTCACTGATGAACTGGGGGCACGACCCGCTCAAGAACGACTGAAGCCCCGCTTGACGGGGTCGCCAATTGTGATCACATCGCGGGCATGAACCTGACTCCACGCCCCGCCGAGGCCACCCCGCTGGCCCATGATCGCGTCTATCGCCGGATGCGCAGCCGAATCATGCACGGAGACCTGCCCCCCGGACAGGCACTGACGCTGCGGGGCATCGGAAAGGAATACGGCGTCTCGATGACCCCCGCGCGCGAAGCCGTACGGCGCCTTGCGGCCGAGGGCGCGCTGACGATGTCCACGTCGGGCCGGATCTCCACGCCCGAACTCTCCAGCGACCGGATCGAGGAACTTGCGGCCCTGCGCGCGCTGATCGAAGTCGAACTCGCCAGTCGCGCGCTGCCGCGTGCGCACCTGGCGTTGATCGAGCGGTTGCAGACGATCAACAACGCGGTGGCTGAGGCCGTCGCCCAGCGGGACGCGGTGCGGTACATCCGCACGAACCTCGAATTTCACCGCACGCTCTATCTGCGGGCACAGGCCCCCGCGATGCTGGCCATGGCAGAAACGGTCTGGCTGCAGATGGGGCCGACCATGCGGGCGCTCTACGGGCGGTTGCGCCGGACGGAGCCGCCCCAGTTCCACCGTCTGATCATTGCCGCGCTGAGGGCCGGGGACGAGCCCGGACTGCGCCTCGCCGTGCGGTCGGATGTGACACAGGGGCTACGGATGCTCGCGCGCTGACACCGTTACGGTTGACCGGTGCCGGCCACCCGGACAGTATCGTCCGCATGACCCATCTGTCGCCGCTCATCCGCCGCTATCGTCCCGCGTCCTGACCGCGACCCTTTTCGCCTATTCGAAAAATCAATGGTCGCCCTGCGCGCGGCCTCTCCGTGCGGGTGGCCGGAACGGAGTTCTCCATGACCCATATCAGACCGATGAACGAATCCGACGTTGCACAGGTGCATGCCATGGTCTGCGCACTTGCCGCGCACCATGGCGACACCGCCACGCTCAGCCCGGCCGACCTGGCCCGCGATGCGCTGGGCCGCGACCCCTGGCTCAGCCTGCTGGTGGCGGAAGACGCGCGGGGGCTGTCGGGCTATGCCGCCCTGTTCCCGCTGGCCCAGTTACAGTTCGGCGTGCGGGGCATGGATCTGCATCATCTCTTCGTCCGCGAGGAGAGGCGAGGGCAGGGGGTGGCGAAGGCGCTGGTGGCAGGCGCGATCACGCTGTCACGCGCACGTGGGTGCCGTTTTCTGGCGGTCGGCACCGACCCGGACAACATTCCGGCGCAACAGACCTACGGCGCGCTTGGCTTTGACCGGGCGCCGCAGGCGGGGCCGCGGTTTCGGATCAAGTGGTAGGACAGCTCAGGCCGCCAGCCCCTTGGACCCCATGTCGAGGTATTTCTTGCGCCGGTCCGCGATCAGGGCCTTGGCATCCTTGCCGTCCAGTTCCGACAGCATCGACTCGATGGCGCTGCGCACCGCCGCAATCGCGGCGGGCGCGTCGCGGTGCGCGCCGCCCTTCGGTTCCGGAATGATCCGGTCGGTCACGCCCAGCTTGCGCAGATCGTCGGCGGTCAGGCGCATGGCCTCCGCCGCTTCGCGCATCTTCTCGGAATCCTTCCAGAGGATCGAGGCGCAGCCCTCGGGCGTGATGACGGAATAGACAGCGTGTTCCAGCATCGCGACCCTGTTGGCGGTGGCAAAGGCCACGGCCCCGCCGGAACCGCCTTCGCCGATGATGACGCTGACCAGCGGAACCCCGATCTGGAGACATTTCTCGGTCGAGCGCGCAATCGCTTCGGACTGGCCCCGTTCCTCGGCGCCCTTTCCGGGATAGGCGCCGGGCGTGTCGACCAGCGTGATGACCGGCAGGCCGAACTTGCCCGCCAGTTCCATCAGGCGCACCGCCTTGCGATACCCTTCGGGCCGGGCCATGCCGAAATTGCGTTCGATCCGCGATTTGGTGTCGTTGCCCTTTTCGTGGCCGATCACCATGACCGGCCGGTCGTTGAACCGGGCCAGCCCGCCCATCACCGCAAGGTCGTCGGCAAAGTTGCGGTCCCCCGCCAGCGGCGTGAATTCGGTGAACATGGCATCGACGTAGTCCTTGCAGTGCGGGCGTTCGGGGTGCCGTGCGACCTGGCACTTGCGCCAGGGCGTCAACGATCCATAGATTTCGTCCAGAAGGCTTGCCGCCTTGGCATCCAGCGCCTTGGCTTCGGCGGTGATGTCCATCTCGTCGTTCGCCCGCGCCATCGCGCGCAATTCTTCTGCCTTGCCTTCGATCTCGGCGAGGGGTTTTTCGAAATCCAGGTACTGCGTCATGTCATGCTCCGCCTTGTTGCGCGATATATGACCTTACAAGCGACGGTTTGCAACGTGACCGGCGCGGCTGCCCCGGTTCAAGGCAGGCTCGCCCTTGTTTCAATCTTGCGGACAGTCTCGGAAAAGCGGCGGAATTGCGGCAGGCGGAGTGGTCAAAACACTCTGTTTCCCGCGTTTTTCTTGTGGAGTGGGCGGCCTGGGGAAAGCATGCTGCCAATAGGGGCGAGAAAGAGGCGAGGGAGGTCGCGATGGCGCTGGTGAATTACATTCTTGCCGGAATGCTGGGCACGGTGGTGGCGATGGCGCTCTACCAGCACCGCGTGAGTTTCGAGGGCGGCTTCGTTCCGCGCCCGCACACGGAAGAACGACGCGCAGGCTGAACGGCCCGGACCAGCCGGGCCGCCCCGCCGCCGTTCAGCGGTTCGCGATCATCTCGGACTGACGGACAATCACTTCGGCCTGCTTGATGCTCGCGATGTCCACGAGCCGCCCCTTGTAGACGGTCGCCCCTTCGCCATTGGCCTTGGCCTTTTCCATCGCCTCAAGGATCTCGCGCGCCTCTGCCACGGCCTCGTCGGACGGGGTGAAGACCTCGTTCGAAATGGCGATCTGCTTGGGGTGGATCGCCCACTTGCCGACCATGCCCAGCGTTGCGGAACGGCGCGCCTGCGCGCGGCAACCCTCGTCGTCGGAAAAGTCGCCGAAGGGGCCGTCGACAGGCAGGATGCCGTGGGTCCGGCAGGCGGCGACGATGGCGGCCTGTGCCCAGTGCCACGGATCGGACCAGTGCTTCTGCCCGTCCCGCAGCATATAGTAGTTTTCCTGCGTGCCGCCGATGCCGGTCGTCTGCATGCCCATCGACGCGGCGAAATCGGCCGCGCCGAGGCTCATCGCTTCGAGTCGGGGAGACGACGCGGCGATCTCCTCGACGTGGGCGATACCGGCGGCGGATTCGATGATGACCTCCAGCGCGATCGGCTTGCTTCGCCCCTTGGCGCGCTCCACCGCGGTCACGAGCGCATCGACCGCGTAGACGTCCGCAGCGCACCCCACCTTGGGAATCATGATCATGTCGAGCCGTTCCGACGCCTGCTCGAGCAGATCGACAACGTCGCGGTACCAGTAGGGGGTGTCGAGGCTGTTGATCCGCACCGACAGCGTCTTGTTGCCCCAGTCGACGGAATTGATCGCCTCGATCACGTTGGCGCGGGCCATCTCCTTGTCATTCGGGCCGACCGAATCCTCGAGGTCGAGGTTGATCACGTCCGCCTCGGACGCCGCCATTTTCTCGAACAGCTTCTTGTTCGATCCGGGTCCGAAAAGCTGGCAGCGGTTCGGGCGGGCGGGCGGCGTGGGCTGAATGCGGAAAGACATGATGGTGCTCCCTCGTGGCGAAACAATATTGCGGTTTTTCTCCGTTTGCAGATATGAAATTACGCAATGTGCTGCAAGCAGGATTTCGCAGGTGCAGCATCGGGCGCGGGGCCGCTTTGCAATAATATTGCGCATGTCGGACAGTTGGCGCTGGATACTTGTCGCCTCGCTGCTATTCCTACTGGAATTGCAATCGCGTTGCGTGCGGGATAGCGCAACATGCGTAAAATCGAACCGAACGGAGAGCTGCCATGATCGAGACCCCCTATCTGTTGTTCCTGGGCGATGCCCCCGACCAGCTCGCCGCCAAGGTGGCGCAGGGGATCAAGGACTGGCGTCCTGACAACGCGGTGGGCCAGTTCCGCATGGATGGCTGCAAGGCCGATGTGGGCCTCAAGGACATGACGCTCGCCGAAGCCAAGGAAGCGGGTGCCAAGACGCTGGTGATCGGTGTGGCGAACCGCGGCGGCGTCATCTCCGCCGCCTGGAAGGAAGTCCTGGTCGAAGCGTTGAACATGGGCTTCGACCTTGCATCGGGCCTGCACAACCTGCTCTCCAAGGAAAAGGTGCTCGTCGCGGCGGCAGAACAGAACGGCCGTGCCCTGCATGACGTGCGCGTGCCCAACGTCGAGTATCCCATCGCGAACGGCAAGAAGCGGACCGGCAAGCGCGTGCTGGCCGTCGGCACCGACTGCTCCGTCGGCAAGATGTATACCGCGCTCGCACTGGATGCCGCGATGAAGAAGCGTGGCATGAAATCCAGCTTCCGCGCCACCGGCCAGACCGGGATCCTGATCACCGGCGAGGGCGTGCCGCTTGACGCCGTCATCGCCGACTTCATGGCCGGTTCGATCGAATATCTCACGCCCGACAACGATCCCGATCACTGGGACATCATCGAGGGGCAAGGCAGCCTCTTCCACGTCAGCTATTCCGGCGTCACGCTGGCGCTGATCCACGGCGGGCAACCCGATGCCCTGATCCTCTGCCATGAACCCACGCGTCCGCACATGCGGGGCCTGCCGGATTACACGCCGCCCACGCTCGAAGCCGTGCGCGACCTGTCCCTGACCATGGCGCGGGTCGCCAATCCCGACTGCAAGGTGGTCGGCATCTCGGTCAACACGCAGCATCTGTCGGAACAGGAGGCAAAGGATTACCTCGCCAAGGTCGAGGCCGAAATGGGCCTGCCTGCCGTCGATCCCTTCCGTCATGGCGCTGACCGCCTTGCAGAGGCGCTAGAGGCGATCTGAACCGCGCACCCGCGCGGTGCACACGACCAGATAAAGGAGCGATCATGCGCATTGAAGTGAGCCGGGACGTCTTTCCGCTGGCGCAGGTCTTCACCATTTCCCGCGGTTCCCGGACGGAGGCGCAGGTGCTGACCGTCCGCGTGCAGGCGGATGACGTCACCGGCTGGGGCGAATGTGTGCCCTACGCCCGATATGACGAGACACTGGACAGCGTGGCGGCGCAAATCGAAGCGTTGAGCGGTGATATCACGCGCGACCGGCTGTACGATCTGCTGCCCGCCGGCGCGGCGCGGAACGCGGTCGACTGCGCCCTGTGGGATCTCGAGGCGAAACGCGCGGGCAAGCGTGTCTGGGAACTGGCCGGGCTCGCTGCGCCCAAGCCCGAGATCACGGCCTACACCCTGTCGCTGGCCGACCCTGCCGAGATGCAGGCACAGGCCGCCAAGAACGCGCACCGCCCCCTTCTCAAGATCAAGCTGGGCACACCCGACGACATGCCGCGGCTCGAAGCCGTGCGCGCCGGCGCGCCGAATTCGACCATCATCGTGGACGCCAATGAAGGCTGGTCGGCGGCGGTCTATGCCGACCTCGCGCCGCATCTGGTGCGCCTTGGCGTGGCGCTCGTGGAACAGCCCCTCCCCGCAGGCGAGGACGAGGCGCTGATCGGCATGGACCGGCCCGTGCCGGTCTGCGCGGACGAAAGCGCGCACGACTGTGCCAGTCTGCCGAAACTGAAGGGCAAGTACGACGTCGTGAACATCAAGCTCGACAAGACCGGCGGGCTGACCGAGGCATTGCGCCTGCGCGAAGCGGCGCTGGCAGAGGGCTACGACGTGATGGTCGGCTGCATGGTGGGCTCGTCGCTCGCGATGGCGCCCGCGACGCTGGTGGCGCAGGGGGCAAGGGTCGTCGACCTCGACGGACCGCTGCTGCTGGCAGAGGATCGCGAAACGCCGCTGGTCTTCGACGACAGGGGCGTGCATCCGCCGGACGCGGCGCTCTGGGGATAAGCATGGATTTCGCGACGGTCTACGACTGCGAATTCCTGACCGCCCCCGGCGCACCGACCCGGTTCTGGTGTGGGCCGCATGATCCCGACCCGCTGTGCATCCAGATCGGCGCGGTACGGCTGGGACTGACCGCGCCTTTCGCGGTGTCGGAACCGGTGGGCTGGTTTGTCGAACCCCGAGACCGGGACGGTGCCATCGCCGCGGTGGACCCGCTGGTGACGCGGCTGTGCGGGATCGACGACGCGCTGCTGGCGCGCGAAGGCATCGCGCTCGTCGACGCGCTCGGCCATCTTTCGGAATTCGCCCGGGACGGCCTTCTGCTGGCCTGGGGCAAGGACGACCTGCTTGGCCTCGCCCCGTCGCTTTTCGTGCAGGGCCTGACCTGTCCGATCCCGCCAGCCCGGTTTCGCAATGCAACCGCGCTTCTGATCGCGGCCGGCGAAAGCGCGGAGACCGTTCACGGCTTGCGCAGCAATACGATTTGTGACCACTACGGCCTGAAGGCACCGGGCCCGGCCCACGATGCCCGCGCCGATGCCGCCGGCGTGGCCACCGCGCTGAGCCACCTTTTGCAGACCGGGCGACTGCGGCCCGCAGATATCACCGGGCTTGCCCCGGCACGAGGTTGAGAGGAAACGAGATGACCCGTACCGTCTATGTCAACGGCCAGTACCTGCCCGAAACCGAAGCTACCGTGTCCATCTTCGACCGCGGTTTCCTGATGGCCGATGGCGTCTACGAGGTCACGTCCGTACTGGATGGCAAGCTGATCGACTTTGACGGCCATGCCATCCGTCTCAGCCGGTCGCTCAACGAGCTCGAGATGAAGAACCCGATCAGCAAGGCCGACCTGCTTGAGGTACACCGCGAGCTGGTGCGCCTCAACGAGATCGAGGAAGGGCTGGTCTATCTCCAGATCACCCGAGGGTCCGACGGAGACCGCGATTTTGCCTATCCCGCGCCCGAGACCGAGCCGACCATCGTCCTGTTCACGCAGAACAAGCCGGGGCTGGCCGACAATCCCGCCGCGCGCAAGGGGGCCAAGGTCATCAGCATCGAGGACATCCGCTGGGGTCGCCGCGACATCAAGACGGTGCAGCTGCTCTATCCGTCCATGGGCAAGATGATGGCCAAGAAGGCCGGCTGCGACGACGCCTGGATGGTCCAGGACGGCTACGTGACCGAGGGCACGTCGAACAACGCCTATATCGTGAAGGGCAACAAGATCATCACCCGCGCCCTCGGCAACGAGATCCTGCACGGCATCACACGTGCCGCGGTGCTGCGCTTCGCCCGCGAGGCGCAGATGGAAATCGAAGAGCGCAATTTCACCATCGACGAGGCCAAGGAGGCGGATGAAGCCTTTACCACGTCGGCCTCGGCGTTCGTCATGCCTGTGGTGGAAATCGACGGCGTGGCGCTGGGCGACGGTACGCCGGGCCGCGTGGCCCCGCGCCTGCGCGAGATCTACCTCGACGAGATGCGCAAGAAGGCAGTCTGACCCACGGTTAGGCAGCGGTCACGACAGTTGCCTGCGGCGGGGCGACGATGTCTACGTCGTCGATATCCGCCTCTTGCAGGCCCTGGAGGATGGCCAGCGCCTCGCCGCCCCGGCTGACGATTACGCTATCCAGCGTTCGGTTGTACCTCAGGTCAATGTCAAAGGACGCGCCGGGTTCGGGACGGGGGGAAAAGCTGACTTCCAGCACGTCTTCTGCGGTGTCGAAATCCGTGATTT
This sequence comes from Sulfitobacter alexandrii, assembly GCF_001886735.1. Taxonomy (NCBI): domain Bacteria; kingdom Pseudomonadati; phylum Pseudomonadota; class Alphaproteobacteria; order Rhodobacterales; family Roseobacteraceae; genus Sulfitobacter; species Sulfitobacter alexandrii. The sequence continues at coordinate 287,460 of NZ_CP018076.1, forward strand.
GTATGGCATCCTGGTCGCCGTGGCCGTAAGACCGGCGGACGTCGATCAGGTCCGCACCAGCGCCCCCAGTCACGACATCGCCGTTGTCGGCGGAGATGGCGTCATCGCCGTTGCCGCCGAAGATGGTGTCGCCGATCGGCTGGGTCGGATCGTCGGGCCGTCTGTCAATGGCGGACAGGGTGTCGTCGCCATCGTCCCCGTACAGCACGTCAGCGCCGTAGCCATCACGAATCTCGTCGTTTCCGGCGCCCCCGTAAATCGTATCGTCGCCAAAGGTGCGACCGCTGTAGGATACAGCGTCATCGTCGCCGGCGCCCAATAGGATCAGGTCGTCGCCCGAGCTGCCATCGACCGAGTCGTCGCCGGAGCCGGCATAAACCGTGTCGTCACCCGCTCCCGCGTTGATGTTATCATTGCCCCCGCGCGCGCGGATCAGGTCATCGCCGCCGTCGCCCACGGGGTTGTCATTGCCTTCGCCGGTGTCGATCGTGTCGTTCCCGTCGCCACCCAGCACCTGATCGTCGCCGTCAAAGCTGATCACGCTGTCGTCGCCCGGCCCGCCGGAAAGCGTATCGGCTGCATCGCTGCCGACCAGCGTATCGTCGCCGCCCCAGCCGCGTACGATCCCGCCCTCATCGCGGCTGTAGATCACTTCGTCGTTTCTCGTGCCAGTGAAATTGCCGTCATCCTCGGGGACCACGATCTGGTCCGGGCCGGTCTCGTCGGATGGTGTAGGTGTCGGGCCTGCATCGTTCTGTTCGGCCTCGTCGTCATTGTCGGTCAGGCCGATGAACAGTCCGAGGCCAAGCAGCGCGGGAAGCAGGTAGAGCAGCATGAAGATCCAATCGTTGACATTTGAAGCGTCGAAAACATGGGCAGGTCTCGGGCCGTAGTCAACAAACGCCGCCCTTGCTCCCTGTCTTGCGAAACAATGCGGTGCAAGGAGGCGGGATCGTATCTGATCAGTGTTCAATGCGCGGGTCCAAAAAAAAGGGGCCGCGTCGCGCGCGGCCCCCCGGTTCAGCGATGGATCGGCGCCTAGGCGTCGCCTGTCCAAGCCATCCGCGCCGGGTGGTATTCGAACCCGATGTGGTGCGCCGCGCCGACCAGGCCTTCCTTGGTGTGGTTGTACAGCGACCGCCAGTAGGGCTGGATCGTCACGCCATCCTCCTGCAGCATCGCCTCGCCCTTGGCCATCAGCTCGCGGCGCTTGTCCACGTCCGCCGTCGCCAGCGCCTCGGACAGCAATGCGTCGAACTCGGGGTTGGAATAGCCGAACTCGTTCCACGCCTCGCCCGTGCGATAGGCCAGCGCCCAGATTTGCACACCCAGCGGACGCGCGTTCCAGTTGGTCGAGCTGAACGGATACTTGGTCCAGTCGTTCCAGAAGGTCGAACCGGGAAGGATGGTCCGCTTGACGTTGATGCCGGCGTCCCGCAACTGCGCCGCCACCGCATCGGTGGTGTCCTTGCGCCATGCATCGTCGATCGAGAACAACTCGTGCTCGAAGTCGCCGTAGCCCGCTTCTTCCATCAGCGCCTTGGCGGCGGCGGGGTCGACCTTGAGCGGCGGCAGTTCCGCGTATTCGGGGTGCATCGGGCCGACGTGGTGGTTCGCGGCGACGATGCCGCGACCGGCATAGCCCAGTTCAAGCAGGATCTCGTTGTCCACGGCCATCGAAATGGCCTGGCGCACGCGCTTGTCCTCGTAAGGGCGCTTGCCATCGACTTCGGCCAGCTGGTTCGGCCGGATGACGATGGTCGCGGCGGTTGCGATCTCGTTCTGCACCCAGCCGTCCAGGGTGTTCATGATGTCGATGTATTCGCCTTCCATGGAGTAGAACGCGTCCACTTCCTCGGCTTCGGCGGCGGCGATCCACGCCGACGGGTCGGTGCCGTAGTCGATGTACTCCAGCCGGTCGATATAGGGCCCGCCATAGACATCCGTTCCCCACCACGTGTGATCGGGGTTCTTGACCAGCACACCCTTCACGCCGACTTCGAGCGATTCAGGCAGGTAGGGGCCGGTGCCGACCGGGTTGTCGACCATGTTGTTCGCATCGAAGTCCGCCGGGACGATGGCGGCGGGATAGTCGGCCATGCCAGGGATCAGCGTGATGTCCGACACCGGCAGCTTCAGCTTGACGGTGTGGCTGTCCACCACTTCGATCGCACCTTCGATGGCCTGACCGGTTTCCTCGTCGATGAGCGATGCAAAGCGTCCCGCCATCGAGTTGCCTTCGAGCGACTTGTCGCACCAGCCGGTGATGTTGCGCGCGACGTCTTCGGCAGTGAAATCGTCACCGTTGTTCCATTTCACGCCCTGACGGACATTCAGCGTATATTCGGTCGCGTCGTCGTTGATTTCCCAGCTTTCCAGCAGGGCGGGGGTGAATGTCCCGTCGTTCTCCCAGATCGCGAGATACTCCAGCCACCCGCGCGAGAAGTTGGCGATCTGTGACCAGTCGTAGGTGCGCGGATCCTTCAGCGCGCGGACCTCCATCTGCATCCGGACGGTGCCGCCTTCCTTCATGTTGGCGTGGGCGTCCGCATAGGCGGGCGGGGCCATGCCGATCATGCCGTAGGCGGTCGCCGCGGTCGCGCCGAATGCGCTGGCGAGCGCCAGGAATTCCCGCCGGTTCACCGGGTTCTTCCGCGCGGATTCCGCGGATTCCAGAATGGATTGCGGAAGCGGTCTCCCGGTACGTGTCAAATATTCCATATTCTTCCTCTCTGTTGTCGGAGACCCTTTGGGGGCCGCCGTTGCGGTGCCCCGATCGGACACCGGGTAGCGCAGTTGATCTGCATCTGTGTGTTCACGGCCCGGTGGGCGCGCGCGAAGTGTCACGCAGTCCGACCTTCGAGGTCAAGCCCGACGCGCCATTTTGGCAGGTCGGGATCCTCAGGCCCAAGGCCGCCAAGCAGGGTCCGGCACGCGATGAACAATGCGGTTCTTCCTCTCGCGGTGACGGGCCGGAAGGGAACCGGCGGGTGCATCGACACGAAAACCGGCATTTCGGCGGCGCGATCTGTCGCCCCCGACAAAGCGGCAAGCGGCGAAATCACGTTCTCGGGGTTCGCGTCCCATCGGGAGGCCCCCCGGCATCGACCCCGGTCGCGGCGTGCTACGTTCCCAAAAAAATGTCGCTTTCCCGCCGGTGCTGACAGCCAGACCTGGCGGAGGGGGCGGCGCCCTGTCGAATCTTCCGCGCCCGATGCGGCGCGCAAGGCCTTTACCCGGCCGGAAAATTCGGTCACCGATGCGGCATGAACGACCAACTCAAGGGCCTGCTCATCACGCTGTTCGGCGTGCTTTGCATCGTTCCCGACTCCCTTTTTGTCAGGCTGATCGACGCGCCGGCGCTCGCCATCGCGTTCTGGCGCGCACTGCTGGTGGGCCTGATGATCGCGGTCGGGCTGATGGCGTGGCAGGGCACCGCGCCTTTCCGGACCTTCCTGCGCACGGGCTGGCCGGGCCTGATATACGTCGTCGCCATGGGGACGACCGGCGTGCTCTTCGTGCTGGCGGTCAGCCTGACATCGGTGGCCAACGTGGTCTTCATCATCGCGTCCCTGCCGGTGTTCGCCGCGCTCTTCAGCCGCATCGCGCTGGGAGAGCGGCTGAGCCCGCGGATGTACCTGACGATGGCGGCGGTGCTGCCGGGGCTGGCGGTGATTGCCTACGGGTCGGGCGAAACGGCGAACGCCTCGCTGGCGGGGGATCTTCTGGCGCTTGCGATTTCCGCGCTATTCGCCGCGGGCCTGACGGCCGTGCGGCTGGTCCGTCAGGTCTCCATGGTGCCGGGGGTGGCGATGGGGTACGTGCTCGGGGCGCTGGTGATCCTGCCCTGGGCACAGCCCCTCGCGATGCCGGTCGATCAGGCGCCGCTGGTGGCGATGCATGCGGCGCTGATCCTGGGCAGTTCCGTGCTGCTGGCGCTCGGGCCGCGCTACATCACCTCTGCCGAGGTGGGGCTTCTGATCCTGCTGGAATCCGTTTTCGCCCCCCTGCTGGCATGGTACTTCGTCGGCGAAGATCCCGGCGCCTACGCGCTCCTTGGTGGGTCCATCGTGGTCGGGGCGCTGTTCGCGTCGAATCTCGTTGTGCTGGCACGGCGCAAGCGGCGCCGCCCGGTGACACACCCGGACCGGCCGACCCTGCACTGAAACATGCGGTACTGGGCCGCCATGGCACTTGATCCCCGCCGCCAACCCTCCTATACCGCGCCCATCCGGAATCGCGCCACAGCGGCTCCGGTGCTTTGCGTTATGCGCAGGCGACAAGGAATATGATGCTACCTCCGGTGGGCCACCTCCCTTGCGGGAACACGGTGTAGACCCGACAGACAGACCGAAGCTCTTGGATCGGAAAATCAACTTCGTGGCATACCACGAGCATTTTTAGGAGAATGGTCAATGGACCTGATCGCACAAATCGAGGCGGAACAGATCGCCGAACTGGGCAAGGAAATCCCCGATTTCCGCGCCGGTGACACCATCCGCGTCGGCTTCAAGGTGACTGAAGGCACGCGCACCCGCGTGCAGAACTACGAAGGCGTCTGCATCTCGCGCAAGAACGGCCACGGCGTTGCCGGCTCGTTCACCGTTCGCAAGATCAGCTTCGGCGAAGGCGTGGAACGCGTGTTCCCCCTGCACTCCACCAACATCGACAGCATCACCGTCGTGCGCCGCGGTCGCGTGCGCCGCGCCAAGCTGTATTACCTGCGGTCGCGCCGGGGCAAATCCGCGCGCATCAGCGAAAACTCAAACTACAAGCCGCTCTCCTCGGGCGCCGACGCGTAAGGACCAGTTCGATGAAAGCAGATACACATCCCGACTACCACATGATCAACGTCAAGATGACGGATGGCACCGTGGTGGAAATGCGCTCCACCTGGGGCAAGGAAGGCGACCAGCTGTCGCTCGACATCGATCCCTCGGTGCATCCGGCGTGGACCGGCGGCTCCAGCCGCCTGATGGACACCGGCGGTCGCGTTTCCAAGTTCAAGAACAAGTACGCAGGGCTCGGCTTCTGAGCCGTCCCGCGATACAGCGGTCAAAGGCGCGTTCCCGGCGGGGACGCGCCTTTTTCTTTGGCGATCTCGGCATATCGTGTGGGTGCGCGTCGTCACGGTGCGGAAAGGCGCCGGTGTGCCGCATGGCCGGATGCGGTCTGGCAGGACCGACGGAAATCCCAATGCCCCCAGTTTCCTGCAAAGGCATGTGACTATGGACGCAGCAAAGGGTATCGCGCCCGTCTGGATAATCGGAGACAGCCATGTCTCGGCCTTTGTCGTGAATGGCAGCATGATCCCGGAATATCCGGCGGTTCAGGAAGGGCCATTTCCGCAGGTTCGCGCCTGCCGGCTCGGCCCCCAGTTGGCCGGAACGCTGCACCGCGAAACCTCGCGCACCGGCGGTCGGGCAAAGGCCATGGCGCTGATCGGGCAAATTCCCGAAGGCGCCAGCGTGTTCTTCATGTTCGGGGAAATCGACTGCCGTGCCCATATCGTCCGGCGCGCCGATCACCTCGATGCGCGGATCGATGCCAGCGTTGCCGAAGCGATCGACCACTACATGACCTTCGTCGAGGATTTCATTCGCGCGGCCGGGGCAGGGCGGTTCCGCCTTGGCGTGGTCGCGCCGCCGCCCACCTCGGCCAGTCTCGACCCGGCTTACGGCCACCCCGCAAATGATGTGCTGCGCCGACTTTCTGCCAGACCCAAGGGGCATCGCGCCCTGCGCATCGGGCGAAATTTCCTGCGCCGCCATTCCGGCTTGCGGCAGGCCATCGGGCTGACGCTGAACTACGCCGGCACGGAACAACAGCGCCGCAGGGCCGGGCAGGCTTTCGCTGAGCAGTTGCGCAAGGCTGCGGTCCATCGCGACCTAATGTTCATCGACATGCATGATCCCTTCCTCACCCCCGCTGCGGAGGTGCGCGCCGACTGCTACTGGGACGCCATCCACCTGAAGCAATCCGCCGTGACGGAGATCGCCCCGCAGTTCGAGGCGCTGGGGATCATGAATTTCTCCGGTACGGTCGGCTGAACCGCCCTGCTATCGGGGCAACGGCTGTCGCTCTCCGAACCGTTCCTGAAAGGACGCGACGGCCCCATGCGCGAGCAGGAGGTATCCCAGCAGTTCCAGACCTTCCTGAACGGCGGCCTTGACCTCCGGGGTATAGGCCGCGCCCATCACACCTTGCCAGACCGCGCCAGTCCCGAACAGGCGGCTGAACACGATCAACAGGAGCAGGCCCAGCGTGAAATAGGCACCTGATCTCGTGCCGAGGTGGTCGGCAAAGGCGGCGCGCAATCCAAAACGGTGCTTCCACGTGAAAACGCCCCCGATCCCCAGCGCCACGACAGCGGGGACCAGCCAGAAACCGTGATAGACAAGGTCGAACACTGAATCGTTCTCGCGGATCGCCATGCACGCCAGAAGCGTTGTCACGGCACTGAGGTAACCGGCATGCCCCAGCCGCAGGACAGCCCCGGTGGCGAAGATCAGCGTGGACACGATGATCAGACCAACCTGAAGCTTTTCCGTCAGGGTGTTCTCGGACATGGGCTGTCCGGCCACGGTCGTGTCGAGGAAAAGCACCAGCGGCGTCGCGACAAAGATGCACAGCAGCACGGCGATATCGACCAGCGCCGCCTGCAACTGGCTCTTCGATCCGATCTGGGAATTCGGAAAGTCGACCGTTTGCGATGGTTCCGCGTGTCTGAATGTGCGCATGTCTGTCTTTCGTTCGAGGGATGCGATCCACGGATCCGCATATTCCGGACAAACACCGCGGCTGGCGCAATGGTTGCGCGGAACGGTCAGTTAATTGCGTCAGGCGCGGTCATTCCGTCAAAGCCAGAACTTTGCGTCGAAAGGACACCGGCACTTTCCAAACTGGCATACCCCACATATAGTGTCGCACAACAATAACCTGCGTATCAAAGGCAGGTGCGGCAGAAGGGCAGCAGCATGGCGCATATCATCGTCGTCGGGAACGAAAAGGGCGGCGCGGGCAAGTCGACGGTGTCGATGCACGTGGCGACCGCTTTGGTTCGGATGGGGCACAAGGTCAGCGGTCTGGACCTGGACCTGAGACAGCGCACCTTCGGACGGTACGTCGAAAACCGGCGCGGTTTTCTCGCACAGGCGGAGCTGGACCTGCCCAGCCCCGAACTGCACGAACTCCCCGAGATCGAGGCAAGCACGCTGCGGCCCGGCGAAAACGTGTACGATCATCGTCTCAGCGCCGCCGTCGCGGCGATGGAGCCGGACAGCGACTTCATCCTGATCGACTGCCCCGGCTCGCATACCCGGCTGAGCCAGGTGGCGCATTCGCTGGCCGATACGCTGATCACGCCGCTCAACGACAGTTTCATCGATTTCGACCTGCTGGCCCATACAGACGCCAGCGGGGACAAGATCACCGGCCCCTCGGTCTATTCCGAGATGGTCTGGAACGCCCGGCAGCTTCGGGCGCAGGCGGGGCTGGCCCCGATCGACTGGGTCGTGGTGCGCAACCGCTTGGGGGCGCAGCGCATGGTGAACAAGGAAAAGATGGAGCGGGCGGTTGCCAATCTGGCCAAGCGCATCGGCTTCCGCGTCGCTCCGGGTTTCAGCGAGCGCGTGATCTTTCGCGAATTGTTCCCGCGTGGTTTGACACTGCTGGATCTCAAGGACATCGGGGTCAAGCAGCTGAATATTTCCAACGTCGCCGCGCGTCAGGAACTGCGCGACCTCATCAAGGCACTCAAGCTGCCGAACGTCACCGCCGACTTCTAGGTCTTCGTGCGGCGGGCCCACAGGTCCGGGCGCCGGGCCTCGGTCAGCGCTTCGGACTGCGCCCGCCGCCATTTCGCGATCTCGGCATGGTTGCCCGACATCAGGACCGGCGGGATATCCCGCCCTTGCCATGTCGCGGGCCGGGTGTACTGCGGATGCTCCAGCAGGCCACCCGAATGGCTTTCCTCCACCGCGCTGTCGGCGTTGCCCAGCACGCCCGGCAGCAGCCGGACGGTAGCGTCTATCATCGCCTGCGCGGCCAGTTCTCCGCCGGTCATGACGAAGTCACCCAGCGAAACCTCGGTCACGCCGTAGTGTTCCAGAACCCTCTCGTCGACACCCTCGAACCGGCCGCAAAGCATCGTCACCCCCGCGCAGGCCGCGAGGTCACTGGCCATGGCCTGATCGAAGGGCCTGCCGCGGGGCGACATGTAGAGGATCGGCCATCTTCCCCGCGCCTGACCCTGCGCCTCTTCGATCGCGGGGCCGACCACATCCGCGCGCATCACCATGCCGGCGCCTCCCCCGGCGGGGGTGTCGTCCACGTTGCGATGCTTGCCGATGCCATGGGCGCGCAGGTCGTGCGTGTGCAACTGCCAGATACCGTCCTTCAGGGCGCGGCCGGTCAGGCTTGCGCCCAGCACGCCCGGAAAAAGCTCGGGGAACAGCGTGATGACCCGCGCCTGCCAGATGTCGGCGTAATCCGGTGCGTCGCGCAGCAGCTCCCGCGGTTTCAGGCTGGCGCGGACGGACTGTCGCGCGTGGGACCGGGCGGGCTTCATCGCGCGTCCTTCAGGAGTTGTGCCTTGGCCGCGTTGCGCGCCTCCGCGGTATCCTGCGTCCGGTTGGCTTCCAGCATGGCCTGCAGGATCTCGGGCTTCAGCCGGGTGTTGGCAGGTGCCACCGGGACCAACCCGGCCCGGAGCGCGGCCGGCAGATCGCACAGGTCGAGCAGCGGATCGGCCGGGCCTAGCGGCAGGTCCAGGCAGCTTTCCAGCGCGCGATGGTGGACCGGCACCGGTACCCGGCTGGCAATTTCCGCGACCATGGCATCAAGGTTCGCCGCGCCGTGGTAACGGGCGGCGAAGTCCTCGAAGGGCAGTGTCATGTTCGACGCCTTGACGTGCTCTGCCCAGGCCGACTCCAGCCACGGTCCGGGCGCGCGGGTGGACAGGTAGATGAGGATCTCGGCCTCGGGATAGCGGGCACGGGCGATTTCCCAGAAGGCATAAAGAAGGATGGGGGCCGCCGAATAGTCCGCCAGCTCACCACGGCCGGGCAGGTGGCCCGACAGTTCCTCGGCAGAGATCACGAGCGTCCGGCGGGGCATGCCCGGCAGGTCATCCATCAGCCGCGTGAACCTGTCCTGCACTTTGATCAGCGTCAGCGGATCGCGCCAGGTCGAATAGCCGCGCGTGGCCGCAACGAGGTCTTTCATATGCCAGCGCAGGCGGAGTGCCACATGCTTCTTCAACGCCACGCGGTTCTCGCGCAGGACCGACTGGATCGTGCTTGTGCCGGTCTTGTGAAAGCCCGCGTGCAGGATGATCCGGCGTGGCATCAGGCGCGCGGATCCGGCAGCACGCCCTCGGGCGGATCCGCGACGATCCGGCCCGACGCGAGATCGACAGTGGGGACGGCCCGCTTGGTGAAGGGCAGGAAGGTGGTTGCCGAATTGCCGGCCAGCTGCAGCTCGAGCAGGTCGTCCGCACCGTGGTTCTGCACCGTCTTGACCCGACCCAGCAAAACCCCGCCGGTATCGTAGACCTCCAACCCGATCAGGTCGGCATGATAGAATTCGTCATCCGGAAGGCCGGGAAGCTGCGACCGTTCCGCATAGAGAGCGGTGCCGCGCAGGGCATCGGCGTCTTCCTTGGTCGCCACTTCGGGTATGCGCGCGGCAAAGCCGTTCTTGATCGGCCGCAGGATCGCCAGGGCAAAGCGGCGGCTGCCGTCCTCGGACCAGAGGGGGCTGTAGGATTCGATGTCCTCGGGGACCGCGCAGTAGCTCTTGACGCGAAGCTCGCCGCGTACCCCGTAAGCGCCGGCGATGGCGCCGACGCAAATCAGGTCGGTCATTGCAGCAGCTCCGAATTGACGCAGATCGTTCCCGTCCATCCGCCTTCTCCGGCGGCACATTCCTTGCGCATCTGCCAGCGGTCGTAAGCGACCCCAAGGGCGAAACCGATCGCGAGCGTGAGGATGAATGAAATCAGGCGAAACATCAGCGTTCCTCGATATGCAGGGCCGGGGCGCGGGTTTCCCAGCCCCTTGTTTCCAGTTCAGGCGTCAGGCTTTCCTCTTCGGGCCAACCGAGGCAGAGATAGGCCACCAGTGTCCAGTCCGCCGGTACCTCAAGATCGCGGCAGAGCCGTTCGGGGTCAAGGATGGACACCCAGCCGATACCCAGCCCGAGACTGCGGGCGGTCAGCCACATCATGGCGATGGCCCCGACCACCGAGTAGCGGCGCATCTCGGGCATGCTGGCGGCGCCCAGTCCGGCGCCCTTCGGCGTTGAGTCGTCACAGAAGATCGCGAGGTGCTCGGGCGCGTCGGCCATTCCCGACAGCTTGAGCGACGCGTAGAGCGCGGCCTTGTCACCGCTGTAGCCCCGCAGGGCATCGGCATTGGCAGTCTTGAAATTGTCGATGGCATGGCTGCGCGCGGCGTCTGACGTGACCCGGCAGATACGCCAGGGTTCACTGAGCCCGACGGAGGGCGCGAGGCCAAAGGTGTCGAGGCAGCGCTGCAGAAGATCCGCCTCGACCGGGGTGCGGCGAAAGCGGCGCACGTCGCGCCGCAAACGCATCAGATCAACGAGCCCGGCACGGAAATCGTCTGAAAACTGGTCCATGCCGGGCGTGTCGCCTTATTCTTCAGCGGCTGCTTCTTCTGCCGGTGCTTCCTCGGCAGGTGCGTTCGCGGCTTCGGCAGCGGCGGCAGCCTTGTCGGCCTTCTCCTGCGCGCGCTCCTGTGCCTTCTTGCCCGGCGTGCCCTTGTTGGGGTTGTTGCGCTCGGTCTTGGGCAGGGCGCCGGCAGCTTCGAGCATGCGCTTCACGCGGTCGGTGGGCTGCGCGCCTTTCGACATCCATTCCTGGATGCGCTCGACGTTCATCTTGACCCGGTCCTCGCTGTCCTTGGGCAGCAGCGGATTGTAGGTGCCCAGCTTCTCGATGAAGCGGCCGTCGCGCGGCATGCGGCTGTCGGCGGCGACGATGGAGTAGTGCGGACGCTTCTTGGAGCCGCCGCGGGCGAGACGAACTTTCATGGCCATGGTCTGTTTTCCTTTGTCTTTGGGAAGATGCGCCGTGATGACGCAGCTTACGATTGGTGCTGTTGATGGTGCCGAATGACTTCGGCGATGATGAAGTTCAGGAACTTCTTGGCGAATTCGGGATCGAGGTCGGCCTCTTTCGCCAAATCTTCGAGCCGGGCGATCTGTTTCGCTTCGCGATCCGGATCGGACGGGGGAAGGTCGTGTGCGGCCTTGAGCCGACCCACGGCCTGGGTGTGCTTGAAACGCTCACCCAAGGTGTAGACCAGTATCGCATCCAGCCTGTCGATGCTGGCGCGGTGGTCCTTGAGAAGCTCTGCGGCGCGCGCTGCGGTATCTGTCATGGCATGACCCCATTGCCGCGCTGACGCGCGATTACATCATTGTCGGCGCCCGCGGGCTCCTGCCCGCAGCGCGGTCCGTGACACCGGCAGGCGCCACGGTTCGTATGACGGACGGGCGCGGTCATTTCTTCTTGCCAAAGCCCGAAAGGCCGGGCGGGAGGCCCATGCCACCGGGCATGCCACCCATGCCGGGCATCTTGCCGCCCATCGCCTTGGCCGCGGCTTCCAGTTGCTTGGGGTCCATCTGACTGGGGTCCATGCCGCCCTTGCCGCCCATCATGCCTTTCATCGCCTGCTTGAGCATCCCGCCTTTGCCCATCTTGCCCATCTTCTTCATCATGTCGGACATCTGGCGATGCATCTTCATCAGCCGGTTCAGGTCGCTGACCTCGAGCCCGGCACCCGCGGCGATGCGTTTCTTGCGGCTGGCCTGCAACAGGGCGGGGTTGGCGCGTTCCTTCTTGGTCATCGACTGGATAAGCGCGATCTGCTGCTTGAGAATGCTGTCGTCGAGGCCCGCGCTTTCGACCTGCTTGGCCATCTTTCCCATGCCGGGCATCATGCCCATCATGCCCTGCATGCCGCCCATCTTGATCATCTGTTCGAGCTGCATCCTGAGGTCGTTCATGTTGAACTGACCCTTGGCCATGCGCTTCATCATCTTTTCGGCCTGTTCGGCCTCGATGGTTTCCTGCGCCTTTTCCACCAGCGCGACGATGTCGCCCATCCCGAGGATGCGTCCCGCGATGCGCTCCGGCTCGAAGGTCTCGAGCGCGTCCATCTTCTCGCCCAGGCCGACAAAGCGGATCGGCTTGCCCGTGACCGCGCGCATCGACAGGGCGGCCCCGCCGCGGCCGTCGCCGTCCATCCGGGTCAGGACCACGCCGGTGATGCCGATCCGGTCGTCGAAGTTCTGGGCCGTGTTCACCGCGTCCTGGCCGGTCAGGCCGTCGACCACCAGCAGGGTCTCGCGCGGGTTGGCGACGTCGCGCACCGCCTCGACCTGCGCCATCAGCTCTTCGTCGATGGAAAGCCGGCCCGCGGTGTCGAGCATGTACACATCGTAGCCGCCCAGCCCCGCCTGCGTCTTGGCGCGTTTCGCAATGGCGACGGGGTTCTCGCCCTTGACGATGGGCAGCGTGTCGACGCCGATCTGCGTACCCAGAATCGCGAGCTGCTCCATCGCCGCGGGGCGGTTCACGTCCAGCGATGCCATCAGCACCTTCTTGCCGTCGCGTTCCTTCAGCCGCTTGGCCAGCTTCGCGGTGGTCGTGGTCTTGCCGCCGCCCTGAAGGCCGACCATCAGGATGGGTGCCGGCGGATTGTCCACCTTGAGCGCGCCGGGCTCGGCCTCGCCCTTCAGCACGTCGACCAGCGCGTCATGGACGATCTTGACGACCTGCTGCCCCGGTGTGACGGATTTCGTCACCGCCTGGCCTGTCGCCTTGTCCTGCACCGTCTTGACGAAATCGCGAGCCACGGGCAGCGACACGTCCGCTTCGAGCAGGGCGACCCGCACCTCCCGCAGGGCGGTCTTCACGTCCTCTTCTGACAGCGACCCCTGCTTGGTCAGTCGGTCGAAGACGCCGGAAAGGCGCTCGCTGAGGTTCTCGAACATGGGCACAGCCCCCTATCGTCGGTTGCGGGATGCCCCTGATGTAGGGATCTCGCGCTGAATACACAAATGCCCCCACGGGCGTAACACGCTGGTGGAGGGCGATCCCTGCACGCCGCAGGGACCGGAAGGCACGGCTTCCGGGAGTTGCCCGGGCTTTAGCCGTGCCGCCAGACGGAGTCAAGCACGGGGTCAGCCCAGTGGAAAGAAGACCGCGATCGCCAGCACCGCCGCCGCGCCGACCACGAGGTTCATCGGCACACCGATCATCAGGAAGTCTCGGAACTGGTAGTTGCCCGCACCGTAGACCAGCGTGTTGGTCTGGTATCCGATGGGCGTGGCGAAACTGGCCGAGGCGCCGAACATCACCGCCACGACAAGGGCGCGGGCATCCACACCCAGTTGCCCCGCCAGGCTGATGACGACCGGAGTGAGGATCACGGCGACGGCGTTGTTGGTGACCAGTTCGGTCAGCACGGACGCGGTCAGGTACACGGCCGCCAGCAACAGGACGGGTGGCAGCATTTCCAGGAGCGGGACCAGCGCGGTGACGATGGTTTCCACGGCGCCGCTGTTCTCCAGCCCCGTGCCGATGACCAGCATGGCGAAGATCAGGATCAGGATGCTCGCGTCGATGGATCCCCATGCCTCGTCATTGTCGATGCAGCGCAGCAGCAGGATCAGCGCGACGGCGAGGATGGACAGCAGGGTGATGCTCGCCGCACCGATCGCGGCAAGCGCCACGACGCCCAGCAATGCCGCGATGGCGATAGGCGCCTGCCGGCGGCGGTAGGCGCGTCCGGAGGGCCGCGACACGGAGACGATGGTGCCTCCCCGCGCCAGGGCGTCCAGCCCCTCGGCGGTGCCCTGCAACAGAAGACGGTCCGCCGGGCGCAGCTTGACGGACCACAGGTCGGGGCCGGGAATGTGGCGGTGGCGGTTCGCCCCGAGGATACGCACGCCGTAATCCGCGCCAAGGCCGGTCTCTCCCAGCATGCTCCGCCCCTCGGCAAGGCCGGGTGGCACGATGGCTTCGGCGATCAGGCGGTCCTCGTCCTCGCGCGGGCGGCCCGGGCGGCGCAGACCCACCCGCAGCCCCGTCATGTCGTGCAGCGTCAGCAGTTCCGAGGTGGGCAGCGACAGGATCAGCGTGTCGCCCTTGGCCAGAACCGTGTCCGGCAGGTCGCTGCGCTGGATGGTACCGCCCCGGCGCAGGCCGGTGATGCGGATCGCCGCACGGTTGAACTCGGGGGTGTCTGCCAGCCTCTGACCGATCATCGGTGCCTCCGGCAGGATCGCGACCTCGGTCAGGAAAGTCGTCTCGGTGAGCATCGAGGTGGCCCCCCGGTCCGGTCGGTTCGGCAGCAGGAACCGTCCTGCGGCCATCATGAAGACCAGCCCCGTCAGCGCCGCGACGATGCCCACCGGGGCGATCTCGAAGATCCCGAAGGCGTCGATGCCGTTCTGCCGCGCGACACCGTCCACGAGCAGGTTGGTGGAGGTGCCGATCATGGTGCAGGTGCCGCCGAGGATCGACACGTAGGACAGCGGGATCAGCAGCCGGGTGGAAACGATGCCCACGGCATGGCTCAGCCGCAGGACCAGCGGGATCAGGATCAGGACGATGGGCGTGTTGTTGACAAAGGCCGAGGCCGTCAGCGCGGCAAGGAAGAAGGTCGTCAGGGCCAGCACGGGCCGGGTTTTCGCGCGGTCCACGATGAAACCCGCGATGGCATCCAGCACGCCTGTTCTGACCAGCGCGCCCGAGACGACGAACATCGCCGCGATGGTGATCGGCGCGGGGTTCGAGAAAACCGCCATCACGTCGTCCGGGCTGACGAGCCCCAGAAGGATGAACGCGGCAGCGCCCACCACCGCCGTTGTGTCCGGAGGGTATCGTTCAACGATGAAGGCGATGAAGACACATGCCAGCAGGCCAAGGGCGACAATATCCTCGGACCCCGCGAACCAGCTACTCATTCGAAATGCCCCTCTGCGCCGATGTCCGGCGATCCGTCAGGAACGCGGCATCGGGCTGCGCGGTTCCAGCGTCACGGGAGGGGGATACAGAAAAATTGGCGCCGGGCCCTTGGGCGGGGTCCGGTGCCGTCGCTTCCGCAACCGGCGCGGAAGGGGGAGATCAGGCTGCGAGCTTCTCGATCGCGTCGTTGGCGCGGGCGACCGTCCCGTCGGCATCCGTGGCCAGTGCATCGGCCGCGACCACGGACACGTCGGTCATGCCCATGAACCCGAGGACGAATTTCAGGTATCCGCTGACGAAATCGGCAGAGGATCCGACGGGGGTTCCGCCCGAGGCCATGGCGATGATGACGCGTTTGCCCTTGACCAGACCTTCGGGGCCATTTTCGGTGTAGCGGAAGGTCACGCCGACCCGCGCGACAAGGTCGATCCAGGCTTTCAGCGACGCGGGCACGCCGAAATTGTAGACCGGCGCGCCGATCACGATAGTGTCGGCGGCCATCAGTTCCGCCACCAGCTTGTCGGATTCCTTCAGCGCCTCTACCTGCTCGGGCGCGCGGTCGGATTCCGGGGTGGTCCGGGCAACGGCCCAGGTATGCGTGATCTGCGGCAGCGGTTCGAGCGCGAGGTCGCGCACGACCACGTCGGCATCGCCAAGCCGCGCGATGATGCGGTCTGTCAGGTCCCGGGTCACCGAAGTCTCGGTATTGGCGGAAGAGTCGATGCGAAGTATGGACATGGTGTCATTTCCTGTCTTGAGTGGTTCGGGACAGAAATCGGCATTTGCAGATTCAAACACAACTGGCGGAATTGCACTCGCTTTGTTCAGCATTGCACAAGTCTGACGACGGGGTGGAGATGGACAACTGGGACGAGATCAGAACGGCGTTTCAGGTAGCCCGGCTGGGAACGGTCAGCGGTGCGGCCGAAGTGCTGGGGGTGCATCATGCCACCGTCATCCGGCACATCGACGCGCTCGAAGGGCGGCTCGGGGTCAAGCTGTTCCAGCGCCACGCCCGAGGGTACACCGCCACAGAGGCGGGCGCGGACCTGCTGCGCGTGGCGCAGGCCACCGATGACCAGTTCAACCAGCTGGTCGGGCGGATCAGGGGGCAGGGGGCCGAGGTGTCGGGCGACCTCGTGGTGACGTCGCTCGCCAGCCTGTCGTCAAGCGTCGCACCGATGCTGGTGGCGTTTCAGCGGCAGTATCCGCAGGTGAAAGTGCGCTACCTGACCGGCGACAGGCTGTTCCGGCTGGAATACGGCGAGGCGCACGTGGCCATCCGTGCCGGCACCGTGCCGGATCAGCCCGACAACGTGGTGCAGCCGCTGATCTCCAGTGCCATCGGCGCCTACGCAAGCCGCGCCTACGTCGAGGCGTTCGGCCTGCCCGAAGGCCCGCAGGACTACGGCAACCATCGCTTCATCGGACCGGAGAACAAGGACAGCCGCGCGCCCTTCTACATCTGGCTTCGCGAAAACGTCCCGCCCGATGCCGTCCGGTTCCGTTGCACCGACTCGCACGCGGCCGATGCCGCCCTGCTGGCCGGCGCCGGGATCGGTTTCATGGATGCGTCCGAGGCGGCGCGGCATCCCGACCTGGTCGAGGTTCATGCGCCGCAGCCGGAATGGGCCAGCCCGCTCTGGCTGGTGACGCATGTGGGCCTGCACCGCACGACGAAGGTTCAGGCGCTGCTGTCGTTCATCAAGAAGCGCGTGAGCGAGGGGGGGCTGTGAGCCCCGGCGCACAGGGCCATCTTGCAATGCTCGCCTTCTCGGCCCTTGTGGCCGGGTCGTTTTCCCTCGGGGCGCTGGTGGCGAACGACATTGCGCCGTCGGCGTTCAACGCGGCGCGCTTCTGCCTGGCCGCGGTGGTGGTGGGGGCGCTGGCCTGGCAGCGCGGATCGTTGTCGCGGGCCAGCTTTGCCGCGCCTTGGCGCTACGGGCTGCTGGGCGGTTTCTTCGCGGTCTACTTCGTCCTGATGTTCGAGGGGCTCAAGACCGCGCCGCCGGTCAGCGCCGCCGCGGTGTTCACCCTCGTACCGGTGATGGCCGCCGGGATCGCCTGGTTCATGTTGCGCCAGGTGCTGACCCCCCGCATGGCGCTGGCGCTGCTGGTCGGTGGCGCGGGGGCGCTCTGGGTGATCTTCCGTGCGGACCTAAGCGCCCTGATGGCCTTCGACGTGGGCCGCGGGGAGGCGATCTATTTCGTCGGCTGCGTCAGCCACGCGATCTACACGCCGCTGGTGCGGCGGCTGAACCGGGGCGAAGGGCCGGTGACCTTCACGTTCGGAACGCTGCTGGCGGGCGCGGCGCTGCTGGTGGTCTATGCCTGGCCCCGGATCGCCGCCACGGATTGGCTCGCCCTGCCGCCGCTGGTCTGGGTGACGCTGGCCTACGTGACCTTCTGCGCGACCGCGATCACGGTTGTGCTGTTGTCTTTCGCCGCGCTGCGCCTGCCCTCGGCCAAGGTCATGGCGTACACCTATCTGACACCGTCGTGGGTCATCGTTTGGGAGATCTTCCTGGGCAATCCGGTGCCGTCGCCGCTCGTGCTCGGGGGCGTGGCGCTCACGATCATCGCGTTGCTGCTGCTGCTTCAGGACGACGGCGCAAAGAATGTCTGAGCCCAGCGGAACCAACCGAGCCGATCACGCGTTTGTCATCCAATCTGAATTAGAAGGAGCGACAACGTGCGCAGCATCATCTATCTCATTGGCCTTGTGGTCGTCGTACTTGCTATCCTGCGTCTTCTTGGCCTGATCTAGAGGCTGCCATGCGAAATCTCATCTATATCGTCGGCCTCGTTGTTGTTGTTCTGGTGGTTATCCAGTTGGCCTTCTGAAAAATCCGAAACCGGGCGCGTGATCTGTCACGCGCCTTTTTCGTCCTGCCGGTCTTCCGGTTCCGGCAGCTCAAGCGCCAGGAACCGCTCGAACGCGTCCAGATGGACTGGTTCGAACTGGCCGAAGCCCTGCATCCAGGTGGACGCGGCCTTCATCGCTTCCGGTTCCAGCTTGCACCACTTCACCCTTCCCCTCTTTTCCTGAGAGATCAGACCGGCGGCGGTCAGCACGTTCAGGTGTTTGGAAATCGCCGCGAGGGACATGTCGAACGGGTCGGCGACATCGGTCACCGCCATGTCGTCTTCCAGCAGCATGGCCAGAATGGCCCGGCGCGTGGGGTCCGCCAGCGCGGAAAATACCTGGTCGAGCGTGGGTGTCATGCACGGTAGATAGCCGAGCGACCGGGCCGGGAAAAGCGTCTCAAAGCATCGGGTGCCGGGTTTCGCGTATTTCCGGGGCGGTCTCCCGCCGCGCTGTGCCGCCATGGGAAAGGCCCGCGTCCCGCATCAGGCGCACGTCCAGATCGCCCACGTGCGGATGATCCCGCTGTCGCCAGCGGTGGGCGAGGGGGCTCAGGCCGGCCGCCACAGTTCTGAAAAACGCACGTATGCGCGCCGTCCGGCGCTGCGAAGATATGCTGTAATCGGTCATTGCGGACTGCCTTCGCTTGTCTCTACCGATATGGCTGCCCGGGCACTACGGGGCAAAGACATTTGCTTGACGCCAGTTGTGCGGAAAATGCACAAAAGGGCATGAGCCGTATCCTGCCCCCGCTGAACGCCCTGCGCGCCTTCGAGGCGGCGGGCAGACACCAGAGCTTCTCGCGCGCGGCGGAGGAGCTTCGGGTCAGTCACTCCTCCGTCAGCCGTCACGTGCGTGGACTGGAAGACCGGCTCGGGGTCCAGCTTTTCCGCGAATTGTCCCGTGGTCTGACGCTGAAAGAGGACGGCCGCGCCTATCTCGCGCAGGTCTCGCCCGCGCTTGACGCGATCGCGGAGGCGACGGAGGGGCTGACCGGCGTCGTCGCGGGGCGGGTCAGCGTCAACAGCGAGCCGCTGTTCGCCGCCAAGTTCCTGATCCCCCGCCTGCCACTGTTTCAGGACCGCCATCCGGATGTCGAATTGCAGCTGGAGGCGTCGACCGCGTTGGCCGATGTCGCGCGCTACGAGGCCGATCTGGCGATCCGCTTCGTGCCGCCGGGGGCGTTCTATCTCGGTGCCGAGCGGATCAGCGATGCCCCGCTGCATCCCTATGCCGCCGCCTCGCTCGTGCCGTCGGGAATGCTGGACCCGCAGGCGATGCTGGCGCTGCCGTTGCTCAAGGACCGGGCCGGGGACACCTGGGGCCGCTGGTTCTCCTTGGCCGGTGGTGTCCCGCCGGATGCGGTGCCCGGCGCGTCATGGCGGCGCAGCACCCTGCTCGAGGTCGAGGCGGCGCTGGCGGGGCACGGCGTTCTGCTCGTCTCGGACGAAGTGGTCGCGCAGGAGGTGGCGTCGGGCCGATTGCGCCGGGTGTCGGACATCGGCTTTCGTGAGGGCGACTACCAGATCCTCGGCGGCGAGGGGGTGTTCCGGCGCAAGGCCGTGCGGGCCTTTCGCGACTGGCTGATGGAGCAGACGGCCCCCTGGCGCAGTGGGGGCGACCAAGATCAACCGAAAGGTTGAATATGATTGGCCGTCCGGTTTTTCCCCGCAATGGCCAGGGGGCAGGTGCCGAGCGCGGCAAGGGGACAAAAATTATAAATTAATATCAGTAATTTAGCTCAGGACCGATCATAGTTGACTCTAACAGCCCTGCCCAGTACCTAACGGCCCAAGTCATCCCACGGGGCATGCGGCATGAGCGATCCGGACCAGCAACAGCGGCTCGAACAGCTCGAGGCACGGATCAACGCCGTCAAGGGGCGCAACACGCCCAAGCCCATTCAGGATGAAAGCCACACTCAGGCGCAGCTTGCCTGGCGTATGGTGATCGAACTCGTGGCCGGTCTCGGGATCGGTTTCGGCATCGGATACGGCCTGGACGTGCTGTTTGGCACCCTGCCGATCTTCATGGTGCTGTTTACATTTCTGGGCCTTGCGGCCGGGGTAAAGACGATGCTCCGCTCCGCGCAGGAATTCCAGGCAAGACAGATGGTCGAACCGACCGAGGACGCGTCCGGCAAGGACGACAGGAACGAAGGAGCCTGAGATGGCGACAGAAGCGCATGGTGCAGAAGAAGGCGGCCTGGTTTTTCACCCGATGGACCAGTTCATCGTCGAACCCCTGTTCGGCGAAGGCGCGGTGTCCTGGTACACGGTGACCAACGCGACTCTCTGGATGTTCCTTGCGGTTGTGGCCACTTTCGCGTTGCTGGTGCTGGGCAGCTCCAAGCGGGCTCTCGTCCCCTCGCGGATGCAGTCCGTGGCCGAACTGGCCTATGGTTTCGTCTACAAGATGGTCGAGGACATCTGCGGCAAGGAAGGGGTGAAGTTCTTCCCCTACATCATGACGCTGTTCATGTTCATCGTCTGCGCCAACTTCCTCGGGCTCATCCCGACGGCCTTCACGCCCACCTCGCATTTCGCCGTCACGGTGCTTCTGGCGATGGCGGTGTTCCTGACCGTCACGATCCTGGGCTTCGTCAAGAACGGCGCAGGGTTCCTCAGCCTCTTCTGGGTCGCCTCGGCCCCGCTGGCGCTGCGTCCGATCCTGGCGATCATCGAACTGATTTCCTATTTCGTGCGCCCCGTCAGCCACTCCATTCGTCTGGCGGGCAACGTCATGGCGGGTCACGCGGTGATCAAGGTCTTCGCCGGCTTTGCCGCGATCACCCTGATCAGCCCCGTCTCCGTGGTCGCAATTACCGCGATGTACGGTCTCGAGGTCCTGGTGTCCTTTATCCAGGCCTATGTCTTTACCATCCTGACGTGTGTCTATCTCAAGGACGCGCTTCACCCGCACCACTAACCCGCGGGATCAAGACAACGGCGGGGTTTCCCGCCACCACGCAACTTCCAATCGTAAGGAGAATTCACATGGAAGGCGAACTCGCACACATCGGCGCAGGTCTGGCAGCAATCGGTTCCGGCGCAGCCGCGATCGGGGTCGGCAACGTGGCCGGCAACTACCTGGCAGGCGCTCTGCGCAACCCCTCCGCTGCGGCATCGCAGACGGCCACCCTCTTCATCGGCATCGCATTCGCGGAAGCGCTGGGCATCTTCGCCTTCCTCGTCGCGCTGCTGCTGATGTTCGCCGTTTAACTTCCCGGTTACGACATCCTTACGAACGGGCGGGTGTCGCTGACATCCGCCCAAGCGTAAAGAAAAGTTTCCAAGGAGGCCCTGATGGCAACTGAACCAATCGACGTCGAACTCGCCGGCACCTGCGTAGGGCCCAACGGCTCTGCCATCGGGATGCCGCAGCTGTGCTTCGACTGGTGGGGCAACCAGATTTTCTGGCTGATCCTGGCGCTTATCGCGACGTACCTTATCCTGTCCCGCGTGGCGCTCCCACGCATCGGGGCCGTGCTCGCCGAACGGCAGGGCACGATCAGCAACGATATCGCCGCCGCCGAGGACCTCAAGTCGAAAGCCGAGCAGGCAGAGGAAGCCTACAACAAGGCTCTGGTCGATGCCCGCGCCGAGGCGCAGCGCATCATCGCAGAGGCAAAGGCCGACATGCAGGCCGACCTGAATGCCGCGATGGCCAAGGCGGACGAGGAAATCGCCGCAAAGACCGCGGAGTCCGAAAAGGAAATCGCGAAGATCCGCGAAAGCGCGATGGAAAACGTCGAAGCCGTTGCCAAGGACACCGCGAAGGAAATCGTGGCGGTCATGGGCGGCAAGGCCGACGACAGCACCGTGAACGCGGCCGTCGAAGCCCGGATGAAAGGATAACCCATGCGTCTGATTTTGACCGCAGCAACCGCATCCGTCCTTGCCGCGTCGCCGGCCTTCGCGGCGGGGGATGTCTTCTTCTCGCTGACCAACACCGACTTCGTCGTCCTTCTGGCCTTCCTGCTGTTCCTTGCCGTACTGGTCTACTTCAAGGTGCCGGGCATGATGGGCAAGATGCTGGACAAGCGCGCGTCCGACATCCGGTCCGAACTGGAAGAGGCACGCGCCCTGCGTGAAGAGGCACAGACCCTTCTGGCCAGCTACGAGCGCAAGCAGAAGGAAGTGCAGGAGCAGGCAGACCGCATCGTCGCCACTGCCAAGGAAGAAGCCCAGCGGTCCGCGGAACAGGCGCGCGAGGAATTGTCCCGCTCGGTCGAACGCCGGCTGGCCGCCGCCGAAGACCAGATCGCCTCGGCCGAGGCCGCCGCGATCAAGGACGTGCGTGATCGGGCCGTGGCCGTCGCGATCGCTGCCGCGCGCGAGGTCATCGCCAAGCAGATGTCCGCTGCCGAGGGCAACAAGCTGATCGACGATGCCATCGCGCAGGTCGACACCAAGCTGCACTGATCCACGACCGATAACCATATCAAGCCCCGGCTCCGCCGGGGCTTTTTCGTTTCAGGGGCCGTTCTCGTTTCAGCCTTCGGTTTCGTGCTGAAGGCGCTGGCGCGCGATTTCTTCGTTGCGGTCTGCCTTTTTCTGGTTCGTCAGCGCGGTTTCGACGTAGTCGAGATGTGCCTCAACAGCCGACCGCGCCCGCGCCGGATCGCGGGCCTGCAACGCCGTGTTGATCGCGCGGTGCTGGTCCAGCAGGGCCGCCCGCGTGGTGCGTTGCCTGAACATGACCTGCCGGTTGTAAAAGACCCCGCCGCGCAGCAGTTCGTACATCGAACGCATCATGTGGAGCATGACCACGTTGTGGCTCGCCTCGATGATCGCCATGTGGAACTGCGCATCCAGCTGCGCCTCCTCTTCCCCGCTGCGCTTGCCGTGGGCCGCCTCCATCTTGTCGAATACCGCCTGCACTACCGCGAGATCGGTGTCCGAGCCAAAGGTTGCGGCCCGTTCCGCGGCCAGGCCCTCCATGTCACGACGGAACGACAGGTAGTCGAATACCGCCTCGTCATGGCGGGCAAACAGTTCGACCAGCGCGGGGGCAAAGGCGCTGCCCAGGACATCGGCCACGTATACGCCGGCGCCTGCCTTGGCTGTGAGCAACCCGGCCTGTTGCAACCGACCGATGGCATCCCTCAGCGAGGGGCGCGACACGTTCAGCCGCTCCGCCAGATCCCGTTCGGGCGGCAGGCGCTCGCCCGGGCGCAGGATGCCCCGAAGGATCAGCTCTTCGATCTGGCCGATCACCGCCTGCGACAGTTTCTCGGGTGTGACAGGTTGGAACGGCATTTCGACCCCTTGGAATTGGTCAGATCATATGACCGGAGCGGGACGCTCGCAATGGTTCACCATCGGGTCCCGGAGCGCGTTGCCGGGTAGAAACGAAATCTTAACGATTGTCGCGCTCAGTTGTCCCATGAGGTACGTGATCGCCCTTTTCGCCGTTCTGGCGCTTTGCGCCTGCAACACGCCGGCGCCCGAGTTCGGGGGGCTCGCGCCGACGCGCGTCAGCGTCGAGGGCTCCACCTTTGACGTGCGGCTGCGCGATGGCCGGGCGGAGGCGATCCGCGTCAACACGCAATACGCGCCGCGGTTCGGTCCGATCCAAGCGCGTGCGGGCAAGGCGATGGCGATGGTCAGCGGGTGCAGGGTCGTCGAAGTCACGGGCGACCAGGCACAGGCATTCGGCAGGCTCGACTGTGGCGATGGCCCGCCGCCAAAGCGGGCCAGACCGCCGCGCGTCGCCTGCGCGCCCCTTGCCGGCAGCAACCCGTTGACCGGGGGTGTCCCCAGCGATCAGGTGGCCTGCACCGCCGACTGAACTCGCAATATCTTGTGGATAAGAGCCCGCCGGACGCTCGCTGTGGTGGGTCGCGGTTGACATGCGGCACCCGTGGGCCGCATTTTCGTCGGACGCGGAATCAACGGGGCCCTCTCAGGTGCGCTTTTCGAAACTCAGGCTGACGGGCTTCAAAAGCTTCGTCGATCCGACGGATCTGATCATCGCCGATGGTCTGACCGGGGTCGTCGGTCCGAACGGGTGCGGCAAGTCGAACCTGCTGGAAGCGCTGCGCTGGGTCATGGGCGAGAACCGCCCCACGGCCATGCGCGGCGGCGGCATGGAGGACGTGATCTTTGCGGGTGCGGCCACACGTCCGGCCCGCAACTTTGCCGAGGTCGCGCTGCACATCGACAACAGCGAACGGCTGGCCCCGGCGGGCTTCAACGACCAAGATGCGCTGGAAATCGTCCGCCGCATCACCCGCGACGTGGGCAGCGCCTACAAGGCGGGTGGTAAGGACGTGCGGGCGCGTGATGTGCAGATGCTGTTCGCGGACGCGTCTACCGGGGCGCACAGCCCCGCGCTGGTCCGGCAGGGCCAGATCAGCGAACTGATCAATGCCAAGCCGAAGAACCGCCGCCGCATCCTCGAGGAAGCCGCTGGGATCTCTGGCCTTTACCAGAGGCGGCACGAGGCGGAACTGAAGCTGAACAGCGCGGAGACGAACCTGTCGCGGGTCGATGACGTGATCGAACAGCTTGCCAGCCAGTTGGCGCAACTGGCGAGGCAAGCCCGTCAGGCGGCCCGTTACCGCGAGATCGGGGACCATCTGCGCCGGACCGAGGGAATGCTGCTGTACCGTCGATGGCGCGAAGCGGACGACGCCCGCGCCAAGGCGGACGAAGACCTGCGCGCGCGCGTGACCGCAACGGTGCAGGCCCAGAACCTGGTGCAGCAGGCCATCAAGGCCCGCAGCGCCGCGGAAGAGGCCCTGCCCCCGTTGCGCGACGAAGAGGCCATCGCGGCCGCGGTGCTGCAGCGTCTGGTGGTGCAGCGGGATACGCTTGCGGATCAGGAAACACGCGCCCAGACGGCGATCGAGACCTTGACCAGCCGGATCGCGCAGCTGACCCGTGACATCGAACGCGAGGGCGGGTTGAACCGCGATGCGGGTGAGACCATCGACCGGCTGGAATGGGAGCAGCGCGAACTTGCCAAGGCGGGCGAGGGGCATGAAGCCGCGCTGGAAGCGGCGGCGGAGGCCGCACGCGAGGCGGCGACGGTGTTGCAGGCCCGCGAGGGCGATCTGGCTCAGTTGACCGAGGACGTGGCCCGGCTGGCCGCGCGCCACGGGTCGGCGGAGCGCCTGCTCGAGGACAGCCGCAAGACCCAGGCGAAGTCCGAGGCGGAGGCCCGGAAGGCGCAGGAGGCGGTCGACCAAAGCCGCGCGGCGCTGTCCAAGGCCGCGACGGATTTCGAGGCGGCGAAAGCTGCCGAGACGGCGGCGGTGGCCGCCGCTGCGACCGCGGACGAGGCGCTGCACGCGGCGGAGGAGGCCCGCGCCGAGACACAGGGCAGGGAGGCCGACGCCCGGGCGGAACGGTCAGAGGCGGAAGGCGAGATGAACGCGCTGCGGGCGGAGACCTCGGCGCTTGCCAAGCTGGTGGAACGGGACACGGCAGAGGGTGGCCAGATCCTTGACCGGTTGCAGGTCGAGCATGGCTTTGAAAAGGCGCTGGGGGCCGCATTGGCCGACGACCTGCGCGCGCCCGAGGTAGAGAGCGACGGCCCCTCGGGCTGGGCCGTCCTGCCGGCCTACGAGACCGAACAGCCACTTCCCGCCGGCGTCACGCCGCTTACACAGCACGTGTCGGTGCCGGATGTGCTTGTCCGGCGGATGGGCCAGATCGGGCTGGTGGACCCCGACGATGGGCCGCGCCTTCAGGCGGCGTTGCTGCCGGGTCAGCGGCTGGTCTCGCCCGAGGGAGACCTGTGGCGGTGGGACGGCTACCGCGCCTGGGCGGAGGATGCGCCTTCTGCCGCGGCGTTGCGCCTGCAGCAGTTGAACCGGCTCGAAGTGCTCAAGCAGTCGTTGGAGCAGGCGAGCCAGCGGGCGGAAGGCGCGCGCGCTGCGCATGACAGCCTGACGCGTTTGCTGGTCGAGCAGACGGAGGCCGACAAGCGTGCGCGCGAGGCCCGCCGCGACGCCGACCGCATGGTTGCCGATGCCGGACGCGCCCTGAGCCGGTCCGAAGCGGATCGCAACTTGGCGGAAGGGCGTCTGGAAAGCCTGGGTCTTGCCGTGAAACGTCACGAGGAGGAGGCGATGGCCGCCCGGGGGCGGGTGACCGAGGCCGAGCGCGCGCTTGCCGAGCTTGGCGATCTGTCGGACGCCCGCGCGGGGGTCGATGATATCCGCATGACGGTGGAAGCCGCGCGGATCACGATGATGTCCCGCCGGTCCGCCCACGACGAGCTGCGCCGCGAGGGCGAGGCGCGCACCAAGCGGTCGCAGGAAGTGGTCAAGGAACTCAGCGGTTGGAAACACCGGCTGGAGACCGCCGAGAAACGGACGGCGGAACTGGTGGAGCGCAAGTCCGCGTCGGAGGCCGACCTGAAGCAGGCCAGCGCCGTGCCCGCCGAGCTGGCTGCCGAACGCGAGACGCTGAGCGCCGAGATCACGGGGGCCGAGACGCGCCGGACCGATGCGGCGGAGGCACTGGCACAGGCCGAGGCCACGTTGCGCGCGGCGGCGGTGGCCGAACGCGAGGCGGAACGGGATGCATCGGAAGCGCGCGAGGCCCGCGCGCGGTCGGAAGCGCGCGCAGAAGCCGCCCGCGAGAGCGTTTCATCCGCCGCCGAGCGGATCGCGGAAGACAGCCAGCTGACCCCGAACCAGCTGCTGACCCGGCTGGACGTCAATCCCGACCAGATGCCCGGTGCGGATGCGCTCGAAGCGGATGTGAACCGTCTGAAACGCCAGCGGGATGCGCTGGGTGCGGTGAACCTTCGGGCGGAGGAAGACGCCAAGGCCGTGCAGGAAGAGCACGACACGCTGATTACCGAGAAGACCGACCTGGAAGAGGCGATCAAGACGCTGCGCTCCGGCATCGCCAGCCTGAACCGCGAGGGGCGCGAACGGCTGCTGACCGCCTTCGAGCAGGTGAACAGCAACTTTGCCATGTTGTTCCGCCACCTGTTCAACGGTGGCGAGGCAAACCTCGTGATGGTGGAATCCGATGACCCGCTGGAAGCGGGGCTGGAGATCATGTGCCAGCCGCCGGGCAAGAAACTGAGCACGCTGAGCCTGCTGTCGGGGGGCGAGCAGACGCTGACCGCGATGGCGTTGATCTTTGCGGTGTTCCTTGCCAACCCCGCGCCGATCTGCGTGCTGGACGAGGTCGACGCGCCGCTCGACGACGCCAACGTGACGCGGTTCTGCGACCTTCTGGACGAAATGTGCCGCCAGACGGATACGCGGTTCCTGATCATCACGCACCATGCGGTGACGATGAGCCGGATGGACCGGCTGTTTGGCGTGACGATGGCCGAGCAGGGCGTGAGCCAGCTTGTCTCCGTCGACCTGAAGAAGGCGGAGGCGCTGGTCGCCTGACCGGGGGCTTGGCCGCCTGATCCGGATACGTTCAGGCTTTGACCTTATCAATGTAGTGTCAGCGCCGGTGAGTCCGGGCCTTACTTTTCGGTCTTGTGCTCCACCGGGCCGCCCGCCTTTTCCCAGCCGCCGAAGCCGTCGCGCAGGTGCGCGGCCTCGAATCCCATGTCCTGCAGCGTGGCGACGGAGATGGCCGAGCGCCAGCCGGATGCGCAGTGAAAGACGAATTTCTTGTCCTGGGCGAAGACCTCCTTGAAATAGGGGCTGTCCGGATCGACCCAGAATTCGAGCATGCCGCGCGGGCAGTGGAAGGCGCCGGGGATGAAGCCCGTGCGATCCCGTTCGCGCGGGTCGCGCAGATCGACGAACTGGACGTTCGGATCGTCCAGCATGGCAATGGCGACCGCGCTGTCGATCTCCTCGATCCGGGCGCGGGCGTCGGCGACCATCTGGGCGGCGGTTTTCGTGAGGGGCATGAAGTGGCTCCTTCGGTCAGAGTTTCGAGAGAAGTTCGGGCGTGGGCCAGCCATCGACGGTCAGGCCCAGCCGCGCCTGTTCGGCGCGCACGGCGGCGCGGGTGCCCGCGCCCAATATGCCGTCGACACCGCCGACGTCATGCCCGCGCGCCTGGAGTTTCGTTTGCAGGTCTTTCATCTGCGGTCCGTCCAGGCCCGTGGCGGGATTGCCCGCGTCGAATATCCCGGCGCCCTCAAGCCGCGTGGCGAAATAGGCGGCGGTCAGGACGTAGGTGAAACTCTGGTTCCAGTCGAAGTAGACGCGGAAGTTGGGGTAGGCTAGAAATGCGGGCCCGCCCTTGCCCTGCGGCAGCAGAACGGAGCCGGTCAGCCCTTCGGCGAGCGGCCCGTTGCGGGGGACGACACCCATGTCCTGCCACGCGCTGACCGGCTTGACGGTTTCAAGGCCGGTCTGCGACCAGTCGAAGTCGGCCGGGAGGGTCACCTCGGCCAGCCAGGGTTCGTTCGCGCGCCAGCCAAGGTGCTGCAGCATCTTGGCCCCGGACAGTAAGGCGTCGGGCACCGACGTCTTGAGCGACACCACGCCGTCGCCGTCACCGTCGACCCCGTTGTCGAGAATGTCGCGGGGCAGCATCTGCACCATGCCGATCTCGCCCGCCCAGGCGCCGGTCGTGCGGCGCGGGTCCATGCCGCCCTCGGCGTAGAGTTCCACGGCGGCGAGGACCTGCGGACGGAACAGTTCGGGCCTGCGGCAGTCGTGGGCGAGGGTGACCAGCGCGTCGGCGGTGTTGAAATCGCCCTGGAATGCGCCGTAGTCCGTCTCGAACGCCCAGAACGCCAGCAGCACGCCGCGGTCGACCCCGTATTCAGCTTCGATCCGGTCGAACACGGCGTCGTGTTCCTGCGCCATCGCCCGTCCCCGGTTCAGCCGGTCGGACGAGATCAGGCGGCGGGCGAAGTCGGTGAAGGGCATCTGGAAGACGCCCTGCTTGCGGTCGGCTGCCAGCACCGCGGGATCCTGCCGCACGCCCGAGAAGAACGTGGCGGCCGTGTCGGGCGCGATACCGGAGGCGATGGCTTCGGCCTCGAGGTCGGCGACGAAGGCCGCGAAGTCGCCGCCGCAGGGGGTCTCGGCGTGGAGGGGCTGGGACAGGAGCCCAAGAGCGAGGATGTGGATCAGGTGGCGCATCGGGTACCTTCAGAACGAGATCAGGAACAGGAGAACGGAGGTGGCCAGCATCACGCCCCAGGCCTGCCACAGGCGGGTGATGGCGGCGTCGACGTCGGCGGCGTTCAGGGTGCGCCGCCCGGCGGGGTTGACCCAGGCGAAATCCTGCATCCGGCCATCATAGGCGCGTGGCCCGGCCAAGGCCACACCCAGCGCGCGGGACATGGCCGCCTCGGGCCAGCCGGCGTTGGGCGACTTGTGCCGGCGGGCGTCGGCGGCGATGGCGCGCCATTCGCCGGTCACCCCTGCCGGCACGGCGATCAGCAGCGCGGTCAGCCGGGCGGGAACGAGGTTGAGCAGGTCATCGAGCCGGGCGGCGGCCCATCCGAATTCCAGGTGGCGCGGCGTGCGGTAGCCGATCATGCTGTCGGCGGTGTTCACCATCTTGTAGACGAGGATGCCGGGCAGCCCTCCGACCAAGAACCAGAAGGCGGGTGCGATGACCCCGTCGCTGAGGTTTTCCGACGCGCTTTCGATGGCGGATCGGGCGACGGAGGCGGGCGGCATGTCGGCGGTATCGCGGCTGACGATCATCGCGACGGCACGCCGGCCGGCGGGCAGCGACAGGCGCAATCCGTCGGCGACCGCCCGCAGGTGATCCACGAGGGAGCGTTGCGCAAGCAGGATCGCGGCCAGCAGCACCTCGACCACCGGGCCGAGCGCGGCGAGCAGGTTGCCCAGTATGAACGCCGCGGTCACGAGAATGAAGACGGTCAGCACCCCTTTGGTCCGGCGCAGGGTGCCCCGGTTGAACCGGGTATCGCACCAGCCGATGGCGCGGCCCATCAGCACGGCCGGGTGGGGCAACCGCCGCCACAGCCAGCCGGGTTCACCGAGGGCGGCATCCAGCAGCAAGGCAAGGCAGAGCATCAGCGCCGTCATTCGAGGGCCTGTTCGAGCTTCGGCCAGCTTTCCGCGGCGGGCAGCCCCAGCCGCAGCCACCGATCGCTGTAGGGGAAGATGCGGGACCAGATGTGGTGCCGGGCGAGCCGGTCCTGCCACTGGGCGGCGTTGCCGACCTCGTAGAGCCGGAAGAGATCGGTCCCGCCCAGTGCCGCCGCGCCCGCCCCGGTCATCAGGCGGTCGAGGCGCGTGGCGTCAGCGCCGAGGCGCGCGCGCGCGGCGACGGTCCATTCGTGATCGCCAAGTGCCTGCGCGCCGATGCGCAAGGCGGGGCCGGAAACCGCCCAGGGGCCGAGCATGGTCGCCAGACGGTCGATCAGGGCCGGGTCTCCGATGACGAAACCGAGCCTGAGACCCGCCAGCCCCCAGAACTTGCCAAAGCTCTTGAGGATCAGCGTGCCGGGCTGCGTGGCGAGCGGCATCAGCGTCGCGTCCGGGGTCACGTCGCAGAAACTTTCGTCGATGATCCGCAGCGCGCCATCGGGGTCGGTGCCCTGCCAGTGCCGGCCATCGGGATTGTTGGGGTTGACCAGCACGCTTGCCTGTCCTGCCGCCGTGCCGATCTGCCAGCCCGCCGCGGCAAAGCTGGCGGCGTGTTCGTTGTAGGTCGGGCCCTGGATGCGCACGCGGCTCGGCGGGGCCAGCATCGGGATACGGGCAATGGCCGCCGAGGCGCCGGGAACGGGCAACAGTGCCGCACCCGCCGGGACGTTCCAGAACGCA
Source organism: Sulfitobacter alexandrii (assembly GCF_001886735.1). NCBI lineage: Bacteria > Pseudomonadati > Pseudomonadota > Alphaproteobacteria > Rhodobacterales > Roseobacteraceae > Sulfitobacter > Sulfitobacter alexandrii. Next base: position 318,024 of record NZ_CP018076.1, read on the forward strand.
CGGGCCGCCGCTTCGAGCCGCTGGCGCGCGTTCTCGTCCGGCAGATCGGTCCAGTCGGCGCGGGGCAGATCGGGAATCGGGTAGGGCTGGGGGTTGATCCCGGTGGACAGATCGAGCCAGCCGCAACGTGTTCCGCCGAAGCGGCGTACAGCGGCATCGACACCGCCGCCATGATCCCGCGCGGCAGGTTCCGGCGCTTTATGCTCCATCGATATCACTTCCAGATCCTACCCGGTCTGCGCTGTCAAAGCGCAAAAACTGTGCTGCATCAAGAAAAGTATCGGCCGTTAAGCAAATTCGGCAGCAATTAACCAATTGTTAATTTCTGAGGCAGACCACGGAGCATGTCGCGGTCGAGCCAACCGCGGTCGAGGGGCCTGCATGAACATACTGATTGTTGAAAGCTGCGCCGAGCTGGGCGAGATCTGGAAACGCCATCTGGAAAGGTTGGGCATGGATGTGGTCCTGCGGCATGGGCAGCAGGAGGCCATTTCCTACCTCTCCGGCAACGCGCCGCAGATCATCATCCTCAACCTCGTCCTTGAGGAGGGTTCGGCGCTGGCGGTGGCGGATTATGCCAGTTACCGTCTGCCGGACGCGCGGGTGATCTGCGTGACCAACACGTCCTTCTTTTCGGACGGGTCGATCTTTGCCCACATCGGCAACGCCAGTACGCTGGTCCCGATGGGCACGCCACCGGAGGACATTGCCGCGATGGTCGAATATTACGGCACGCAGACCAACGGCGGCTGACCCGCCGGTCAGCCGCGCCCGTGGGGCGCGTCGAAGTCCGGCTGCGGGTTGATCGGAATGATCCGGTAAGGATTTATCGACTCGTGGCTGTAGTGGTAGTGGCGCACGATGTGATCGAAGTTGACCGTGTCGGAGACGCCGGGCCACTGGTACAGTTCGCGCGTGTAGGCCCAGAGATTCGGATAGTCGATGATCCTGTGGCGGTTGCACTTGAAGTGGGTGTGATAGGCCTTGTCGAAGCGGAGCAGGGTCGGCAGCAGCCGCCAGTCGGCCTCGGTCACCCGGTCACCGGTGAGGTAGCGGTTGTCCGCGAGGATGCCTTCGAGCCAGTCCAGCGTGTCGAACAGGGGGTAGACCGCGTCTTCGTAGGCGTCCTGCGTGGTGGCGAAACCGGATTTGTAGACGCCGTTGTTGAACGTGTCGTAGATGCGGTCGTTCAGTTCCTCGATCCTGTCGCGCAGCGGCTCGGGATAGTAATCGTTGGTGTTCCCGGTGATCCCGTCGAACGCGCTGTTGAACATACGGATGATCTCGGCGCTTTCGTTTGACACGATGGTGTCCTGCGCCTTGTCCCACAGGATCGGCACCGTCACGCGCCCGCTGAACTTGGGGTCCGCCCGGAGGTAGATGTCGCGGGCGAAGGGGAGGTCGAACAGGTTGTCGCCGGTCGCGCCGGGAAAATCGGTGTCAAAGGTCCAGCCCTCTCCCAGCATGTCGGGGTGCACGACCGAGATGGCGATGTGGTCGGCCAGATCCTTGATCTGGCGAAAGATCAGAGTGCGATGCGCCCAAGGGCAGGCGAAACTGACATAGAGATGATAGCGCCCGGTTTCCGCCTTGAACCCGCCGTCGCCAGAGGGGCCGGCGCTGCCGTCGGCCGTGATCCAGTTCCGAAACTGCGCGGCGGAGCGTTCGAACTTGCCGCCCGTTTCGCTGGTATCGTACCACTTGTCATGCCATTCGCCGTCGATCAGAAGGCCCATCTTGTTCTCCTCTCATTTCGCTGAACCATATCTAGGGCCGGCAGACGGACCTGCACAGGAAAATGCATGCGCAGCCGGTCTGCGGTGCTGCACATGCGAGAACTGTAATCAAATATTTACTTGATTTTGTTTGGATTTCGACCAGTTTCAAATGGCAGCTGAGTGGGGGTGGATCATGGAAACGGTCTTTTCGAAAGAGATCCAGGCAGGGCTGGATGCCGCGCGCACGGCGAGCCTGAAGAAGGCGTCGCGGCTGCGGATCGAGGCGGATGGCGTGGTCCATCCGGTTCTGAGAATGTGGAAGACGGGGTTCGCCATCGCGATCGAGGATGCGCCGAAGCTGCGCGGGCTGGTCGATATCTTTGACGGGGCGAAGCACCAGTTCCAGTGCCTGATCGTCGCCACCGAAGAGGCGGTGCCGGGCGAAATGCACTATGAGTTCAAGCGCGCCACTGCGGTGGCGGATCGTGCCGCGCTGGATTTCGAGGTGCCCGAGGGGGCCCCCGCCGGCCTGATCACCGGCGGCGACTGAGCTTGCGGCCTATTGCAGGTCGCCGAAGGCCGATTTGAGGCGCGCGCAGGCTTCCTCGATGTTGGCGCGGGGGGTGGCGATGTTGAACCGCATGAAGGTTTCGCCGCCCTTGCCGAAGGTTTCGCCGTGGTTGGCCGCGATGTGCGCGTCCTGCTGGACGCGGCGGATCGCTTCGGACATCTCCATCCCGGTGCCTTCGAAGTTCACCCATGACAGGTACGTCGCCTCCAGAGGCATCGACGACAGGCCGGGGATGTCGGCGATGGCCGCGTCGAAGACCTGCCGGTTGCCGTCGAGATAGGTCACGAGGTCGTCCACCCATGCGGCGCCCTCGGGCGAATAGGCGGCGGTCGCCATGAACAGCCCGAAGGAGTTTGGCGACAGTCCCAGCCCCATCATCCGTTCCGCGAAGGTGGCGCGCAGCTTGTCGTCCTCGATGATGACGTTGCCGATGTGGGCCCCTGCGATGTTGAACGTCTTGGTTGTGGCGGTCATCATCACCAGCCGGTCCGCGATGCCGTCGATCAGGGCCATCGGGATATGCGTATTGCCGGGCATCACGAGGTCGTGGTGAATTTCGTCCGACACCAGGATCAGGTCGTGCCGCTTGGCGAAATCGGCCACGCCCTGCAGTTCCTCGCGGGTCCAGACGCGGCCGCCGGGGTTGTGGGGCGAGCAGAGGATCAGCATCTTTTCGGTGCCGGTCATCTGCGCATCCCAGCGGTCGAAGTCGAGCTCGTACCGGCCATTGTCTTCGATCATCTCGCATTCCACGACCTCGCGGCCCGCGGCGGTGATCACGCGGGCGAAGGCGTGGTATACGGGCGTGAAGAGGATCACGCCGTCGCCGGGGTTGGTGTAGGCGTCGACGCACATGGCGGTGCCGTTGACGAGCCCGTGGGTGGTGAAGATCCAGGATGGATCGACCTTCCAGCCGTGGCGGTTTTCCATCCACCACTGGATCGCGGAAAGATATCTTGAATCGTCCCCGAAGTAGCCAAAGACGCCATGATCGACCTGGGCCTGCAGCGCGTCACGCACGACCTGCGGCGGGCGGAAATCCATGTCGGCCACCCACATCGCGATGCCGGTGTCGCGCGGCACGCCATAGATGGCTTCCATCTTGTCCCATTTCGCGCAGTGGCTGCCGCGGCGGTCGATGATCTCGTCAAAACTCATGAGGGGCTCCTTTGGAATTGCGTGCAGGCTAACGGCAAACCCGGCGGCTGCAAGCCCCCGGTTGCAGTGGCGCGGGCGTTGCCCTAAATCGTGGTCATGAAACGCCCGATCCTCCTGCACCCCGACCCGCGCCTCAAGAAACCGGCCGATCCCGTCGACGACATGTCCGACGAGTTGCGCGCGCTGGCCGATGACATGCTGCACACCATGTACGACGCGCCCGGCATCGGGCTGGCCGCGCCGCAGATCGGCGTGATGAGCCGGCTGATCGTGCTGGATTGCGTCAAGGAGGAGGGCACGACGCCCCGCCCGCTGGTGATGTTCAATCCCGAGGTCATTTCGGCCTCGGATACGCTCAACACCTACGAGGAAGGCTGCCTGTCCATCCCGGATCAATACGCGGACGTGACGCGGCCCGCGGAGGTCGAAGTGCGCTGGATGGATCGCGACGGCGTCGAGCGGACGGAGGTGTTCGACAAGCTTTGGGCGACCTGCGTGCAGCACGAGATCGACCATTTGGACGGCAAGCTCTTCATCGATTACCTCAAGCCGCTCAAACGTCAGATGATCACCCGCAAGATGGTCAAGCTCAAGCGCGAGCTGGCGCGGGCATGAGCGTCCTGCCGATACTCAAGTGGCCCGATCCGCGCCTGCAGGAGGTCTGCGCCCCGGTGGCGGAGATCACGCCGGAGATCGAGACGCTCGCGGCGGACATGCTTGAAACGATGTACGATGCACCCGGCCGGGGGCTGGCGGCGCCGCAGGTCGGCGTGCTGCTGCGGCTCTTTGTCATGGATGTGACCTGGAAAGAGGGCAGGCCCGATCCCGTGGTGTGCATCAACCCCATGCTGCAGGAAGTGGGCAAGACGCGCGCCGAGACGGATGAAGGATGTCTGAGCATTCCGGGCGTGACGGCCCGCGTCAGCCGGCCCACGCAGGTGCAGATGGTCTGGACCGGCCTGAACGGCGGCCGGTTCGTTCAGAGCTTGGACGGATTCGCGGCTGTCTGTGCGCAGCACGAACTGGATCACCTCGACGGTGTCGTGACCTTTGACCATCTGGCGCCGGACGCGCGCGCTGCCCTTCTGGCGGAATACGCCGCCGCATGACGATGCGGGCCTGCATTCCGTGGCCTGACAAGCGCCTGCGCACCGCCGCGGCGCCGGTGCAGGAGATCACCGACGAGATCCGCGCGATCTGGGAGGACATGATCGAAACCATGGACGCCATGCCCGGTGTGGGGCTGGCCGCGCCCCAGATCGGGGTGATGCTGCAGCTTGCCGTCGTCGATGCGTCGAAGGATCGCAAGAAACGTATCCGGATGGCCAACCCCACGATCCTCGAAGCGTCGGCCAGGATGAACGAGCACGAGGAAGCCTCGCCCAACCTGCCCGGCGTGTCGGCGCGGATCAGCAGACCCCGTGCCGTCAGCGTGCGCTACATGGACGAGACCGGGACGATCCGGCGGGGAGAGTTCGTCGGGCTCGAGGCGACATCGGTCCAGCACCAGATCGAACATCTGGCGGGGCGGATGTATTTCGACAATCTCAGCAAGGTCAAACGTGACATGCTGTTGCGTCGCGCGAAGAAGTTGAACGGCTAGACCCGGAGGTCGCCATGCGTATCGTTTTCATGGGCACGCCCGAATTCTCGGTTCCGGTGTTGGAGGCGCTGGTCACGGCGGGCCACGAGATCGCCGCCGTCTATTGCCAGCCGCCCCGTCCCGCCGGACGCGGCAAGAAGGACCGTCCGACCCCTGTCCACCAGCGTGCCGAGGATCTGGGGCTGGAAGTACGCCACCCCACATCGCTCAGGACGGCCGAGGCGCAGGCGGATTTCGCGGCGCTGGGCGCGGATGTGGCCGTGGTGGTCGCCTACGGCCTGATCCTGCCGCAGGCGGTGCTGGACGCCCCGGCGCGGGGATGCCTGAACATCCACGCCAGCCTGCTGCCGCGATGGCGGGGGGCCGCTCCGATACATCGTGCCATCATGGCGGGGGACACCCGGACCGGTGTCTGCATCATGCAGATGGAGGCCGGGCTGGACACCGGGCCGGTGTTGCTGCGCCGGACTGTGGAGATCGGTGCGGAAGAGACCACGGCCGGGCTGCACGATCGGCTGAGCGCGCTGGGCGCGGAGGCCATCGTGGAGGCGCTGGAGAACCTGGACAGGCTGGTGCCGGAGCCGCAGCCCGAGGCGGGCGTCACCTATGCCGCCAAGATCGACAAGGCCGAAGCCCGGATCGACTGGACCAAGCCGGCGGTCGAGGTCGACCGCCTGATCCGGGGGCTGTCGCCCTTTCCGGGCGCGTGGTTCGACCTGGGCGGTACGCGCGTCAAGGTTCTGGGGTCGCGTCTGGCCGAAGGGGAGGGCCGGGCCGGCGAAGTGCTGGACGAAAGGCTGCGGGTGGCCTGCGGCACCGGCGCGGTCGCATTGACGCGCCTGCAGAAGGCGGGCAAGGCTGCGCAGGACGCGGAGGTGTTTCAAGGCGGCGCGCGCATCGCGCCCGGCACCCTGCTGGGAGAGGGTTAGGCGATGTTCCTTGCATTGTTCGGCACCGTCGTGATCGCAGGTATCGTCGGCTATGTCTCGGAAAAGACGGGATGGACCCATAACGGCATCCTGCAAAGCATCATCATCTGCATCGGCGGGGCGTTCCTGTTCTACTTCGTGCGGATCATGTTCGGCGTGGGCTTCTCCAGCCCCGGGGTGAACGCGATCGTCTCGTCCATCGGGGCGCTGATCATCGTGCCGTTCCACTGGCGGCGCTAGGCCTGCGTCAGGACTTGGGCGGGGTGCTCTTGTACACCGGCAGGTGCCACCCGAAGCCGAGCGATCCGGCGCGCAGGATCCAGGTGACCACGGCACAGCCCGGCAGCGTGACAAGGGGATCGAAGCCGTAGTGCCGGGCCAGCGCCGCGGTGGCGGATCCCGCGAAGGCCGCCGTGACATAGAGTTCGCCCTGCTTCAGCACCACCGGCACATCGCCGACCACCACGTCCCGCATCAGCCCGCCCATGCAGCCCGTGATCATGCCCATCAGCACCACGATGACCGCCGTCTGGTCCAGCGCCATCGCCACACCGGCCCCGGCGGCGACCGCGATGGACAGCGCGAGGCTGTCGAGCCAGAGCAGCGCGCGCCTGCGGCTTTCCAGCAGGTGCGCGGTAAAGAACACCGCCAATGCCGCGGCCACGGCGACGGCGAGGTAGGTGGGATCGGCGATCCAGAAGATCGGGTCGCGGTCCAGCAGCAGGTCGCGGATCGTGCCGCCCCCAAGGGCTGTCAGGCTGGCAATGAAGGCGAATCCGACAAGGTCGAGCTGCGCGCGGCTGGCCACCAGGGCGCCGGTGATGGCAAAGACCAGAACCGACCCGTAGTCCAGGACCGCCAGCAGGTTCATTTCTTGAACGGCGCCATGCCCGCGCGCGCCAAGGCGTCGGCGCGTTCGTTCTCGGGATGTCCCGCATGGCCCTTGACCCATTGCCACGTGACCCTGTGCCGGGCGTTGGCGGCATCCAGCCGCTGCCAGAGCTCGGCGTTCTTGACCGGCTTCTTCGCGGCGTTCTTCCAGCCGTTCTTTTTCCAGCCGTGAATCCAGCCGGTGATGCCGTTCTTGACGTAGTTGCTGTCGGTGACGACCGTGATCTCGGTGTCGCGCTCCAGCGCCTCGAGCGCGTTGATCGCGGCCAGCAGTTCCATTCGGTTGTTCGTGGTCGCCGCCTCGCCGCCCTTGAGTTCGCGTTCCTTGACCACGCGGTCGCCGTCGCGCGCCTGCATCAGGGCGCCCCAGCCGCCGGGGCCGGGATTACCCGAACAGGCCCCATCGGTATATGCGTACAGTTTAGCCATCCGCGTGGATCACGATCCAGCCGTCATATTGCCCGGCCAGGCCCTTGCCGTAGCCGGTCCAGTGCTGTTTCGGCACGCACCCGGCGTCCCGAAGCAGTGTCTCCAGTTCTTCGCGGCTGTAGTATTCATAGTGCCTCCCGAGGTCGTCCCGCCCGCCGCCGGTGCCGGTTTTCATGCCGATGAAAAAGGTGCCGCCCGGTTTCAGCGCCTTGCGGAGGCGGGCCAGGTGGCCCGGCAGGTCGGCGCGCGGGGCGTGCAGGAGGGAGAAACTGGCCCAGATGCCGTCGTAGGCGTCCTGTTCCGTGACATCCTCGAAATACCCGTGGCGTGCTGTCACGCCCGGGATGGCCGCGGCGCGGCCTGCCATTTCCGCCGAGGCGTCGATGGCGGTGACCTTCAGCCCCGCCTTCGCAAGGATGCGGGCGTAGTTGCCGGGCCCGCAGCCGAGGTCGAGCACGCTGGCCCCTTCGGGCAAAGCGGCGATGAAATGGTGCACGCGCGGATCCGCCGTCGCCTCCGCCTGCATCATGGCATCGTAGTCGTCGGCCTGCGCGTCGTAGACGGCAAGGGTCTGAGGATCGCTCATGCCCAGATCCCGATGCCGATGCACGCGAGGACCACGATGGTCAACTGGATGCGGAAGGCGAGCCACCAGGGCGGGGTCAGTTCCCACCGATCGAAGGCGACTTCGATCAGCAGCAGCGCGGCAAAGCCGATGGCCATGTTGATCAGCGCGGTTTCGGCGGTGGTGCCGGGCATGAAGAACCACCACAGGGCAGGCGCGACGGAGGCGGTGTAGGCCGCGAAGGCCAGCCCGCCTGTCGCGCGGGTGGCGAACCCCCAGAGCGTGCCCGCCATGAAGGGCAGTATGATCCCGCCGTAGCGGACCATGAGCAGGCGGCCATCGCCCCCCAGTACGGCGGGCAGGTTCCAGTCCGCGGCGGAGGTCAGCCCGAGCGCCGTGAGCGCAGCCCACAGAAAGGGAATCAGTCCGGCGACGGCCAGCAGCAGGGCGGGGGCGGGTATGCGGTTCATCGGTGGTCAGCTTTCCGTGGTTCAGGCGCGTTCCAGTGCCAGACGGCCCGCCAGCGCCGCGAAGATCGCAGCGAAGGAGCGGTTGAGCCAGCGCATCACCGCCTCGGACCCCAGGAGCCAGCGGCGCGCGGCGGCGGCGAAACAACCGTAAAGCACGAAGACACCAAAGGTCATGGCCATGAAGATACCACCGAGCAGCGCCATCTCGACCGTGGCGGAGGCCGGGTTCCCGGAGAGGAACGGCGGCAGCAGGGCGAGAAAGAAGATCGAGAGTTTCGGATTCAGGACATTGATAAGCGCCCCGCGCCGCGCGATGCGCCAGCCCGGTTCAAAGGCCGCGTCCGCCTGGACCGAGAGCGCGCCGCCTTCCTTGAGGCTCTGCCACGCTAGGTAGAGCAGGTAAGCGACACCGGCGACTTTCACGGCGGTGAACAGGAGCGCGGAGGTGTGAAGGATCGCGGCCAGCCCGAGGGTCGCCGCCGCCAGATGCGGCACGATCCCCACGGTGCAGCCGAACGCTGCCCAGAGCGCCGCGCGGGGACCGCGGCCAAGTCCCAGCGCAAGCGTGTAGATCACGCCGGTGCCGGGGGCCAGCACGACCACAAGAGCCGTCAGCAGGAATTGGAGGGAGATCATGCGGTATCCTTCTAGCCTTCGCCGGAACGGTATTACAGGCGGGGCAGGGGGTAAAGCCGCCGCGTCAGACCGCCTCGCGCAAAACCCGCGGCACCTTGAACTCCACGTTCTCGACCGCGGTTTCGACCAGTTCACGGGTGACGTCGAAGCGGGCGCCGAACGCGTCGATCACCTCGTTGATGAGGACTTCGGGCGCGGAGGCGCCAGCGGTGATGCCGATGCTTCTGATGCCGTCGAGAGCCCGCCAGTCGATGTCTTCCGACCGTTGGACAAGCTGGGAATAGGCGCAGCCCGCGCGCGCGCCGACCTCGACCAGTCGCTTCGAGTTGGAGGAGTTCGGCGCGCCCACGACCAGCATGGCATCGCACTTGGGAGCCATCGCCTTGACGGCTTCCTGCCGGTTGGTGGTCGCGTAACAGATGTCTTCCTTGTGCGGGCCGACGATGTCCGGAAAACGTGCCCGGAGTGCCGCAACGATCCCGGCGGTGTCGTCCACGCTGAGAGTCGTCTGGGTCACGTAGGCCAGTTTGCCGGGGTCGCGGACTTTGATCGTGGCGACGTCCTCGGGCGTTTCGACAAGAAGCACCTCGCCCGGCGGCAGCTGGCCCATCGTGCCCACGGTCTCGGGGTGGCCCGCGTGGCCGATCATGATCATCTGCAAACCGTTGTCGGCGTGGCGTTGCGCCTCGATATGGACCTTGCTGACAAGCGGGCAGGTGGCATCGACGTAAATCATGTTGCGTGCCTGCGCCGCGCTGGGCACCGACTTGGGCACGCCGTGCGCGGAAAAGATCACCGGGCGGTCGTCGGGACATTCCGACAGTTCCTCGACGAACACGGCGCCCTTGTCGCGCAGGCCGTCCACGACGAACTTGTTGTGGACGATCTCGTGGCGCACGTAGACGGGTGCACCCCATTTCTCGAGCGCCATTTCCACGATCTTGATCGCGCGATCCACGCCCGCGCAGAAGCCGCGCGGTGCGGCGAGGTAGAGCGTGAGCGGCGGCTTGGTCATCGGAGTCTCCTGGGTCATGCCCCAGACTTAGGCATTCGCGCGCGGCAGGTCCAGTGACGCCGGGGATCAGGGTGCCGCATCGCCGTGATAGATCAGCGCGGCCACCTGGGCCCGGTTGTGGACGCCAAGCTTGCGATAGGCGGATTTGGCGTAGTCGGACACGGTGTGGACGGAAATGGTACAGATGGCCGCGGTTTCCTGCCTGCTGTGTCCCTGTGCCAGCAGATAGACGACCTCGCGCTCCCGGGGGGTGAGCGCCTCGAAAGTGTCGGGCAGATCGGGCGCAACGAGGTGACGGCCGAACGCGACCTCGCCTTGTGTCACCGGCGTGGCGGCTGTCAGTTCCTCCAGCCGTCGATGGATGAGCAGGCAGAACAGGCGGATCTCTTCGGCGCGGGGAAAGACCTTTTCCATGAAGCTGGACTTGACCCGCGCGGTGCCCACGATGAAACCCCCGAAGCGTTCCGATCCGCGCAGCCGCATCGGAATGCCGAGGCAGGAGCGCATACCCGCCTCTGCCGCGCGCCTGACGAAGGCGCGCTCTTCTTCGGTCACGTAGGGGTGTGCGTCGATGAATTCGGCACCCAGCGGCAGGATGCGATAGGAGTCGCAGGCGTAGCGCAGGAAGGGGTCTTTTTCGGGCGGATGGTGTGCATAAACCGCGGGTGCGGTGCACCGCAGGAAGGGGGCGGTGAAGTCATGGTCGACTGTCAGGTAGATGGCGTGATCGAAACCGGCGCTGGCCAGCGTTTCGACGGCGTCGGTCCAGAGCCTTTCCGGATCGTCGAGTTGTTCCAGCAGCGCAGCCCGGTTCACCAACATCGTCATCTTCCCCCCCTTTTCGGGGGATCGCGAAAAGTTAACAGTACTGTAGGATGATGCTGGGGAACACGGAAGCCCGTGCGGTATATTACCCCGCTGGATTTTAGAACATTGCACGCTGAGGGCTCCGAGAGCTCTCGGCGTGCCATTTCAGGTAGAAAAACTTCCCGTCAGTCGGACGAATTATCCCGCGGCGGGCGCCCGATGACCTCTCGCAGGTCTTCCAGTTCGATGAAGTTGTCGGCTTGCCGGCGCAGATCGTCCGAGATCATCGGCGGCTGGCTGCGGATGGTCGAGACGACCGAGACCCGGACGCCCTGCCGTTGCAGGCTTTCCACCAGCGGGCGGAAATCGCCGTCGCCCGAGAAGATCACGATATGGTCCACGCGGGGCGCCAGTTCCATGGCATCGACGGCCAGTTCGATGTCCATGTTGCCCTTGACCTTACGCCGACCCATGCTGTCGGTGTATTCCTTGGCCGGTTTCGTGACCATCGAGAATCCGTTGTAGTTCAGCCAGTCGACAAGAGGGCGGATCGGAGAATACTCATCGTTTTCAAGCAAGGCCGTGTAGTAGAACGCGCGCAGCAGCTTGCCGCGGCGCATGAACTCGGCCCGGAGCAGTTTGTAGTCTATGTCGAATCCAAGCGTCTTTGCTGCGGCGTAGAGATTCGAGCCGTCGATGAACAGCGCCAGACGCTCATCTTTATAAAACATCCCAGGGTCCTTTCGGCGAAGTCTTCGCCAAGCAATGAATTGTGCTTTAACGTGCTGCGAGGCTCAAATTGCAACTATGACCAGAAGAGCGCCCGTCACCTTACCGCGCATAACTAAGGGTTTTTGAACATGCTGCAAGGCACCACAGACGGGGAAAAGGGCGATCCTCCGCTTATGGGGCGGGCGACAGCGCTTCTGGCGCTCGGTGCTAACCTCGGATCAGCCGCCGGGTCGCCCCTGCAAACGCTGCACGCCGCCCTTAAGGAACTGGAAGTGTGGGGCGCGATGATTCGTTCTGTATCATCGTTTTACGCCACGCCGGCCTTCCCGGCCGGAGCCGGGCCCGACTATGTGAACGCGGCGGCCAAAGTGGATTTTTCGGGCACCGCACCGGAATTGCTCAAGGTGCTGCATGACGTCGAGGCAGGCATGGGGCGCGCGCGGGAGGTGCGCTGGGGGCAGCGGACGCTCGACATCGACCTGCTGGGCATGGGCGACCGGGTATTGCCGGACGTGCCCACCTACCGCGCGTGGCTCGAGTTGCCGCTGGCAGAGCAGATGGTCCGGGCGCCGGACCGGCTGATCCTTCCGCACCCGCGGCTTCAGGAGCGCGCATTCGTCCTCGTGCCGCTGTCTGAGATCGCGGGGGACTGGAGGCACCCCGTGCTGGGGAAGACGATACGACAGCTTTTGTCGGCCTTGCCCGGGGAAGATGTGGCGGCGGTGAAGCGCCTCGAATAGTTGCTTGTAAATCAGTGAAAACGGGCCTAGGTAAGCCCTTTCTGACTGCCTCTATCAAATGGAGCATCCCGATGGCCCGCGTTACCGTAGAAGATTGTGTCGACAAGGTTCCGAATCGTTTCGAGCTTGTCATGCTTGCCGCCCACCGGGCGCGTGAAATCTCTGCCGGGTCCGCCGTGACCGTGGATCGCGACAACGACAAGAACCCGGTCGTGTCCCTGCGCGAGATCGCGGAAGAGACGCAATCGGCCGACGATCTGCGCGAGCGCCTGATCGAAAGCAACCAGAGCCAGATCGAGGTCGACGAGCCCGAAGATGATGCCATGGCATTGCTGATGGGGCAGGAGCAGGACAAGCCGGAAGAGGACAGCATGTCCGAAGAGATGCTGCTCCGGCAGTTGATGGCGGCCCAGGGGCAGGGGTAACCCGGCACCGGGCTCATAGGGCGGATGGCATGGAAAGCGCCGAAACGACCGCCGACGATCTGATTCGCCTGGTCAAAGTCTACAACCCGAAAACAAACGAAGAGCTGATCCGCGCCGCCTTTGCCTTCGGCGCGGAGATGCACGAAGGCCAGTTCCGTCATTCCGGGCAGCCTTATTTCACGCACCCTGTCGCGGTTGCAGCGATCCTGACGGAACAGCAACTCGACGATGCGACCCTCATCACCGCGCTGCTGCACGACACGATCGAGGACACCAAGGCATCCTATGCAGACGTGGAGACGCGGTTCGGCACCGAGATCGCCGAACTGGTCGATGGCGTCACCAAGCTGACGAACCTGCAACTGAATTCCTCGGAAACCAAGCAGGCCGAGAATTTCCGCAAGCTGTTCATGGCAATGTCCAAGGACCTGCGGGTGATTCTGGTCAAGCTCGCGGACCGGCTGCACAACATGCGCACGATCAAGGCGATGCGGCCCGCCAAGCAAGGCCAGAAGGCGCGCGAGACCATGGACATCTACGCGCCGCTGGCCGGGCGCATGGGGATGCAGTGGATGCGTGAAGAGCTGGAGGACCTGGCGTTTCGTGTGCTGAACCCGGAAGGGCGCGCCAGCATCATCCGCCGTTTCATCACCCTTCAGCGAGAGACCGGCGACGTCATCCAGCGGATCACCGGCGACATGCGGATCGAACTGGCCAAGGCCGGGGTCGAGGCAGATGTGTTCGGACGCGCGAAGAAGCCCTATTCCATCTGGCGCAAGATGGAGGAGAAGGAGCAGAGCTTCGGCCGGTTGTCCGACATCTACGGCTTCCGGGTGATCGTGGACAACGAGGAAGACTGCTATCGCGCGCTGGGCGCGATCCACCAGCGGTGGCGTGCGGTGCCGGGACGGTTCAAGGATTATATCAGCCAGCCGAAGTCGAACGGGTATCGCAGCATCCACACCACGGTGTCGGGCCGCGACGGCAAGCGGGTGGAGGTCCAGATCCGCACCAGCCAGATGCACGACGTCGCCGAGACCGGGGTGGCGGCGCACTGGTCCTATCGCGACGGGGTCCGGTCCAAGAACCCCTTTGCGGTGGACCCGGCCAAATGGATTGCGCAGCTGACCGAACAATTCGACGCCGAGGAGAACCACGAGGATTTTCTCGAGGCGGTGAAGCTGGAGATGTATGCCGACAAGGTATTCTGCTTCACGCCAAAGGGCGACGTGGTGAAGCTGCCGCGCGGGGCCACGCCGATCGACTTTGCCTATGCCATCCACACGCGGATCGGCAATGCCGTGGTGGGGGCAAAGGTGGATCACATGCGCGTCCCGCTGTGGACGCGGATCAAGAACGGTCAGTCGGTCGAGATCATCACCGCGCAGGGGCAGACGCCGCAGGTGACATGGCTGGACATCGCGACCACGGGCAAGGCCAAGACCGCGATCCGGCGCTCCCTGCGCGAAGTGGATCGCGCGCGGTTCATCAAGCTGGGGCAGGAGCTGGCGCGCTCCGCCTTTGCGCATGTGGGCAAGCGGGTGACCGACAAGGTGCTGCGGACCGCGGCCAAGAACATGCGTCTCGACAGCGCCGAGGAAGTGCTGGCGCGGCTGGGCAGTTCCGAGCTTTCGGGGCGCGAGGTGGTGCGCGCCGTCTATGCCGACCTCGCGCCGCGCAAGGGCGAACATATCGACAAGGCGCGGGCCGTGGTCGGGCTGGAGCCGGGCCAGTCCTTTGACCGGGCGCCCTGCTGCAACCCGTTGCCCGGAGAGCGGATCGTCGGCATCACCTTCCGCGGGCAGGGGGTGACCGTTCACGCCATCGATTGCGACCGGCTGTCGATCTACGAGGACCAGCCGGAGCGCTGGCTCGACCTGCGGTGGCACGAGGGCAACCATCCGGCGGTCTACGAGGCCGTGCTGGACATGACCCTCGGCAACGGCGCCGGCGCATTGGGCCGCATCTGCACCCTGATCGGAGAGGCCGCGGCGAACATTTCGGACCTCACATTTCTGGAACGCAGGCCTGACTTTTACCGCCTGTTGATCTATGTGGAATTGAGAGACATCGCGCATCTTCATTCGTTGATGCTGACGCTGGAGGCGGAAAGCGAAGTGGCGCAGATCAGCCGCTACCGCAACAAGAACCTGCCCGAGAAAGCAGAGGCGCAGGGATCGCAAAAAAGCCCGGACCACTGAGCGATCAAAGAGAAACTGGAACCTGGATTTGATTTTCAAACGCCGTGATCCGAAGCCGACATTGCGCGCGATGGCCGAGTTTCTCTGGCCGCGCGGCGGCTGGACACGCGCGTTTCACTATGTCCGGCACCGGATGAAGCGGTTGCCCGACAGCCCCGAGCGCATCGCGCGGGGGATCTGGGCGGGGGTGTTCACGTCGTTCACGCCGTTCTACGGGCTGCATTTCGTCATTGCCGCGCTGCTGGCCAAGCTGATGAAGGGGAACGTGCTTGCCGCGCTGATGGGCACGTTTTTCGGCAATCCGCTGACCTATGTGCCGATCGGGGTGATGGCGCTTCAGACAGGTCATTTCGTGCTTGGTTCGCGCTTTACCGAGGGCGATCACCGGTCCTTCGGGGGCAAGTTCGCGGATGCCGGCGCAGACCTCTGGTGGAACCTGCGCGCCATCTTTACCGATGCGCACATGGACTGGTCGGGGATCGTGGTGTTCATCGAACAGGTCTTCTACCCCTACCTGATCGGGGGGATTCTGCCGGGTATCTTCTTCGCCTCGCTGTCCTACTACGTGATGGTGCCGCTGCTGAGGGCCTACCAGAAACGGCGCAAGGGCATGATCAAGGCCAAGTTCGAGGCATTGAAGCAAAAAACGGCGCACAAGGCTGACGCCAAGCGCAAAGTGGACTAGCGTCCGGGCGAACATACCGAGAGGACCAGAGATGGCAGACCCGCAAAAGCTCAGACTGGGCGTGAACATCGACCACGTGGCAACTGTCAGAAACGCGCGTGGCGGCCAGTATCCCGATCCGCTGCGCGCGGCAAAGATCGCGGAAAAGGCGGGCGCTGACGGGATCACCGCGCACTTGCGCGAGGACCGTCGCCATATCTCGGACAGCGATATCGAAGGCTTGATGGACGTTCTGACGGTCCCGCTGAACTTTGAAATGGCGGCCACCGAAGAGATGCAGAATATCGCCCTGCGGCACCGCCCCCATGCAGTCTGCATCGTTCCGGAAAAGCGCGAGGAGCGCACGACCGAAGGCGGGCTGGAAGTCGCGCGCGAGGAGAACCGCCTGGCGCATTTCATCGCGCCCCTGCGTGAAGCCGGCTGCCGGGTGTCGATCTTCATCGCGGCGGACAAGCGGCAGATCGATGCGGCGCACCGGATCGGCGCCGAGGTGATCGAACTGCATACCGGCGCCTATTGCGACGCCTACGCGGAAGGACGGTTCGACGCGGCGCAGGCGGAGCTGCGCGGTCTGGAGGAGATGGCGCGCTACGCACACGGCCTCGGGCTGGAGGTGCACGCGGGCCACGGGCTGACCTACGACACGGTGTCGCCGGTTGCGGCCTTCCCCGAGGTGCGCGAGCTCAACATCGGGCATTTCCTGATCGGCGAGGCGATCTTTCTCGGGCTGGAACCGGCGATCGCCGAAATGCGCCGCCTGATGGACGAGGCGAGATCGTGAAGCGGTGGCTGCTGGCCCTTGCGCTGGGCGCGGTCGCCGCCGCGCCGCTGGCCGCGCAGCAGGTTGAGGTGCGTGACTGCGCGGGCCGGATGTCGCCGCTGGGGATCGTCGAGCCGTGGGAGGACTATTCCCGGACCTATTCCAACGGCAAGGTACGTGTCGCCCTGATGGACCTGCTGGAACCTGCGGGCGGACCTGTCTACCTGATGCTCCTGTCCCCGCCCTATAACGAGATCGGGGACCGGCAGTGCAAGACCATCGGTGTGGACGGCATCGGTTTCTGGAATGCCGATTTCCCGACCCTCGACGCCAGCTACGACCCGGCCACGGGCCTGCGGTTCACCATGGCGGTGGAGCTTTACGATCCGCAAAGCGGGGGCGGCCGTGCCGCGCTGTTGACCGCGACCCTGAACCAGGCAACCGGCGCTATCGACGCGCGGCTCTCGCGGTAGGGCAGGGCGACCATGATCCTCGGCATCGGGACCGACCTGGCCAATATCGAACGCATTCAGGGCACGCTGGACCGGTTCGGCACGCGGTTCCGCAACCGCGTCTTCACCGAGGTCGAACAGGCCAAATCGGAGCGCCGCCGCGATGTGGCCGGGACCTATGCCAAGCGGTGGGCCGCGAAGGAGGCCTGCTCAAAGGCGCTGGGCACCGGGTTGCGCATGGGGATCAACTGGCGTGACATGGCTGTCAGCAATATCTCGACCGGGCAGCCGGTGATGTCGGTGACGGGCTGGGCGGCGAAGCGCCTGCAGGAGATGACGCCACCGGGCCACGAAGCCGTCATCCACGTGACCTTGACCGACGATCACCCCTGGGCGCAGGCCTTTGTCGTGATCGAGGCACGGGTCCTGCCGTGATCGGCGGGGCCGCGCCGCGCGGCTTCCCTTGACAGTCGCGCCCCGCCTGCGCATGTAGCCCCCAACCCGAGCAGAAGGAAAACGCGGCATGGCCGAGAAGGAAAAGACAGGCAACGCCTTTGTCGAAACGGTCAAGACGATCGTCTATGCGCTGCTGATCGCGGGCGTGTTCCGCACCCTTTTCTTCCAACCTTTCTGGATCCCCTCGGGGTCGATGAAGGAAACCCTGCTGATCGGGGATTTCCTGTTCGTGAACAAGATGGCCTACGGCTATTCCTACGCCTCCTGCCCGAGCCTCATGCTGCCGCGTTTCGGGATCGAGATCGACGCCATGGATGTCTGCGGCGTGTTCGACGGCGACAACACCCGGCTGTTCGGCAGCGAGCCGGAGCGCGGCGACGTGGTGGTGTTCCGCCATCCGGTTTCGGGCCGCGACTACATCAAGCGGCTGATCGGCCTGCCGGGAGACACCATTCAGGTGAAGGCCGGGGTGCTGAACATCAACGGCACGCCCGTCGAACTGCGCGATGACGGCACCTTCGAGGAAGAGATGACCGCGCAGGGGCCGCAGCGGCTGCGCCCGCGGTGCGAGAACGGCCCTGTGGGCGAAGGCGGCACGTGTATCAAGAGCCGCCAGATCGAAACCCTGCCGAACGGCGTGTCCCACGCGATCCTGAACATCGGCGATCAGCAATCCGACCGCACCGGTGTCTACACGGTGCCGGAAGGGCATTACTTCTTCATGGGCGACAACCGCGACAATTCCGCCGACAGCCGCCTGGCACAGCAGGCGGGGGGTGTCGGCTTCGTCCCCTACGAGAACCTGATCGGTCGCGCCGACCGTATCATGTTCAGCTCGGCCGGGCGGTCGATGCTGTTCTTCTGGACCTGGCGTGGCGACCGGTTCTTCAAAGCGGTGAAATGAAACTGAGCGGCGATCTCAAGGCGTTCCAGGAGCGTCTCGGGCATCGGTTCGCCGACCCTGCGCTGCTGGTCCGTGCGGTCACCCATGCCTCCATGTCGTCGGCAAACAGGGACGACAACCAGCGGCTGGAGTTTCTTGGCGACCGGGTGCTGGGCCTCGTGATGGCGGAGGCGCTTCTGGCGCTGGACACCGGTGCGACGGAAGGGCAGCTTGCGCCGCGGTTCAATGCTCTTGTCCGTAAGGAAGCCTGCGCCGACGTGGCTCGCGAGATCGACCTGGGCAAGGTGCTCAAGCTGGGCCGGTCCGAGATGATCTCGGGCGGGCGGCGCAAGATGGCGCTTCTGGGTGACGGGATCGAGGCGGTCATCGCGGCTGTCTATCTCGACGGCGGGTTCGATGCCGCCAAGGCGATGATCCTCCGGCTGTGGGGCAATCGGCTGACAACGGTGGAGGATGACGCGCGGGACGCCAAGACGGCCTTGCAGGAATGGGCGCAGGCGCGCAAGCTGTCGCCACCGAAGTACGTGCAGACCGACCGGAGCGGCCCGGATCACGCCCCGTTGTTCACCATCGAGGCGCGGCTGGAGAACGGTGAGACATCCCGCGCGAGCGCGCCGTCCAAACGCGCGGCCGAGCAGGAGGCCGCCAGCACGCTGCTCCGGCAACTGGAGACAGACACATGACCACCCGCGCCGGATTCGTCGCCCTGATCGGAGAGCCCAACGCGGGCAAGTCCACCCTGCTCAACCGCATGGTCGGCGCAAAGGTGTCGATCGTCACTCACAAGGTGCAGACCACCCGTGCGCGCATCCGCGGGGTGGCGATGGAAGGGGACGCGCAGATCGTCTTTGTCGATACGCCAGGCCTGTTCCAGCCGCGCCGCAGGCTTGACCGGGCGATGGTCGCCGCGGCCTGGGGCGGGGCGGCGGATGCGGATGTCGTGGTGTTGCTGGTTGAAGCGCATCGCGGTCTCACCGAAGGGGTCGCGCGGATACTCGACGGGCTGGGCGAGATCGGCAAGGGACGCAAGATTGCCCTGGCGATCAACAAGATCGACCGGGTCGAGCCGCCCGTGCTGCTCGGGCTCAGCAAGGCTTTGAACGAGCGTCATGCCTTTGCCGAGACCTTCATGATCTCGGCCGAACGCGGTTACGGCGTGGAGGCTTTGCGCCGGTGGCTGGCGACCGAACTGCCCGAGGGCCCGTGGCTCTACCCCGAGGACCAGATCGCGGATCTGCCGATGCGGATGATCGCCGCCGAGATGACACGCGAGAAGCTGACGTTGCGACTGCACCAGGAGTTGCCCTACCAGCTGACCGTCGAGACCGAGAACTGGGAAGAGCGCAAGGACGGATCGGCGCGGATCGATCAGCTGATCTATGTCGTGCGCGACGGGCACAAGGGCATCGTGCTGGGCAACAAGGGCGAGACCATCAAGCAGGTCAGCAAGGCGGCGCGGGAGGAGCTGGAGGAGTTCCTTGGCCGCCGCGTGCACCTGTTCCTTCAGGTGAAGGTCCGGGCGAACTGGCTGGAAGAGGCCGAACGCTACACCGAGATGGGGCTCGATTTCAAAGATGGCAACGGTTGATCCTGACCGCGATGTCGCGCCGGAAGCGTGTATTTTTGGAACAATGAACCCGGAGGTCCCGTGCCTCGGCTGACCGCGCGCTTCTGGGTCGACGCCTATCTGACGCGTTTGCGGCTGCACGACATCCCGGCGTTCGTCGTGGCGCACGGTGACGACACGGGCGGTGCAGTTCTGATCAAGCTGGCGACATTGGACGGGGCGGCGGTGCTGTTCCAGCGGTCCTTCGACCTTGCGACCGGCGAACGGCGGTGGGTCGAGCTGGCCAGCGGCCCGGAGGTCGACGTGGATGCGACCGTGTCGCGCCAGCGTGGTTTCGACCCGGACATCTGGGTGATCGAGGTGGAGGACCGGCAGGGTCGTCACCTGCTTGACGAGGAAGGGCTGGGTTGATGGAATGGCGTGACCGGGGTATCCTGCTGGGCCTGCGCCGCCACGGAGAGACCTCGGCCATCATCGAGATGTTCACCCCGACCCAGGGGCGGCACCTGGGTGTCGTGCGCGGCGGGACCAGTCGCAAGATCGCCCCGCACCTGCAGCCCGGTGCGCAGCTCGACGTGGCGTGGCGCGCCCGGCTGGAAGACCATATCGGTGCCTTCACCGTGGAGCCGGTGCGCAGCCGTGCGGCGCTGGTGATGTCCGACCGGCTGGCCCTGGCCGGGCTGAACGCGGTGACCGCGATCCTCGCCTTTTGCCTGCCCGAGCGGGAGGCGCACCCGGCGCTATATACCCGGACCGAAAGACTGCTGGATCTTCTGGGGCAGAACGACATCTGGCCGCTGGCCTACCTTCAGTGGGAGGTGGGGCTGCTGGAAGAGATGGGATACGGGCTGGACCTGTCCGCCTGCGCCGTGACCGGGGCAACCGAGGATCTGATCTATGTCTCGCCGCGGACGGGACGCGCGGTTTCGGCGAAGGGGGCGGGCGACTGGGCCGACCGGTTGCTGCCGTTGCCCGACGTCCTGCGCGGCGAGGGCGCGGCGGAGGATGTCGAGATCGCCGTGGCCCTGCGAACCACCGGTCATTTCCTCGAGGCGCATCTGGCGCGCGCACTGGGCGACAAGCCCCTGCCGGAGGCGCGCGCGCGCTTCATCGACGCGTTCAGCCGTCAGCTTTGAAGGTCAGCAGCGCGCCGTCCTCGTCCGACAGGATCAGCGTGTCGCCGGTCACCTCGGACAGCGTCGCTGCCTCCAGCATCGTGAAGAACGCGCTTTCTGCGGCAAGATCTGGGCAGGCGCGGCGGGTGCTGGCGATCGGCCCGGCATCGAATCCGGGGTAGGGCGCGATATTCGAGGTGGAGTAGCTGTTGCACGGACCTTCGCCGGCGATCCTGCCCTCCTCGGGAAAGCTGAGCGTCGCGCGTGCGTCGAAGGGAGCGCCCTGAAGGGTCACGAGCCGCCATTCACGGTCCGCGCCACCGTGCCCGCGCACCGTTTCGTCACGGTCGCAGGCCCCGAGGATCAGAAGGGCGGTCAGGGGAAGGAGAAAACGCAGGATCATTCGAGTGCCAGAACCGTATCGACGAGTATTTCATATGCATCCGCCGCGCTGTCCGCGTCCGGGGCGGCGACCTGCGGCAGGCCCACGAGGGCGGCAAGCAGCGCGCGCGCGAAGTCGGGGTTACCGAGGCCGAGTTGCCGCAGGAGGGTTTCCAGATAGGACAGGCGCGCGTCGTCCACCCGCGCCAGCGCGCGACCGACTTCGGGCAGGGACTGCGCCCAGAGCCGCAGGGAAGGTTCGGTCGGATCCGCCAGCATGCCCCGGCCGAAGTCGCGCAGGCGGCGGTCGGCGGCGCCATCCTGTCCGGTCAGCGCATCGAGCCGGCGCAGTGCGTCGTGTTGCCAGCGCGCGAGAAGTTCCGCGTGATAGGCGGGAACGTCCTTGAAATGCCAGTAGAACGACCCCTTGGTGGTGCCCAGCCTGCGGGCCAGCGGTTCGGCGGCCAGCGCCTGCGGGCCCGCCTGCCGCAGGGCATCGAACCCTGCCGCGATCCAGCTGTCGGAATTGAGTCGGGTCGTGGACATATGCAATTGGATAGGCGCGTGCCGGCCCAGAGACAAGCGGCGCCCGGACACATTGTTTCCGACACGCGATTTGTCGCGTAATGCCGCGACACCACGGTCCGCCGGTGATCAATAGCTGGGCATGATATCGCCCAAAGCCCCCTTGCCGCTGACCCACCTGCCGCTGCCGCAGGTCCGGGATTTTGCCATTCTCTCCGGTCTGGAGGCCGGTGTGCGGGGCATGTTGCTTTCGGTCATGCCACTGGTGATCTACCGCTCCTACCCGGACGCGGCCCTCGTCAGCTGGATCTACCTGGGGGTGGGGATCGTGTCCTTGCTGTTCGGGTTGCTTGTGCCATCGCTGGCCGCGCGCTGGTCGCGGCGGTGGATGTACACGCTGGGAACAGGTTTCTACCTGCTGGGCATCGCGCTTGCGTTGACCGGGGTGCCGGTGCTGACCGCGCTCGCACTGGGGACGCTGAGCCTTGCGACCGTCACCTGCGCGGTCTGTCTCAATGCCTACGTGCTGGACTACGTGGGGCGCACCAGCCTCGGGCGGTCCGAGTCCATGCGGTTGCTGTTCAGCGCGCCAAGCTGGGTGATCGGGCCGATCACGGGGGTTTGGCTGCTGAACTGGTGGGCGCCCGCGCCCTTCATCGCGGCGGGCGTCTTCGCGCTGTGCCAGGTCACGATTTTCTGGAGGCTGCGGCTGGGTAACGGCAAGATGATCGTCCGGGCGCGATCGCAGGCCCCCAGCCTCTCGCCTATCTCGGCAGGTTCCTGCAACAGCCGCGGCTGATCGCGGGATGGCTGTTCGCGGTGATCCGGTCCTGCGGTTGGTGGGTGTATATCGTCTATTTGCCGATCTATTGCGTGGAAAACGGGTTGGGCAATGCCGTGGGCGCGGCGGCGCTGTCGGCGTCGAACATGACCCTTTTCGCCGCCCCTCTGCTGATGGTGCTGGTGCGGCGGATCGGGGTTCGGAACGCGGTCAGCGGTGCCTTTGCGGTCGGCGGTGCCTTCTTCATCGGAGGATGGGCGCTGACGGTGTCGCCCTGGATGGTGGTGGCGAGTCTTTACCTGGCTTCGGTCCTGCTGATCATGCTGGATGTCTGCGGATCGCTGCCCTTTCTGATGGCGGTGAAACCATCGGAGCGCACGGAGATGTCGGCGGTCTATTCGAGCTATCGGGATGCATCGGGCATCGTCACCCCGGCGGTGGCCGGGGTGGTGCTTATCGCGATGCCGATCGCCGGTCTGTTCGCGGTGTGCGGCGGCGGTATGCTGTGGGCTGCATGGCTGGCGCGGGGATTGCACCCGCGCCTTGGTCAGGTTCGGCCGCAGTTCGCGGCCTGAGGGGCTGTCGCGCCCCGATCAGCCAAGAAGACGGCGCGCGATGACCTGGGCCTGGATCTCTGCCGCCCCCTCGAAGATGTTCAGAATGCGGGCATCGCAGAGAACCCGGCTGATCTTGTACTCGAGCGCGAAACCGTTGCCGCCATGGATCTGAAGACCGTTGTCGGCGGCAGCCCAGGCGACGCGCGCGCCGAGCAGCTTGGCCATGCCCGCTTCGACATCGCAGCGCCGGCCCTCGTCCTTTTCGAAGGCGGAAAAATAGGTGAGCTGTCGTGCCACCATGATCTCGACCGCCATCATCGCCAGCTTCGAGGAGACGCGGGGGAAATTGATCAGGGCCTTGCCGAACTGCTTGCGGTCCTGGGCGTACTGCATGGAAATGTCGAGCGCCGACTGGGCCACGCCAATGGCGCGTGCGGCGGTTTGGATGCGTGCGGATTCGAAGGTCTCCATCAACTGCTTGAAGCCCTTGCCCTCTTCGCCGCCGAGGAGGTTCTCGCCCTTGACGTGGAAGTTGTCGAAGCCCAGTTCGTATTCCTTCATGCCGCGGTATCCCAGGACCTCGATGTCGCCGCCGGTCATGCCGTCGGTCGGGAAGGGGTCGGCATCCGTGCCGGGGGTCTTTTCCGCCAAAAACATGGAAAGACCGCGATAGTCGGTGGTCGACGGATCGGTCCGTGCCAGAAGGGTCATCACATGGGTGCGCGCGGCGTGGGTGATCCAGGTCTTGTTGCCCGTGATCCTGTAGTCGTCGCCATCCCTGGTCGCGCGGGTGCGCAGGCTGCCCAGATCGGAACCGGTATTCGGTTCGGTGAAGACCGCCGTCGGCAGCGTTTCGGCCGAGGCGATGCGGGGCAGCCATTTCTCCTTCTGCTCCGCAGTGCCGCCGGCGATGATCAGTTCCGCTGCGATCTCGGAGCGGGTGCCGAGGGAGCCCACGCCGATATAGCCGCGCGACAGTTCCTCGGAGACGACGCACATGGATGCCTTGGACAGACCCAGCCCGCCGTATTCCTCGGGGATGGTCAGGCCGAAGACACCCATCTCCGCCAGTTCGGTGATGACCTCCATCGGGATCAGTTCGTCCTTCAGGTGCCAGTCGTGGGCGTGGGGTTCGACCTTGTCTACGGCGTAGCGGCGGAACTGTTCGCGAATCATTTCGAGTTCGTCGTCGAGCCCGGTTGCGCCGACGGTGATGTTTGCGGAGTGTTCCTGCATCAGGGCGACCAGCCGCGTGCGCGCGGCCTGCGTGTTGCCGCCCTGTGTCAGGGTCATGATCTCGGTCGCCATCAGGCCGCGGGCGTCTTCCTGCGACAGGCCAAGATCCTGAAGGCGCAGGATCTCGCCCTGGTTCATCTGGATGCCGCCGTAGACCTGCCAGAGGTATTCCCCGAAGGCGATCTGGTGGATCAGCTGTTCGGTCTCGCCGAACTTGCCGTCGCTCTCGAGCGCCTCGGCCCACTTCTGCATCTGGCGCAGGGACTGGGCATATGTCGCCAGCCATGCCAGCCCGTGGGCGGCCGTCTGGTTTTCCTCGATCAGGCTGGCGGAGACGCGGCCATCACTGGTGACCATGTCGCGCACCGCCGTGCGCGCCTTCTCGAGGATATCGTCGACCGGGGCGATCGCGGCGGCGGTAAGCGCCAGCAGGTCCTCGAGTATCACCGGTGCGTTCATAGCTTTCATGTCCTGACCGTCGTGTGGCATATCCGTCGTCCCTTTTCTGCTGGATAGCCACTTAGCGCCTTCGCAGGCGCAGCACAACAAAGATGCAATTTCCTGCGTCAATTTGTTCTAAAATTGCGCGGTCAACTTCCGTGGCCCGCGGGCGGGCTGGCCGTCTGACGGCGAACAATGGATCGGGTGCGCGCAGTCTGGCGCGCCGCCGCCCGGCAGACCTGGGCGCGAAGGTGCGGAAAATGTGACGATGCTTCAGAAAAGTTTTCGAGCAGGGTCTGCCGGGGGGGGGCGGTTGGGAATCAACCTTGCCGTGCGACGGTGACGCCAGCGATGTCTTCGATGAAGGTGACGATCCGGGTCTTGACCGCGTCGTCCTTGATGGCAGCAAGGGCTGACACGATTTCCATGCCGGGATCGGTCTTGGGGGCCGTGTTGGAATTGTCGTGAAGGCCGTCGAAGAAATAGGACGGCGGCACATCGAGGATCTGCGCCAGTTCGAACAGACGGCTGGCCGCGACCCGGTTCGACCCGATCTCGTATTTCTGGATTTGCTGGAACGACAGGTTGAGCTTGCGCGCAACGTCGGTTTGGGAAAGGCGGCGCAATGTGCGTATCTGTTTCAATTTCTTACCAACGTGCGCATCTACTGGATGGGTCATAATTTGGAACCTCTGGTTGAACATACACTTTAATCGCGAGATTCAGGATTCCGTTCAATTGAATAGATTCTGTTATTTTCTGTTCACAAATCTTCAGTGAATGGGTGATAATTGTTGCATTGATGGATGATCCGTTTACGGTTTCCGTTCATGAATGTACCTATGAGCCCCCAGATTCCCGGAAGCGCGCTGGATCTCCCGGAAAATGCGGTCGACGCGCCTCCGCCGGCGCTGCTGTTCGAAATGGTTCGGTCGTTCGTGACCCTTGCCCGCACCCTGAACCTGAGCCACGCGGTGAAGGAGCTGGGGTCGACCCGCCAGACACTGCGACGGCATATTGCGTCGCTCGAAGCGGAGTTGGGCGGCCCCCTCTTCGCGGTGGACGACCGGCGTTACCAGTTGACCGAAAAGGGGGAAGCGAGCCTTGCCGGCGCCAAGGACATCCTCGCGCGGGGCAAGACGTGGCTGCGCGGCGCGTCGTCGGCGCATGGCAACCTGCAGTTCCTGCAGGCCCAGGTGGGCGAGTGGGATTTCTACCAGGAGCAGAAGCCGATGGGCCTGATCTGGGAGGACTCTTCGGTTTTGCTCAGGGAAACCTTCCGGGCCTGGACCATGTCATCCGGTCAAATCGAGAGCCCCAATCTCGCCCATGTGCGGCCATATCTTCTCGTTTACCGCGAATCAGGTGCGGAGTGGATCTGCGTCGAATTCGGGGAACTGTCGGCCTATGTCGGGTGGTTCGGACTGGATTATGCCCGGTCGAGCATCGGCAGACCCATCGCCATGCTACCTGCGGGCGAAGAATTTGGGCACATGCTGAACCAGGCCTTCCACGACGTCCAGGCGACCCAGCTTGCAAGGCTGGATCACGTGTTCACCCGGATGCCCCTGCCGGATGGGTCGGGGTGGGCCCCCATAGCATACCAACGCCTTATGATGTCAGGGTTTTTTCCTGATGGATCGCCCTCCGTGCTGACCCTTGTCGTACCCAGCAAAGAGGTCTCGATCCGCAATCTGGCGCCTGAAAAACTGGCTGATTTGACGGCGCTGGAGACACCGAAATTCGGCAAAAGTGAGGCACGTTTCGAGGAGGAAATCATGACTTGAACGAACCTCGGACATAATTTTGACAAAATCGATTCAATTTACGGGTGTTTTTCTACTTCTTGGCGTATCCTGTGCTCAGGCGGCCAAGGAGACCAATAGACATGACTGTTCAATTCCCGAGCAATGCGGCACCCTTCATTGCGACCAGCGGTAGCATTCTCGACGCGCACAAGATCGAGATCACGATCGGCAGCGACTTTGACATCTACAGCACAGTCATCGAGGAAGAGCGCCCGGCGCAAAAGCTGGGCGATCCGTTCAATCCCGAACTCCACGATCTGAATGCGGAAAACGGGTTTTGGCTGATCGGTCGCAACCAGTTCGGCGAGTTGATTCACACCCAGGCGTTCAAGACCATCAGCCTCTCCGACGTCGCGCTCAGTTCCTATCTGATGCGCAACTTCCAGAAATTCCCGCCCCCCATTCCCGGTGTCGATCTGGGCCGGTCGCGGTACCGCGCCTCGCCCGGGGCGCATCGTATCAGCGGCGAGGCGGTCTATCATGGCGAGGTGTGGATGGCGCCCGACGAGGGCCTGTATCGCGGCACCGGGCTCTCCAGTGTGCTGACCCGCGCGGGTATCCTCGAGGCTGTCGATCGCTGGGATCCGGACTGGATCTTCGGCTTCATGCTGCGCGCCGTGGCCTTCAAGGGGTTCTCGGAGCGGGTGGGCTACATGCACACCGAACCCGGCGCGTTGAAGTGGGCCGTGCACGGCCGCGAACAGCTTCTCGAGGCATTCATGGTCTATCTCAGCCGTGAGGACGCCAAGTTCATGCTGGATATCCCGGTCGAAGAACTGGTCGCCTGATCCGATACCACCTGCCCGAAAGGGCGGGTCCGTCTCTCTCCGCCAAACGAAAAACGCCCTCGCATGAATTGCGGGGGCGTTTCGCTTTCCGTTCCGGTCTGCCGGTGTCAGCCTATGGCCGCCGCCTTCACGTCGTCGTCGATGTGCGCCATGTACTGCTCGAAGTTCTCCGAGAACATGGCGACCAGCTTGGCCGCCTGACGGTCATAGCTTTCGGGATCGTCCCAGGTGCGGCGGGGGTCCAGCAGGATGTCCGGCACACCATCCACCGCCACCGGCACTTCGAAGCCGAAGTTCGGATCCTTGCGATATTTCACGTCCGCAAGGGAGCCTTCGAGCGCGGCGGTAAGGAGATTGCGTGTTGCCTTGATCGGCATCCGGCTGCCGGTACCGTAGGCGCCGCCGGTCCAGCCGGTGTTCACAAGCCAGCATGTCGCGCCGTGCTCGGCGATCTTTTCGCGCAGCAGGCTGCCGTAGACCTCGGGGCGGCGCGGCATGAAGGGCGCGCCGAAGCAGGTGGAGAAGGTCGGTTCGGGTTCCGTCACGCCACGTTCCGTTCCCGCGACCTTGGAGGTGAAGCCGGAGAGGAAGTGGTACATGGCCTGCGCCGGCGTCAGCCGGGCGATCGGTGGCAGAACACCGAAGGCGTCGCAGGTCAGCATGATGATGTTCTTGGGATGGCCGCCTACGGCCTTCTTGCTGGCATTCGAGATGTAATGCAGAGGATAGGCGCAGCGCATGTTCGCGGTCAGGCTGTCATCCTCGAAGTCCAGCTCCTTGGTCTCTTCGTCGTAGACCATGTTCTCGATCACGGTGCCGAATTTCGTCGTGGTGGCATAGATCTCCGGCTCTGCCTCGGGCGAGAGGTTGATCGTCTTGGCGTAGCAGCCGCCTTCGAAGTTGAAGGTGCCGTGATCCGACCAGCCGTGCTCGTCATCGCCGATCAGCGTGCGCTGCGGGTCGGCGGACAGGGTGGTCTTGCCGGTGCCGGACAGGCCGAAGAACACCGCCGTGTCCACCGGATTGCCGGTTGCATGGTTGGCGGAGCAGTGCATCGGCATGATGTTCTTTTCCGGCAGCAGATAGTTGAGCAGGGTGAACACCGACTTCTTGTTCTCGCCTGCGTATTCCGTCCCGCCGATGAGGATCATCTTGCGGTCGAAGTTCATCGCGATGACGGTTTCCGACCGGCAGTCGTGCTTCTTGGGGTCGGCCTGAAAGGTCGGGCAGTTGATGACGGTGAAGTCGGCGATGAAATCGTCGAGGTCGGCACGGTCGGGGCGGCGCAGCATGGTGCGGATGAACAGCCCGTGCCAGGCGAGTTCCGTGATCATGCGCACGTTGATGGCGTGACGGGGGTCCGCGCCGCCGACGAGATCCTGGACGAAGTAGTCCTTCCCCTGCATGTGCGCGATCATGTCGTCATAGAGCGCGTCGAAACCTTCGGGCGACATGGCGGCGTTGTTTTCCCACCAGATCTTGTCCGCCACGCTGTCGGTCTTGACCACGTGCTTGTCCTTGGGCGACCGGCCGGTGAACTTGCCGGTCGTCACCAGGAACGAGCCGCCCTGGCCCAGTGTTCCCTCTTCGCGCTTCAGCGCGGTTTCGATCAGGGCCGGTTCCATCAGGTTGTAATAGACATTGCCCAGGCCCGTGATCTGCTGATCTTCAAGGCGGAACTGCGGGTTTACCCGTCCAAATGTCATGTAATTTCTCCTGCAGGCGCGTTGGGAGTGCGCAAATCAAGGTTGGTCAGGCGGTCTGCCCGCGACCATCTGGGGTCATGCAGCGCCTCTTAGCACGAGGTCTTGAGATATGAACAGGCGGGTTAGGCGACGTTAGCGCCACCATGGCAAACTTTGCCACGAAGCGGGCGGCTGCCCCCCGGACAGGTCGCTTTGGTGGCGGTCTGCGATCGGCGCAACTGCAGGAAAAAGTGCGGCAATTTAGTCATCCCTAACCAAATTGTGGCCGAATTGGGTGAGGAAATGCGGTGATTCGTAGTTAGAGATTGATTCGACCGCCACAATCGGGGTTTTATGGTCGAAAATCAAAAACGAATATTGAGCAGCACAAGGAAGCAGGCAATGTCTAAAATTGCATTGGTTGACGACGACAGGAACATCCTGACGTCCGTCTCGATGACCCTTGAGGCCGAAGGCTTCGAGGTGGAGACCTACAACGACGGGCAAGCGGCGCTGGACGCCTTCAACAAGAAGCTGCCGGACATGGCAGTGCTCGACATCAAGATGCCGCGCATGGACGGGATGGACCTGCTGCAGCGGCTGCGCCAGAAAACCGCGATGCCGGTCATCTTTCTGACGTCCAAGGACGACGAGATCGACGAGGTGCTCGGCCTGCGGATGGGCGCCGACGACTACGTCAAGAAGCCGTTCTCGCAGCGGCTGCTGGTCGAACGCATCCGCGCGCTGCTGCGCCGCCAGGATGCCGTCGAAACCGGCGAGGTCGGCGATACCGAGGAAACCAAGGTGATGGAGCGGGGCGATCTGCGCATGGACCCGCTGCGCCATGCCGTCAGCTGGAAAGGCAAGGAAGTGTCGCTGACCGTGACCGAGTTCCTGCTGCTTCAGGCGCTGGCCCAACGCCCCGGTTTCGTCAAGTCGCGCGATCAGCTGATGGATGTGGCCTATGACGATCAGGTCTACGTCGACGACCGCACCATCGACAGCCATATCAAGCGCCTGCGCAAGAAGATGCGCTCCGCCGACGAGGACTTCTCGGCGATTGAGACACTTTACGGCATCGGCTACAGATACAACGAAGAATAGGGCGGGCCCTTGGCGATCGCCGAAAGGAACTTTGTGCGCGATACGACCACATCCTCGCGGGACGGTGACATCGTTCTGGGCGACGACTGGATCGCGCCGGGCAACGATGCGCCGGAAGAGATGCGGGCGCGGCGGGAACGGCGTGGGCTGTTCTCGCTGCGGTCGTCGCCGTTGACCCGCAAGATCATCACGTTCAACCTGATTGCGCTGAACGTGCTGGTCGCGGGAATTCTCTATCTCAACTCCTCGCGCGACAGCCTTGCCGTGCAGCGCGGCTCGGCGCTCGTATCGGAAAGCGAACTGATCGCGGACGTGTTCGAAGCCCAGCTGCCCGCCAACGCCCCCGTGAACCTGGCAACGGGAGACGGGGTGGATGTCGCCGCGACATTGGCCGCGCTGGATTTGCGCAGCGGCGTGGATGTCTACGTGTACGACACGACCGAAGCCCTGGTGTCGCAGGCCGAGGGTGCGATGGAGACCATCGAAGGCGCCGGCGCCGACGGCGAGCGAACGCTGCTGACAGACGCGCTGAGCTGGTTGTGGGGCAAGCTGTCGGCGCCGTTCGGCAGCCGGGAGAATGCGGAAATCCCGATCGAGGACCGGCTGAAATCCATGATCCCGGCGGTCGCGGAAGGCGGCACGCGGATCGAGAACAACTTCGATGCCGATGGCGGCACCCTGTTCACCGTGATGACGCCGATCCTGCAAAACGGCGAGCCCGTCGGCTATGTTGCTATCGCGTCGGCCGCCGGCGAGATCGACCGGCTTGTCCGCGGGGAGCGCGAGCGCGTTCTGCAGATGTTCGTGATCGCCACGGTGGTTTCCATCGGGCTGAGCCTCGTTCTCGCATCGACCATCGCCAACCCCCTTGCGGACCTGTCCGCGGCAGCGGAGCTCGGGCGCGACCGGAACGCGCGCAAGATGAACCCGGGACGCATCCGCATTCCGGATCTGACCGCCCGGCCGGACGAGATCGGGCGGCTGTCAGGCGCGCTGCGCGGCATGGTTTCGGCGCTCTACAACCGGATCGACAGTAACGAACAATTCGCCGCCGACGTGGCGCACGAGATCAAGAATCCCTTGGCGTCGCTGCGGTCTGCCGTGGGTACACTGCGCATGGTCAAGCGGGACGACCAGCGCGAGAAGCTTCTAGACGTCATCGACCACGACGTGCGGCGGCTGGACCGGCTGGTCAGCGATATCTCCAACGCCTCGCGGCTGGATTCGGAACTGGTCAAGGAGGAGGAAGAACAGTTCAACCTGCTCAAGATGATCGGCAACCTCGGCGAATATCTGGGCGAGGAGGCCAGGAGCAAGGGAATCGACTTCATCACCGACCTGCCGCCCGACCCGATCCTAGTGCACGGGCTCGAGCCGCGGCTGGCACAGGTCTTCGTGAACCTGATCACCAACGCCATTTCCTTCTGCGAGGACGGTGACGCGATCCGGGTCTGGGCGCGCAAGCGCGAGAACCGCGTGCTCGTGGTCGTGGAAGATACCGGCCCCGGCATCCCCGAGCAGGCGCTTTCCAAGATATTCACGCGCTTCTATTCCCAGCGGCCGGAAGAGCATTTCGGCAACAACTCGGGCCTCGGCCTCGCGATTTCCAAGCAGATCGTGGAAGCGCACGGCGGCGTCATCTGGGCCGAGAACATCCGCCCGACCGAAGCCGACATCACCTCTGATCCGCTGGGCGCGCGGTTCGTCGTCGGTCTGCCGACCTGACCCGAAACGACGATATCCTGCACGCCAGCACCGTCCGTGTGGGCGACCTTGGTGTCCTCATCATCGGTCCCTCGGGGGCGGGCAAATCCGCACTGGCGCTGCAGCTGGTCGCGCTTGGCGCGTCGTTGGTGGCAGACGACAGGACACGGCTGTCGCGGCAGGATGGCACGGTCATGGCGGATGTCCCCGAGACGATCGCGGGCCTGATCGAGGCGAGAGGCGTGGGCATATTGCGCCTGCCCCCTGCCGGCCCGACTCCGCTGGCGCTGGTGGTCGACCTCGGCCAGACCGAGCGCGAGAGGATCCCACCGCCACGGTCGCATGATGTGCTCGGACTGGAATTGCCCTGCCTCTACCGCGTCGAGGGGCCGCACTTCGCCGCCGCCATCTTGCTTTATCTGCGGTGCAGCATAAATTCTGCGCCATGAGCGACAGTGATTCAGTCGGGCCCACCGATCCGCGCACCACGCGACCGCATATCGTGCTGGTAACGGGGCAGGCCGGTGCTGGCCGTTCGACAGCCCTCAACGTTCTCGAGGACGCGGGTTTCGAAGCGATCGACAACCTGCCCCTGCGCCTGATGCCGGCCCTTCTGTCCGCGCCGGCCCGTGAAAGCCCGATGGCGCTGGGAATCGACCCGCGCAACCGCGATTTCTCGCTCGATGCGATGATGGACCTGCTGCGCCAGTTGGCGGCGACCCCGGATGTGACCTCTGAGCTGCTTTACCTCGACTGTTCCACCGAAGTGCTCTTGCAGCGGTTTTCCGAAACCCGGCGCCGTCACCCGCTTGCACCGGCAGACAGGCCGGAAGAGGGGATCCGGCGCGAGCGTGACCTGCTTGCGCCGATCCGCAACCGGGCCGACGTTCTGATCGACACCACGTCCTACAGCATTCACCGCCTGCGCGAGGATATCGAGAAGTGGTTCGTGCCCGGCGGCCAGCACCTTCTTGCGGTATCCGTGCAGTCATTTTCCTACAAGCGGGGCGTGCCGCGGGGCGTGGACATCGTCTATGACTGCCGGTTCCTGCGCAATCCGCACTACGACAAGTCACTGAAGGCGCTGAACGGAACCAACGCGGCGGTCGCCGACTACGTCAAGGAGGATGCGCGGTTCGACGGCTTCGCG
Source organism: Sulfitobacter alexandrii (assembly GCF_001886735.1). NCBI lineage: Bacteria > Pseudomonadati > Pseudomonadota > Alphaproteobacteria > Rhodobacterales > Roseobacteraceae > Sulfitobacter > Sulfitobacter alexandrii. Next base: position 351,013 of record NZ_CP018076.1, read on the forward strand.
CAGAAGGTGCTGGACCTGAGCCTTTTCCTGCTGCCGGCCTACCGCGAGGAAGGCAAGTCTCATATCTCCATCGCCTTTGGCTGCACGGGCGGGCAACACCGTTCCGTGACGATGGCCGAAGATCATGCTTTGCGGCTTGCAGAGGCCGGATGGCCGGTGTCAATTAGGCATCGCGAATTGGACCGCCAAAGGATAGCGGAGGCCCCGACTTGATTGGTATCGTGATCGTTGCCCATGGAGGACTGGCACAGGAATACCTGTCTGCCATAGAACATGTCGTCGGGTCGCAGAATGGCGTCCGCGCGATCGCGATCCATGCCGATCACGACCGCGAGGCAAAGCAGAACGAGATCTGCGTCGCCGCGGACGAGGTCGATCAGGGTACGGGTGTCGTGGTGGTGACCGACCTGTTCGGCGGGTCGCCTTCCAACCTGTCGCTGCTGGCCTGCAAGCAGGCCAACCGCCGGATTCTATACGGCGCGAACCTGCCCATGCTCATCAAACTGGCCAAATCCCGCCATTTGGATGTACCGGATGCCGTGCGCGCGGCGCTTGAAGCTGGTAAGAAGTACATCGACAGCCAGAACGTGAGCGCGCATTAGAAAGCCCTACTATTCAGATGACAGAAATATCCCTCAAGATCGTGAACGAAAAGGGGCTGCATGCCCGCGCCTCGGCCAAGCTGGTCGAGGTCGTCGAAGCATTCGACGCGCGCGCCGAAGTGAGCAAGGACGGTCTGTCCGCCTCGGGCGACAGCATCATGGGCCTTTTGATGTTGGCCGCTTCCCGTGGTAGCACTATTGACATCCAGACTTCGGGCCCCGATGCAGATGCACTGGCCGAGGCGCTGACCGCACTGGTTGCGGACAAGTTCGGGGAAGGCTACTGACACCGCCGGTGTCCCGATGACAGAGGTGATGTTGCTTGGTGGATGAATCCCAATCTTTGAGGAACGGGAATGCGGGGGTGAACGCGCCCCGCGGCGAAACGGTTTCGTTCACCAAGTATGACCGGCGCAGCCTTTCGTATGCGTCCACGTTCGACGATCCGTGGAAGTCCCGCGTGATCAGCGCGATGGAGCTGTTTACCGGCAAGCTGTCGATCCTGCGCATGATCCGCCAGTTCGAGAAGCGCGGCGCGCCCTCGGGTCAGGCCTTCTGGCGCGCGGCGCTCGACACCATGGGAATCGACCTGACGACACCTCAGGAACAACTGGAGCGGATACCGCGCCAAGGGCCCGTGGTCGTGGTGGCGAACCACCCGCACGGCATGGTCGACGGCATGATCTTTGCCGACCTGATCGGACGGGTCCGGTCCGACTATCGCATCCTGACGCGGTCGCTGCTGACCTCGATCGACGAGGTGGCGGGCAGCTTCATGATCCCGGTGCCGTTCCCGCACGACCCGGACGCGCAGCGCAAGGGGGTCGAGATGCGGGCCAAGGCGATGGCGCACCTCAGGGACGGCGGCGTGGTGGCGCTGTTTCCATCCGGGGTCGTCGCCGCGTCGGAGACGTGGTGGGGACCGGCGGTTGAGGCGGAGTGGAACGTGTTCACCGCCAAGATGATCCGCCGTTCGGGCGCGGCGGTGGTGCCGATGATGTTTCCGGGCCAGAACAGCCGTGCCTACCAGATCGCCAACCAGATCAGCCCGATGCTGCGTCAGGGATTGCTGCTGCACGAGATCGTGCACGCCTGCAACAAGCCGCAGGCACCCATCGTGGGGCACCCGATCGACCAGGCGCAGATTGACCGCTTCGCCGACGACCCGCGCGGGTTCATGGCATGGCTGCGCGCGCATACCCTTGCACTGAAGGACTGATCCCGCGGCGCGCCCGAAGAAGCTGCGACCGCGCCGCGCTGGCCGTCAGCGTGTCGGAACTGGTTCGTCCCCGCGGTAGTCGTAGAAGCCGCGCTGCGTCTTGCGGCCCAGCCACCCCGCTTCAACATACTTGGTCAAAAGCGGGCAGGGGCGGTACTTGGTATCCGCCAGCCCGTCGTGCAGGACGTTCATGATCGCGAGGCAGGTGTCGAGGCCGATGAAATCGGCGAGCTCTAGCGGACCCATGGGGTGGTTCGCCCCCAGCTTCATCGAACTGTCGATGGATTTTACCGAACCGACGCCTTCGTAAAGCGTATAGACGGCCTCGTTGATCATCGGCATCAGGATCCGGTTCACAATGAAGGCGGGAAAATCCTCTGCCGAGGCGGCGGTCTTGTTCAGCTTTTCCACGACCTCGGCGCAGGCCTTGAAGGTTTCCTCGTTGGTCGCGATCCCCCGGATCAGTTCGACCAGTTGCATCACCGGCACCGGGTTCATGAAGTGGAACCCCATGAACTTCTCGGGCCTGTCGGTCCGGCTGGCCAGCCGGGTGATCGAGATCGACGAGGTGTTGGAGGTCAGGATCGTCTCGGGTTTGAGATGCGGAATCAGATCTTCGAAGATCGCCTGCTTGACGGTTTCGCGTTCCGTCGCCGCCTCGATGATGAGGTCGCTCGGCCCGAGATCGGACAAGGTTGTCGTGGTCTGGATGCGGCCCATCGCCGCCGCCTTGTCCTCGGCCGAGATCTTCTCGCGTTTGACCTGACGCTCCAGATTGCCATCGATGATCTCGATCGCCTTGCGCAGCGCATCGTCCGAGACATCGGTGAGTTTGACGTCATACCCCGCGAGCGCCATCACATGAGCGATGCCATTGCCCATCTGCCCCGCGCCCACGATACCGATTGTCTGGATGTCCATGGCCCGTCCTTTTCCTGTGTTCAGGTCACATTAAGGCCTGCGGGCCCGTGGCCGCAAGGGCCGCCGCCGCCTAAAAGGCCGGGCAAATTCTACCATTTACGGAATCGCAAGCGGGCCTGCGCCATCTTGCCCGCGGGTGATTTTGTTGAGGTGGGTTCGATGACCTATGACGTGCTGGGGCCGGGGGCCCTCGACTATTTTCCGTGCCGTTACGGGCGGTCAAAACTGATGTTCCGGGGGCCGCAGCGCGACCTCGCCGAGCCCTATATCGCGTTTCTCGGGGGCACGCGCACCTATGGAAAGTTCATCGAAATGCCGTTTCCGGCGTTGGTGGAGCAGCGGATCGGCATGCCTTGCGTGAACCTGGGACAGCCCAACGCCGGTATCGACGCGTTCGTGCATGATCGTTTCGTGACGGAGGCCGCCGCGCGCGCCGAAAAGGTCGTGCTGCAGGTCATGGGCGCGCAGAACATGTCGAACCGGTTCTACACGGTGCATCCGCGTCGCAACGACCGGTTCGTCGCTCCGTCGAAACTGCTTCAGGCCATCTTTCCGGAGGTGGACTTCGCCGATTTTCACTTCACCGGGCACCTGCTTCAACGGCTGGAAAAGGTGTCTCCCGAGCGGTTCGCGGCTGTCCGGACGGAATTGCAACGGGCCTGGGTCGCACGGATGAAGCTGTTGCTGGGCCAGATCGGGAAGCCCTGCCTGCTCTTGTGGGTCTCGGATCGCCGGCCTGACGCGGTGGCGGAGCAGGGTTTGAAGGGGGCGGGTTTCGGCCCGCTTTTCGTGACCCGCAAGATGCTGGACAGTCTGCGCGACCATGCCGCCGGCCTTGTCGAGGTCGTGGTGTCGCTGGCGGCGGTGGCGGCGGGGACCGAAGGCATGGTCTTCACCCCGCTGGAAGAACTGGCCGCGCAGCAGATGCTGGGGCCCATGGCCCATGCCGAATGCGCCGCTGCGCTCTCCCACGAACTGCAAGGTGCCTGAAATGAACAAGGCCCGCCGTGCGGGCGGGCCTTGAACCATGTTCCGGATCGCGTCCGATGTCGGGCGGATCAGAGTTTCTCCATCAACTCCGGCACCGCCTCGAAGAGGTCGGCGACGAGGCCATAGTCGGCCACCTGGAAGATCGGCGCTTCCTCGTCCTTGTTGATCGCCACGATGACCTTGGAATCCTTCATGCCCGCAAGGTGCTGGATCGCGCCGGAGATGCCGACGGCGACGTAGAGATCCGGTGCCACGACTTTGCCGGTCTGGCCGACCTGCCAGTCGTTCGGTGCATAGCCACTGTCGACCGCAGCACGGGACGCGCCGACGGCGGCGCCCAGCTTGTCCGCCAGTTTCTCGATGAGGGCGAAGTCTTCTTCGGAGCCGACGCCACGGCCACCGGACACGACCACGCCGGCCGAGGTCAGTTCGGGACGGTCGCTTTCGGCGACCTTGTCCTCGATCCAGCTCGACAGGCCGGGGTCTTCTGCCGCGCCAACGGTCTCGACCGAGGCGGAGCCTCCTTCACCAGCCGCGTCGAATGTCGAGGTGCGGAAGGTGATGACCTTTTTCGCGTCCGAGGACTTGACGGTCTGGATCGCGTTGCCCGCGTAGATCGGACGCTCGAAGGTGTCGGCATCCACCACGCCCGAGGCGTCGGAGATGATCATCACGTCCAGCAAGGCCGCGACACGGGGCATCACGTTCTTTGCGTCCGTGGTGGCGGGGGCGACGATGTGGTCGTAATCACCGGCAAGGCTGACGATCAGCGCCGCGGTGGATTCCGCAAGGCGGTGACCCAGCGTCGCGTCCTCGGCCACGAGTACCTTTGCCACGCCGTCGATCTTGGCCGCGGCTTCGCCTGCCGCCGCGGCGGATCCGCCCGCGCAAAGAACGGTCACGTCACCCAGCGACTTGGCGGCGGTCACGGCCTTGGCCGTTGCATCCATCGACAGTTCGCCGTCGGTGACTTCTGCGAGAAGAAGAACAGCCATTACACAACTCCCTTTTCTTTGAGTTTCGCCACCAGCGTGTCCACGTCGGGCACCATTTCACCCGCGGCGCGGGCTTCGGGTTCCGCTGTCTTGACGATCTCCAGACGGTTGGAGACTTCGACGCCGTAATCGGCGGGTGTCTTTTCGTCCAGCGGCTTCTTCTTGGCCTTCATGATGTTCGGCAGCGAGGCATAGCGCGGCTCGTTCAGGCGCAGGTCCACGGTAACGACGGTGGGCATGGAGACCTCGATGGTCTGCAGGCCGCCATCGACTTCGCGCGTGACCTTGGCCTTGTCGCCCTCGATCTCGACCTTGGAGGCGAATGTCGCCTGCGACCAGCCCATCAGGGCTGCCAGCATCTGGCCGGTGGCGTTCATGTCGTTGTCGATCGCCTGCTTGCCGCAGAGCACGAGGCCCGGCTGTTCCTCTTCCACGACGGCTTTGAGGATCTTGGCGACGGTCAGCGGTTCGATATCGTTGTGCACATCGTCGGCGGCAACCACGAGGATCGCGCGGTCCGCGCCCATGGCCAGCGCGGTGCGCAGGGTTTCCTGCGCCTGCTTCACGCCGATGGAGACCGCGACGACCTCGTCGGCCTGGCCCGCTTCCTTCAGGCGGATGGCCTGCTCGACGGAAATCTCGTCGAAGGGGTTCATCGACATCTTGACGTTGGCAAGATCGACACCCGATCCGTCCGCCTTGACGCGAACCTTCACGTTGTAGTCGATCACGCGTTTGACAGGCACCAATACCTTCATGTGCGTTCTTCTCCTTGGTTGCTGCCCGGCCGGATGGCGCAGGCGATGGAATTGTCTTGTGCCGGTTTAGCGAAAGCTTTCGCGGCGAAACAGGGCAAAATCGGCAAAAGCTGGCGACGGAACGCCGCGTTTCGCTGTGTTAGCGCTGGCATTTCCCCGGCGCCGCCTCAGTCGCGGTTCGCGCCGGGGACCCAGAGCACGTCATCCTTTCCCCCGTTGTTCGCCATCCGTGCCGCGACGAAGAACCAGTCGCTCAGGCGATTGAGGTACTTCACCGCCGCCTCGTTCACGTCTTCCTGCCCGGCGAGATGGACCGTGAGACGTTCCGCCCGGCGCGCGACGGTGCGGCAGACGTGCAGTTGCGCGGCCAGCGCGCTGCCACCCGGAAGCACGAAGCTGCGCAAGGGCTCGAGTTCGGCGTTCATCAGGTCGATCTCGTCCTCCAGCCGCTTCACCTGCGCTACGGTCATCCGCAGGGGCGGGTATTCCGCCTTGTCATCCGCCGCCATGTCCGGGCGGCAGAGGTCCGCGCCAAGGTCGAAGAGATCGTTCTGGATGCGGCTGAGCGCCGCGTCGGTCTCGCGCTTTGCCTCGAGGCGGGCCACGCCGACGAAGCAATTCAGTTCGTCGCAGGTGCCATAGGCCTCGACCCTCAGGTCGTGCTTTGCCACGCGGTCACCGTTGCCGAGCGCGGTGGTGCCGGAATCGCCCGTGCGGGTATAGATCTTGTTCAGGACGACCATCAGCCCGCCCCCCCGCGCAACCAGATGAACCCGAGGATCAGCAGCACCGCGATGAACTGCGCGATGATGCGCCAGCGCATCAGCTTGTTCGCGTTGCGCTTGTTGAACTCGCCGCCTCCGGCAAAGCCGCCCAGGCCGATCAGCAGGATCACGGCCACGGCGAGGACGGCCAGCAGCACGACAATGAAAAGAGGGTCTTCAAACATGATCTTTCCCTTCCGTTGGATCGGGATGTAGCGGAGACGGGTCGCTGCGCAACCCCTGACCTGCGCCGGTGACCCGGTCGAGAAGGCGCGTGGGCAACAGCCGACGCAGCGTTCCGGCCAGGTAAGTCGGCGTCGTGACGTAATAGCGCGGGCGCGGTCTGGACGCCTCGCAGGCATGGACGAGGCGTTTCAGAACGGCTTCGGGCCCCAGTTCGAATCGGTCGGGGCCGGACGATTCGTACAGCCGCTTGCGCAACTGGGCACGGTACTGGGCCGCGCGCGGCGACGCTTCCCAATCGATCCAGCGTTCGAAATGGGGAATGGAATTGACCCTGATCCGCGAGGTGACCGGCCCCGGCTCTATCAGGCAGATGTGCAGCCCGGTGCCCCGCATCTCGATCCGCAGGGTATCCGTCAGCCCCTCGAGCGCGAACTTCGTCGCGCTGTAGGCGCCGCGCCATGGCATCGTGACCATCCCGAGAACCGATGAACACTGCACGATTCGTCCGTGACCTTGGGCGCGCATCACCGGAATGACGGCGCGGGTCAGCGTGTGCCAGCCGAAGAAGTTCGTCTCGAAGATGCTGCGCAGGGCACCCGTCGGCAAATCCTCGACAGCGCCCGGCAGGGCGAAGGCGCCATTGTTGAACAGTGCATCCAGCCGCCCGCCTGTCGCGGCAAGCACCTCTTCCAGAGCCTTGTGGATGCTGTCCTCGTCCGCGTAGTCGAGGCGCGGCGCGTCGAACCCCTCGGCGCGCAGGCGGTCGCAGTCTTCCTGCTTGCGGCAACTGGCGAAGACCCGCCAGCCCCGCGCGCGCATCCCCCGTGCGCAGGCCAGTCCGATGCCGCTGGAACAGCCGGTGATCAGGATGGAACGTGCAGACATGAAAAAGGCCCCCGCATGGAGGGCCTTCATCGCGCGCCCGAGGCGCTTTGGCAAGTCGGGCTCAGCCGCCGGTGAGCAGCCAGTCCGCCATCCAGCCTTCGGGGCTGCCGTCAAGCGGCTGCATCTTGACCCAGCCATCGCCATTGTCCAGCACGACGCGCACTTCGTCGCCTTCGGACAGCTTGGTGACCACGCCATAGTCGGTGCCCGGCCCGCCGCGCACGTTGACGCGGGTGCCCGACACGATGCGAATGTCGCTGCCGGCGGTCGCCGAAGACGCCACGGTCATGCCGTCGTTGGGGTCGATCAGGCTGGGAATGATGGCCGGCGTGTCGGCGCTCGCGGTCAGGACGCCGAAGTTCTGCGGGACGCCCGCGTCGTTGAGCGGTGCCGCCGCAGCGGCGGTGATGACCTGCGCCGCGGGTTGCTCGGCCACGGGGGCGTCCGTCTGTTTCAGCACGTCATCGAGCGTCGTGAGGTTGAGGGACACGCGCGTCACTTCATTGTCGGCCGCAGCATCTTTGAGCGGCGGATCCGTATCGACGAAGGCGGTCTGCGTGTTCGATCCTTTCGCGGTGTCGACGTTCGTGATGACGGTCGGCTGCGCCTGCTGCTCCGCCTGAGGGGCAGAAGACATCCGGGCCATCTGCGCGCTGCGCGGCTCGAAATCCGCACCGCCGCTCATTTCGTAGAAAGCCCAGCCGAGAAAGCCGAAACTCAGCAGGATAAAGCGTTTCATGACGTCCCCCAGTTGCACTTTTCAGGATAGTAACACATCTCGGACCGGTTTCGGTTCCATACTCCAGAAATTTTCCGGCGCTACATGGAAAATGCACGGGGCCGCCCGATAGTCGAATAAGGGTGCGCCGACCGCATTCCGATGCTTGCCGCGCCAGCGGTGCTTGGATAGAAAGTCCTCCATGTCTGATGTTACCGATCCTCCCGCGGCGGACCCGCACAACATGTCCGAACCGCTGCGCCGTGCGCTTGGCGACAGGTACCTGACCTATGCGCTGAGCACGATCATGCACCGCGCACTGCCGGACGCCCGCGACGGGCTGAAACCGGTCCATCGCCGGATCCTCTTTGCGATGCGGGAACTGCGCCTGTCCTCGACGGGCGGGTTCCGTAAGTCGGCCAAGATCTCGGGCGACGTGATGGGCAATTACCACCCGCACGGCGATGCCGCGATCTACGATGCGATGGCGCGGCTCGCGCAGGATTTCAACGTCCGGTATCCGCTGGTGGACGGGCAGGGCAACTTCGGCAACATCGACGGCGACAACCCCGCCGCCAGCCGTTACACCGAGGCGCGGATGACCGCCGTGGCCGAGGCCATGCTGGAAGGTCTGAACGAGAACGCCGTCGATTTCCGCGAGAATTACGACGGTACCCTGACCGAACCGGCGGTGTTGCCTGCGCAGTTCCCCAACCTGCTGGCCAACGGGTCGAGCGGCATCGCGGTGGGCATGGCCACCAACATTCCGCCGCACAACATCGCTGAGCTTTGCGATGCCTGCATCCATCTGATCAAGACGCCGGATGCGCGGGACGATACGCTGCTGAAATATGTGCCGGGGCCTGACTTTCCGACCGGCGGCGTCATCGTCGAACCGCCCGAGAACATCGCGCAGGCCTACCGAACCGGCAAGGGCGGCTTCCGTCTGCGCTGCCGCTGGCAGGTCGAGGATCTGGGCCGGGGCCAGTGGCAGATCGTCGTCACTGAAATTCCCTACCAGGTGCAGAAGTCCAAGCTGATCGAAAAGATCGCCGAACTGATCCAGACCAAGAAGATCCCGATCCTCGGGGATGTGCGCGACGAATCCGCCGACGACGTGCGCATGATCATCGAGCCGCGTTCGCGGTCGGTGGATCCCGAAGTGCTGATGGGCATGCTCTTCCGCAACTCCGACCTCGAAGTGCGGTTCTCGCTCAACATGAACGTGCTGATCGACGGCGTGACCCCCAAGGTCTGCAGCATGAAGGAAGTGCTGCGCGCCTTTCTCGATCACCGGCGCGAAGTGCTGCAGCGCCGGTCGCGTCACAGGATGGACAAGATCGACAGCCGGCTCGAAGTGCTGGAAGGCTTCATCGTCGCGTTCCTGAACCTCGACCGCGTGATCGACATCATCCGTTACGACGACGATCCCAAGGCGGCGCTGATGCGCGAGGACTGGGGCAAGACCCATGTGCGCGCCATGGACGAGAAGGATTACGTCTCGCCCCCACCGGGAGAGGGCGAACTGTCGGAGGTACAGGTCGACGCGATCCTGAACATGCGGCTGCGTTCGCTGCGCCGCCTTGAAGAGATGGAGCTGCTGCGCGAGCAGTCCGAACTGATGGAGGAACGCGCGGGGCTGGAGGATTTGCTGGAAAGCGAAGACCTGCAATGGGACAGCATCACCGAGCAGCTGCGTGCCACCAAGAAGCAGTTCGGCAAGGACTGGATCATCGACGGGGTGGACTGCGGCAAGCGGCGCACCGATTTTGCCGAGGCTGGCGTGGTCGAGGATGTGCCGATCGAGGCCATGATCGACCGGGAGCCGATCACCGTGGTCTGTTCCGAGATGGGGTGGATCCGCGCCATGACCGGCCATATCGATCTGAACCGCGAGTTGAAGTTCAAGGACGGTGACGGCCCCCGGTTCATATTCCACGCCGAAACGACCGACCGGCTGTTGGTGTTCGGCTCGAACGGGCGCTTCTACACGATTTCGGCGGCGAACCTGCCCGGCGGCCGGGGCATGGGCGAACCGCTGCGACTGATGGTGGATTTGCCGAACGAGGTCCGGATCGTGGACCTGTTCATTCACCAGCCGGACCGCAAGCTGCTGGTGGCATCGACCGCCGGGGACGGATTCGTCGTCCCCGAGACCGAGGTGGTGGCACAGACACGCAGCGGCAAGCAGGTCCTGAACGTGCGGGGCGATGCCAGGGCGCTGGTCTGTCGGCCGGTCCAGGGCGACCGCGTCGCGGTTGTGGGCGAGAACCGGAAGGTGCTGGTCTTCGGCCTGGACGAGCTGCCCGAAATGGGCAGGGGCAAGGGCGTGCGGCTGCAAAAATACAAGGACGGCGGCATGTCCGACGCCACGACCTTCGACAGCGCGACCGGCCTGACCTGGCTGGACCCGGCAGGCCGCACGCGGACGGAGATCGACCTGACGGAATGGACCGGCAAGCGCGCTTCGGCCGGTCGCATGGCGCCGCGCGGCTTTCCCCGTGACAACAAGTTCACCTGACCGGGCCCGCCGGGCATGAGCGACAGCACCGCGCCCGACAGCCCTTGGGCAGCGCCTCCTGCGGCGGTCGAAACCGGCAGCGCCCCCGCGGGTATGCAGGTGGCCTTTACCGGCAAGAGAGGCGCGCTGTTCTGGCTCGCCCTCAAGACGGGGTTCTTTACCATTCTGACCTTGGGCTTCTACCGGTTCTGGATGAAGACGCGCCTGCGCCGCTGGTACTGGTCGGCGATCCGGCCCGGCGGGCATCCGCTGGAATACGTGGGCGATCCGCTGGAAAAACTGCTTGGTTTCTTCATCGCGGTGGTCGTCCTGACCTTCTACATCGGAATCGTGAACCTGCTGCTGATGTTCGTCAGTTTCTCGGTCTTCAATTCATCCTGGCTGGGATACATCGCCAGTTTCGCCGGCGTCATCCCGATCTGGTTCTACGCCCGCTACCGCGCCCGCCGCTACGTGCTGGGCCGGACCCGTTGGCGCGGCGTGCGCTTCGGCCTCGAACGGGGAGCGTGGGGATATGCCGGTCGGGCGTTGATGCACTGGACGATCACCCTTCTGACATTGGGCCTCCTTTGGCCCCGGATGACCTTTGCGCTCGAGAAGTACCGGACCGACCGGACCTACTTCGGATCGGCCCGGCTGGTGCAGCAGGGGCGTTGGCAGATGCTTTACCGTGCGGCGATCCCGCTGGCGGTGGCGGTGGTTGCCAGCGTGTCGTTCGCCGTCTGGGTCGGGCTGATCCAACCCCTTGTGCCGCCGGCTCTTTCGCGGATCGACGACATGCCGGGTGAATTCGTCTTTGCGGTGCGATACGGCTACTGGCCGCCGTCGTGGCAAAATCCGGAACGTCTGTGGGCGGTGCCGGTTCTTATGTCTGGGCTGCTCTACGGTGCGATCCACTACAGGTGGGTGGCCAAGCGGATCATGGCGAACCACAAGGCAGCCTACGGCGTCACCTTCGCCTCGCGGTTGCAGGGCCCCCGCATCGCGATGATCTACACCCTTGGGATCTTCATTTCCTACATGGTGCTGTTGCTGGGCGTCAGCCTGATCGTCATGCTGGGCCTCGCGCTCTACGGGCCGCAGGAATGGGCGTTGCGCATGGGCGGTTTCGGCGATCTGCCGCGGTGGCTGTCGCTCGGCATCATCGGCGTTCTCTACCTGTCCGTATTCCTGCTGTGGGGGGTGTTGCACAACACCTTCGTCACCTTCCCGATCATGCGGCACATGGCCCGCACGACGAGTCTGCCGACCACGGGCGGCCTGCACGCGATCAGCCAGCGGGACCGCGATGCCTTTGCCGAGGCCGAAGGCTTTGCCGAGGCGCTGGACCTCGGGGCGGCGATATGAGCATCGGGTTCGACGGCATGGGGGCCGCTTTCTTCGAAGGCGACCGGCCGGTGGCCGAGGAGGTCAGCCTGCACATCGCGTCGGGCATCCTCCAGATCGGTCTGGACGACGGGCGCATCCTGCGCTGGCCCGTGGGCGAAGTCCGGCAACTGCCGGACATGGCGGGCAGGAAAGGCGCCGTTCTGCGGCGCATCGGCGACCCGCTGGCCCGGCTTTACATCACCGATGCGAGCCTGCTGGCGCACTTGCCGAACAGGTTCCGCCGCAACCCGCCCGAGGGGCGCGGACGGCTGCTGGCCTGGGCCGTGGCTGCCATCGCCGCGGTGGCGTTGCAGATCGGCGTCCTGATCCCGCTGCTTGCGGACAACATGGCGGTCTATATTCCCCCCGCGGGCGAACGCGCCCTTGGCGAGGCGACCTTCGGCCACATTCGGGAGGCGCTGGACGAAACGGGCCTCAACCCGGTGCCGGTATGCGACGTCCCCGAGGGCAGGGCGGCGCTGGACGGTCTGATCGGCCGCTTGGACCCGCAGATGGCGGAAGGGCAGCAGGTCACCGTCGCGGTGCTGGACCACGACATGGTGAACGCCTTTGCCCTGCCGGGCGGGTTCGTGGTGCTGTTCCGTGGATTGATCGACGCGGCGGAAGGCCCCGACGAGGTCGCGGCGGTGCTGGCGCACGAGATCGGTCACGTGGTCAGCCGCGACCCTACCCGGCACGCCCTGCGCTCTGCCGGGTCCATCGGGGTGCTGGGGCTGCTCTTTGGCGACTTCGCCGGGGGTGCCGCCGTGCTGTTTCTGGCGGAACGCCTGATCGCCGCCCAGTATTCGCAGGAGGCGGAGGCAGGGGCGGACCGGTTTGCACATGCCCTGCTGGATCGTGCGGCCATCAGCCCCGGCGCCCTGGGAGACATGTTCGAGGGCATGCGCAGGCGGTTCGGGGACAGCGAAGGGGTGACCGCGCATTTCCTCAGCCATCCCCGGCTGGGAGAGCGGATCGACGCGGCGCGCGCGGCAGCCGATGCCGAGGCCGACTATCGCCCGGCCCTGACCCCGCCGGAGTGGGACGCGCTGCGCAACATCTGCCGGTAGCGCGGTCCGCCGGTCAGAAAGCCGTTTCCACGTCGGCCATCAGGGGGTGGTCGAGACCGACCTTGCGAAACGTCTCGAAATCCTGCCGCACGACGGTTTCCCAAGGCTCCCCGTCGATCTCGGACTCGCGGTGGGCAAGAAAGATCTCCCTCGCCTCGGCGTCCTGCCCCCCGAACATCAGCGCATAGGCTAGGTGCGCGGCGACCCTGTGATTGTCGGGGGCTGCCGCAAGCGCGGCACGGGTCAATTCCTCGGCCTTGTCCAGCCGGCCAAAGATAACATCCCCGAACGACACGATGGCCGCCTGTTTGGCGAAGAGGTCACCCGCCACGCGCAGGTCGTCGGCAAGCGGCGGCTCCTGCGGGAACCGGTCGACCAGTGCACGGGCGTGATCGAACATCTCGCGGTAGCCTTCGAGGGCGGCGTCGTAGTCCCGGCGCGCTTCGAGCAGGGCGGCGCTGTCCATCAGGCCCAGGGTGACGGCGCGCTGGACGCCGGGATCGTTCGGTTGCAGTTCCGCGGCCTTCCTGCGCCAGTCCAGCGCCTGCGCGAAGTACCCTGCCGCCGTCTCCGCATCGTCACGCTGCTGGAGCAGCGCGCCCAGTCGGGCGAAAACCGTGCCGAGATCCGTGGCGTAGGCCGATGCTTCCGGCTGCTCCTTGGCGAGCGTCTCGAGCCGGTCGGCCGCGCTCTGCAAATGCGTCTCCGCCGCGTCCGGGTTTTCGGTCAGCTGCGCGAGGTCGGCCATCCTCATGTCGGACCGGGCAAGCGTGTAGCGCGCCCGAACGTTGGAGGGGTCGATGAGTGCCAGTCGCTGCGCCACCTCGCGTGCGCCGTTCAGGCTGGCCTGCGCGCCGGAATAGTCGCCCTCGGCCTGCTCGAGCCGGGCGATTTCGCCCAGGGTGTCCGCCAGCGCCGCCTGCCAATCGAGTTTCGCGGGATCGGATGCCGTCATCTCCCGCAGGAGCGAAAGCTGTCGGTCAAGGTAGCGACGTGCCTCGGCACCATCTCCCTGCAGGGCGGCGAGATCGGCCAGATCGCCCAGCACCCGCGCGGCATCTTGCTGGAAGGTGGAATCGTCGGGGACCTGCGCGAGGACTTTTTCGTGATGCGCAAGGGCATCGGTCAGCAACGTGCGCGCACCGTCGCCGTCGCCCCGCGCGCGGGCCACAAGGGCAAGGCGGCGCAGGCTGCCCGCCAAGGCATTGCGATTTGCGGGATCGTCAGGGGCGCGCTGCAAGAGGGCGGCACGAAGGGCGCGGGCGCTGGCGAACCTGTCCTGCGCGGTCTCCCAGTCGCCCTTGTCGAGTGCGACCTGGCCAAGCCGGTCGAAGGTTTCCGCCGTATCGGTACCGTGGCGGGTCAACGCCGGGTCCGTTTCTTCGATTGCCTGAAACAGGTTCAGCGCCGCCTCGTAGTGCGTTTGCGCTTCCTGCGCAGACCCGCGGGCCGTCGCCGCATCACCGAGGTGGCGCAGCGTGGTCGCCAGTGCATGCTGGCGGCCTAAATGGTCGGGCGTTTCCGACAACAGAATTTCCAGTTCCGACCGCGCATCGTCAAGCACGCGGCGGGCCGTCAACGGATCGCCTGCGCCAAGAATGGCGGCGCCGATACGGTTGTCCAGCAGTGCGGCCTCAGTCCGCGCGGCGCGGTCGGTCGGAAGACTGGCGTTCAGCCGGGCAGAGAGATCACGAACCTGCATCAGGGACGGCACGGAAACCGCGGTGGGCGAGGCGGCCATTTCATCGGTCAATCGGCTCAATAGCCTTGCGGCATCCTCCTGGGCCGATGCGAGGCTGGCGATTGCCGCGTCCCCGCTCTGGTTCGCGGTCGTGCCCCGGATCCACGCCGTCGCGGCGAGGCCGGTGGCAAAGACCAGTGCGGCGATCAGCGCTCCGGTAATGCGCCGCTGCCGGCGCCCCGCGGCCTCCCGGCTCGCGAGGATGAAGCGCCGGTGCAGGGCGGTGGGCGGCGGCGCTCTGTCGGGCTGGTCCGCCAGCCATGTCTCGGCTTCGCGAAGCGCCCTGCCTCGCAGCAGGGATGCGCGTGCCAGTGACGCCTTTTCCCAGTCTTCCGCCCTTGTTGCGAGCGCCCGATGGGTGGTGACCCAGCCCTGATCCGCCCTGATCGCGGCGAGAAGGGCGGTTCTCGCCTGCTCGGGGTCGTGATGTGGGGTTGCCGGAATGGGGACCGCCGTCGCGATCGGGCCGGGCAGGCGACCGCCGTGGTGTTCCAGCATCACGGTCACGATGCGTTTGTTCAATGTCGCCGCAAGGGCCAGATCGCGCGCGCAGTGATCCGACATGGTCGAGCGCGGGGTCATCGCGACGACCACGGTATCGCAGGCGTGGATCAGGCGATCGGCATCGCCGTCCGGCCCCGCGTCGGAGGTTTCGCCGGTGACATCCATCTCCGCCGCTGTGGCCAGCCAGCCCCGCAGCCTGTCGGTCCCGTGCCGGTCCTCCGGCGAATGCGCGATGAAGATCCTGATCCTGTCCGCCATGTCGTTGCATCCGCCTGCCCACCGGTATCTTGCGCCCTGGCAGGGCCGAATGCCAGCCTCGTTCGGATGGCTACGCTCAACCGGCCGCTGTCCGCTGCACCGGCTTTGCGGTCATCCAGACCCCGCCTTCCGGCCGCAGCGTCAGGATCATCACGGGCTTCGGTTCCTTGCCGGGTACCGGTGCGAATTCGAACTTCGACAGCAGCGTGGCCAGGATGATGACCGCCTCCTGCAGGGCAAAGGACGCGCCGATGCAGATGCGGGGGCCGTCGCCGAAAGGCAGGTAGGCATAACGGTCGATCGACTTGCGGTCGGCAAAGCGGTCCGGGTCGAAGCGGTCCGGATCGTCCCAGAGCAGCTTGTTCCGCCCCAGCGCGTAAATGGGGATCATCACCGTATCGCCGGGCCGGATTTCGCGGCCGCAAAGGGTGTCGTGCTTCTGCGCGGTGCGCGAGATGATGCCGGCAGCCGGATACAGCCGCAGCGTTTCGTCGATGATCATGCGGATGTAGGGCAGTTTTTCGACATCATCTCCGGTACATGCGCGGCCCTGCAGGACGTCCTGCACTTCCGCGCGGGCCCGTGCCTGCACCGCCGGATCGAAGCCGAGCAGGTACATCGCCCACGAGAGCGTCAGGGCCGTCGTCTCGTGCCCTGCGACGATGAAGGTCAGCAGGTTGTCCCGAAGCTCCGCCGTCGACATCTGGCGCTTCGTCTTGGGGTCGACCCCTTCAAGCAGCAGATCCAGCAGGTCCGGCACGCCGTCGTGCCCCCGCTCGGCCCGCGCCTCGATCGCGCTGTCGGCCATCGATTTCATCTCCTTCAGCGCGGCACCCGACATCAGCCGCCCGGGCCGCGGCACCCAGTCCGGAAAGCCGAGGACGTCGAAAAGGCTGATCTTGCCCGCCTCGGAGATGTAATCGTCGATGGCGCCATGCACCTTGTCCCGGTCGAAGGTATCCCCGCCGGAAAAGGTCACGTCTCCGATCACGTCGAAGGTCGTCGTCACCATCTCGTCGAGCATGTTGACCGCGCGCGGACCCGCGGCCTCGATCCTCGCCACGGTCCGCTCCGCAGCGGCGGTCATGATCGGCGACAGGTTCATCACGTTGCGGTGCGAGAAAACCGGCGCAGCCGCCCGGCGCTGCCAACGCCAATGCGCGCCCTCGGCGATGAACAGGCTTTCGCCGATCGCGGGTTTCAGCAGGTTCTTCGTCACCAGCGACTTCGGATAGTCGTCCAGCCGGTCGAGCAGCACCTCGCGGATGGCCTGCGGATCCATGACCATGTGCCAGCGCTTGCCGGTCTTGCCCGAAACCATGGGCTGCCGCGTCGCGATGTCCGGAATGATGCTGAGCACGTTGCGCCGGGCTTCGGCGAGGCTCTTGAGGATCCCCCAGGGCTCTGTGACCAGCGGCACGCGGACGGGCAGGGTTGTGGACATGCGGAACTCCTTCGGGCAACTCCCCCGATAGATAGGAGGCCGGGGCCGCTTCGCCAACGCGGCAATTGATTGCACCCGTGCCATGCATCGGGTATCGCCTTTGAAAGGTTGGTGCCGAAGGGGGACAGTGATGATCCGCGTGATTTCCGTATTGATGACCGTGGCGTTCCTTGCTGCCTGCAACGGCGCGGCGGACCTCGACAAGGCGCCGGTCCCGTTGGGAGATTTCAACCTCGTGCACAATATCGCGGTCGCGCCGAAGGCCGTGAAGGGCCCCCTCAGCAGGGAGGTCAGCAAGGAGCAACTGACCAAGGCGCTGACGGACGCGACAGCCGAACGGTTCGACCGCTACAACGGCAGTCGCGACTATCATTTCGGGATGAGCGTCGAAGGGTACGTGCTGGCGCAACCGGGCATACCGGTGGTTTTCGCGCCCAAATCCATCCTCATCATCAACCTGACCGTCTGGGACGATGCGAAGAACCTCAAGTTGACGGAAAGGCCACACCAGATCACGGTCTTCGAATCTCTCGACCAGGGGCCGGTGGTGGGCTCGGGCTATACCAAGTCCGCCGAGGAGCAGCTCAAGAACCTCAGCCAGAACGCGGCCAAGGCGATCGAATCCTACCTTGTGAAGATGAACAAGGAAAAAGGCTGGTTCCGGGGCAACGGCGCCACGGCGGCCGTGGCGGCGGAAACAGACGCCTGAAACCGGGGCATAGACGTGCGAAGTCGCGCTTGATTTTACCGTCCAGACCCAATACATCGCCCGCCAGATAGGACCGGGCCGATGCGGCCCCTCAATTCAAAAAGGGTGCTACCACCATGGCAAAGGCAAAGTTTGAACGTACGAAACCGCACGTGAACATCGGCACGATCGGTCACGTCGACCACGGCAAGACGACGCTGACGGCGGCGATCACGAAGTACTTCGGCGATTTCCGGGCGTATGACCAGATCGACGGTGCGCCGGAAGAGAAGGCGCGCGGGATCACGATCTCGACCGCGCACGTGGAATACGAGACGGAGAACCGTCACTACGCGCACGTCGACTGCCCGGGCCACGCGGACTACGTCAAGAACATGATCACGGGTGCGGCGCAGATGGACGGCGCGATCCTGGTGGTGAACGCGGCCGACGGCCCGATGCCGCAGACGCGCGAGCACATCCTGCTGGGCCGCCAGGTGGGCATCCCGGCGATGGTCGTCTACATGAACAAGGTCGACCAGGTGGACGACGAGGAGCTGCTGGAGCTGGTGGAGATGGAGATCCGCGAGCTGCTGTCGTCCTACGAGTATCCCGGCGACGACATCCCGGTGATCCCGGGCTCCGCGCTGGCGGCGATGAACGGCGAGAACCCGGAAATCGGCGAGGAGTCGATCAAGAAGCTGATGGCGGCCGTGGACGAGTACATCCCGACGCCGGAGCGTGCGGTTGACCAGCCGTTCCTGATGCCGGTCGAGGACGTGTTCTCGATCTCCGGCCGTGGTACGGTTGTGACCGGCCGCGTGGAGCGTGGTGTGATCAACGTGGGCGACGAGATCGAGATCGTCGGCATCCGCGACACCAAGAAGACGACCTGCACGGGCGTCGAGATGTTCCGCAAGCTGCTGGACCGCGGTGAAGCGGGCGACAACATCGGCGCGCTGCTGCGCGGGATCGAGCGTGAAGGCGTGGAGCGCGGCCAGGTGCTGTGCAAGCCCGGTTCGGTGACGCCGCACACCAAGTTCGAGGCGGAAGCCTACATCCTGACCAAGGAAGAGGGTGGCCGTCACACGCCGTTCTTCGCGAACTACCGTCCGCAGTTCTACTTCCGCACGACGGACGTGACCGGCACGGTGAACCTGAACGAAGGCACCGAGATGGTGATGCCGGGCGACAACGTGAGCTTCAACGTCGAGCTGATCGCGCCGATCGCGATGGAGCAGGGCCTGCGCTTTGCCATCCGTGAAGGCGGCCGGACCGTCGGCGCGGGCGTCGTGTCGAAGATCACCGACTGATACCGTGGCGCGCCCGCAAGGGCGCACCGCCGCGTGCAGAAACAAGCAAGGGCCGCCCTAGGGGCGGCCCTTCGCGTTGGGGGGCTGCTGTGTCCGCACGGGGGCAGCTTGATTTTCCCGCCCCCTCTGGTATCACCTCCACACCATAGATGGAGGCACCGATGACACTGACCGCGATCTGACTTCGAATTCCTTTCAGATCACAGGAGCTGTCATGCCCGACTCACGCCCTTTCCCCGCCGCCGATACGCTGCATCCCGTGCCTTTGCCCGATGGCAGCGTGCACGCCGGCACCGTCTTTCTTGCCGCCGCCGTCGATCATCCGCGCATGTCGATTGGCGATTACACCTACGCCAGTGCGCACGAGCCGCCCGCCGACTGGGCGGCGCGGCTGGCGCCCTATCTCTATGAGTTCAGCCCCGAAAGGCTGGTCATCGGCAAGTTCTGCCAGATTGCTGACGGGGTCACCTTCATCACCGCCTCGGCGAACCACCGGTATGACGGGATATCCAGCTTTCCCTTCGCCGTTTTCGGGGGCGGGCCGGTTGCAGGCCGGCCCTCCATGCCCGATGCCGGGCCGGATACGATTATCGGAAATGACGTCTGGATCGGGCAGGGGGCGCGTGTCCTGCCGGGGGCGCGGATCGGCGATGGTGTCATCATCGGGGCCGGTGCCGTGGTGTCGGGCCATGTTCCGGCCTATTCCGTCGTGGCCGGGAACCCTGCCAAGGTGATGCGCAGTCGGTTTGATCCGGCAGACGTGACGACACTGTTGGAAATCGCGTGGTGGTCGTGGCCCATCGACCAAGTCCTCGCACACGAGCATCTTATCGTGGGCGGGGATGTCGCGGGGCTGGCCGCCGTGGCGCGGGACGAGCCCGTGCCACGGCAGTGATCGGGGTCAGGCCGCAGCCTTGTTGACGCCGCCGTTCATGGCGATGTCTGTCATGCGACGGTCGCCGTCATAGGTTTCATCCAGCAGTTTCTGCAGGATCGCGCCTTCCTCGTCCAGTTCCAGACGGTTGGCAAAGGCCACGACGGCGCCGTATCCGGCCAGCGCGTAATGCACCATGCGCTGATACTGCGTGATGATGACCGCGTCCCGCGTCTCGTCGTTGTCGAAGTCGGCCTTGAGCGCGTGCGCCCGTGCCTCGGTGACAAGGCCCGCCATGCCCTTGCAGTGCTCCCCTTCGGGATCGATGTCGTGTTCCGCGCAGATCGATTTGATCTGGTCCATGCCGGCGCTGATGCCGTTCGTCCCCGCGATCAACGCCTCGCTCAGCTCCTTGTCCTTGGCGGCGCGGCCAAGTTCGGTGGTGGCTTCGAGGGATTGCTTGCAGGCGCTGTAAAGGTCCTGAAGCTGGTCGTGGTAGACTTCATGCAGGTTCTTGAGGGTCATGGTGGGCTCCTTGGATTCGGTGTTTCAGCGGCACAACGCGCCTGCACCGAGGCCGGGTTCCACACGAAGGGGCGAAATTCCGGTCAATCCGCGCGATGCCTCTTGATCGTGGTCGAAATTGCGACTAGTCCGAGGCTCGGCATAGGGGTTTAGCTCAGTTGGTAGAGCATCGGTCTCCAAAACCGAGGGTCGTGGGTTCGAGTCCCTCAGCCCCTGCCACTTTCCGGAAATGACGTTCGCATCGCAGGGCCGCCGCCCTGTTTTTGCCTTTTTTGCGCCAAGGAAGGGCCGGATTGATTTCGTATCGACAGGTCGACTGGTTGAGAGATGCGATGATGACGACCGCCAAAGAACAATCCAAGGACACACTGTCGGAAACGGTTGAGGCCCAGGCAGCGGGAGAAACGGCCGAACTCGACCCGGCCTCCCTTGCAGCGATCCGGGAATTGCTGGCCTGCGAGGTCGCGGAACCTCAGCCGCCCGCGACGGGGCGACCCGAAGCTGCGGCACAGGCGGAACCCGCCGCGGTCGCGCCTGCCCCCCGGATGACGAGCAAGCGTGAACTGCTGGAACAGCAGGCGATCGCGCCGCAGGAACCTCTCGCGGCACCGACCCCCGTCTGGCCCCGCCGTGGTACGCGGAACCGGGCAGACGCCCCAGCCTCCCGCGGGCGTGTCGGGCGCCTGAAGGCGGCGGTGACAGGGTATCGTCCGACACCGCGGCACATCGTGATCGGAGCGTGTGCGCTGATCGTGGTGCTGCGACCCTGGCTGGTGCTTGGGCTTGCCCTTCTGGGCCTCTTCGTGATGACGGGCGTGTTCCTGATCCTGGGATACGACGGCTTCTGGCGGCGGGCGATGGGCCTGGCGCGTTGGTATGCCCGCAGGCATCCATCCCGGGCGGTCGAGTTGCATCGCAAGCTGGACAGTTTCGCGATGAAGTGGGACGCGATCCTCGACCGGTTTCCCGAAGGCACGGTCGATGGTCTTTACCTTCCTGATTTCGGTGACCTGGCAGAAGCCGACAGCCGCCATGACGCAGCGATGGACCGCCGCCTGTCGGAGATGCGCGAGCGCGGAGCCTGAGCGGATCGGGCGCGGGCCGGTTACGGCTTGAATCCGCGGTCGGCACCCTTTAGATGCTTCGGGCAGACAAGCTTAGGATCGTGTAGATGGCCACCACCAATCCCCTTCAGTTCATCCAGCAGGTGCGTACCGAAGTCGGCAAGGTCGTCTGGCCGACCCGGCGCGAGGTATTGCTGACGACGGTGATGGTGTTCATTCTCGCTGCGCTGACGGCGGTTTTCTTTGCCATCGTCGACATCCTGATCCGGGGCGGGTTGCAGGGTATCCTCGGGATGTTCAGCTAGGCGCGCGATTGCTGGTATCCGCCTGCATATTTCTCGATCCTCCCTTGAAAGACTTCAACGAGCGCGGTATTGCGCAGGCCTGACCTGAAACGGGCGCGCGGCGATTCGAGTTGCGCGCCGATTTTTTATTCAGGCCGCAGCAGGCGCGCCCTTGGCGACGCGACGGATTTACGCAGACGGCGGCATGTGCCGCGCAAGACAGGGACCAGAGTTCAGATGGCAAAACGGTGGTATTCGGTCAGTGTCCTGTCGAACTTCGAGAAGAAGATCGCAGAACAGATTCGCACCTCTGCCGAAGAGCAGGGCCTTCAGGACCAGATCGATGAAGTCCTGGTGCCGACCGAAGAAGTGATCGAGGTACGCCGCGGCAAGAAGGTGACGGCGGAGCGGCGTTTCATGCCCGGCTACGTGCTGGTGCACATGGAGATGTCCGACAAGGGCTACCACCTGATCAACTCGATCAACCGGGTGACCGGATTCCTTGGTCCGCAGGGGCGCCCGATGCCCATGCGCGATGCGGAAGTACAGGCCATCCTGGGCCGGGTTCAGGAGGGCGAAGAGGCGCCGCGCACGCTCATCCACTTCGAGGTGGGAGAGAAGGTCAAGGTTGCCGACGGCCCGTTCGAGGATTTCGATGGCATGATCGAAGAGGTCGACGACGAGAACCAGCGCCTGAAGGTGTCGGTGTCGATCTTCGGGCGTGAGACCCCGGTCGAACTGGAATTCACTCAGGTCAACAAGCAGGCGTGACGACGCGGGTCGGTCATCTCCCTGCCCAGGGAGATTCGATCCGGTTCGAGGAAACGCTGGCCGCGCTGGAGCGGGCGTGCGAACGCCCGCCGATTTTTCCCGATACGGTTCTCGACGGTTTGCGCAGACTGGCCGAGGCCCGCCCGGTACAGCTCCCCTCGGACGTCCTTTCGCGTTACCTTACGCTGCTCTATCGGCTGTGGGGCCTGAACGACCCTGTCGACATCGCCTACCGGGAGGAGGGCGCGATCTCGCCGCAGCGGATAGGCTGGAGCTGCGAGACGCAGATTTTCGATTGCTTTCACGACAGTCGGGCAGAGGTCCGCGATCACATCCTGCGGTCGGTAGATCACGCCCGCGTATTGCACCCCGAGGAGGTCGCCGAGCGTGGCGCGCATTTCCGGCCCCAGCCTTGGGTTCCGCTGGATATCGACGCGGCGCGCTGCTTTCTTACGCCTTATCTGGATCATCTGGCCAAGCGGGCCGAGGGTGCCGAGCTGCGGCACCTGAAGCCGTGCTGGGACGCCGTGACCTTGCCGTTGCCGCCGTTCGAAGGCCTGTTCTGGGAGTGGCTGGACCTTGTCGGGCAGGGCGAGGATTTCCGCCTTGCCCTTGCGCTTCACGGTCTGACCGACCGTGCGCGCCAGCGTGTGAGCGGACAGAGCCTGCGGGATACGCTGCTACCCTTGCTGCAATCCGACCACCCGCTGGTCGCCGCCCATGCGGCAAGATTCATCGGCAGCCTGATGGCCGACTTCGAAGAACGGGTGATGGCGCCGGACGATTGGACGCCGGCACGGATTGTCGAGCACCTGCGACATTTGCAGAAGCATCGGCGTTCGGTGGCGGGCGCTTTCCTGAATGGGATCGACGCGATGGATCCCGACCCCTTTGCCGAGCTTGTCCGGATCGCGCCGGACCTCGATGTGGAACAGTGGGTGATGGACGTCTTGCGGGGACCGGCGGAGGCGGCGTTTCTGCCCGGAACACAGGCTTTCTGGTTCTACCTGCACGAACACTACGACCGCGATCCCGCCATGGTTTTGCGCTTTGTCCGGGCGGGTCACCTCGATGTTGCCTGGATGTGCATCACCGAAAATTCGCCGCCCGCGGATGGGATGGAGCCGGCGCTCGAGGCGATGGCCCTGCAAGACCCGGAAGGTTACGGGACGGCGGCGCGCGACTTGCTGCGCCGGATGGGCGGCGGCTGAGGCGACCCTTGCCAAGGGCGGGCATCTCGGTTATCTCCCGCGCGTTGCCCGCAAGGGCGATTCATACGTGGGAGGCGACGGTTTCGCGAAACCCGGACCGCACCACGCGACATCCACCCCCTGCGGCGCGCTGCAGGGTTGTTCGAAAGGAGGCCTGACATGGCCAAGAAACTCGTCGGTACGATGAAGTTGCAAGTGAAGGCGGGGCAAGCGAACCCGTCCCCACCCGTGGGCCCCGCACTGGGTCAGCGCGGCATCAACATCATGGAATTCTGCAAGGCGTTCAACGCCAAGACGGCTGACATGGAGCCCGGCGCACCGTGCCCGACCGTCATCAGCTACTATCAGGACAAGTCCTTCACCATGGACATCAAGACGCCCCCGGCGTCCTACTACCTGAAGAAGGCGGCCAAGGTGAACTCCGGCGCGAAAACGCCGTCGCGCGAAACCGTCGGCACCGTCACCACCAAGCAGCTGCGCGAGATCGCCGAGGCGAAAGCCGCCGACCTGAGCGCGAACGACGTCGAAGCGGCGATGAAGATCATTCTGGGCTCGGCGAAGTCCATGGGCATCGAGGTGAAGTAAGATGGCAAAGCTTGCAAAACGTACTGTCGCCGCCCGCGAAGCATTCGCCGGCAAGGAAGACGTGACCGTCGAAGAGGCCGTCGCGCTGATCAAGAGTAATTCCAAGGTCAAGTTTGACGAGACCATGGAGATCGCCATGAACCTCGGCGTCGACCCCCGCCACGCGGACCAGATGGTGCGCGGCGTTGTCGGCCTGCCCAACGGCACCGGCAAGACCATGCGCGTCGCCGTGTTCGCACGCGGTCCCAAGGCCGAGGAAGCCGAGAAGGCCGGTGCGGACATCGTTGGTGCCGAAGACCTGATGGAAACCGTGCAGTCCGGCAAGATCGAATTCGATCGCTGCATCGCGACGCCCGACATGATGCCGATCGTCGGCCGTCTGGGCAAGGTGCTGGGCCCGCGCAACCTGATGCCGAACCCCAAGGTCGGAACCGTGACCATGGACATCAAGGAGGCCGTCGAGGCCGCCAAGGGTGGTCAGGTGCAGTTCAAGGCCGAGAAGGGCGGCGTCGTGCACGCCGGCGTCGGCAAGCTGAGCTTCGACGAAGCCAAGCTGGCCGAGAACATTCGTGCCTTCGTCGGTGCGGTCGCCAAGGCCAAGCCGGCAGGCGCCAAGGGCACCTACATGAAGAAGATCAACCTGAGCTCCACCATGGGCCCGGGTATCTCGGTCGCGGTCGATGACGCGATGACCGGCCAGGCCTGATTTCCGGGCACTGGTAAAGGATCGAAGGGGCGGTGGCGATGTCACCGCCCCTTTCGAATTCCGGATCCTTCACATGCTGCTGTGGCGCGAACGCCGCGCTTGAGGCAGGAGTGGCGAGACCGCCCAATTGTCGCCACATTTCCAGCCAAGGCTGATCTCGAACCAATCAAGAGGCCGCGCAAAGCGGCGATCGAGGCAGTATGGCAGCAGGCAAGTGGTCGATCGTGACCATCCTTCGCGAACCCCGCGAAGTCCTTGAGCGTTTCGTGGCGTGGCATCTTCACCAAGGCGCGGACCGCATCCACCTTTACTTCGATGATCCGCAGGATCCGGGTATCGACGCGATGCGCCAGTTCGGGGAAAGGGTCATCGCCACCCCCTGCACCGATGCCTTCTGGGAAGAGCTGGGCGTGCTGGAGGTCGCGAATTTCACGAAACGCCAGAACGCCGCGATCATGCATGCCTACCGGCAGATCGAGGACGGCTGGGTCGCGGTCGTCGATGGCGACGAACTGCTGTGGTCGAACGACCGCCCGATCTCCGAGATGCTGAAGGCGCTGCCCGAAACGCAGAGGTCGGTGGTGATCCGCCCCGTCGAATACGTGAACTATCCGCAGGAACCCGAAAAGCTGCTGTTCCGTCGTTTCATCGACGGCGACATGCTGGACCAGGTCTTCGGGAATTTTGCCGTCTTCATGAACCGCAACCGCGGGTTTGCCGGCCATGTCACCGGCAAGACATTGACCCGCGCCGGTCTGGAAGTCTCCCGCGCGCATCCGCACTGGTTCGTCGATGCGGACGGGAAACGGATCACCGATGGGGCGCTTGCGCTGGACGACGGATGCGCCCTGCTGCACTTCTATTTCCTGAACTACGCCGATTGGCGGCGCAAGGCGGACTTCCGGCTGAAGGCGTTCCGCAACGGGCGGCGCGACATGCTGCTGGCGCGGATGCACCGGCTGGTGAAGCTGGGCCGGGAACGCAAGCTGCGTTTCCTGTGGAGCGGCCTGCACCAGATCACCCCAAGTCAGCATGACCTGATGAAGACGAACGGGCTCCTTCTCGATCTTGACGTAGACATGGCCGGGATCGTCGGCCGGTATTTCGCTCCGGTCGAAGAACCCTTGCGCCTTGCGGGCTGATCCGGAATACTGCCTTCACGGCGCGACAGGGGGCGCCACGACAAAGACCGCCATTCTTTCGGCGCAGGTCGTTTGGGGGTTGGAAATCCCCGGTCAAGCGTTTATCCACCGGCTCAGGCACAAAGCGCGATTCGTCGCGCTTTTGTGCTTTTCGTCCGAGACGGTGGGTGCCGGAGATTTATCCGGCATAATTCCTGCCTGAGACGGGAAACGGCAGATTTTCTTCGGACAGCCCCTCTGGGCCTCCGCGGCAACCCGTCCGGCCCCCGTAAGGACCCGAAAGTCGGGGCCCAACAGTCCCGGCAAAACTGAGCCGGAGGGGCAACCCTCCCTTACTGGAGTGAAACTGTGGATAGAGCACAAAAAGAACAGTTGGTCGACGAACTCGGCCAGATCTTTGAAAGCTCTGGCGTTGTCGTGGTCGCCCACTACACCGGTCTGACAGTTGCTGAAATGCAGGACCTTCGCGCGCGTGCTCGTAACGCTGGCGGGGCCGTGCGTGTTGCCAAGAACAGGCTCGCCAAGATCGCCCTTGAAGGAAAGCCCTGCGCAAGCATCACCGACCTTCTGACGGGCATGACCGTTCTGACCTATTCTGAGGATCCCGTGGCCGCGGCCAAGGTTGCTCAGGATTTCGCCAAGGAGAACCAAAAGTTCGTGATCCTTGGCGGTGCGATGGGTGAGAACGCACTCGACGTGGCCGGTGTGGAATCCGTGTCCAAGATGCCTTCGCGGGAGGAGCTTATCTCCACCGTCGCGGGCATGCTGGGCGCACCTGCATCGAACATCGCCGGGGCCATTGGCGCACCTGCAAGCAACATCGCATCCATCCTGTCCACCATCGAGGACAAGGCTGCGTAAGCAATTCGTCTTATCGGCGTGCTGGTTGAAACAACACGTTGGAACACACATATCGTTAACGGAAAGAGCTGAACATGGCTGATCTGAAGAAACTGGCAGAAGAGATCGTTGGTCTGACCCTGCTGGAAGCACAAGAACTGAAAACCATCCTCAAGGACGAATACGGCATCGAGCCCGCAGCAGGCGGCGCAGTGATGATGGCCGGTCCTGCTGACGGTGGTGGCGCTGCCGAAGAAGAGAAAACCGAATTCGACGTCGTTCTGAAGAACGCGGGCGCATCCAAGATCAACGTGATCAAGGAAGTGCGCGGCATCACCGGTCTGGGCCTGAAAGAAGCCAAGGACCTGGTCGAAGCCGGCGGCAAGATCAAGGAAGGTGTCGACAAAGCGGAAGCAGAAGACATCAAGAGCAAGCTGGAAGCCGCAGGCGCGGAAGTCGAGCTGGCCTGATAGGTCATTGCGGGCGCCGGTCCTGTTTGCAGGATCGGGCCGGAATCTTCGCGGATTTCGGCAAGTCCCGGAAAAATGGTGGCTGGACGGGGCATTTGTCCTGTCCAGCCAAACCTGTCTTGAAGGATGCTTTCGCCGAAAGCCTCCTTCTGGAGAGGTACATAGGTCGGAAGGGGTGCGGTGGGACGCATCCCAGCATTGACCGGAACGCTCCGCTCTTAGAGCAGCGCCTCACGGCCCCGGTGAGGTCGCGCTCGGTGAGAGAATCGAAAGGTGACACGACACATGGCACAATCCTTCCTTGGCCAGAAACGTCTGCGTAAATATTATGGCAAAATCCGCGAAGTGCTGGAAATGCCGAACCTGATCGAGGTTCAGAAATCTTCTTATGACCTTTTCCTGAATTCCGGCGATGCCGAGACCCCCACCGACGGTGAGGGGATCATGGGTGTTTTCCAGTCGGTCTTTCCAATCAAGGATTTCAACGAGACTTCCGTTCTCGAATACGTGAAGTACGAGCTCGAAAAGCCCAAGTACGACGTCGAGGAATGCCAGCAGCGCGACATGACCTATTCCGCGCCGCTGAAGGTGACGCTGCGCCTGATCGTTTTCGATGTGGACGAGGACACCGGCGCCAAGTCCGTCAAGGACATCAAGGAACAGGACGTCTTCATGGGCGACATGCCCCTGATGACCCCGAACGGCACGTTCATCGTGAACGGGACCGAGCGCGTGATCGTCTCCCAGATGCATCGCTCGCCGGGCGTGTTCTTTGACCACGACAAGGGCAAGACCCATTCCTCGGGCAAGCTGCTGTTCGCCTGCCGCATCATTCCCTACCGCGGCTCCTGGCTCGACTTCGAATTCGATGCCAAGGACATCGTGTTTGCGCGCATCGACCGTCGCCGCAAGCTGCCTGTGACCACCCTGCTTTACGCGCTTGGGCTGGACCAGGAAGGCATCATGAATGCTTATTACAACACGATCACCTACTCCCTGCAGAAGAACAAGGGCTGGGTTGCGCCGTTCTTCCCCGAGCGCGTGCGCGGTACCCGGCCGACATACGACATCGTGGACGCCGCATCGGGCGAAGTCCTGTTCGAAGCGGGCAAGAAGGTCACGCCGCGCGCCGTGAAGAAGCTGATCGACGAGGGCACCGTCAAGGAGCTGCTGCTGCCCTTCGATCACATCAACGGCAAGTTCGTGGCCAAGGACATCATCAACGAAGAGACCGGCGCGATCTATGTCGAGGCCGGTGACGAACTGTCCCTGGAATACGACAAGGACGGCACGCTGATCGGCGGCACCGCGAAAGAGCTGATCGACGCGGGCATCACCGAGATTCCGCTGCTGGACATCGACAACATCAATGTCGGCCCGTACATGCGAAACACCATGGCGCAGGACAAGAACATGAACCGCGACACCGCGCTCATGGACATCTACCGCGTCATGCGTCCCGGCGAGCCTCCCACCGTGGAAGCCGCAAGCGCGCTGTTCGACACGCTGTTCTTCGACTCAGAGCGGTATGACCTCAGCGCCGTGGGCCGGGTCAAGATGAACATGCGTCTCAACCTCGACGCGGAAGACACCGTGCGCACGCTACGCCGCGAGGATATCGTGGCCTGCATCAAGGCGCTGGTGGACCTGCGCGACGGGCGCGGCGACATCGACGATATCGACCACCTCGGCAACCGCCGGGTGCGTTCGGTCGGCGAGCTGATGGAGAACCAGTATCGCGTCGGCCTGCTGCGGATGGAGCGCGCGATCAAGGAGCGCATGTCCTCGGTCGAGATCGACACCGTCATGCCGCAGGACCTGATCAACGCGAAACCGGCCGCGGCGGCCGTGCGCGAATTCTTCGGTTCTTCGCAGCTGTCGCAGTTCATGGACCAGACCAACCCGCTGTCCGAAGTGACGCACAAGCGTCGCCTGTCGGCGCTCGGGCCGGGCGGTCTGACGCGCGAACGCGCGGGCTTCGAGGTGCGCGACGTGCACCCGACCCACTATGGTCGCATGTGCCCGATCGAAACGCCGGAAGGTCCGAACATCGGTCTGATCAACTCGCTGGCCACCTTTGCCCGCGTGAACAAGTACGGCTTCATCGAGACCCCGTACCGGGTCGTGAAGGACAGCAAGGTGACCGACGAGGTCCACTACATGTCCGCGACAGAGGAAATGCGCCACACCGTGGCACAGGCCAACGCCTCGCTGGACGATGAGGGCCGGTTCACGAACGAGATGGTGAACACCCGCCAGTCCGGCGACTACACCCTTGCGCCGACCGAAAGCGTCGATCTGATCGACGTGTCGCCCAAGCAGCTGGTCTCGGTTGCGGCGTCGCTGATCCCGTTCCTGGAAAACGACGACGCCAACCGCGCCCTGATGGGTTCGAACATGCAGCGTCAGGCCGTGCCGCTGCTGCAGGCCGAGGCGCCGCTGGTCGGCACCGGGATCGAAGAGGTCGTGGCGCGGGACTCCGGTGCCGCCTACATGGCCCGTCGCGCAGGCATCATTGACCAGGTCGATGCAAGCCGGATCGTGATCCGCGCCACGGAAGACCTCGAGTTGGGCGATGCCGGCGTGGACATCTACCGGATGCGCAAGTTCCAGCGGTCGAACCAGAACACCTGCATCAACCAGCGTCCGCTGGTGAAGGTGGGCGAGACGGTCACCAAGGGCCAGGTCATCGCGGACGGTCCGTCCACCGACATGGGTGAACTGGCGCTCGGCAAGAACGTGGTCGTCGCCTTCATGCCGTGGAACGGCTACAACTACGAGGACTCGATCCTGATTTCCGAGCGGATTTCCCGCGACGACGTCTTCACCTCGATCCACATCGAGGAATTCGAAGTCGCCGCGCGTGACACTAAGCTCGGGCCGGAAGAGATCACCCGCGACATCCCCAACGTCGGCGAGGAAGCCCTGCGCAACCTCGACGAGGCGGGCATCGTGTACATCGGCGCGGACGTCGAGCCGGGCGACATCCTTGTGGGCAAGATCACGCCCAAGGGCGAAAGCCCGATGACGCCCGAGGAGAAACTGCTGCGCGCGATCTTCGGCGAGAAGGCTTCGGACGTGCGCGACACGTCGCTGCGGGTCAAGCCGGGCGACTTCGGCACGGTCGTCGAGGTGCGCGTCTTCAACCGCCACGGCGTCGAGAAGGACGAGCGCGCCCTGCAGATCGAGCGCGAGGAAGTCGAACGTCTGGCCCGTGACCGGGACGACGAGCTGGCGATCCTTGACCGGAACATCTATGCGCGCTTGCGCGAGATGATCCTTGGCAAGGTCGCGGTGAAGGGTCCGAAGGGCGTGAAGGCGAACAGCCAGATCACCGAGGAGCTGCTGGACGACCAGCTGACCCGTGGTCAGTGGTGGCAGCTTGCGCTGGAGGACGAGGACGACGCCAAGATCGTGGAAGCCCTGAACGAGCAGTACGAGATCCAGAAACGGGCCTTGGACGCGCGGTTCGAGGACAAGGTCGAAAAGGTCCGTCGCGGCGACGACCTGCCCCCGGGCGTGATGAAGATGGTCAAGGTCTTCGTCGCGGTGAAGCGCAAGCTGCAGCCGGGCGACAAGATGGCCGGGCGCCACGGCAACAAGGGCGTGATCTCCAAGGTGGTCCCGATGGAGGACATGCCGTTCCTTGCGGACGGGACGCCGGTCGACTTCTGCCTCAACCCGCTGGGCGTGCCGTCGCGCATGAACGTCGGCCAGATCCTCGAGACGCACATGGGCTGGGCCGCACGCGGTCTGGGTCTGAACATCGACGAGGCGCTGCAGGAGTACCGCCGGTCCGGAGACCTGACCCCGGTGCGCGAGGCGATGAGCCACGCCTACGGCGAGGACGTGTATGCCGAGGGTATCGAAGGCATGGACGAGGAGACGCTGATCGAAGCGGCGGGCAACGTGACACGCGGTGTGCCGATCGCGACGCCGGTCTTCGACGGGGCCAAGGAAGCTGACGTCAACGACTCGCTCGCGCGGGCCGGTTTCGACACTTCCGGGCAGTCGATCCTGTTCGACGGCCGCACCGGCGAGCAGTTCGCCCGCCCCGTGACCGTCGGCGTCAAGTACCTGCTGAAACTGCACCACCTCGTGGACGACAAGATCCACGCGCGGTCGACCGGGCCTTACAGCCTCGTGACCCAGCAGCCGCTGGGCGGCAAGGCGCAGTTCGGCGGCCAGCGTTTCGGCGAGATGGAGGTCTGGGCGCTGGAAGCCTACGGTGCCGCCTACACCCTGCAGGAAATGCTGACGGTGAAGTCGGACGACGTCGCGGGCCGGACCAAGGTCTATGAAAGCATCGTCAAGGGCGAGGACAATTTCGAAGCGGGCATTCCGGAGAGCTTCAACGTGCTCGTCAAGGAAGTGCGCGGCCTCGGCCTGAATATGGAACTCCTGGATGCGGAGGAGGATGAGTGAGGCGTAACCGGACTTTCCAAAAAGTCCGGGCCGATCTTTTCGAAAAGATCGGCGCCTCCGTCACCCCCAAAGCACCCCTTTCAAGGATTTGAAAATGAACCAGGAACTGACAAACAACCCGTTCAACCCGCTGACTCCCCCCAAGGTGTTCGACGAGATCAAGGTCTCTCTGGCGTCGCCGGAGCGGATCCTGTCGTGGTCCTTCGGTGAGATCAAGAAGCCCGAGACGATCAACTACCGCACGTTCAAGCCCGAGCGTGACGGCCTGTTCTGCGCGCGCATTTTCGGCCCGATCAAGGACTACGAGTGCCTGTGCGGCAAGTACAAGCGCATGAAGTATCGCGGCGTCGTCTGCGAGAAATGCGGCGTGGAAGTCACGCTGCAGAAGGTCCGCCGCGAGCGGATGGGTCACATCGAGCTGGCCAGCCCCGTCGCGCATATCTGGTTCCTGAAATCGCTGCCGTCCCGCATCGGCCTGATGCTGGACATGACGCTGCGTGATCTGGAGCGCGTGCTCTACTTCGAGAACTACGTGGTGATCGAACCGGGCCTGACGGACCTCACCTACGGTCAGATGATGACCGAGGAAGAGTTCATGGACGCCCAGGACGCCTATGGCATGGACGCCTTCACCGCCAACATCGGTGCGGAAGCCATCCGCGAGATGCTGGCCGCGATCGACCTCGAGGCAGAGGCCGACCAGCTCCGTGAGGAGCTGAAGGAAGCCACCGGCGAGCTGAAGCCCAAGAAGATCATCAAGCGCCTGAAGGTCGTGGAATCCTTCCTCGAATCCGGCAACCGCCCGGAGTGGATGGTCCTGACCGTGATCCCGGTCATCCCGCCGGAACTGCGCCCGCTGGTGCCGCTGGACGGTGGCCGCTTCGCGACCTCCGACCTCAACGACCTGTATCGCCGGGTCATCAATCGGAACAACCGCCTGAAGCGGCTGATCGAGCTGCGTGCGCCGGACATCATCGTGCGCAACGAGAAGCGGATGCTGCAGGAGTCCGTCGACGCCCTGTTCGACAACGGCCGTCGCGGCCGCGTCATCACGGGTGCGAACAAGCGCCCGCTGAAGTCGCTGTCGGACATGCTGAAAGGCAAGCAGGGCCGCTTCCGCCAGAACCTTCTGGGCAAGCGGGTCGACTTCTCGGGCCGTTCGGTCATCGTGACCGGGCCGGAACTCAAGCTGCACCAGTGCGGCCTGCCCAAGAAGATGGCGCTCGAGCTGTTCAAGCCGTTCATCTATTCGCGGCTGGAGGCCAAGGGGCTGTCCAGCACCGTGAAACAGGCCAAGAAGCTGGTGGAAAAGGAACGTCCCGAGGTCTGGGATATTCTGGATGAAGTCATCCGCGAGCACCCCGTCATGCTGAACCGTGCGCCGACGCTGCACCGCCTGGGTATCCAGGCGTTCGAGCCCGTGCTGATCGAAGGCAAGGCGATCCAGCTTCACCCGCTGGTCTGCTCGGCCTTCAACGCGGACTTCGACGGCGACCAGATGGCCGTGCACGTCCCGCTGTCGCTCGAAGCGCAGCTGGAAGCGCGTGTTCTGATGATGTCGACGAACAACGTCCTGTCGCCCGCCAACGGTGCGCCGATCATCGTGCCGTCGCAGGACATGATCCTCGGTCTTTACTACACCACTCTGGAACGCGCGGGCATGAAGGGCGAAGGCAAGGTCTTTGGCACCGTGGACGAGGTGCAGCACGCGCTCGACGCGGGCGAGGTTCACCTGCACTCCAAGATCAAGGCCCGGATCAAGCAGATCGACAACGAGGGCAACGAGATCATGGTCCGCTATGACACGACCCCCGGTCGCGTCAGGCTGGGCGCGCTGCTGCCGCTGAACGCGAAGGCACCGTTCGACCTCGTGAACCGTCTGCTGCGCAAGAAGGAAGTGCAGCAGGTCATCGACACCGTCTATCGCTACTGCGGCCAGAAGGAGTCGGTCATCTTCTGCGACCAGATCATGTCCATGGGTTTCAAGGAAGCTTTCCGCGCCGGCATCAGCTTCGGCAAGGACGACATGCTGATCCCCGACAGCAAGTGGGGCCTCGTTGAGGAGACCCGCGAGCAGGTCAAGGATTTCGAGCAGCAGTACATGGACGGCCTGATCACCCAGGGCGAGAAGTACAACAAGGTTGTCGACGCCTGGTCGAAGTGTAACGACAAGGTGACCGAGGCCATGATGGGCTCGATCTCGGCCGAGCGGCTGGATGAAAACGGTGCCGTCATGGAACCGAATTCGGTCTACATGATGGCCCACTCCGGTGCGCGTGGCTCGGTCACGCAGATGAAGCAGCTGGGCGGGATGCGCGGCCTGATGGCGAAGCCGAACGGCGACATCATCGAGACCCCGATCATCTCGAACTTCAAGGAAGGTCTGACCGTTCTCGAGTACTTCAACTCGACCCACGGTGCGCGGAAAGGTCTGTCGGATACGGCGCTGAAAACCGCGAACTCGGGCTACCTGACGCGTCGTCTGGTGGACGTGGCGCAGGACTGCATCGTGCGCATGCACGATTGCGGTACCGAAGCTGCGATCACCGCCGAAGCGGCGGTCAATGATGGCGAGGTCGTGTCGTCGCTGGCCGAGCGCCTGCTGGGCCGTGTCGCCGCAGAGGATATCCTCAAGCCCGGCACGGACGAGGTGATCGTGGCCGCTGGTTCCATCGTGGACGAGCGGATGGCGGACCTGATCGACGAGGCGGCGGTTCAGTCCGCGCGCATCCGGTCCCCGCTGACGTGCGAGGCCGAGGAAGGCGTCTGCGCGATGTGCTACGGTCGTGACCTTGCACGCGGCACTCTTGTCAACCAGGGCGAGGCTGTCGGCATCATCGCGGCGCAATCCATTGGCGAACCGGGCACCCAGCTGACGATGCGGACATTCCACATCGGCGGCGTGGCGCAGGGCGGTCAGCAATCCTTCCTCGAGGCTTCCCAGGAGGGCAAGATCGTGTTCGAAGGGGCGCAGACGATCGAGAACGCCAACGGCGACGTGATCGTGATGGGCCGGAACATGAAGCTGCGTATCGTCGGTGATGACGACGTCGAGCGGGCCAGCCACAAGATCGGCTATGGCACCACCCTGTTCGTCAAGGACGGCCAGAAGGTGGTTCGCGGCGACAAGCTGATCGAGTGGGATCCCTACACGCTGCCGATCATCGCCGAGAAGTCGGGCACGGCCAAGTTCGTCGACCTTGTCAGCGGCATCGCCGTCAAGGACGAGACCGACGACGCGACCGGCATGACCCAGAAGATCGTGATCGATTGGCGCGCGGCGCCGAAAGGTAACGAGCTGAAGCCGGAAGTGATTCTGGTGGATGCCGACGGCGAGCCGGTCCGTACGGATGCGGGCAACCCGGTGACCTATCCGATGTCGGTGGACGCGATCCTGTCGGTCGAGGACGGCAACGAGGTGAAGGCCGGCGATGTCATCGCCCGTATCCCGCGCGAAGGCGCCAAGACCAAGGACATCACCGGTGGTCTGCCGCGTGTGGCCGAACTCTTCGAGGCACGCCGCCCGAAGGACCACGCCATCATCGCGGAAATCGACGGTTATGTCCGGTACGGCAAGGACTACAAGAACAAGCGCCGTATCGCGATCGAGTCCGCGGACGATCCGGATCACCGGGTCGAGTACATGGTGCCCAAGGGCAAGCACATTCCGGTTGCGGAAGGTGACTTCGTGCAGAAGGGCGACTACATCATGGACGGCAACCCGGCGCCTCATGACATCCTTGCGATCATGGGTGTCGAGGCCTTGGCAGACTACATGATCGACGAGGTGCAGGACGTCTACCGCCTGCAGGGCGTGAAGATCAACGACAAGCACATCGAGGTGATCGTGCGCCAGATGCTGCAGAAGTGGGAGGTCCAGGATTCGGGCGAAACCACGCTGCTGAAGGGCGAACACGTCGACAAGCAGGAGTTCGATCTGGCCAACGAGAAGGCGATCAAGAAGGGCGGTCGTCCGGCCAAGGGCGAACCGATCCTGCTGGGCATCACGAAAGCCTCGCTGCAGACCCGGTCGTTCATCTCGGCTGCGTCCTTCCAGGAAACCACGCGCGTGCTGACCGAGGCTTCGGTTCAGGGCAAGAAGGACAAGCTTGTCGGTCTGAAGGAGAACGTGATCGTGGGTCGCCTGATCCCGGCGGGTACGGGCGGTGCGACCATGCAGATGCGCAAGGTTGCACAGGACCGTGACAACGTGGTCATCGAAGCACGCCGCGAAGAGGCAGAGCAGGCCGCGCGCCTCGCCGCGCCCGAAGCGGACGACGACGTGGTCGGCGGAGATGTCTTCGACACCGTGATCGTGGACGACGAAAGCCGCGATTGACCTGATCGCACAAGTCGATGCATGGCCCCCGTTACCGCAGGTGACGGGGGCTTTTGCTTTGGGAAGGGGGGCAATCCGGCAGGGATTGTAACTGGCCCGAGGCGCGGCCTAATGTGCGGCAGTTGCACGTTGTCGAAGGTCGCCACAGTATGTCACCCACCCTGCTTGGCGCCCTCTTGATGACAGCCTCTATGGCCGCTTTCACGCTGAACGACACGATGCTCAAGCTGACGGCCGGCGACGTTCCTCTCGCGCAGCTGATCTTTCTCAGATCGTTTCTGACCTGTACCCTCATGCTGGCGACGAAAGGCCGGATCGGCACGATGCATTTCGATATCGCGCGCCGCGACTGGGTGCTGATCGGCGCGCGTGCCGTGTCGGAGGTGGTGGTGTCCTACTTCTTCCTCACGGCGCTGTTCCACATGCCGCTCGCCAATCTCAACGCGGTGATGCAGGTGGTCCCTCTGGCTGTCACGCTCGCCTCGGCGCTGTTCCTGCGCGAGGCCGTCGGCTGGCGGCGTTTCGCGGCGATCATCATCGGGTTCTTCGGGGTCTTGCTGATCGTGAAACCGGGCGCCGCGGGGTTCGACATCTGGTCGGCCTACGCGTTGCTAGCGATGATCGGGGTGACCGCGCGTGACCTGATCACCCGCCAGCTTTCGCCCACGGTGCCCTCCATGACCGTCGCGCTGAGCACGGCGGCCTCTGTGATGACGGCTTTCGGCCTCGTGTCGCTGACCGGGGCATGGGTCGCCGTTCCCTCGCACATCTGGTTCCTGATCGTCGGTTCGGCCGTGGCCGTCATGGCCGGATACTTCCTGTCGATCTGGGTGATGCGGGTGGGCGACGTGTCATTTACCGCGCCCTTTCGCTACACCGGGCTGGTCTGGGCGCTCATCATGGGCTGGTTCGTTTTCGGCGAGTGGCCGGGATGGCTCACGCTCCTCGGGGCGGGCATCGTCGTGGTGACCGGTGTCTTCACCTTCTACCGGGAACGCAAGGTGTCACGCGGCTGAGAACACCCGCCGCACGTGTTCCGCGTCGATGGCGAAGCGGTTGCGAAACATCTGCTCCTGCTTGGCTGTCAGCGGGGTGACGGGAATGGGTCTGACCTTCTTCTGCCGCGAATCGTTGAAGCCGTTGTGGCTGCGCACCCACATGTCGGGGTCCGAGAAACTGAGCGCCGGCATGAAGCGGGGAATCTTCTCGTGGGCGAAGTTCATGATGGTCTGGCTGCAGTTGCCCTTGATGTACATGCCCAGCGATGCGACGTAGAACTGTCGGAACATGTCGACTGCCGCGATGCCGTTCGGCCCGAACTCGGCCACGAACCCGCGGTTCCAGTCATAGGCGAAGGTACGGTTGCCGCCGATCAGCGCCGATCCGTCGGCCACCGCCCGCCGCAGCTTGGCGATGAAGTTGACGGCGACGGCGTCGTCATCGTCGTAGCGGAACTGGAGACAGGGCTCCGCCGGGTTGATCCGCGCGTCATTCAGGATCTCCTTCATCACCTCGCGCTGGTTGCGGGGCGGCTCCTTGTGAATCAGGGCCTGGGGAAGGTCGGCGATCAAGCCCTCGAGCCTTTTTTCGTGGTGTTTGGGAAACTGGTCACCGATGACGATGATAAGGCTGAAGTCGGGATCCGTCTGCGCGCGCAGGCAGGGGAGTGCCACGGTTTCGAGCAGTCGGAACCTTTCTTCCAGACGCGCGTCGGCGTAGAGATAGGCGATCCGATCGTCGATGTCCTCGTGCTCGACCTGAAACCCTCCGAGGGCGGGATAGGAGAAGCGGCAAAGTCCGATGGCCTGCATGGGGGTCTCCTCCAACTGGTGCGGGCGGTCCGGCTGAATATGCAGGCGCAGAGGCCGCGCTTGCAACCGCGCATGTGTCGCCCGGGATGCGCCCGGCCTGTTGACACCCCGCGCCCGACGCCATATACGCGCGCTATCCGGGACGTGGGCCACCCCCGCAATCCCGAATTCATAAGCCAAGTGGTCAAGACCCGGTCTAATGCTGATCCGGTCCTCTGTAGCCCCACCGCCTCGTTTACCTCGGTACGGGAACGTTGCGGTGTTTTTGCTTTGCCAAAGGCAAGGCGACGAAATCGAAACCGCATGGGGTGTTCCTCGTGCACCTGATGTGAGACAGAACGGGGATAATCCGGAATGCCAACGATCCAACAGCTGATCCGCAAGCCGCGGCAGCCAAAGCGTAAATACTCGAAATCCATGCACCTGCAGGAATGCCCGCAGAAGCGTGGCGTCTGTACCCGCGTGTACACCACCACACCGAAGAAGCCGAACTCGGCCATGCGTAAGGTTGCCAAGGTGCGCCTGACCAACGGCTTCGAGGTCATCAGCTACATTCCCGGTGAAAGCCACAACCTCCAGGAACACTCCGTCGTGCTGATCCGCGGCGGCCGGGTGAAAGACCTTCCGGGTGTGCGTTACCACATCCTGCGCGGTGTTCTGGACACGCAAGGCGTCAAGGACCGCAAGCAGCGCCGCTCCAAGTACGGTGCGAAGCGTCCGAAGTAACGCCCGCGTCGGTGCGCAGCCACTGCGCACCCAACCATCCCATCGTAGGGTGCGCACGAACTGCGCACCACCCGCATAAAGGAAGACAGAGACATGTCACGCCGCCACGCCGCTGAAAAACGCGAAGTCCTGCCAGACGCCAAGTACGGTGATCTGGTCCTGACCAAGTTCATGAACAACCTGATGATCGACGGCAAGAAATCCGTCGCCGAGCGGATCGTCTACAACGCGATGACCCGCGTCGAGGACAAGATCAAGCGTGCCCCCATCGAGGTGTTCCACGAAGCCCTGGACAACATCAAACCCTCCGTCGAAGTGCGTTCGCGCCGCGTCGGTGGTGCCACCTACCAGGTGCCGGTCGAAGTGCGCCCCGAGCGCCGTGAGGCCCTGGCGATCCGCTGGCTGATCAAGGCAAGCCGGGCCCGCAACGAGAACACCATGGAAGAGCGTCTTGCCGGTGAGCTTCTGGACGCCGTCCAGTCCCGCGGCACCGCCGTGAAAAAGCGCGAAGATACCCACAAGATGGCAGATGCCAACAAGGCCTTCAGCCACTACCGCTGGTAATACACCCGAAGATCGGGGCGCGGATCCGCCGTGCCCCTGACACTCCTTAACGCAAGACCTCTGAGGACACTTCCCAATGGCACGCGACTATCCGCTTCAACGCTACCGCAACTTCGGCATCATGGCGCACATCGACGCCGGCAAGACGACCTGCTCCGAGCGCATCCTGTTCTACACCGGCAAGAGCCACAACATCGGCGAAGTGCACGACGGTGCCGCCACGATGGACTGGATGGAGCAGGAGCAGGAACGCGGGATCACCATCACCTCCGCCGCGACCACGACCTTCTGGCAGTGGCAGGAAGACCCGACCAAGGAAGGGACCGACGACACCAAGTTCCGCATGAACATCATCGACACTCCCGGCCACGTGGACTTCACCATCGAAGTCGAGCGTTCGCTGGCTGTGCTTGACGGTGCCATCTGCGTGCTGGACGCCAACGCCGGTGTGGAGCCCCAGACCGAGACCGTCTGGCGTCAGGCCGACCGGTACAAGGTGCCGCGGATCGTGTTCGTCAACAAGATGGACAAGATCGGCGCCGACTTCTTCAACTGCGTCGCGATGATCGAAAGCCGGACCGGTGCCAAGGCCGTTCCGATCGCCATGCCGATCGGCGCCGAGAACGAGCTGGAAGGCATCATCGACCTGGTGACCATGGAAGAGTGGACCTGGAAAGGCGAGGACCTGGGTGCATCCTGGACCCGTCAGCCGATCCGCGACAGCCTGAAGGATCAGGCCGACGAATGGCGCGCCAAGCTGATCGAGAACGCCGTCGAAATGGACGACGACGCGATGATGGAATACCTGGAAGGCAACGAGCCCGACATCCCGACCCTGCGGAAACTGATCCGCAAGGGCACGCTGTCGCTGTCCTTCGTGCCGGTTCTCGGCGGTTCCGCGTTCAAGAACAAGGGCGTGCAGCCGCTGCTGAACGCCGTGGTTGACTATCTGCCCAGCCCGCTGGACGTTGTGGACTACATGGGCTTCGCGCCGGAAGATGAAACGGAAACCCGGAACATCCCGCGCCGCGCGGACGATTCCATGCCGTTCTCGGGCCTGGCGTTCAAGATCATGAACGACCCCTTCGTGGGTTCGCTGACCTTCACCCGCATCTATTCGGGCGTGCTGAAGAAGGGCGATACCATCCAGAACTCGACCAAGGGCAAGAAAGAGCGCATCGGCCGCATGATGATGATGCACTCGAACAACCGCGAGGAAATCGAAGAGGCTTTCGCCGGCGACATCATCGCGCTGGCCGGTCTGAAGGACACCACCACGGGGGACACGCTGTGCGACCCGAAAGAGCAGGTGGTTCTGGAAACGATGACCTTCCCCGATCCGGTGATCGAGATCGCGGTCGAGCCGAAGACCAAGAACGACCAGGAAAAGATGAGCCAGGGCCTGGCGCGTCTGGCAGCGGAAGACCCGTCCTTCCGGGTGGAGACCGACATCGAGAGCGGTCAGACCATCATGAAGGGCATGGGCGAACTGCACCTCGACATCCTCGTCGACCGCCTCAAGCGGGAGTTCAAGGTCGAGGCGAACATCGGTGCGCCGCAGGTTGCCTACCGCGAGACCGTCAGCCGCGAGGCCGAGATCACCTACACCCACAAGAAACAGTCGGGTGGATCGGGCCAGTTCGCCGAGGTGAAGATGATCATCACCCCGACCGAACCGGGCGAGGGCTTCTCCTTCGAGAGCCGCATCGTCGGCGGTGCCGTGCCCAAGGAATACATCCCGGGCGTCGAAAAGGGGATCAAGTCGGTCATGGACTCCGGTCCGCTGGCGGGCTTCCCGGTCATCGACTTCAAGGTGGCGCTGATCGACGGCAAGTTCCACGACGTGGACTCCTCGGTGCTGGCGTTCGAAATCGCCGCACGGATGGGGATGCGCGAAGGCATGAAGAAGGCGGGGGCGAAGCTGCTCGAGCCGATCATGAAGGTCGAAGTGGTGACGCCCGAGGAATATACCGGCGGCATCATCGGTGACCTGACCTCGCGTCGGGGCCAGGTGCAGGGGCAGGATACCCGTGGCAACGCGATCGCCATCGATGCCTTCGTGCCGCTGGCGAACATGTTCGGCTACATCAACACCCTGCGGTCCATGTCGTCGGGTCGGGCGAACTTCACCATGCAGTTCGACCACTACGAAGCCGTGCCGCAGAACATCTCGGACGAGATTCAATCCAAATTCGCCTGAGCCTTCGGGTTTGGGTCACCCCGGCCTCCGGGCCGGGACCTTCACTTCAAATGCGCCGGGGCTGCCCGGATAAAGACCACATAAAGGAGCCACACCATGGCAAAGGCAAAGTTTGAACGTACGAAACCGCACGTGAACATCGGCACGATCGGTCACGTCGACCACGGCAAGACGACGCTGACGGCGGCGATCACGAAGTACTTCGGCGATTTCCGGGCGTATGACCAGATCGACGGTGCGCCGGAAGAGAAGGCGCGCGGGATCACGATCTCGACCGCGCACGTTGAGTACGAGACGGAGAACCGTCACTACGCGCACGTCGACTGCCCCGGCCACGCGGACTACGTCAAGAACATGATCACGGGTGCGGCGCAGATGGACGGCGCGATCCTGGTGGTGAACGCGGCCGACGGCCCGATGCCGCAGACGCGCGAGCACATCCTGCTGGGCCGCCAGGTGGGCATCCCGGCGATGGTCGTCTACATGAACAAGGTCGACCAGGTGGACGACGAGGAGCTGCTGGAGCTGGTGGAGATGGAGATCCGCGAGCTGCTGTCGTCCTACGAGTATCCCGGCGACGACATCCCGGTGATCCCGGGCTCTGCGCTGGCGGCGATGAACGGCGAGAACCCGGAGATCGGCGAGGAGTCGATCAAGAAGCTGATGGCGGCCGTGGACGAGTACATCCCGACGCCGGAGCGTGCGGTTGACCAGCCGTTCCTGATGCCGGTCGAGGACGTGTTCTCGATCTCCGGCCGTGGCACGGTTGTGACCGGCCGCGTGGAGCGTGGTGTGATCAACGTGGGCGACGAGATCGAGATCGTCGGCATCCGCGACACCAAGAAGACGACCTGCACGGGCGTCGAGATGTTCCGCAAGCTGCTGGACCGCGGTGAAGCGGGCGACAACATCGGCGCGCTGCTGCGCGGGATCGAGCGTGAAGGCGTGGAGCGCGGCCAGGTGCTGTGCAAGCCCGGTTCGGTGACGCCGCACACCAAGTTCGAGGCCGAAGCCTACATCCTGACCAAGGAAGAGGGTGGCCGTCACACGCCGTTCTTCGCGAACTACCGTCCGCAGTTCTACTTCCGCACGACGGACGTGACCGGCACGGTGAACCTGAACGAAGGCACCGAGATGGTGATGCCCGGCGACAACGTGAGCTTCAACGTGGAGCTGATCGCGCCGATCGCGATGGAGCAGGGCCTGCGCTTTGCCATCCGTGAAGGCGGCCGGACCGTCGGCGCGGGCGTCGTGTCGAAGATCACCGACTGATACCGTGGCGCGCCCGCAAGGGCGCACCGCCGCGTGCAGAAACAAGCAAGGGCCGCCCCAGGGGCGGCCCTTCGCGTTTCGGGGGGAAGGTCTAGGGGCCATCCGCCAATCGGGCCTGATGGGGTCTATTGCAGGCCTGCGGGGCGGAGCAGACAGGGCAGGAGGGCAGGGGATTGGGCGGGAAAAGCGTGTAGATTGTAGTGGGCAATCAGTGGAACTTTAGCTTGCGGGGACTATTCGACTTTCTAACCAAAGCCTGATTTCTGGAAATCCAAGCGCATTACTTGCAACGGCGACGACGAAATCATCAACCGGTTCATCATCCGAAACATCAAGCGTATAGCCGCTTCGTTCAATCAGCAGCTCTACCAAAATCCAGGCTGTGCGCTTGTTGCCGTCTATGAACCCGTGATTGCCAACCATGCTTTCCAACAGCGCAGAAGCCTTTGCCGCGATGGAATGATGATATCCGGAGTAAGGCCTCGATATTGCTGACTGTATGAGGTGAAGACTGGAAACGCCATCACGACCACCATAGGTCAGTGCTTCATCGTGAGCGGTCAACGCGTCAGCGAGTGTTACCCGTAATGGCGTCTACCGATCCGCCAGTCGCTGCAACGCAACGCCTCGCTTGCTGGAGACCTCCTTGATCGTCTTAACCGTTTTCGGGTTACTTTTCGACGTATATGTGTTCGTCCCGACTGCAATCAACCTACCGTCTTTTGCGTCGCGGGAGATCCAGCCCCCTTTTACAACGGTTTTTTTGGTGTTGTTCGCCATGTTCTCCACTCACACACTAAGAGGCGCTCATTGCTATATATCATATGGGAGGTATCGCTGCGCAAGTGGCTGGAACGAAGGTAGGCAAATAGAAAGCCCCCGCTGTATCGACAGCGGGGGCTTCCTGTCTCTGGATCTTCAGAGAAGACTTACCAGTCTTCCCTGACAACAACGCGTGTCTTGATCGGCAGCTTCATCGCGGCGAGGCGGAGCGCCTCGCGGGCCACGTCGTCACCGACACCGTCGATTTCGAACATGATCCGGCCCGGCTTGACCTTGGCTGCCCAGAAGTCGACGGAGCCCTTACCCTTACCCATACGTACTTCGACGGGCTTGGAGGTCACCGGGACGTCCGGGAAGATACGGATCCAGACGCGGCCCTGACGCTTCATGTGGCGCGTCATGGCGCGGCGTGCCGCTTCGATCTGACGTGCTGTCACACGC
Organism: Sulfitobacter alexandrii; assembly: GCF_001886735.1. Taxonomy (NCBI): domain Bacteria; kingdom Pseudomonadati; phylum Pseudomonadota; class Alphaproteobacteria; order Rhodobacterales; family Roseobacteraceae; genus Sulfitobacter; species Sulfitobacter alexandrii. The sequence goes on from NZ_CP018076.1 coordinate 394,991, forward strand.
TCGGGCTGCAGCGCCTTCAGGCCGTAGGTGCCAAAGTTCAGGTCGGACCCGCCCTTTGCCATGCCCTTGATCGAGCCCTTGAACTGCTTGCGGAATTTCGTCCGTTTTGGCTGTAGCATCTATCTGCTCCTTACCGGCGACCGCCGGCACCGCGAGGTGCTGGGCCGTCTTGAAGTTCCTGGTGCTTGCGGTCGCGGGCGCCCGGGTCATGCTCCATGATCTCGCCTTTGAAGATCCAGGTCTTGATCCCGATGATGCCGTAGGCGGTAGACGCCTCGACATGGGCGTAGTCGATGTCCGCGCGCAGGGTGTGCAGCGGCACGCGACCTTCGCGGTACCATTCCGTCCGGGCGATCTCGGCACCGCCGAGGCGGCCTGCGAGATTCACGCGGATACCCAGGGCACCCATGCGCATGGCGTTCTGAACCGCACGTTTCATGGCACGGCGGAAAGATACCCGGCGTTCCAGCTGTTGCGCGATGCTCTCACCCACAAGTGCGGCGTCCAGTTCGGGCTTGCGGACCTCAACGATGTTGAGGTGCAGTTCCGAGCTGGTCATCTTGGCGATCTTCTGGCGCAGACCTTCGATGTCCGCACCTTTCTTGCCGATGATGACACCGGGGCGTGCCGTGTGGATCGTCACGCGGCACTTCTTGTGCGGACGTTCGATGATCACGCGGGCCACGCCGGCCTGCTTGCACTCTTCCTTGATGAAGGCGCGGATGGCCAGGTCTTCCAGCAGCAGATCGCCGTAGTCCTTCGTATCGGCGTACCAGCGGCTGTCCCAGGTGCGGTTGACCTGCAGGCGCATGCCGATCGGGTTTACTTTGTTACCCATTATGCTTGCTCCTCAACTTGACGCACGACGATGGTGACTTCGGCAAACGGCTTCATGATCTTGCCGAACCGGCCACGGGCACGCGGGCGACCGCGCTTCATGGTCAGGTTCTTGCCGACATAGGCTTCGGCCACGATCAGCTCGTCCACGTCCAGGTTGTGGTTGTTCTCGGCGTTGGCGATGGCGGACTGAAGGCATTTCTTCACGTCCACTGCGATCCGCTTCTTGGAGAAGGTGAGGTCCGTGAGGGCCTTTTCCACCTTCTTGCCGCGGATCAGCGCGGCGACGAGGTTCAGTTTCTGCGGCGACGTCTTCAGCATGCGCAGCTTGGCGCGCGCTTCGTTGTCTGCCACGCGGCGGGGATTCTTATCCTTGCTCATGGCTTACTTCCGCTTTGCTTTTTTGTCTGCGGCATGACCGTAGTAGGTCCGTGTCGGGGAATATTCACCGAACTTCTGACCGATCATGTCTTCGCTGACGTTGACGGGAATGTGCTTGTGACCGTTGTAGACGCCGAACGTCAGGCCGACAAACTGCGGGAGAATCGTGGAACGGCGCGACCAGATCTTGATCACTTCGTTCCGGCCGCTTTCACGCGACGCTTCGGCCTTCTTGAGGACGTAAGAGTCGACAAACGGGCCTTTCCATACTGAACGAGCCATGCTTAACGCCCCTTCTTCCTGGCGTGCCGCGAGCGGATGATCAGCTTGCTGGACGCTTTGTTCCTGTTGCGGGTCTTGGCACCCTTGGTCGGCTTGCCCCACGGCGTCACCGGGTGACGACCACCAGAGGTCCGGCCTTCACCACCACCGTGCGGGTGGTCGATCGGGTTCATCACCACACCACGCACGGACGGGCGGATGCCCTTGTGACGCATGCGGCCCGCCTTGCCGTAGTTCTGGTTGGAGTTGTCGGGGTTCGACACGGCACCGACGGTGGCCATGCATTCCTGACGCACCAGGCGCAGTTCGCCGCTGCTCAGACGAATCTGGGCATAACCGCCATCGCGGCCGACGAATTGGGCGTAGGTGCCTGCGGCACGGGCGATCTGACCGCCTTTGCCGGGTTTCATCTCGATATTGTGGACGATCGTGCCGATGGGCATCCCAGCGAAGGGCATTGCGTTGCCGGGCTTGATGTCGACCTTCGCGCCTGCGATGACCTTGTCACCGATGGCCAGACGCTGGGGCGCTAGGATATAGGCCTGCTCGCCGTCTTCGTACTGGATCAGGGCGATGAAGGCTGTCCGGTTGGGGTCATATTCGATCCGCGCGACGACGGCGGACATGTCCAGCTTGTTGCGCTTGAAATCAACGATGCGGTAGAGGCGCTTTGCACCACCACCTGTACGACGCATTGTGATCCGTCCGGTGTTGTTCCGTCCGCCGGATTTTGTCAGACCCTCGGTGAGGGCTTTGACCGGGCGGCCTTTCCAAAGCTCCGAACGGTCGATCAGTACCAGCCCACGCTGGCCCGGCGTCGTCGGTTTGTACGACTTGAGTGCCATGTTGTCTGTCTTCCGTTTAGCTGTGCGCCACCCCGTGGGGCGGCTATGGTGTGAAGGGCCCCGAAGGTCCCCGATGGTGTGTCCAAGGCAGGTCTCGCAACCCGCTTTCGAACAAAGACAGAGCCCCGGACGAATCCGGGGCTTTGCCGATGGGCTCGTGTAGGGGATGGGAGGCGGGGGGTCAAGGGCAACCGCGTGAAACAGGGGCCAATAACAGATGCGTCTGGCACGGCGATGCGCCAGATGCGATCCGCCTGGATTATCGTCGGAGCGGATTGCAAGCGCGCCGTTCGGCAAGCCTGCCTCAATGGCAAAAGGCCCCCGCAATGCGAGGGCCTTTCGAATTCAGCTTGGACCGGGCGCTTTACAGACCCGTGGTCACGTCGATCGTGTTGCCTTCTTCCAGCGTCACGTAGGCCTTCTTGACGTCTTTGCGCGTGCCGATCTGGCCGCGGAAGCGCTTGACCTTGCCCTTGGTGATGGTCGTGTTCACGGCCTTCACCTTCACACCAAAGAGCGCCTCGACGGCTTCCTTGATCTGCGGCTTGTTGCTGTTCATCGCCACTTCGAAGACGACGGCGTTGCTTTCGGACGCCATGGTCGCCTTTTCGGTGATGATCGGCTTGCGGATCACGTCGTAGTGTTCGTGCTTGGCGCTCATTTCAAACGGGCCTCCAGTGCTTCGACACCCGCCTTCGTGATCACCAGGGTGTCACGCTTGAGGATGTCATAGACGTTAGCACCCATGGTCGGCAGCACATCGAGACCTTCGATGTTGCGGGCCGCCTGGGCGAAGTTTTCGTTGACCGATGCTCCGTCGATGACCAGCGCGCGCTTCCAGCCCAGAGAGCTGATCTGCTTGGCCAGTGCGGCGGTCTTGCCCTCGGCGATCGCCTCGTCGATGATGACCAGCGCACCCGCTTTCGCCTTGGCGGACAGCGCGTGGCGCAGGCCCAGCTTGCGGAATTTCTTGGTCAGCTCGTGACCGTGGCTGCGCGGCACGGGGCCCTTGTAGATACCACCCTTGCGGAAGATCGGCGCGCCGCGGTCGCCGTGGCGTGCGCCGCCGGTGCCCTTCTGGCGATAGATCTTCTTGGTCGAGTAGCTGACCTCGGAGCGACCCTTGGTCTTGTGGGTGCCCTGCTGCGCGTTGTTGCGCTGCCAGCGGACGACGCGGTGCAGGATGTCGGCGCGCGGCTCAAGGCCGAACAGGGCCTCGTCCAGGTCTACCGAACCGGCTTTGCCACCGTCGAGTTTGATGACATCGAGTTTCATGCGTCACCTTCTTTCTTGTCTTCGTCAGCGGCCGGTTGCTCGGACCCGTCGGCTGCGATTTCCTCTTCGGCTGCCTTCAGCGCTTCGGCTTCCTGAGCGGCCTGCTCTTCGGCAAGGCGCTTGGCTTCGGCCTCTGCTTCGGCTGCGGCGGCGGCTGCGGCTTCTTCGGCTGCCTTGGCGGCCTCGTCAGCGGCGGACTTCAGCGCGGCGGGCAGGATCGCGTCGTCGGGGAACGGCTTCTTGACCGCGTCCTTGACGGTGACCCAGCCACCCTTGGAGCCGGGGACGGCGCCCTTGACCATGATCAGGCCACGCGCGCTGTCGGTCTTGATGACCTCGAGGTTCTGCGTGGTGACACGGGCGGCACCCATGTGACCGGCCATCTTCTTGCCCTTGAACACCTTGCCGGGGTCTTGGCACTGACCGGTGGAACCGTGCGAACGGTGCGAGATCGACACGCCGTGCGAGGCGCGCAGACCGCCGAAGTTGTGGCGCTTCATCGCACCGGCAAAACCCTTACCGATCGAAGTGCCGGCAACGTCAACGTACTGACCGGCGAAGTAGTGGTCGGCGATGATTTCCTCGCCCACCGCGATCAGGTTCTCCGCGTCGACGCGGAATTCGGCAACCTTGCGCTTGGGTTCGACGGAAGCGGCGGCAAAGTGGCCGCGCATCGCCTTGGAGGTCCGCTTGACCTTCGCGGTGCCCGCGCCGAGTTGAACGGCGGTGTAGCCGTCCTTTTCAGCGGTGCGTTGTGCGACGACCTGCAGCTTGTCGAGTTGAAGTACGGTGACGGGAATCTGACGCCCGTCTTCCATGAACAGCCGGGTCATGCCGACTTTCTTAGCAATAACGCCTGAGCGCAACATGATCTTGCCCTCCTTACGATTGCAGCTTGATCTCGACGTCCACGCCAGCGGCGAGGTCGAGCTTCATCAGCGCGTCCACGGTCTGGGGGGTCGGATCGACGATATCCAGCAGACGCTTGTGCGTGCGGATCTCAAATTGGTCACGGGATTTCTTGTCGACGTGGGGGCCACGCAGAACGGTGAATTTCTCGATCTTGTTCGGCAGCGGAATGGGGCCGCGAACGGAAGCGCCCGTGCGTTTGGCGGTGTTAACGATTTCCTGGGTGGAGCTGTCAAGCACCCGGTAATCAAACGCCTTCAGGCGAATGCGGATGTTCTGGCTTTGAGCCATGTGCATATCCCTTGTCTCTGGGATGTCAACGGATTGGAGGACGGCGCTCATCGCTCGCCCTCGTCGCGTCTTGGTGTGTAAACGAAACGGGGCGCGTGTGGACGCCCCCCGACTCGGTGCGCGTGCTATAGGGGATGCGCGGAAACCACGCAAGGGGGGAGTTGGGCCGGCCCGGTGCGCGGCCCGCCCGGGGAAACGTCAGTCCTGACGCCGCAGCAGGGCGCTGATCTCCCGACTGACCTCGCCATCCCGGATCCGGCGGAACAGCAGGTCCAGCCCGCCTTCGGCCAGCGTGCGGTGGTATTCCTGAACCTCGTAGTCCCCGGTGGGATCGATGAACAATGAGAAGACCGACAGCGTGTCGTCCTCGATCCGCGCCCAGACGAATGGTTCGCCCTGCAGCGGGTCGAGCGGCGTGGCCTTGCCGAAAAGGTTCGTCTTCATCGCGGATTGATAGATGCCCTCACGCGCCGTCGGCACGAAGGCGATGGTGTAGGTCTTTTCCTTGCTCTGCCCGTCTTCGCGCAGGGTGGCGGTTGTCCAGCTCAGGACGAAGCCGTCGTCGTCTGCCGGCTGGATCGTCACGCTCAGATCCCGTTGCAGCACCTCGTCGCCCACCGTGATCTCCGTCTCGCCCTCGAACGCGCCGAGGAACGGGTCGATCTGCGCCGCCCGTCCGGCAGCCGGGAGCAGCACGATGCAGACACAGGTCAGAACCGCCAGCAACAGGGCAGGGGCGACTCGGTGGGGCAGGCGGAAATACATCATGACGTCATCATACAGTGATTGGCGCGGCGCTGTCAGGAGGCATTCTTTCACACGCTGACCGCGTCGCGCCGTCCGCGGGAGGCACTGCCGCCGAACGCCCGACTTTTCCGCGACGCCCGGAATTCGGTGGAACCGTTCCCGCCACTTTGGCGTTCCACAGATTATATTGGCATCATTTCATGGCCCGACGGGGCCGACAGGGGGCTCAAACATGGCTGACAGCAAATCATCGTGGAACAAGGAACTGGTGGCGGTCGGTGCGGTGGCCGTTCTGGGGTGGGGGACGGCACTGTATTTCGTGACCGAAAATTCCCAATCCGACCGGACCATCCAGCGGCTGGAGAGCGACATCACCCAGCGGGAAAACGCCGAAAGCACGATGGAAGATCTGCGTGCGCAGATTGCCAGCCTCGAACCCGAGGTGGAGACCCTGCAGGGCGAACGCGATTCGGTTCAGGGCGAGATCGACACGTTGCAGCCGCAGCTTGAAGAGCTTCAGGCGCAGCAGGCGCAGGTCGAAAACGACGTCGCCACCCAGCAGCAGCGCGCGGACGAGTTGCAGGCCCAGCTTGACCCGATGCGCGAAGAGATCGCCAGTTTCGAAGAGCGCCGCAGCGAACTCACCTCGGAAATCGATTCCCAGTCGCAGGAACTGAACGACGTCAACGCCCGGCTCGAGGAGGCCCGGGCTGAGGAAGCAAAGGTTCGTGAGACACTGGCGTCGCTGACCGACGACAGCGCGCGGATTTCCGAAGAAGTCGCGAACGCGGAAGCCAAGATGCAGGAACTGACCCAGCAGGAGAACGAACTGCGGGATCAGGTCGCGTCGATGGAGAGCAACATTGCCGAGATGGAGCAGCGTCAGCAATCCCTGACCTCCGAGATCGATCGCATGACGCAGGAACGCACCGCGCTCAGCTCCGATGTGGAGAAAGCCGAGGCGCAGCGGCAGGAGATCCAGAAGGTCGTCACCGAGCTGACATCGAACGTCGAGGAGCGGTCGAACGCGTTGCTCGAGATTGAACAGCGCATCAGCGACCTGCAGGGGCAGGACGTTGCGACCAGCGGTGAAGGCGGGGCCGACGCGAAGGTGGCCGAAGGCGAAGATGCCGCCAGTGGCCAGTCCGGTGAGGAAACAGATCGGCAGACGGCGAGCGAGGAACAGCAAGGCGACGCGGCAGCCGGTGATGCACAAGCCGAAGCTGGCTCGGACCAGCAGGGCGATGCGCAAGACGGCTCGGAACAGCAGGGCGACGCGCAGGCCGATCAGCAGGGCACGCAAGGCGACGCCGCTTCAGCTTCTGCTAATGACGCCCAAGGTACAAGCGACGCCGACGCGGCTGCGGAGTCGGAAGGCGCAAGCGACAACGCCGCTGCCGACGAGAGTGCGCAGACCGAGGACGACACGGCGCGCCAGAGCGGCCAGACCGAAGGTGAGGACGACGCAGCGGCAACCGAAGGTCAGAACGACGCAGCGACAGCTTCAGGTGCCGAAGGCGAGAACCAATCGTCCGATACGACCGAGGCAAGCGAGGGGTCCAGCCAGACCGGCAACCAGAACGCGGAAACCGGCGAAGGCGACGAAACCCAAGCTGCATCCGGAGCGGACGGTCAGACCGACAGCATGACCGAAGGTGAAGCCGACACGTCGGAAGCATCGCAGGATGACGCGGCCAATACGGATGCAGCGCCTGCGGGCGAAAACGCGACTTCCGGCGCCGACGCCGGCGCGACCGACAACGCAGAGCAGTCCGAGGCGAACGCCGATGGCTCCGACCAGAGCGAAACCGCGGAAGGTGACGAAGCCGACGCCGAAACGCAGGAGGAAGACGCCGACGCGCAGACGGAGTCGTCGGGCGAAACGCAGCGTCAGACCGATAACTGATCCTGCCGCCAGTCTGTCAGGAAACCAGAAGATCGCCCCGTCGGTACCGGACCGGCGGGGCGTTTTCGCGTCCGGTCAGCCCCAGCTGTAGTTGAAGCTGACGGAAATGCGGTCTTCTTCGGACATGTTCATCGGCACCTCGTGCCGCAGCCAGCTTTCCCACAGAAGCACGTCGCCCACCTTGGGGGCGACATAGGCGAAGGTGCGCATCTCCGGCCGGGCGTCCTTTATCCGTCCGGGGGCGGCCATCATCATCGACAGGCGCGGGTCTTCGAACCTGATCGCGCTGGCCCCGTCCGGCATGGCGACATAGGTCGTGCCGGAAATCACCGAATGGGGGTGCAGGTGGCCGGTGTGGATGCCGCCCTCCGGCAGGATGTTGATCCACAGGTCTTCCAGCTTGAGCGTCTTGCCATCGAGGTCGAATTGCAGATCCTCGGCAAAGGCGGCGACATGTTTGTCCAGCGCCGTGACCAGATCCTTGAAGATCGGAAAGCGGTAGGGCAGGTCGGTCAGGGACGCGTAGGAGGTGTAGCCGGGATAGCCGTTGTCCTCCGACCACTGCTGCCCCGCCTCGTCATCCTCGGCGATGGAATAGCACGAGGCCTCCATCTCGTTCGGGTCGATGGCGGGCCCATGCGCCGACAGGGCGGCATGGTATAGGCGGGTCACAAAAAGGGATCTGATGTCTGTCATGCGCGCTGGTTATCCCACCGCGACGCCCAAGGCGAGGGGATATGACCGCGAAACCCTTGGAATCCGACAAGGGGGGTTGCGTTACGAAGGCTGCCGGCGTATTGGCACCCCTCATCATGAACTCCACCAGAATCATGGTAACCCCCCTGGGGCCTACTGGTGATGTTGAAAGGAGCGCGTCAATGAACGCCAAGGAACTGCATGACAAGACGCCGGATCAGCTCCGGGACGAGCTTGTCACCCTGAAGAAAGAAGCCTTCAACCTGCGTTTCCAGCAGGCCACCGGCCAGCTGGAAAACCCCGCGCGGCTGCGCAGCGTCAAGCGTGACGTCGCCCGCGTGAAAACCGTGTTGAACCAAAAGGCCCAAGCGGCCGCTGCGGAATAAGGAGAGCACCCATGCCCAAGCGTATCTTGTCCGGTGTCGTGACCTCCGACGCAAACGAACAGACCGTCACCGTTTCCGTGGAGCGCCGCTTTACGCATCCGGTTCTGAAGAAGACCATCCGCAAGTCCAAGAAGTACCGGGCCCACGATGAGAACAACACATACAAGGTGGGCGACTCCGTGCGCATCATCGAATGTGCGCCGAAGTCCAAGACCAAACGCTGGGAGGTGCTGCAGGTCGCTGACGCCTGACGCGCCAACCGTTAATCGAAACCCTGGGGACAAGGCACGCATCGCCCCCCAAAGGTCGGGAGAAACCAAATGATCCAGATGCAGACCAACCTGGATGTTGCTGACAACAGCGGCGCGCGCCGCGTTCAGTGCATCAAGGTTCTGGGTGGTTCCAAGCGCAAGTATGCGTCCGTGGGCGACATCATCGTCGTCTCGGTCAAGGAAGCCATCCCCCGCGGTCGTGTGAAGAAGGGCGACGTCCGCAAGGCCGTCGTCGTGCGCACGGCCAAGGAAGTGCGACGCGACGATGGCACCGCCATCCGCTTCGACCGCAACGCCGCCGTCATTCTCAACAACAACAACGAGCCGATCGGTACCCGGATCTTCGGGCCGGTGGTTCGCGAGCTGCGCGGCAAGAACTTCATGAAGATCATCTCGCTCGCGCCGGAGGTGCTGTAATGGCTGCCAAACTTCGCAAAGGTGACAAGGTCATCGTTCTGGCCGGCAAGGACAAGGGCAAGACGGGCAACATCCAGTCCGTCGATCCGAAGTCCGGCAAGGCCGTCGTGGAAGGCATCAACATCGCCATCCGCGCCACACGCCAATCCCAGGAAAGCCAGGGCGGCCGCATCCCCAAGGCGATGCCGATCGACCTGAGCAACCTCGCCATCGTCGATGCCAACGGCAAGGCGACACGCGTTGGCTTCAAGATGGAAGGCGACAAGAAAGTGCGCTTTGCCAAAACCACGGGGGACGTGATCGATGCTTGATACCGCAAACTACACACCCCGTCTGCTGAGCGTTTACCGCGACGAGGTCCGGGCAAAGCTGAAGGAAGAATTCGGCTACAAGAACGACATGATGATTCCGCGCCTCGACAAGATCGTGCTGAACATCGGGTGCGGTGCCGAAGCCGTGCGTGACAGCAAGAAGGCCAAGAGCGCGCAGGAAGACCTGACACGCATCGCCGGCCAGAAGGCGCTGACGACGGTGGCCAAGAAATCCATCGCCGGCTTCCGGGTGCGCGAAGACATGCCGCTGGGTGCGAAAGTGACCCTGCGCGGCGAGCGCATGTACGAATTCCTGGATCGTCTGATCACGATCGCAATGCCCCGTATCCGCGACTTCCGCGGCATCTCGGGCAAGTCTTTCGATGGCCGTGGCAACTATGCCATGGGTCTGAAAGAGCACATCGTGTTCCCCGAGATCGACTTCGACAAGGTCGATGAGACCTGGGGTATGGACATCGTCATCGCCACCACGGCGAAAACCGACGCAGAAGCGAAAGCATTGTTGAAGCACTTCAACATGCCTTTCAATTCGTAAGCGCGGGGAAGGATTAGATATGGCTAAGAAATCCATGATCGAGCGCGAGAAGAAGCGCGAAGCACTGGTCAAGAAATACGCAGCGAAGCGTGCCGCGCTGAAGGACATCATCAGCGACGAGAGCAAGCCGATGGAAGAGCGTTTCCGCGCCTCCCTGAAGCTGGCGAAACTGCCCCGCAACTCCAGCGCCGTGCGCCTGCACAACCGCTGCCAGCTGACGGGCCGTCCGCACGCCTATTACCGTAAACTGAAAATCTCGCGTATCGCGCTGCGTGATCTCGGCTCCTCGGGCCAGATCCCCGGCATGGTCAAGTCGAGCTGGTAAGGAGCGCATGCAATGAACGATCCTATCGCAGATATGCTGACCCGCATCCGCAACAGCCAGCTGCGTGGCAAGTCCACGGTGATGACGCCGGCATCCAAGCTGCGCGCCTGGGTTCTGGATGTGCTGGCCGACGAAGGCTACATTCGCGGCTACGAAAAGGTGACGGGTCCGGATGGACACCCCGCCATCGAGATCAGCCTCAAGTACTACGAGGGTGAGCCCGTGATCCGCGAGCTCAAGCGGATCTCGAAGCCCGGCCGCCGCGTCTACATGGGCGCACAAGACCTCCCGTCGGTCCGTCAGGGCCTGGGTGTGTCGATTGTCTCCACCCCCAAGGGTGTGATGTCGGATGCCGCAGCACGGTCCGCCAACGTTGGCGGCGAAGTGCTCTGCACCGTATTCTAAGGAGAACTCGATGTCTCGTATTGGTAAGAAACCGGTTTCGCTGCCGAACGGCGTGTCCGCGTCCGTCTCGGGCCAGACCATCGAGGTGAAGGGCCCCAAGGGGACCCGGACCTTCAAGGCGACCGACGACGTCACACTGGCGGTCGAGGACAACGCCGTCACCGTGACGCCGCGCGGCAAGTCCAAGCGTGCGCGCCAGCAGTGGGGCATGTCCCGCACGATGGTGGCGAACCTCGTCACCGGCGTGACCGACGGCTTCAAGAAAGAGCTGGAAATCCAGGGTGTTGGTTATCGTGCCGCGATGGCCGGCAACACGCTGAAACTGAACCTCGGTCTGTCGCATGACGTGGACTATGTCGCGCCCGAAGGCGTGACGGTCACCGCCCCCAAGCAGACCGAAATCGTTGTGGAAGGCATTGACGAACAACTTGTTGGTCAGGTCGCTTCGAACATCCGCGCGTGGCGCAAGCCCGAGCCCTACAAGGGCAAGGGCATCCGCTACAAGGGTGAGTTCATCTTCCGCAAAGAAGGCAAGAAGAAGTAAGGAACGCAAAGATGGCAAACACGAAAAGACAGTTGTTCATCAAACGCCGCCTGCGCGTTCGGAACAAGCTTCGCCGCGTCAATGCGGGCCGGATGCGCCTTTCCGTCCACCGTTCGTCCAAGAACATCAGCGTCCAGCTGATCGACGACGTGGCGGGCAAGACGATCGCTTCCGCTTCGACGCTGGAGAAGGATCTTGGCATGGTGGGCAAGAACAACATCGAGGCCGCGACCAAGGTCGGTGCCACGATCGCAGAGCGCGCCAAGAAAGCCGGTGTGGAAGAAGCATACTTCGACCGCGGTGGTTTCCTGTACCACGGGAAGGTCAAGGCGCTTGCCGATGCGGCCCGTGAAGGTGGTCTGAAACTGTAATGCCGGAAGGTGCGCATGTTGTGCGCGCCTTCTGCATGCGACGGACGGAACAGAAGATGCAGGGCGCGCAGTTGCAGCGCGCCTTCGATGATCCGGGAGCCTTGCTGCTCACCGCGATTGGAATAACAGGGCGCTTGCGTCCGCAGATCAAGGAGGCCGCAGATGGCCAGAGACGACAACCGTGGGGGCAACCGCCGCAACCAGCGCGACGAGACTCCCGAATTCGCAGACCGCCTCGTGGCGATCAACCGCGTTTCCAAGACCGTCAAGGGGGGTAAGCGCTTCGGCTTTGCCGCGCTGGTCGTCGTGGGCGATCAGAAAGGCCGCGTCGGCTTCGGCAAGGGCAAGGCCAAGGAGGTCCCCGAGGCGATCCGCAAGGCGACCGAGCAGGCCAAGCGCCAGATGATCCGCGTGCAGCTGCGCGAGGGTCGCACCCTGCACCACGACATGTTCGGCCGCCACGGCGCCGGCAAGGTGGTGATGCGTACCGCTCCGGAAGGTACCGGGATCATCGCCGGTGGTCCGATGCGTGCCGTTTTCGAGATGCTCGGCGTCAAGGACGTTGTGTCCAAGTCGATCGGGTCGCAGAACCCCTACAACATGATCCGCGCCACCATGGACGGTCTGAAGAAAGAGCAGTCGCCCCGTGCCGTCGCGCAGCGTCGTGGCAAGAAGGTCGCGGACATCCTGCCCAAGCGTGATGACGTCAACGAAGCGTCTTCGCACGTCGCCGAGGAGGTCTAAACCATGGCAAAAACCATCGTCGTCAAGCAGATCGGTTCGCCGATCCGCCGCCCCGCAAAACAGCGTGCCACGCTGATCGGTCTGGGCCTGAACAAGATGAACCGCACCCGCGAACTGGAAGACACACCTTCGGTTCGTGGCATGATCAACTCGATCCCCCACATGGTCGAGATCGTGGAAGAAAAGGGCTGAGGGTGCCCGCCGGGATGGCGACGCCATCCCGGGCACCAGCCAACCGGCATGCGCCCCGCGGGAAACCGCGGGGCGTTTCGCTTTTGCCGCCTTTCCGCGCGCTATCGGGCTTCTAGCCGTGAAAGGCCGCGACGGTCTTGAGCGACGTGAAACCGTAGAGCGCCTCGAACCCTTTCTCTCTGCCGTGCCCGGACAGACCGGTGCCGCCGAAGGGCAGTTCCACGCCGCCTCCCGCGCCATAGTTGTTCAGGAAGACCTGCCCGGAGCGCAGCGCGCGGGCCAGCCGCATCTGTCGTGCGCCGTCCGCGGTCCAGACGGAGGCGACAAGCCCGTAATCCGTTCCGTTCGCAATGGCCAGTGCCTCGGCCTCGTCCTCGAAGGGGATGATGACCTGCACCGGGCCGAAGATCTCTTCCCGGGCGAGAGGGTGATCCGCCTTGACGTCGGCAAAGAGGGTCGGGGCCACGTAGGCCCCCCATCCGGCAGATCACCCAGACGCGCCTGGGCGGCGACCTCCAGATCGCTGCCGCGCTCGATGAACCTTTTCACGATGTCTTGCTGCCGGGTCGAGATCAGCGGCCCCACGTCGGGATCTTCGAGGGCGGGCCCCACCTGCAACGCGGCGTAGCGTTCGGCCATCGCGGCGACGACGCGGTCGTAGAGCCCGCGCTGGACGAGGATGCGGGACGAGGCGGAGCAGGTCTGTCCCGCGTTCTGGATTCCCGCGTTGACAAGGAATGGCAACGCCGCATCGACGTCGGCATCGTCAAAGACGATCTGCGGGGATTTCCCGCCCAGTTCCAAGGTGACGGGCACGACATTGTCACCCGCCGCTTTCTGGATCAGCTTGCCGACGTTCACGGACCCGGTGAACGAGACGTGGTGCACCCCCGGATGGCCGGCCAGTGCCGCGCCGGCCTCGGCCCCAAGGCCTGGCACCACGTTCAGCGCCCCGTCCGGCAAGCCGGCCCGCCGCGCCAGTTCACCGAACGCGAGGGCGGTCAGGCAGGCTTCTTCCGCCGGTTTCAGCACCGCGGCGTTCCCGGTGGCCAGTGCCGCACCGACCGACCGCCCGATGATCTGCATCGGGTAGTTCCAGGGAATGATGTGCCCCGTGACCCCGTGCGCTTCCCGCAGTGTATAGACGGTGTAGCCGTCGAGGTAGGGGATGGTCGTGCCGTGCAGCTTGTCCACGGCGCCGGCGTAGAATTCCATGTAACGGGCAAGCGCCATGACATCGGCACGCGCCTGTTTCAGGGGTTTGCCCACATCCTGTGCTTCGAGCCTTGCCAGTTCTTCGGCGTTTTCGGTGACCAGCGCGCCGATGCGCGACAGGATGCGCCCGCGCTCCACCGCCGTGGCGCGGCCCCAGTCGCCCCGGTGCGCTGCACCGGCGGCGGTCACCGCGCGGTCGATATCTTCCGCTGTGCCGCGCGCGATCTCGCAAAGCCCGCTGCCGTCGGATGGATTGACAAGCGAAAGCGTTCCGCCTGCCGCGGCGGCCCCCCATCGGCCGTCGATCAGGCAATGGGTGGGATTGATGTCGAGCGGACGTAGGTGCATCGGGAAGTCTCCGGAGGAATTCTGGTCAGCGCAGGATAGCCGCACGCCTCGCGGTGTCGAGGGGCGTCAACGGGGCAGGTGTTCTGCGAGGAAGTCGAAAACCAGCCGGATGCGGCGGTTGCTGTGCAGTTCGCGGTGCGCCACCAGCCAGGTGGGAAAGGTGATTTCCGGCACCTGATCGGGCAGCACCGGCACGACGTCGGCGGTGCGGGCCCCCAGGGTCTGCGACATGACGCCCAGGCCAAGCCCTTGCCGGACCATTTCCCAGCCCACGATGCCGCTTTCCGACCAGTGAACGATATTCCTCGGCGTCAGCGGCAGCCGGAAGGATGCGAGCTGCGGCAGCATCCGCGCCGGATCGCCGTAGCCGATGATCCGGGCATGCGCAAAGTCCGCGATGGTCCGGGGCAGGCCGTGTTCGGCGGCATAGCTTCTTGCCGCATAGAAGTGGGCCGGCGTGCGGAACAGGAGACGCGCGGTCAGATCCGCCTGGGCGGGACGCACGTGTCGTATGGCGATGTCCGCTTCCCTGCGGCGCAGATCGCTCAGCGCGTTTGAGGCGACGACTTCGATCGTGATGCCGGGGGCGGCCCTGTGCAGCTGTGACAGCACCTGCGGCAGAAGATAGGCCGCCGTCACGTCGCTGGCGCTGATCGACACCTGTCCCTCGACCGATGTGGCCTGACCCGACGCGGCCAGCGAGATCCGTTCGGCAGCAGCGCCCATGCGCCGAAAATGATCCAGCAGCTTGCGCCCTGCCTCCGTCAGGATCAGCGCCTTGCCCACCCGGTCGAACAGCAGGACGCCCAGTTCTTCCTCCAGCCCCGCGACCTGCCGGCCGAGGGTCGGCTGGGTCATCCCGAGCGCACGGGCGGCGGCGGAAAGCGACCCGTGTTCCGCCGTGGCCAGAAAGGCCCGGCCGCGGTTCCAGTCGAAACTCATGAGCGCGTGATCCATGCAATAACGTATATAGAGCCTGCAAAATTGGGCAATATCCGCGGATAATTGCATGGACTAAGAGGTGCGCATCGCATTTGGAGATGAAATGATATGAAACCGAGCAAGAAATTCTGGGACGATATTGCGGACAAATACGCCCGGCAGCCCATCAAGGATGAAGCTGCCTATGCGCAGACACTGGACCGGGTCCGCGCTCATCTGCGCCCCCAGGACAGGGTGCTTGAAGTCGGGTGCGGGACCGGGTCCACTGCGTTGAAACTGGCCGGGGACGCGGCGCATATCCACGCGACCGACCTGTCCCCGCGCATGATCGAGATCGCGCAGGCCAAGGCGCGAACGCAGGCGGTGGAGAATGTAACCTTCGCGTCCATGGCCGTCGGTCGCAGGGTGCAGGCGGACGGCCCCTTCGACGTGGTGATGGGGATGAACCTGCTGCATCTGGTCGAGGATCTGGAAGGCGTGCTGGCGGGACTGGCCGAGCAGACGGCCAAGGGTGGCTTGCTGATCACCAAGACGGCCTGCCTGGCCGAAATGGGCCGCTTCTGGCGTCTGCTTCTGCCGGTAATGCAGGCGATCGGCAAGGCGCCTCACGTGAGTTTCCTGTCCATTGCCGGGCTGGAAGGCGCGATCGAGGCGGCCGGTTTCGAGATTATCGAGACAGGAACCTATCCCGTTTCGCCGCCAAGCCGTTTCGTGGTGGCGCGCCGTTGCTGACAGGGCGCGGGGGGCGTGGTGGATGCCTGCTTGATCCTGCGGCGGGCCTCGTCTATACGCCCCCGGTGGACGCATGCCGCGTCCACCTGAGATTCGTGAACGCCGCGTTTGGCCGCTCCCGTCGCTGGGGGCCAATTCCGGCAAAAGGAGAAGCGACATGAAACTGAATGAACTTTCCGACAATCCCGGCGCAGCCAAGAAACGCATGCGCGTGGCCCGCGGCCCCGGCTCCGGCAAGGGCAAGATGGGTGGCCGTGGTATCAAGGGTCAGAAATCCCGTTCCGGCGTGGCGATCAACGGCTACGAAGGTGGCCAGATGCCGCTCTACCAGCGTCTGCCGAAGCGCGGCTTCAACAAGCCGAACCGTAAGAGCTATGCCGTCGTCAACCTGGGCCTGATCCAGAAGTTCATCGATGCCAAGAAGCTGGACGCGGGCAAGGCGATCGACTCCGAGGCGCTGGTCGCTTCCGGCCTCGTGCGGCGCAGCCTGGACGGCATCCGCGTTCTGGCCAAGGGCGACATCACGTCCAAGATCGATCTGCACGTTGCCGGTGCCTCCAAATCTGCCGTCGAGGCGATTGAAAAGGCTGGCGGATCCGTGACCGTCACAGCACCTGCGGCGGCGGCAGCGGCCGAGTAATCGGACCTCAAGGCTTGTGAGCGGGGCGCGACCCGCTTAGATGTCCATACGAGTTTTCCCAGAACGCCGCCCGCCGGAAAACGGCCGGGGCGGCGTTTGCATAACAATAAAAGAGACCCCTCATGGTATCAGCCGTCGAAAACATGGCCGCCAACACCAGCTGGTCCGCATTGGGCAAGGCCACAGACCTGCGCAACCGGATCCTGTTCACGCTGGGTTTGCTGATCGTCTACCGACTGGGCACCTTCATTCCGGTGCCGGGGATCGATGGCCAGGCGCTGCGCGACTTCATGGAAAGCGCGGGGCAGGGGATCGGCGGCATGGTGTCCATGTTCACCGGCGGCGCGTTGGGGCGCATGGGTATCTTTGCACTTGGCATCATGCCTTATATTTCCGCCTCGATCATCGTGCAGCTGATGACCTCGATGGTTCCCGCGCTCGAGCAGCTCAAGAAAGAAGGCGAGCAGGGCCGCAAGAAGATCAACCAGTATACCCGTTACGGCACGGTGGCGCTGGCGACATTGCAGGCCTACGGGCTGGCCGTCAGCCTCGAGGCGGGCGATATCGCCGCCGATCCGGGCCTCTACTTCCGCATCGCCTGCATGATCACCCTTGTCGGCGGCACCATGTTCCTGATGTGGCTGGGTGAGCAGATCACGTCGCGCGGGATCGGCAACGGTATCTCGTTGATCATCTTCGTGGGCATCATCGCCGAAGTCCCGGCGGCCATCGCCCAGTTCTTCGCCTCCGGCCGGTCCGGCGCGATCAGCCCGGCGGTCATCATCGGGGTGCTCCTGATGGTGGTGGTGACAATCATGTTCGTCGTCTTCATGGAACGTGCCTTGCGCAAGATCCATATCCAGTACCCCCGACGTCAGGTCGGGATGAAGATGTACGACGGCGGGTCCAGCCACCTCCCCGTCAAGGTGAACCCGGCGGGTGTGATCCCGGCGATCTTCGCCTCGTCGCTGCTGCTGTTGCCGGTCACCATCAGCACGTTCTCCGGCAATTCCACGGGCCCGGTCATGTCGGTCCTGCTGGCCAACTTCGGCCCCGGACAACCCCTGTACCTGTTGTTCTTCATCGCGATGATCGTCTTCTTCGCGTACTTCTACACGTTCAACGTCAGCTTCAAGCCTGACGACGTGGCCGAGAACCTGAAGAACCAGAATGGGTTCGTCCCCGGCATCCGCCCGGGCAAGAAGACGGCGGAGTACCTCGAATACGTCGTCAACAGGGTGCTCGTCCTCGGCTCTGCGTATCTGGCATTGGTCTGTGTCCTGCCGGAGGTGCTGCGCGGACAGTTCGCGATCCCCTTCTACTTCGGCGGCACGTCGGTTCTGATCGTCGTTTCCGTCACCATGGACACGATCCAACAGGTCCAGAGCCACCTTCTGGCGCACCAATACGAAGGTCTGCTGGAAAAATCGCAGTTGCGCGGTAAAGGTGCCGGCAAAGGAAAACCACGCAAGAAACGGAGCCCCGTACGTCGATGAACATCATTCTCCTTGGACCGCCCGGCGCCGGCAAAGGCACGCAAGCACGTCACCTGGTCGAAACCCGGAACATGGTACAGCTGTCCACCGGTGACATGCTGCGCGAGGCCAAGGATTCGGGCACCGAGATGGGCAAGATGGTCGCCGACGTGATGGCGCGGGGCGAACTGGTCACGGACGAGATCGTGATCGGCCTGATCCGCGAAAAGCTGGAAGGCGACAACAAGGGCGGGTTCATCTTCGACGGCTTCCCGCGCACACTCGAGCAGGCGGACGCCCTGAGCCGGCTGATGGCGGAGCAGGGTCAGACGATCGACCGGGTGATCGAGTTGCGGGTAAACGACGACGTGCTGGTCGACCGTATCGTCGGCCGCGCCGAACAGGCCCGTCAGGCAGGCGAGCAGGTGCGCGCGGATGACAACGCCGAAAGCCTCAGGATCCGGCTGCTGGCCTATTACAAGCAGACGTCGCCGCTGATCGGCTACTACTATGCCAAGGATATGCTGAGCGACGTGGACGGGCTGGGCAGCATCGAAGCCGTGCAGGCCGAGATCGCGAGCCTGCTCGACGCGTGAAACGCGGCGGGAATATCCGGATATTCCCGCTCGATTTCCCGGAAAGATCGACACCTGCCGCTGACCGCTTCGCATGGGTTGACGCCTCGGCCAAAACCCCATAGTCAGCGCTATCTCGAAAGAGAATCAATTTGCGGTTCCGGGTCGCGCCCGTGCCGCAAGATCACCTGATCAGCCAGGCCCGACGCGCCAGAAACGCTTCGGGCTTATGTTGTGAAAAAAGGGCCCGGCATGACGGGCTCGCAACGAAAAGGAATATGACACGTGGCACGTATTGCCGGCGTTAACATCCCGACTGCAAAGCGGGTTCCCATCGCCCTCACCTATATCACCGGTATCGGTAACACCTCCGCCCGCGCCATCTGCGAAGCGGTCGGCATCGACCTGACCCGCCGGGTCAACGAGCTAAGCGACGCCGAAGTGCTGAAGATCCGCGAGCACATCGACGAAAACTACACCGTCGAAGGCGACCTGCGCCGCGACGTGCAGATGAACATCAAGCGCCTGATGGATCTCGGCTGCTACCGTGGCCTGCGCCACCGCCGCAACCTGCCGGTTCGCGGTCAGCGTACCCATACCAACGCACGCACCCGCAAAGGCCCCGCGAAGGCCATTGCCGGCAAGAAGAAATAAGGGAGGTCTGTAATCATGGCACGCGATCGTACACGCACCAAGCGCAAGGTCTCCAAGAACATCGCCGCAGGTGTGGCGCATGTGAATTCGAGCTTCAACAACACCAAGATCCTGATTTCCGACGTCCAAGGCAACGCGATCAGCTGGTCGTCCGCCGGGACCTGCGGTTTCAAGGGGTCGCGGAAATCCACGCCCTACGCTGCCCAGATGGCCGCAGAGGACGCGGGCCGCAAGGCGCAGGAACACGGCGTCAAGACCCTCGAAGTCGAAGTGCAGGGCCCCGGTTCGGGCCGTGAAAGCGCGCT
Source organism: Sulfitobacter alexandrii (assembly GCF_001886735.1). Classification (NCBI taxonomy): domain Bacteria; kingdom Pseudomonadati; phylum Pseudomonadota; class Alphaproteobacteria; order Rhodobacterales; family Roseobacteraceae; genus Sulfitobacter; species Sulfitobacter alexandrii. Next base: position 414,569 of record NZ_CP018076.1, read on the forward strand.
GCGCGCGCTGGCGGCCGCCGGTTTCAACATCACCTCTATCCGTGATGTGACACCGATGGCGCACAACGGCTGCCGTCCGCCCAAGCGTCGCCGGGTCTGAACACCCGCATTGTTTCGGGGCTGCGTGGTTTCGCGCGGCCCCCTATCTCTTTTTGAAACCTCGAGCGTATCGGCCGAACGGACATGCGGCAGATACAAGGATGGAGGGACACATGATCCACAAGAACTGGGCCGAACTGATCAAGCCGCAGCAGCTTGACGTCAAGCCGGGCAACGACCCCGCGCGCCAGGCCACCGTGGTCGCCGAACCGCTTGAGCGCGGCTTCGGCCTGACGATGGGCAACGCGCTGCGCCGCGTCCTGATGTCCTCCCTTCAGGGGGCGGCCATCACTTCCGTGCAGATCGACAACGTGCTGCACGAATTCTCCAGCGTTGCCGGCGTCCGCGAAGACGTGACAGACATCATCCTGAACCTCAAGGGTGTCTCGCTGCGCATGGAAGTCGAGGGACCGAAGCGCCTGTCGATCTCGGCCAAGGGTCCGGGCGTCGTCACCGCCGGTGACATCTCGGAATCCGCCGGCATCGAGATCCTGAACCGCGATCACGTCATCTGCCACCTCGACGACGGTGCCGACGTCTACATGGAACTGACCGTCAACACCGGCAAAGGCTACGTGTCGGCCGACAAGAACAAGCCGGAAGACGCGCCCATCGGCCTGATCCCGATCGACGCGATCTATTCGCCGGTCAAGAAGGTTAGCTATGACGTGCAGCCCACCCGCGAGGGCCAGGTGCTGGACTATGACAAGCTGACCATGAAGATCGAGACCGACGGGTCCATCACGCCGGATGACGCCGTGGCCTTCGCCGCCCGTATCCTGCAGGACCAGCTGGGCATCTTCGTCAACTTCGACGAGCCGGAATCGGCTTCCCGCCAGGACGACGACGACGGGCTGGAATTCAACCCGCTGCTGCTCAAGAAGGTCGACGAACTGGAGCTTTCCGTCCGTTCGGCGAACTGCCTGAAGAACGACAACATCGTCTACATCGGCGACCTGATCCAGAAGACCGAAGCCGAGATGCTGCGCACCCCGAACTTCGGCCGCAAGTCGCTGAACGAGATCAAGGAAGTCCTGTCCGGCATGGGTCTGCACCTCGGCATGGATGTCGAGGACTGGCCGCCCGACAACATCGAAGATCTGGCGAAGAAGTTCGAAGACAACTTCTGAACCATGGATGCGCATTCGATGCGCATCCTCAACCCCGGCCCGGCCGTTTCAACGAGGCGATCGGGCCACGGGCATCCCGCCCCAAGGAGAGTTGGCGCTACGCACGCCAGCCAGACAAAGCAAAATCGCCCGTAGAGGGCAAACCAGGAGAATAGACATGCGTCACGCACGTGGATACCGCCGCCTCAACCGCACACACGAGCACCGCAAGGCGCTCTGGGCGAACATGGCCGGCTCGCTCATCGAACATGAGCAGATCAAGACAACCCTGCCCAAGGCCAAGGAACTGCGCCCGATCATCGAAAAGATGATCACGTTGGCCAAGCGCGGCGATCTGCACGCCCGCCGTCAGGCCGCGTCCAAGCTCAAGCAGGACGCCCACGTGGCGAAACTGTTCGAAGTGCTCGGGCCCCGCTACAAGGACCGCCAGGGTGGCTATGTCCGCGTCCTCAAGGCCGGCTTCCGCTACGGCGACATGGCGCCGATGGCGATCATCGAATTCGTGGATCGTGACCGGGACGCGAAAGGCGCCGCCGACAAGGCCCGTCTCGCCGCCGAAGACGCCGCGGAATAAATTCATTCGCCACCGCGAATGCAAAGCCCTGCCATCCGGCGGGGCTTTTTCTTTTGCCGCCCCCGACGGGGCGTGGTTGCCGAACGACGGGGGAGTTGCGCATTCCGCTTGCGCCGCGCATATCAGGGGCATGAGATATGTCCTGATGATCCTCGCCCTCATGGCGGGCTCCGCGTTGGCACAGCAGGTGCCGCAGTCCGCCGCGCAGATGCAGCTCAGCTTCGTACCGCTTGTCAAAGAGGCGACCCCGGCGGTCGTGAACATCTATGCCAAGATCATGTCGGCGCCGCGGCGGACACCGCTGCAAAGCGATCCGTTCTTCGAGCGCTTCTTCCGCGATCCTTTTTCCGAACGGCCACGGGTTCAGAACTCGCTGGGGTCCGGGGTGATCCTGTCCGAGGACGGGATCGTGGTGTCGAATTATCATGTCGTCGGCATGGCGACCGAAATCCGCGTGGTGCTGAACGACCGGCGCGAATATTCGGCCCAGGTGCTCTTGGGTGATGCCGAGGCGGACCTCGCGATCCTCAAGATAGACGCCGACACGCCGCTGCCCTTCCTCGAGCTGCGTGACAGCGAGACGGTCGAGGTCGGCGAATTGGCGCTGGCCATCGGCAATCCCTTCGGCGTGGGGCAGACCGTCAGCAGCGGTATCGTTTCCGGGCTCGCGCGGTCCGGCGCGGGCGGCGGCAATTCGGGGCTGGGGTATTTCATCCAGACCGATGCGCCGATCAACCCCGGCAACTCGGGTGGTGCGCTGATCGACATGCAGGGGCGCCTTGTCGGGATCAATACCTCGATCCTGACCCGGTCGGGCGGGTCGAACGGTATCGGTTTCGCCATCCCGGCGGACCTTGTCGCGGCCTTTGTCGCCCAAGCCCGCGCGGGCGAAGTCACTTTTGCCAGACCGTGGGCCGGGATCAGCGGTCAACCGGTGGACAGCGACATGGCGGGCCCTCTCGGGCTGGACCGGCCCGTCGGGATCATCGTGTCGGGGCTGCATCCCGCGAGCCCCTTCCTTGATGCGGGCCTCGAGGTGGGTGACATCATCACCCACGTCGGCGGCGCCACCGTGCATACCCCGAACGAAATGATCTACCGGATGAGCGTTGCGGGTCTTGGCCGCAGCACGGCCGTCCGGTTCCGGCGCGATGGCGTGGACAAGGATGTCGATGTCGGCCTGATCGCTGCGCCCGATGATCCGCCCCGCGAAGAGACGGTCTTGGGCGCGCGCAGCATCCTGCCGGAGTTGCGGATCGCCCGCGTGAACCCGGCTATCATTTCCGAACTGAACCTGCCGCTGGAGGCCGCCGGCGTCGTCGTGCTGGATGCAGGAAGGTTCGGTCCGCGGGTCGGCCTGCGCAAGGGAGACCTGATCCTGGCCGTGAACGCGGTCGAGGTGTCGCATCCATCGGATCTCGAGGCACTCTTCGGTGGCGAGGTCCGCCGTTTCGAGATCGTGATCCAGCGTGGCGACAGGCGCAGCCTGTTGCGGTTCCGGGTGTAACGGTGGCGGACCTGTTCGACACCGGGGACCAGCCAGCGGACACGGGCGGCGGCCATCGCCCGCTGGCGGACCGGCTGCGCCCGCGCGCGCTTTCCGAGGTTATCGGCCAGCAGAAGGTGCTGGGAAACGATGCGCCGCTGACCGTGATGCTGGAATCCGGCGCGCTGTCGTCCCTGATCTTCTGGGGGCCGCCGGGCGTCGGCAAGACGACCATCGCGCGGCTTCTGGCTGACGAGACCGACCTGCACTTCGTCCAGATCAGCGCCATTTTCAGCGGGGTACCGGAACTGCGCAAGGTTTTCGAAGCCGCCAAGCTTCGGCGGCGGCAGGGTCAGGGGACGCTGCTGTTCGTGGACGAGATCCACCGATTCAACAAGGCGCAGCAGGACGGTTTCCTGCCCCACATGGAAGACGGCACGATCCTTCTGGTCGGCGCCACCACCGAGAACCCCAGTTTCGAGCTGAACGCGGCTGTGCTGTCCCGCGCGCAGGTTCTGGTGCTGGAAAGGCTGTCGGTCGAGGAGCTCGAACTGATGGCGCAACGGGCGGAGCATGAGCTGGGGCTCGAACTGCCGCTGCAGCCGGACGCCCGCGCGGCCCTGCTGGAGATGGCCGATGGCGACGGCAGGGCGCTGCTGAACCTCATCGAGCAACTGGTCGCCTGGAAGGTGGACGGCAAGCTGGACAAGGCATCGCTGGCGGCGCGGCTGATGCGCCGCGCGGCGCAATACGACAAGAGCGGAGATGCCCATTACAACCTGATCTCGGCATTGCACAAATCGGTGCGCGGGTCGGACCCGGATGCGGCGCTCTACTGGTTCGCACGCATGCTCGAAGGGGGCGAGGATCCGCGCTACCTCGCGCGGCGCATCACCCGCATGGCCGTGGAGGATATCGGACTGGCCGATCCGCAGGCCCAGGCGATCTGCCTGCAGTCGTGGGAAACCTTCGAGCGGCTTGGCAGCCCCGAGGGCGAGCTGGCGCTGGCACAGGCCGTTGCATACCTTGCCCTCGCGCCGAAATCCAATGCGGGATACGTGGCCTACAAGGGCGCGCGCCGCATGGCCAGGGAAACCGGATCGGCCCCGCCGCCCAAGCATATCCTGAACGCGCCCACCAAGATGATGAAGGAACAGGGGTATGGCGATGGCTATGCCTATGACCACGATGCCGAGGACGGGTTCTCGGGACAGGATTACTTTCCCGAAGGCCTGAAAAGGCAGGCGCTCTATGCGCCGGTGGAGCGCGGGTTCGAGCGGGAGCTGAAGAAGCGCATGGCATATTTCGAGAAACTCCGGGGCAAGCGCTCCGGCGGCAGCTAGACAGGTGCCGCCCGCTTCGCGCCCCCTCCGCCGTGTCCTGCGCGGCCTTGTATTCTTGACAATCGCCGCGCAAAGCGTGACAGACGCGCCATGATTTCAACCTTGTCCCTTGTCGCGCTCGGCGGTGCCATCGGTGCCGCGCTGCGGTTCCTGTCCGGCGCCGCGATCCTGCGCATTGCGGGTCCGCAGGACTTTCCGCTGGCCATCATCACGGTGAATGTGGCCGGATCTTTCCTGATGGGCGTCTTCGTGGTCCTTGCGGCGCAGAAGGGGCTGACCCATCTGTCTCCCTTCGTGATGACCGGTCTGCTGGGCGGCTTTACCACCTTTTCCGCCTTCTCGCTGGAGACTGCGACACTGATCGAACGACAGGCTTACGGGCTTGCGGGGCTCTATGTCGGGATGTCGGTGGTTCTGTCCATCGGCGCGCTGATGCTGGGGCTCTGGGCCGCACGGGGGGCTTTCGCATGAGCCGGGTACAAACCGTTACCGTCGAGGAAGGCGAGGGCGACCAGCGCCTCGACCGTTGGTTCAAGCGGCGGTTTCCGCAGATCTCGCAGGGGCGTGTCGAAAAGATGTGCCGCAAGGGCGAGATCCGCGTCGACGGTGGCCGGGTCAAGGGCGCGACGCGTCTCGAGGTGGGCCAGCAGGTGCGCATTCCGCCGTTGCCCGAGGGCGAAGCGCCACCGCCGCCCAAGCGAACCCGTGTCAGTGATGCGGATGCCAAGTTCATCCGCGCCTGCGTGATCTATCGCGACGACCACGTCATCGCGTTGAACAAGCCGCCCGGCCTGCCGGTGCAGGGTGGCTCCGGCCAGTCCGACCGCCATGTGGATGCGCTGTCCGAAGCGCTGATGTTCGAACTGGACGAAAAGCCGCGCCTTGTACACCGGCTTGACAAGGATACCTCCGGCGTCATGATCATGGCTCGTACCCGCGCCGTTGCCCAGGCGCTGACGGCCAATTTCCGGCACCGTGAAACGCGCAAGATCTATTGGGCCGCGGTGGCGGGCGTGCCTCATCCCAAGAACGGTCAGATCAAGTTCGGACTGGTCAAGGCAGGCGGCCATGGCGCGCGCGGCGAGGGTGAAAAGATGATCGCGGTCCATCCCGCCGATATCGACGCCACCGAAGGCGCCAAGCGTGCCACCACGGATTATGCCGTTCTGGCGCAGGCGGGTAGCCGGACCTGCTGGGCGGCGCTGATCCCGGTGACGGGCCGTACCCACCAGCTGCGCGCGCATATGGCGGAGATCGGTCATCCCATCGTGGGAGACGGGAAATACGGCGGATCGGGTCAGGAAAACCCCGGCGACGGCTGGGGCGCGCAACTGGGCGGCGACATTTCGAAGAAACTGCACCTGCATGCCCGCAGCCTGACGGTGGAGCATCCGGTGACCAAGGCGATCCTGAACCTGGTCGCGCCGCTGCCCGAGCATATGGCCCGGACGTGGGAAACCTTCCAGTGGTCGCCCGCCGACGTGCCGGACGATCCTTTCGAGGAAGGTTGGGGATGACGGTGGCCCCGCTTGGTCTGGTGATCTTCGACGTGGATGGCACGCTGGTCGACAGCCAGCACGATATCGTCGCCGCGATGGCTGCCGCCTTTGATGCGGTGCAGGTGCCGCCGCCGTCGAGAGCCGAAGTGCTTGGCATCGTGGGGCTGTCGCTCGACGTGGCGATGGCGACACTGGCGCCGACATTGGGCGCCGGCGATCATGCAAGGATGGTCGTGGCCTACAAGTCTGCCTACATGGACCTGCGCGCGCAGGCGGGCGTCGCGGAGTCCTCGCCGCTCTATCCCGGCGCACGGGCCGCGCTGGAGGCGCTGCGCGCCCGGGATGACGTCCTTCTGGGCGTGGCCACGGGGAAATCGAAGCGCGGTCTCGACAAGCTGGTGGAGGGCCACGGCCTGCACGGCATGTTCCAGACACTCCAGTGCGCGGATTTTCACCCGTCCAAGCCGCATCCATCGATGCTTCTGACGGCTCTGGCGGAAACCGGGGTCGACGCGGATCGGGCGGTGATGGTGGGCGACACCAGTTTCGACATGGACATGGCGCAAGCCGCGGGCATCGCCGGGATCGGCGTTGGCTGGGGCTATCATGACCGCTCTCGCCTGTCCGGTGCCCGTCACGTGATCGACCGGTTCGAAGCCCTGCCGGACGTGCTCGACGAGATCTGGGGAGTGCCCGCATGAGCGACTGGAAAGCCAAGAGGTTCTGGAAAGAGGCAAAGGCGGTGCCCGCAGGCGGCGGCCACGCCGTCGAACTGGATGGCCGTCCGGTCAAGACGCCGGCGAAACAGCCGTTGATCCTGCCGACGGAGGCCATGGCCAAGGCGGTCGCTGCGGAGTGGGACGCGCAGGAAGGGGTGATCAACCCGCACCTGATGCCGGTCACCAAGACAGCCAATTCCGCGATCGACAAGGTGGCGGCGCAACACGCCGAAGTGGCTGATATGTTGGCCGATTACGGCGACAGCGATCTGCTGTGCTACCGTGCCGATACCCCGGAGGAACTGGTGGCACGGCAGAAGGCGCATTGGGATCCCATGCTGGATTGGGCAGCAGAGGTTCTCGGCGCGCGGCTGGAGCCTCGGGTGGGCATCATGCACCGGCCCCAGGACCCGGCGGCACTGGAGGCCCTGCGCCGCCGGACACATGCGCTGAACGATTTCGAACTCGCTGCCTTTCACGACCTTGTCAGCCTCTCGGGATCTCTCGTACTCGGGTTCGCCGCCACGATGGGCGCACGCGACATCGAGGTCCTTTGGGATATTTCCCGGCTCGACGAAGCGTGGCAGGCGGAACAATGGGGCCGGGATGACGCTGCGGAAGCGCTGGCGGAAGTCAAGAAAGCTGCCTTTCTGCACGCCTGGCGCATGTTCGCCCTGTGCAGGGCCGGCTAGCCTCAAAGCCGGGCAAACACGGTCATTGTGATCATTTATCGGGCGAAAAGAGGGGGCCTGACCCTTGACCTTTAGAGCGGAATCCGAACACATTACCCTACACTGAGCACGGGGACCCCTGCACAGTATCGCCTCCGGCACTCGATCGCCGGATCAACCGTCCAGAACGTGGCGGAATATCAGGAAGAGGTAAAAATGAAAAAATCTGCAATTTTCGGTGCTTTGACCGTTGCGGGTCTGGCTGCCGGCGCTGCCGGTGCAGCCACGCTTGACGACGTCAAGGCACGTGGCAAGCTGAACTGTGGCGTGACGACCGGTCTGATCGGCTTCGCCGCTCCCGACGCCAACGGCGAGTGGAAGGGCTTTGACGTTGCTGTCTGCCGGGCCGTCGCGGCTGCCGTTCTCGGGGATGCGACCGCGGTCGAATTCATCCCGACCACCGGCAAGACCCGCTTCACCGCGCTGGCCTCCGGCGAGATCGACATGCTGGCACGCAACACCACATGGACCTTCTCGCGCGATGTCGACCTGAAGTTCGACTTCATCGGCGTGAACTACTACGACGGCCAAGGCTTCATGGTGCCCAAGGCGCTTGGCGTCTCCTCGGCCAAGGATCTCGACGGTGCGACCGTCTGCATCCAGACCGGGACCACGACCGAGCTGAACCTCGCGGACTTCTTCCGTGTGAACAACATCAGCTACGAGCCTGTTCCGATCGAAACTAACGCCGAAGCGCAGCAGCAGTACCTTGCCGGCGCCTGCGACGTCTACACCACGGACGCATCCGGCCTGGCCGCGACGCGCGCCGCGTTCGAGAACCCGGGCGATCACGTCCTGCTGCCCGAGATCGTTTCGAAAGAGCCGCTGGGCCCGCTGGTCCGTCACGGCGACAACGAATGGGGCGACGTGGTCCGCTGGACCCTGAACGCGCTGATCAGTGCCGAAGAGCTCGGCGTGTCCTCGGCCAACGTGAACGAAATGGCATCTTCGACCACCAACCCCGAAATCGCGCGCCTTCTGGGCACCGAGGGGACGCTTGGCGAAATGCTGGGCCTCGACGCGGACTGGGCCAAGCGCGCCATCGAATCCCAGGGTAACTACGGCGAGATCTTTGCCACCAACATCGGCGAGGAAACACCGATCGGCCTGGCACGCGGGCTGAACGCCCAGTGGACTGACGGCGGCCTGCTCTACAGCCCGCCCTTCCGGTAAGACAACAGACGAAGGGCGCGGATCATCTCCGCGCCCTTCGCACCTTTCGGCCCAAGGGCCGGCAGTACGACCAAAAATGACCCCGCCGACCGTGTCGCAAAGGCACATCAAAAAAATCAGGGCTGGGACACAGGGAAAAATCTAATGACAACACTCACCGACCCTCCGAAGGAGTCGTTCCGGCTCTCTATGCTGTTGAACGATACGCGCTATCGGTCGCTGACCCTGCAGGCTATCGCGGCGATTCTGCTGGCACTTGCAATCGTCTATCTCGGTAACAACCTGATCCAGAATCTCCGGGCCGCCGGTCTGAACTTTTCCTATGGTTTCCTTGGGGATCCGTCGAACTACGACATCAACCAGACGCTGATCGAATACACCAGCCGCTCCAGCCATCTGAGAGCCGCGATCGTCGGTATCCTGAACACCCTGCTGGTCGCCTTCCTGGCCTGCGTGACCGCGACGATCTTCGGCGTGATCGCCGGTGTTCTGCGCCTGTCGCCGAACTGGCTGGTGCGCAAGCTGATGGCGTTCTACGTGGAAATCTTCCGGAACATCCCGGTCCTGATCTGGATCATCATCATCTTCACGATCATGACCGCGTCCATGCCGGCTCCCAGCGCCTTTCGGGGGGACGATCCCGCCTCCACGATGCTGCTGGGCTCTTTCGCCTTTACCAATCGCGGCGTATATATTCCCGCCCCGGTCTGGGGGGCAGGGTCGCTTGTGGTTTTGGGTGTTTTCGTCCTGTCGATCCTCGGTGTGTTCGCCTACCGCCGCTATGCGACCAAGCTGCTGTACCAGACCGGCAAGCTGCTGCCGATGCTTTGGCCGTCCGTGGTCATCCTGCTTCTGCCGACGATCCTGGTCTACTTCCTGATGGGGTCGCCCATCGGGCTGGAATACCCCGAACTCAAGGGCTTCAACTTTGGCGGCGGCATCAAGATCGGGGCGCCGCTGATCGCGCTCTGGTTCGCGCTGTCGATCTACACCGGCGCCTTCATCGCGGAGAACGTCCGCGCGGGCATCCAGGCGGTGTCGAAGGGTCAGACAGAAGCGGCGGCGGCGCTGGGTCTGCGTCCCGGACGCATCATGAACCTGGTGGTGCTGCCACAGGCGCTGCGCGTCATCATCCCGCCGCTGATCTCGCAATACCTCAACATCACCAAGAACTCGTCGCTGGCCATCGCGGTAGGCTATGCGGACGTCACCGCGACGCTGGGGGGCATCACGCTCAACCAGACGGGCCGGGCGATCGAATGCGTGCTTCTGCTGATGCTGTTCTACCTGACGATCTCGCTCGTGATCTCGGCGTTCATGAACGTCTACAACAACGCCACCAAGCTGAAGGAGCGCTGAGATGTCGGACACACACGCCGAGTCTGTCGCCTTCGTACGCGAGACAGCCATTCCGCCTTCGGCGCCGCCTTCGACGGCAACGGGGCCGGTGAAATGGGTGCGCGACAACCTGTTTCCCACCTGGATGAACGCGCTGCTGACCATTGCCGCGATCTATTTCATCTGGCTCATCCTGTCATCGACGCTGCCCTGGGTGCTGGGTGGCATCTGGAACACCAACAGCCTCGCTGCCTGCCGCGAGATTCTGGATGGCCGGTCCGCCGCCTGTTTCTCTGTCCTGACGGAGCGCTGGCACCAGTTGCTCTACGGGTTCAAGTATCCGTCGGAACTCTACTGGCGGCCCAACCTGGCCCTCCTGCTGCTGTTCCTGGCGGCGGCGCCGGTGCTGTTCTTCGACCTGCCGCGCAAGCTGCTGATCTTTACCGCGCTCTATCCCTTCGTCGCCTACTGGCTGATCTGGGGGGGCACCGTTCTGGCGCCCCTGCTGGCGCTGGCGGGTTTCGTGGTGGGCTACCTCGTCTACGCGCGCTTCGTCCAGAGCAGTTTCGCCAAGGGGTTCTTCGGCGGCATCGCCGCCGCGCTGATCGTCTGGTTCGTCGGCGGCATGCTCATCCCGGAGGGCGCGTCGGAGACCGCCCTTCTTGAACCGATCCCGAGCCGGGACCTTGGCGGTTTCATGCTGAACCTGATGCTGGGTGTGACCTGCGTGTCGCTGTCGCTGCCCATCGGAATCGCGCTGGCGCTTGGACGGCAGTCGAACATGCCCCTCATCAAGGGCATCTGCGTCATCTTCATCGAGTTCATCCGCGGCGTGCCGCTGATCACCCTGCTGTTCGTGGCGAGCGTGATGCTGGCATATTTCTTTCCGCCGGAATCCAACGTCGATCTGTTCCTGCGCGTGGTGATCATGATCACGATGTTCTCTTCGGCCTACATCGCCGAGGTGATCCGGGGGGTCTCGCCGCCCTTCCGAAAGGACAGTACGAGGCGGCGGATTCGCTCGGGCTGGACTATGCCCAGTCCATCCGACTGATCATCCTGCCGCAGGCGCTGAAGATCTCGATCCCGGGCATCGTCAACATCGCGGTGGGCCTGTTCAAGGACACGACGCTGGTTTCGGTCATCTCGCTCTTCGACATCGTCGGCATGATCCGGGGACCGATCCTCGCATCGACCGACTGGAACGGGGTCTACTGGGAACTGTTCATGTTCGCGTCCGTCCTGTTTTTCGTCGTATGCTACGGCATCTCGCAGTATTCGCAGTGGCTGGAACGCCGCCTTGCGACAGATCATCGTTAAGAAAGGGCTGACACATGGCCACTGCAACACAAATGAAAGTGTCGGACGAGGTCGCGATCTCGATCCAGAACATGAACAAGTGGTACGGCACGTTCCACGTGCTGCGCGACATCGACCTGACGGTCTATCGTGGCGAGCGGATCGTGATCTGCGGACCGTCCGGGTCGGGCAAGTCCACACTGATCCGCTGCATCAACGCGCTCGAGGAACACCAGAAGGGCCGGATCGAGGTGGACGGGACCGTGCTGTCTTCGGATCTCAAGAACATCGACAAGATCCGATCCGAAGTCGGCATGTGCTTTCAGCACTTCAATCTGTTCCCGCATCTGACCATTCTGGAAAACTGCACGCTGGCGCCGATCTGGGTCCGCAAGACACCCAAGAAAGAGGCCGAGGAAACGGCAATGCACTTCCTCGAAAAGGTCAAGATCCCCGATCAGGCCGACAAGTATCCCGGCCAATTGTCGGGCGGACAGCAGCAACGGGTCGCCATTGCGCGCAGCCTGTGCATGCGCCCCCGGATCATGCTGTTCGACGAACCGACGTCGGCGCTCGACCCCGAGATGATCAAGGAGGTGCTGGACACCATGATCGAACTGGCCGAGGAAGGCATGACGATGCTGTGCGTGACCCACGAGATGGGTTTTGCCCGGCAGGTCGCGAACCGCGTGATCTTCATGGATCAGGGCCAGATCGTCGAACAGAACGAACCCGAAGAGTTCTTCAACAACCCGCAATCTCCGCGGACCCAGCTTTTCCTCAGCCAGATCCTGGGCCACTAGGAAACGACCCGCAGGCAGGCAGGTCGAAGGCGTCCGCATTCGCGGGCGCCTTTGCTGTCAGAGGTCCTTGGGAACGACGAAGTCTTCGGGGCTGCCCTTGTGCCATCTGGCAGCCGACCAATCGTCGATGTCGAAATCGGCGACCAGCGTTGCGCCGGTAGGATAGGCCATGAACTGCGGATGATCGGGCGGCGAGGTCACCAGCGCGTCCGCACACATCCCGATGCCCGGATTGTGCCCCAGCATCAGGACAACATCGCCCTGCGCCCGCTGCATCTGGCCAAGGATTTCGTCCATCGACGCGAGGTAGAGTTTGCGGGTGAAGGTTGTGCTGATCCCCTCCGGCAGGCCGAGCCCCGAAAGAGTTTCGCGTGTACGCACGGCCGAGGAACACAGCACCTCGTCCGGGATCAGGCGCTTCTGCCGCAGCCAGTCGCCCAAGGCATGTGCGCTGTTGCGGCCGCGCTGGTTCAGCTGGCGATCATGGTCGTTGAGGCTTTCGCCGGACCAGTCCGATTTGGCGTGACGCATCAGGATCAGGCGTTTCATGTCAGGCCCCCGTGAATTGGCGCATGTGATATTCCGATTGTGCCGGCAGCCGCCCGAAGCGTTGCGAGACGGGGCAGATGGTGCGGACCCGACAGCCACCGGTCAGACAGGCCGTTCCGGCACGGCTATCGAGATATGATTTGCAGGCAGGCACGTCGTATCCCTCTGCCGTCAGCGCGCCGACCGGGCAGGCGGTGAGGCAGGGCTGCGACGCGCAGGTATCGCAGGGCGGAGGGGGCGGCGCCGCCAACGCAACCTCTTCCGTCAGGGCCAGTGCCCCCCGGAAGGACACCATGAGCCCCGCCGTGTCATGAACGAGGAACTGCACCGGTGACGCGTGAACCCGGCCGCTGCGCAGCGCCCAGCTGTAGAAGGGAAGGAACGGTGGCCCCCCGAAGGGGTAGAGCGGTTGCGCATTCAGCGTCTCTGCCCAATCGCCGATGACCCGGCGCGACCATCTGTCCATCGGGTCCGGCGCCCCGTCGGTGGCTTCGGGGCTCGCCCGAAAGGCGGGCCAGAAGGCCGGCTCGTCAGGTCCGAGCAGCAGGATGGTCTTGCAATCCGTCGGCACATCGTCGGACGGGCGTGGGTGGAATCCCCCCAGGATACTCAGGTGTCGCGCGAGGGCGGCCTCCTGAAGTGCTGAATATATCATCCCTTGCGGATGATACTGCCGGCGCCATGCTCGGTGAACAGCTCAAGCAGGCAGGCGTTCGGGGCGCGGCCATCGAGGATGACCGCTGCACGTACACCGCCTTCCAAAGCCTCGAGCGCCGTTTCCGTCTTGGGGATCATGCCGCCCGCGATCGTGCCATCGACGACCATCTCGCGGATCTGCGCCGCCGTCAGTTCCGTCAGCACGTCACCTTCGGCATTCTTGACCCCCGCAACATCGGTCAGCAGCAGCAAGCGGTCGGCCTTCAGCGCGGCCGCGATGGCCCCGGCGGCGGTGTCCCCGTTGATGTTGAAGGTTTCTCCGCCGTCGCCCATGCCAAGGGGCGCGATCACCGGGATGATCCCCTTGTCGGCCATGTCACGCAGGATGCGCGGGTTCACGCGGGTGGGGCGCCCCACCAGTCCAAGGCGGGGATCTTCGTGTTCGCAGACGATCAGCCCGGAATCCTTGCCCGACAGACCAACCGCGCGCCCCCCCTGTTCGGAAATCGCCTGCACGATGCGGGCGTTCACAAGGCCGGAGAGCACCATCTCGACCACTTCCATCGTCTCCGCGTCCGTGACGCGCTTGCCGTCCACGAACTCAGACTGGATGTTCAGGCGCTCCAGCATCGAATTGATCATCGGACCGCCGCCGTGGACGATCACCGGGTTGACCCCGACCTGCCGCATCAGCGTGACGTCGCGGGCGAACTCGTCCATGGCCTCGTCACTGCCCATTGCGTGACCGCCCAGCTTGATGACGACGGTCGCATCGGCATAGCGCTGAAGATAGGGCAAAGCCTGGCTGAGTGTCTTGGCGGTGGCGATCCAGTCGCGATTCATGTCTTGTTTTCTCATGCCTTGTTTTCCGGGAACGGCGGGGGGATTATTCCAGCGTCGCGATGATGGCACGAAGCGTGGGGATGCCCCAGCCCTTTTCCGACGACGTCACGACGATTTCGGGATAGGCCGCGGGATGTCTGGAAAGGGCATCGCGCACCTGGTCCAGTACCTTTTCCCGGTCCTTTTCCTTGACCTTGTCCGCCTTCGTCAGAACCACCTGAAACGCCACGGCGGCGCTGTCCAGCAGGGACAGGATCTCGTCGTCCACTTTCTTGACGCCATGGCGCGCGTCGATCAGCACGAAGGCGCGCCGCAGGGTCTGGCGACCGCCAAGGTATTGTTTCAACAGGCGTTGCCATTTCTCGACCACGGGAAGCGGGGCGTTGGCATAGCCATAGCCGGGCAAATCGACGAGGTAATGCGTATCCCCCGCGGTGAAATAATTGATCTCCTGCGTGCGGCCGGGCGTGTTCGAGGCGCGCGCCAGCGCCTTGGTTCCCGTCAGTGCATTGATCAGGGTCGACTTGCCCACGTTGGACCGCCCGGCAAAGCAGACCTCCATCCGGTCGGCGGGCGGCAGGCCGTCCATCGCGACCACGCCTTTGACGAAAACGGTCTCGCCCGCGAACAGCAGGCGCCCCGCTTCGAGGCTGGGGCCCTCGGGTTCTTCAGCGACGGGAAAGCGCAGTTGCATCACGCCACCTCGACCCGGTCGCCGACGGCAACCGGACCCGACCGGATGACTTCGGCGTAGATGCCGAAATCCTGGTGATCCCAGGTGTTCAGGATGCCCAGAGTGTCCACGTCGCGTTCACCCGTGGCGGGATTGGCCGCGGTGTGCAGGCAGCGCCGGATCGGCTCGCGTACCCCAAGAACGGCCCCGCCGATGGCGATTTCCTTGCCGATCCAGTCCAGCTCCTCCCAGGGGAGGCCGGAATCGAACCAGATGTTTCCGCGCCAGCGCAGGTTCGACAGATCGGTGCCCGCCTTGCCCTCGACGGCGCGGTGGGAAGCTAGGTTGCACAGGCTGACCGAGGGGAAGTCCGTGTCCGTGAAACCGCGGCCCGCGAGGCGTAGCACCCGGTCCGGCATGGCCCGGTTCTGCGGGACCAGCGGCTGCACCCAGTCGATCAGCCTGTCGCCCTGGGTGTTGGGGCGAAAGCTCAGGTCCGGGCGTTCGGGGTGCGTCAGATGCAGTGTCTCGCCGTCCGGATCCAGCCTCGCGTCGATCGCGGCCAGTTTCGGGGCCTTTGTGCCGATGCTGAAGTTGACGCATTGCGCCCATTCCGTGCCATCCGCCTTTGATCGGTCGTGGGCCACGGCCCACTGACGGTCGAACGGCATCGACTGCCCCGCGGTCAGTGCCACGGTCCGCAGCTCTTCGCGCCCGTGACTCTTCAGCGGGTGGCGAAAGAGCTGTGTAACCGTTGTCATTTCCGGGCGTCCGGCTTGGGCTTCGGCTTGCGCTTGAACGATCCCTTGATGTTGCCCATCAGGTCCGGCTTGTACCCTTGGCTGCGCATGATCAGGTACTGCTGCGTAAAGGTGATCGTGTTGTTCGCGATCCAGTAGACCACCAGCCCGCTGGCAAAGCTGCCCAGCATGAACATGAAGACCCAGGGCATCCAGGCAAAGATCATCTGTTGCGTCGGATCTGTGGGCGCCGGGTTCAGCTTCTGCTGGAGCCACATCGAGATGCCCAGCAGCAGCGGCAGGATCCCGATGAAGATCAGCGCCATGATCGTGCCAGCCTCGGGGGGCGCCCAGGGCAGCAAGCCGTAGAGGTTGAACAACGACGTCGGGTCAGGCGCGCTGAGATCCTGGAAGGGGCCGAAGAAGGGGGCGTGCCTCAGTTCGATCGTGACGAAGATCACCTTGTAGAGGGAGAAGAAGATCGGGATCTGCAGCAGGATCGGCAGGCAGCCCGCCGCCGGGTTCACCTTTTCCTTGCGGTACAGTTCCATCATGCCTTGCTGCATCTTCTGCCGGTCGTCGCCCGCGTCCTTCTTGAGCTTCTCCATCTGCGGCTGAAGCTCTTTCATCTTGGCCATGGAGACGTAGGACTTGTAGGCGAGCGGGAACAGGATCGCCTTGATCAGCAGGGTCAGACCGATGATCGCGATACCCATGTTGCCGATCAGCTTGTTCAGCTCGTGCAGCAGCCAGAAAATCGGCTTGGTCAGGAAGAAGAACCAGCCCCAGTCGATGCTGTCGATGAATTTCGGCACACCCGCGTCCTCGTAGGCGCGCAACGTGGCCCATTCCTTGGCCCCGGCGAAAAGCTGTGTCGTCATGCTGGCCTGGCCGCCGGCTGCCACGGTCTGTGTGGGCTGGCGGGTGATGGCGCGGTAGACGTCCGTACGCGCGTCGTAGGTCAGCGCCTCGTCGAACGGCTGGCCCTGATCGGGGATCAGGATCGCCTGCCAGAAGTGGTCGGTGAACCCGACCCAGCCGGTCGTCACGCCTTCCTTGACGATCGCCTGGCGACCCCAGCGCGCGTTGGTTTCCGCCTCGGCGATGTTGTCCCAGTCGGTCTCGACCAGTTCTCCGTCGGAGATGGAAACCGCGCCTTCGTGAAGGATGAAGAAGTTCTCGAGGTCGTCGGGCTGGGTATGGTGGACGATCATCCCGTAGGGAGCGAGGTTCACCGGTCCTTCGGCGTTGTTGACCACGCTCTGACCGAGAGTGAACATGTAGTTGTCATCGACCGAGATCGTGCGTGTGAAGACCTGCCCGGCCCCGTTGTCCCACGTCAGGGTCACCGGGGAATCCACACCCAGGGTATCGCCTTCGCTGAGGGTCCATTCGGTGTCCGGGCCCGGTACGGCGGCGGGATCGAGCCCGCTGCCGGCGGCCCAGCCCTGCAGGGCGTAGTAGGCATCGTTCGTACCCTGCGGAGACAGCAGCGTGACGATCGGCGCATCGTCTTCGAGCGTCGTCCGGTAGTCCTTGAGCTTCAGGTCGTCGACCCGCCCGCCGATCAGCGAGATGGATCCGGTCAGGCGCGGTGTTTCGATGTTTACTCGCGGCGCGTCGGCCAGCGACACGGTGGCGCCGGAATCGCCGCTGTCCGTGACCGGTGCGGTCGCCGTATCCGCCGGTGCGACGGGCGGGGCTCCTTCGGTGGACTGCTGGGTCGTCGGCGCGGTGCCGTCCGCGGCGGTCTCGGGTTCGGGCGGTGGGAACAGGACGAACCATGCAAGGATCACGATAAAGCTGAGCGCTGTCGCGAGAATGAGATTCTTGTTCTGTTCGTCCATGGGGACCGCCACCTTCGGGATGCTTTCGATCTGGGTGGGTTGAACAGAGTTGAGGCCATGAGGTCAAGCGGATTCGGGGAAATCCGCGGGCCTGCGCGGTGATCCGACGCAGCCCGCGTCGGCCCGCTGCGCAGGGTTGCGGGCCGCCCGCGGAAGCGGCTCAGTGGCGTTTGCCATCCATGATCCGCGGCGTGTCCTCGAGCTTGGCGGCATGGCGCTTGACCCAGTCGATCGTCTGGTCGAACGGCATGGGCCGTCCGATGCCGTAGCCTTGCACATGGTCGCAGCCCAGTTGCGCCAGAAGGACGTGTTCGCCCACGGTCTCGACCCCCTCGGCCAGGGTTTCCACCTCGAGCCTTTCGGCCATGGTCAGGATCGCGCTGATCATGCGCTGTTGCTCGGGGTCGCGATCGGCCTTCATGACAAAGGATCGGTCGATCTTGATCCGGCTGACCGACAGCCTCCGGATCGCGGTGATCGCGGCATGGCCGGTGCCGAAATCGTCGAGATCGATGCGGCACCCCATCGCCCCCAGTGCATTCAGGTTGCGTGCGATGACGTCGTCGGTGATGCCGGCCACGACGGTTTCCAGCACCTCCACCGCCAGGCGCTCAGGCGACAGGTCGAAACGGTCCAGTTCCCATTTCACCTTTTCGTTCAGCTTCGGGTTGCGCAGCTCCGCGCCGGTGAAATTGACGCCCACCTGCGGCACGTTCAGGCCTGCACCGTCCCAGGCCTTGAGCGCGGCAAAGGTGTGATACATGATCACTTCGGTCAACCGGTCCAGCAGGCCGGCCCCCTCTATCGCGGGGAGGAAATCCTGCGGCAGCAGGATGCCCCGGCGCGGATGGTGCCAGCGTGCCAGCGCTTCGAAACCGGTAATCTCGCCCGTGTCGGTGGAGATCTGGGGCTGGAACCACGGCCGGATCTCTCCGGCCTCGAGCGCCCGTGCGACGTCTTCCCGTATTTCGTCGCGGGTTTCGATCGCGATGCGCATCTGGTCGGAAAAGGCGCGGATCGCCGATGGTCCCCGGTTCTGCGCTTCGCGCAGGGCGATCAGGGCACCGCGCATCCAGTCCTCTGGCCCGCTGCCCGGCGCGCGGGAAAGTTGGCAGAATCCGATGCTGGCGGAGACATAGACATTGATCCCGTCCACGGCGACCGGTTCCTCGATCGCCGTCTGCAATCGCGCGGCGAGTTGAATGCAGGTTTCGAGGTCGAGGTGCTCTACCGGGCCGGTACAGACCCCGAAACGGGTATCGCCCAATTGCGCCACCGCGTCCGCATTGCGCAAGACGGCCAGCAGCCGCTCCCCGGTGCGGCGGATCACGGTGTCGGCGGCCGCCTGTCCGTAGCGGTCCGACAGCGCCTCGAAACTGTCTAGGGCAAGGACATAGGTGACGGCATGCCTGGTTTCGGCCCGGGCGCGGGACAGGTGATCGGCGACCGCATCGGCAAAGGCGGCCCGGTCGAGGACGTTCTTCTTTTTCTTGTCGGACGCAGCCGACCGCAACCGCCGACCGAGGCACAGGTACAGGACCGGCAACGTCAGGCAGAACGCTGTCAGCCCGGCTTCACCTGCCGTGACATAGATGCCGAGCGTCAGCGCGGGCAGGACCAGCAGCCAACCCGGCCCGTCCAGGACCGACGCCAATCGCGATTGCCAGGTCTCAAGTCGCCCAACCGCATTGCGCGCCATCTGTGATCCTCCGCCGTTGGTGGGTTTCGCACGGTCGCGAGATACCTACCCCGCCCGGCATCAGGCGAGCGTTAACAGGACCGGGAAAAACGGCGGATTTTTAGGTAAAATTCTTCGGATTCAGGGAAAGCCCGGCGAAATCGAAGAGCTTTGGATCCAGAAGATGCGACGGCCGGGCGTTCATCAGCGCCCTGAACATCACCTGCCGCCGACCGGGGCTGTTGCGTTCCCAACCGTCGAGGATCTGCTTGACCTGCTGGCGCTGAAGCCCGTCCTGCGACCCGCAGAGATCGCATGGGATGATCGGATAGTTCATTGCGGCACTGAATTTCTCGCAGTCCGCTTCCGCCACGTGCGCAAGGGGGCGGTACACGAAAAGGTCGCCTTCCTCGTTCACCAGCTTGGGCGGCATGGTCGCCAGCCGTCCGCCGTGGAACAGGTTCATGAAGAAGGTTTCGAGGATGTCGTCACGGTGGTGCCCCAGGACGACGGCGGAACATCCTTCCTCCCGGGCGATCCGGTAAAGGTGCCCGCGCCGAAGCCGCGAACACAAGGCGCAGAAGGTGCGGTTTGCCGGCACCTTGTCCATCACGATGGAGTAGGTGTCCTGGTACTCGATCCGGTGGGGCACGCCCATCTTTTCAAGGAAAGCGGGCAGGACCGTCGCCGGAAAGCCGGGCTGCCCCTGATCGAGGTTGCAGGCCAGGATGTCGACGGGAAGCAGCCCGCGCCACTGCAATTCGTGCAGGACCGCAAGCAGGGTGTAGCTGTCCTTGCCGCCCGACAGGCACACCAGCCAGCGCGCGCGGGGGGCGTCCGGGTCATGCGCATCGGGGGCGATCATGCCGTACTGCTCGATGGCCTCCCTTGTCGCGCGCACGATCCGCTTGCGGAGCTTCTTGAACTCCGTCGTCTGCGGTGCGCCCTGGAACAGCGCGTGGATTTTTTCGGGTTGGTCGAGCATGCCGTCGCAGTAGTCCATTGCCCCGCCCCGATCAAGGACGCGATGCAGGGCGCCCGATAGCTTTCGCGCGAAACGCGCATGCGTGCTATCCTGCCGGGATATTACCGACCCCATTTGAAAAGGAATTTGACCCATGAGGCTCTTTGCGACGCGGCGCACCTACAATGCGCAAACCCACCGTTTCACCAACAACGCGGCCGCGCTCACGCGGTATGTCATGATGAACGAGACCGCCGGGCCGGTCGGCAGGGGCGGCATCATCTCTCGCGAGGACTGGCACCGCGAAGTGCTGCGCGCCGCGGACAGCCGGGAGATCCTGTTCTACGTGCACGGGTTCAATACCTCGCAGACGACGATGCTGGATCGGCAGGCCGCACTGGAGCGGGGGGTGCGCCGCCACGGATTCCGGGGTGCGGTGGTGGGGTTCGACTGGCCGAGCGATGGCAATGTGCTGGCCTACGATTCGGACCGTACCGATGCAAAGAAGGTCGCCCCCTACCTGGTCACTGAGGTGATCGGGCTGTTTCTCAACGAGACGCCCCGGTTCAAGATGCATGTCCTGGCCCATTCGATGGGGGCCTACCTCGCCCTGCGCGGGTTCTCGGGTGTCGGCGACGCGCCCGGCGCGCGTAAATGGGGCGTGGATCAGGTGGTGTTCGCCGCGGCTGACATCGACACGGAGTGGATGCGGCAGGGGGCGTGGGGGAGCCTCGTGATGGCGCGTCGGGCCAGCAGGCTCACCAACTATTACAACAACAATGACGCGGTGCTGCAGCTTTCCGGCGATTTCATCAACGGCGGGCGCCGGCGCGCGGGCCGAAAAGGGCTGCCCGATCTCGTCGCAACTGACCAGGTCGACGTGGATGCGACGCGACGGTATGCGGCCTTTCCGCAGAAAGGGGCGCAGATCTCGCACCGGTTCTATTTCGATGACGATACCTTCTTTCGCGATGTTGCCCTGACTGTGGCCGGGACGGCGGCGCAGGCGATGCCGACACGACAGATCACCGACGGTGACGCCGTGCTCATGTCGTGACCGGGTGTCTGCCGTGGGGCCGGCGGCCTCACTTCGGCGGCACGGGATCGTAGCCGCTGCCGCCCAACGGATGACATCGGCCGATCCGGCGCATCGCCAGCCAACCGCCCCTGAGACCGCCGTGAGTCCTGAGCGCTTCGAGCGCGTAGGCGCTGCAGGTCGGCTGGTAGCGGCAGTTGAAGCCGACCCAGGGGCTGAAGACCAGCCGGTAGCCCCTGACCGGCAGGGACAGCAGGCGGGCAAGGGGGGTCATGCCGAAGGTCCGTGGAGCCGGGAGAGCGCGCGATCCAGATCGGTCCGCAACCGGGAGAACGGAAGGTTGGCCGTGGCGTCGCGCCGTCCGATCAGCACGTAGTCGTGCCCGGCCCGGCCCTTTTCCGGCAGGTCGAGCCTCGCAATCTCCCTCAGGCGCCGCTTGGCGCGGTTGCGGGCCACCGCATTGCCGACCTTCTTGGAGCAGGTGAACCCGACGCGCACCGCCTCGGGGTCCGTCGTCTCGTCCGGCCTGCGCCTGCGCATCTGCAGGACGAAACCGGGCATCGCCACGTGGCTGCCGCGCGAGGCGCGCAGGAAGTCGGCGCGCTGTGTGAGGGTCTGCAAGCGCAAAGAAACCGCCGGAGGATGGTTCCCCGGACTGGCGATGCTGCCGTCCACGGGGGCCTCCGGCGGTGTCATGCAGTGCAAGACGCGGCGCGTTTAGGCGCTCAGCGACTTCCGGCCCTGGGCGCGGCGTGCGTTGATGATCTTGCGGCCGGCCTTGGTGGCCATGCGCGCACGAAAACCGTGACGACGCTTGCGGACAAGGTTCGAAGGTTGGTAGGTGCGTTTCATCGCGTCGATCTCCAATAGGTCATGAAGGCCGCAGATTCGGCCCGTCACGTCAATTCAGACCCGCTCTCTAGTCAGGAAGCGGATGCAAGTCAAACCCCGGGGGGCGGTTTTCCCGCGGCTTTGCAACAAATTTTCCGATCAGAGGGGCAAATATTTCAATTCCTTCCCTTCCGGCGCCGATGACGCCGCAAATGCCCGTTCCGGTTCAATGCCCCGTGATCGGGGTGGGCGGGGACCCGGTTCCGTATCATGTGTGGAAGGGCGGGGGCGACAGATCCGGGGCGATGGAATGGAAGTGAGCGACATGACCGACAAGAACAAGGGGTCCGGCTGGCTGCGCTATGCCCCCCTGATCGCCATCGCCTTGGTGGCGGCCGTCGGGGCGTTCACCCTGCGCGACTACCTGGGTTTCGACGCGCTGCGCGACAATCGCGAAGCGTTGATCGCCTTTCGCGACCAACATTACCTGGCAACCGTGATCTGTTTCCTGGCGGCCTACATTGCGATCGTGGCCTTTTCCCTTCCCGGCGCCACCGTCGCCACGCTGACGGGCGGCTTCCTGTTCGGCACGGTGATCGGCGCGGCGTTCAACGTGACGGCGGCGACCATCGGGGCGACGCTGATCTTTCTCGCCGCGCGCATGGGGCTGGGCGAGGCGCTGAGGGCGCGGATGGATGCCTCCGAAGGGCTGGTGGCGCGGATCCGCAAGGGTCTGGATGAAAACCAGTGGTCGATGCTGTTCCTGATCCGCCTGGTCCCCGCCGTGCCATTCTTCGTGGCAAACCTGATCCCGGCGTTTCTGGCTGTCCCGATCCACCGGTTCGTGATCTCGACCTTTATCGGGATCATGCCGGGGGCTGTCGTCTATACCTCCGTGGGCGCGGGGCTGGGCGCCGTCTTCGAACGCGGAGAGACGCCGGACCTTGGCATCATCTTCGAGCCGCATATCTTGTTGCCCATCCTCGGCCTTTGCGCCCTGTCGCTGCTGCCGGTCGGAATCAGATTGGCCACAGGCCGGAAGGACGTGATGAAATGAACCGGATCAAGACGGACATACTGGTGATCGGCGCAGGCTCGGGCGGGCTGTCGGTCGCGGCAGGCGCCGTTCAGATGGGGGCGGACGTCGTCCTTCTGGAAGCGAACGAGATGGGGGGCGACTGCCTGAATTACGGTTGCGTGCCGTCGAAGGCCCTGATCGCCAGCGCCAAGGCCGCCCACGCGCAGCGGAACGCGGCGCAGTATGGCGTCGAGGAGGCGCCGGGGGCCGTGGACTATGCGGCGGCAAAGGACCATGTGGCCGACGTGATCGCCCAGATTGCACCGGTGGACAGCCAGGAGCGTTTCGAGGGCCTTGGTGTGCGCGTCATCCGCGAATACGGGCGCTTCATCTCGCGCGACGAGGTGCAGGCGGGGGACACGATCATCAAGGCCCGTCGGATCGTGATCGCCACCGGTTCGTCCCCTTTCGTGCCGCCGATCCCGGGGCTGGACGAGGTGCCGTATCACACCAATGAAACCCTGTTCGACCTGCGCGAGAAGCCGGATCACATGCTGATCATCGGCGGCGGTCCCATCGGGATGGAAATGGCGCAGGCCCATGCCAGGCTGGGCTGCAAGGTCACGGTGATCGAGGGCGACAGGGCGCTGTCCCAGGATGATCCGGAGGCCACCGCAGTGGTGCTGCAGCGCCTGCGCGCGGAGGGCGTGACGATCGAGGAGAATACCAAGGCCGCGCGGGTCGGCGGCAGCGCAGGTTCCATCGAACTGGAGACCGAAGACGGCCGGGTGTTCAAGGGCTCTCACCTGCTGGTGGCCGCCGGCCGCCGCGCGAACACGGCAGAACTGGATCTCGAAAAGGCCGGGGTCCAGTCCGACGCGGAGGGGGTGACCGTCGACGCCGGCCTGCGCACCTCCAACCGTAAGGTACACGCCATCGGAGACGTGGCGGGCCGGCTGCAGTTTACCCATGTCGCAGGCTACCACGCCAATGTCATCATCCGTAGCATGCTGTTCGGTCTGCCGTCCAAGGTGCGCATGGTACAGATTCCATGGGTCACCTATACCGACCCGGAACTGGCGCAGGTCGGCCTGACCGAGGTGGAGGCCAAGAAGAAACACGGGCCCGGACTGGAAGTGGTGCGGGTCGATTACGAGGACAACGACCGGGCCCGTGCCGAACGGCGCACGACCGGCTTCATCAAGGTGATGGTCGTGCGGAACAAGCCCGTCGGCGCCACGATCGTCGGTTATCAGGCCGGGGAATTGATCGGCATCTGGGCGCTTGCGCTGGCCAACAACATCAAGATGGGCCAGATTGCCGGTATGGTGGCCCCCTATCCGACGATCGGCGAACTCAACAAGCGCGCGGCTGGCGCCTACTTCGCCCCGCGTCTGTTCGAAAGCGACATGGTGAAACGTGTCGTGCGCTTCGTGCAGCGGGTCCTGCCGTGACGGAAGCGGCCTGCGCGCCGGGGCGCGACAGCCCGCCCGCCGTCCCGCCGGGGTGACGCAGAGATGCTGAACTCCCTTTCCGGACGTCTGCTGGTCCTGACCACCGTCTTCGTCATGCTGGCCGAGGTGCTGATCTTCGTGCCGTCCATCGCGCGGTTCCGCGAGGATTACATGTTGCAACGGCTGGAGCGTGCGCAGATCGCCTCGCTGGCGCTTCTGGCCGATGACATGCTCGACCCGGAGCTGGAGGCGGAACTGCTGGAGAACGCAGAAGTCTTCAACGTCGTGCTGCGCCGGGATGCCGTGCGCCAGTTGATGCTGTCATCCGAAATGCCGCAGGCGATCTCGCAGACGTTCGACCTGCGCAGGGCGACCCCGCTGACGCTGATCGGCGACGCCTTGATGCGGCTCTTCAAACCCGAGAACGAGGTGATCCGTGTCATCGGTGCCCCGGTCAGGGACGCCGGGCTGCTGATCGAGATCACCATGGAAACCGCGCCGATGCGCATGGCGATGATCGACTACGGCATACGGATTCTCATCCTCTCCGCCGTCATTTCTGCGATCACGGCGACCCTGCTGTTCCTGACCATCCGGGCGATGTTCCTCAAACCCGTCAAGCGGGTGGTGGGACATATCCAGCGCTATGCCGAGGCCCCGGAAGACGCCCGTCGCATCATCGAACCGGAGGCCGGCGTCACCGAACTGCGCGAGGCGGAGGTGGCGCTGCGCACGCTCCAGACCGAACTGACGCAGGCGCTGAAGCAGAAGGAGCGTTTGGCGCAGCTCGGCTCCGCCGTGAGCAAGATCAGCCACGACCTGCGCAACATCCTCAGCACCGCACAGCTTTTCACCGACCGGATCGAAACCTCGGAGGATCCGGCGGTCAAGCGGCTGGCGCCAAAGCTGGTGGGCTCGATCACCCGGGCGGTGCACCTGTGCGAAAGCACGCTGGCCTTCGGCAAGGCCGAGGAACCGGGGCCGACCCTGACCGTCGTGCCGCTGGCCGATCTGCTGGAAGAGGTGATCGAGAATGAACGCCTTGCCGTGCAGGACCATGACATCACCCTTCGGTCCGAGATCGCGCCGGGTCTCAAGGTGCGCGCCGACCCGGAGCATCTCTACCGTATCCTCAGCAACCTGACACGCAATGCGCGGCAGGCGCTGATGGCGGTGGGGAAGGGCGGCGAGATCGTGCTGCGCGCGTCCGAGACCGACAGCAGCTGGAACATCGAGGTGATCGATACCGGCCCCGGACTTCCGCCCAAGGCCTTGACCCACCTCTACAAGCCATTCCAGGGCGGCACCCGAAAGGAAGGGTCCGGCCTGGGCCTTGCCATCGCGGCGGAACTGGTGCGCGGCCATGGAGGAGAACTGAAGCTCGTGGGGAGTGACGCTTCCGGCACCTGTTTCTCTGTCTGCCTGCCGAAAGGCGACAGCGCCCGCTGACGGAGAGCAGGAAATCTTCCACAGGTCGAAACAGGGGCTTGCAAACCCCCGCCGGGGCCACTAAACCGCCCGACAGTGGACCGATAGCTCAGCTGGATAGAGTACTTGACTACGAATCAAGGGGTCGGGGGTTCGAATCCTCCTCGGTCCGCCACTACCCAACTT
Source organism: Sulfitobacter alexandrii (assembly GCF_001886735.1). Lineage (NCBI taxonomy): Bacteria > Pseudomonadati > Pseudomonadota > Alphaproteobacteria > Rhodobacterales > Roseobacteraceae > Sulfitobacter > Sulfitobacter alexandrii. The sequence continues at coordinate 440,667 of NZ_CP018076.1, forward strand.
ACTTCGATATGAACGAGCCGCTTCGAGCGGCTTTTTCGTTTGGGTTAGCGGGATTCAGCGACCGCTTCCGTATCACCCGAGTGCCTTTCGATGACCTCTGCACATATTCCTTGGGTGGAGCAAAATGTGCAGGGACTTTGATTGTGTTGCCGGGGAAAGCTCACAGGATGACACTCTGGCCTGTCGGGTATTCTGAGTGCGGGTGGAACTCGCGCCTGTCTCTTTGCCGGCCCCTGAGAGGGCAGTTGACGCCCGATCGCATCCATGTCCTCTTCATCGGCCATCCAAGACTCCAAATGTCCTGAACGACCAGTTCATGACAATGTCGGGCCAGCACGTCGCAATTCAGCAACCGCAGCGCCGAACTCATATGCATTCTTCTTCTCAGACCTGGACGATTGCTTGGCCACCCTTGCGAAGCACGCCCGCATCCGTCCCGAAGACCTCGCGCAGGAGGGCCTCCGTCACGATCTCACCGGGCGCGCCGCAAGGGCCGAGCTGCCCGCCCGCCAGCGTGATCATCCGGTCGGCATAGGCGGCCGCGTAGTTGATGTCATGTAGCACGACGACGACCGTGCGTCCGTGGTCGTCGGCCAGCGCGCGCAGGGTCCGCATCAGCGACCGGCTGGCGGCGATGTCGAGGTTGTTCAGCGGCTCGTCCAGCAGGACCACCTCGGTATCCTGCGCAAAGACCATCGCCACGAAGGCGCGCTGCCGCTGTCCGCCGGACAGGCTGTCGAGCGACCGGTGGGCCAGTTCGCCGAGATCGAAGGTCTCGATGGCGCGTGCGACCTGGGCATGGTCCCCCGGCCCCGGCCGGCCAAGATGGTGCGGATAACGCCCGAAGCCGATGAGTTCGGTCACCGTCAGGCGCGGGGCGACCTCGGTGGTTTGAGGCAGGATCGCCAGCCGCCGGGCCAAGTCGCGGCTGGGGGTGCGGGTCACGTCGAACCCGGCGACTTCGATCCGGCCCATTTGCAACGGAACCAGGCGCGCGACGAGGCTCAGCAGGGTCGATTTCCCCGCCCCGTTCGGCCCTACCAGCGCCGTCACCCCGCCGGTTGGAACTTCCAGCGTCACGTCCGAAAGGATGGGCTGGTCGCCGTAGCTGTGTGACACGTCGCGGATCGAGATCATGGGCGCAGGCTCCGGAACAGCAGCAGGATGAAGACCGCGCCCCCGGCCACGTCGACGATAACGGACAGCGGTGTGGAGAGGTGCAGCACCCGCTCGAGAATGGCCTGACCGCCGACCAGCGTGATCATCGACACCAGCGCGGCAGAAGGCAGCAGGACGGCGTGGTAGGGCACCGGCGTCAGCACATGGGCGATGGCCGCGACGATCAACCCGAGGAACACGACCGGCCCCACGAAGGCGGTGGAGACCGAGACCAGCACGGCCACCACCACCAGCACCTGCAGGTAGCCGCGACGGGGGTCCTCGCCGAGGTTGATTGCCGCGTCGCGCCCCAGCGCCAGCACGTCCAGACGGTGCCGCATCCGCCAGGCGGCGGCGAGCCCCAGCAGGGTCAGCAGGGCCGCAACGGGGAGAATCTCGGTGTCGATCACATTGAAGCGCGCGTAGCTCGCCACCTGGATCACGGAGAATTCGTTGGGGTCGATCATCCGCTGCAGGAACCCGTTCCCGGCGCGGAACAGGCCCGACAGGATCACGCCTGTCAGGATCATTCGGATCAGGTCCTGACGCGCCTCCAGCAGCAGCGTGCCGAACAGCAGCAGCGAGGCGGCGACCATGATCAGGCTGGCAATTGCGAAGAATACCAGCGGCGGCAGGTCGGCCAGGGCGAAACCGCCGATCGTGTGCACCGCGACGGTAACCAGCAGCACGTAAAGCCAGTCGAACCCCATGATCGCCGGGGTCAAAATGCGGTTCCCGGTGATGGTCTGGAACAGCACGGTCGCCGTGCTGACCGACGCGCCGACCAACAGCAGCGCCGCCAGCTTGGGAGCACGGAAGGGCAGAATGAAGTCCCACCCCGCCCGCGCGCCAAGCGTGAGGTAGCCAAGGCAGCAGAGCACGAGCACGCCCGCAAGCAGGCCAAGGGTCCTAGCGTGCATGGCGCGGCCGCGAGTAGAGCAGGAACAGGAAGACCACCGCGCCCATCACGCCGAAGATCGTGCCCACCGGCACCTCGAAGGGATACCGCACCAGTCGCGCGAAGATGTCGGAGGCGAGCACCAGACCCGCCCCGGTGAGCGCCACCAGTGGCAGCGTCTGCCGCAGGTTGTCGCCGTAGCGGCGCGAGACGATGTTGGGCACCAGCAGCCCGACGAAGGGGATCATCCCCACAGTGACAACCGTCAACGACACGACAACCGCGACCGCCAGCAGGGCCAGCGCCATGACCTGTCCATAGTTCAGCCCCAGGCTGACCGCCATGCTGCGACCGAGCCCGATGATGGCAAGCTGGTCAGCGATCAGGTAGAGCGCGGCACCCACCGGGACGGCGATCCATAACAGCTCGTATCGCCCAAGCAGCACACCCGAGAACTCCCCCGACGTCCAGGTGTAGATATATTGCAGCATGTCGTATTGGTAGGCGATGAAGGTCATCCCGGCCTCCAGCAAACCGCCGTAGACCAGCCCGATCAGCGGCACCAGCAGCGGCTGGGTCGGCGGCAGGCGCCGCACGATGAGGAGGAACAGAAAGGTCGCCGCCAGCGCGGTGACGGTGGCGAAGACCATGCGCACCACCAGCGGCGCGCCGGGGATCAGGAAGCTCGCGAAGAGGATACCCAACGCCGCGCCCTGTCCGGTGCCGATGGTCATCGGCTCGACGAAGCGGTTGCGCAGGATCACCTGCATCACCGCGCCCGCGACGGCCAGCATCGCCCCGGTGATCAGCACCGCCAGCGTCCGCGGCGCGCGACTGATGCCGATGAGGGCGATGCCGCCGGGGTCAGTGACCGCCTGAGCGGGAGTCAGGTCAATGACACCGGTGAAGATCGACCAGACCGAGAGCGCCGCGACCAGGACAAGCCCGATCCGGAAGGCTATTTTGCGGGACGCCAAGCCTCAGCTGCCGGTCATGCCCGCGGCGATCTGGTCGAGGGTGATCGACATCGACTGGATCCCGCCCCCCGCGACATACAGCGGCGCGCTGTCGAGGTACATGACCGGGCCGTTCTTCCAAGCCCGTGTCTTGCGCACCAGCGCATTGTCCAACGTCGCCTTCGCGGCTTCGCCGCCCTGTCCGATGGCGGCCTGACGGTCGACGACGATCAGGATCTCGGGGTCGGCGTCGCGGATGAATTCGAAACTGATGGCTTTTCCGTGGGTCGCGTCCTCGACCGATTGCACCGCCTCGGGCAGGTCGAGCGCGTCGTGCAGCCAACCGAACCGCCCGCCCGATCCATAGGCCGAGACCTTGGGCCCGACCGTCATCACGATCAGCGCGCTGCCTTTGCCGGCCACCGCTGCACGGGTCGCCGCCAGCTTCTCCTCGAAACCTGCCGCCAGCGCCGCCGCCTCGTCCTGCTTGCCGAAGATTTCGCCGTAGGCCGCCAGCCGGTCCAGCCCCTGCGCCACCACGTCTTCCCAGATGGTCATGTCGATGGTCGGCGCGATCCGGGCGAGGTCCGGCACGGCTTCGTAGGATCGCCCGCCTGCCACGATCAGGTCGGGAGCGAGTGCCGCCACGGCCTCGAAATCGGGTTCGAACAGAGTGCCGACCTTCTCCGCACCCTTTGTCGCACCACCGAGATAGGTGACGTAAATGGGGTCTATCACCCCCGCCGGGGTCACCCCCAGCGCGGCAAGCGTGTCCAGCGCCGCGACGTCCAGGACCGCGATCCGTTTCGGCATTGTCTCGACCTCAACCGGGCCGCGATAGGTATCGACGGTCACGGTCTCGGCAGCCAGCGGGCCGCAGGACAAGGACAGGCAAAGCGCAAGTTTTCTCAGCATCGGGCACCTCGGAACTGGTCGCCTGGCTGTCACGGGTGGGTGGCTGAGCGGATTGACTTCGGCCGGAAACTACGGACTACATCCGCGACAGTCCAGAGGCAAAACCGAGAGAAAAGGACCAATCATGACCATATTGACCGGCACCTTCGAGACGCCAAATGCGTCGAAATACCTGCAACAACTCTGCAAGCACTTTGGCCACAAGATCGAGACGGAGTTCACCAAGACCGAGGGCACCTGCCACTTTGACATGGGCCCGGCCTACATGAAAGCGGATGACCGAGAGCTGAGAGTGAGCTTCGAACTTGACGGACCCCAGAGCGAAGATGCCGCGCGGGATGTCATTGATCGGCACCTCGAAAAGTTCGCTTTCCGCGAAGAGTTCAACGGCATGCAGTGGCGGTGACGACCGGGCTTCCGCACGTCGGCGCCAATCCGCTTGTCTAATCCAACCAATTCTGTCAGATACACCACCGAGGCAGCCGCGGACCCGTCCCAGCAACCCAGGAAGATCAATCTATCCGGGGAATCACGGGATGAATACTGCGACCAGGTTTGTTTTTTTCGCTGCCGGCCTGATACCTGCTGCGGCAACAGCTCAGGCAATTGACGAGGGTGCGTTTCTTGGGACGATCGTGCTGTCCTACCCCACGGTGCCCGGCCTCGGTGAAGACGAGATCAACGTCACCAGCGAAGGCCTCGCATTAAGCAATCCCGCCGACCTGTCCGAACTCTTCGTGGCCGAGCCGACGATCTCTGTCGGCAGTTCGATCCCGATGTCACAGAAAGTCTACGTTCAGGGAATCGAGGAAAACAACCTCGCCATCACCATCGACGGGGCAAGGCAGAACAACAAGGTCTTCCATCACAATACCACCACGCTGATCGACCCCGCGCTGCTCAAGGCCGTGCGGATCGAGCCCGGTGTCGCATCCGCCGATGCAGGCCCCGGTGCGCTCGGCGGTGCGCTGGCCTACGAGACCAAGGACGTGGCCGACCTGCTGCCCGTGGGCGAGACCTTCGGCGGACGCTACAAGTTCGAATACGATTCCAACGGCGACATCTTCTCCAACAGCGTCACGCTCTACGGGATGCGGGGCGGGTTCGAATACCTCGGGTTCCTGAAATTTGCCGAAGGCAACCTGCGCGAGGACGGCAGTGGCACCGACATCATCGGCTCCGGCACCAACGTGCTGAGCGGGTTGGGCAAGGTCGCCTACGAGACGCAGTCCGGCAGCCGTTTCGAACTCTCTTACGAACAGGTGGCCGACGACGAGGCGCGGCCTTACCGCGCCAACATCGGCCAGATCATCGGCGGCCGTCCGTTGCCATTGACCCGGCCCTACGAGCTTGAGCGGCGCAACGTGGTCTTTTCCTATTCCGAGACGAACCCCACCGGTGTGTGGGATCCGACCGTGCGACTGGCCTACAGCGGAACGGAACTGTTCAACGATGAAAGCACCCTGTCCACGGTGCAGACCACGTTTGGCGAGACCACCAGCTTCAGCGCCACCCTGTCGAACCGCTTCACGCTGGCGTGGGGCGAAGTGAACGCAGGGCTGGACTTCTACGATGACGAGGCGGGGATCGACTACGACAGTCTGTCCACGCCTGCCGACAGCTACGTGGCCCGCGAGAAGCTGCGCAATATCGGCGTCTTTGCCCAGGTCCGGATGGAGCCCACGGCAACCAGCCGCCTGTCCTTCGGCGCACGCGCCGATTTCCAGGAATTCACCGGCGTCGACGGGTCGGAGCAGAGCGACTCCGGTTTGTCAGCCAATGTCTCCGGAGAAGTCGACGTGACCGAACAGCTCACGCTGAGCGCGGGCTATGCCCATGTCTGGGGCGGACTCGAACTGGCGGAGAACTACATCATGAACCCGGCCTGGACGTATCCGGCGGGCGGGTTGCAGACGGCTTCTTCCGATAGCCTCTATGTTGCGGCAAGCTACGCGGTCGGCGACTGGGTCGTGGATGGCAAGGTCTTCGGCACGCAGATCGACGATGCCCGCGCGGCCAGCTACCGCGGCGGGCCGGGCCTGACCACGGATGTCGAAACCCGAGGCTTCGAGATCGGCGTCGGCACCGCCTGGGAGAACGGTTTCTTCCGAGCCGGCTTTGCCAGCATCGACACGGAGCTTAACGGCCGGAACGCAGACAGCTACGACGGCAATTACCTGACCATGCCGATGGGCGACTTCCTGACTTTCCAGGTGGCGCACCGCCTGAACAACGGTGTGCTGATCGGCGGCGACGCGCAGATCGCCTTCGACTACGAGGACACCTACGACAGCACGACCGGGGGCCGCGGGCCGGAGCTGCCCGGTTACACCGTGGTCAATGCCTTCGCCGAGTATTCGCCGAAGCGGATGAACAACCTGACCCTGCGGGCAGAGGTGAACAACCTCTTCGACGAGGACTATTCCAGCCGTGCCACCTATGGCCAGGAATTCATCGGAGAAGTGGCGCCGCTGAAGGAACCGGGTCGCTCGCTGCGGCTGAGTGCGGAGATCGTTTTCTAAGGTTTCCCGTCCACGGTTTTCTGCCGGGGCCAGTGTGAACGGCTCTCTGTTCGACTGGACCCAGCGGCGGGTTCAGTAGACGATTGGAAGCAGATCCTGCTTGATTGCAAGCTCGGCCGGACAACTGAGCCTGACGGCAACTAAATTCTGGATGATGATGGAAAGGCTGGTTTTCCCGCAAAGCCTAGTAAATATTCTTTCCGAGCATAGGCTCTTCGAAAAGCTGCGAGGCCCGGCTTTTGGTAGTTCCACCTACGCGCAGCAGGCGAGCCTGTTTCTCTACCGTTGGCATACATGCATCGTGAATTTTCCTTTCACGATCGAGATCTCTTTGCGCGGGTTCGTGCGCCCCGGGAAGGATCAGGACATGGCCGGTCACACTTGGCTCGATCGCTGGCGCTTGTTGCGACGGCGGGGCCGCATCGATGTTGTCAGGCTCGACCAGCCCTGCGAAATGCGCGACGAGATCCAGCACCACCGGATCGTTGCCGCCGGCGATTTGCACGGGGGGCTCCTCACAAAAGACGAATACTTGCATCACGTCTCCAGACCTGTCGAGGCGTTACGATTCGTCTTGTTGTCGCCAAAAATTGGGTTCGCACTTTGGCGGACATGAGGAATTCGTCGGTCAAATCAGGCGCTTTTGCCCTTGTGATGTCACATTTTGGATACACCCCGATCAGGGCCGGTAAACGTTTCCGGGGCAACCATTGCGACAATCAACCCGGGGTTGATCCGAAGTCGATCTTCATCCCGACACTACAACTTGCGGTTATGCGCACTTCCGGCCTCACATCGTGTGGCAGAATTAAGGCATCTGCGGAAACGAGTCGTAACAACCTGTCAGGACTCCAGGCGGAAAACGTCCTGAAGATTGCTGCGCGTCTGGAAAAGTGACGAGCCAATCGTGCACGATTCTGAAAAAATTCCTCGTACTATCAACTTCGTACCGTAGACTCTTGCTACCATGGACCCACAGGGCCGTCTTGGCCGCTTGAATACGGAGGCGTCCCAATATGCCGTCAAATGCCAACCTCGAGAACGCCTTGGGTCCTGAATTTCATGGGTCAAAGCCGTCGAACCAATCGGCCGAAACCGATTGGAGCGCATATGCGACAGCTTATGACCTCTTGTCCCTGCACAACCCTGAGTATCGGGCCCTTCTGCAGGAATTTGAAAGCTTCCTCTCAACCATCGAGACGCCGCAAGTCATCTACGACATCGGCGGCGGCACAGGCAGCTACACCGAGATCGCCGCAGGTGCCTTCCCCGGAAGCGAGATACACCTTGTCGAGCCCGACGCAACGATGTTGCGAACCGCGAGAGCCAAACTATCGAGATACAGCAAGGTCCACTTTCATGCCGCCGCACTGCAGGAGTTCAAGGCTCCCGGCAAAGCTGACCTGATCGTTTGCGTGCACGCGCTCTACACGATGCCAAACCAGCGGGAGCGGCTCGATGATCTGCGGCGAATGGTTCGCCCGGGCGGACATCTCTTTCTCATCGATCTTGGACGCTACATGGATGTGTCGGATTGGCGCCGCTATCTCTTCGCAGAGCTGAAACGAGAGCACGGTCTGATAGGTGCGCTCAAGGTTTTCTGGCAAGGCCGCCAGGTGGCAAAGCAGAACAAGGCCATTCTGAAATCTCAGCAATCCGGGGCGTACTGGACCTTTACTGGCCCTGAGCTGGCGGCTGCGGTGACCGATGCCGGCTTCGAGATCCTCAAGCAGCAACCCGTTTACCGTGGATACAGCGATCTTCTCGTGTGTCGCGCATGACCAGAGCCGCACCAAGATAACTCCAAGGCCGCATCCGCCCGTCAAGAGGCAGCGGCACAGACAGAGGACCGAGCATGGATCAGAGAGTCACCGATGCGCTGACGAGCGTTCGCTACAGAGTTGCGACTGAAAGCGACGACCTGGAGAATATCTACCGTCTGCGATATGCGTGCTACCGAGCCGAGCAATCGATATCCGAAAACGAACGCGGTCTGATGACCGATCCATTCGATGATACCGCGAACTGCGTCCATGTCGCGGTGGAGATGGAAGACAAGATCATCGCGGCACTCCGGCTGCATCTTGTCTCCAGACTTTCTCTCGCCTCCCCGACTTTGCAAGTATTCCCGGAACTTCAGGGCTACGTTGACAAGGGCCAGACCATTCTCGACCCGACGCGCTTCGTGATTGCCCCCTCTGCGCGAAAGAAGCGTGTGCCATTGCACTTCCTGGCGCTGAGAATCCCGTTTCTTGCCGCGATGTTCTATCATATCGACGTGGCTCTCGCCCCTGTCCGTGCAGAGCACACCGCCTTCTACCAGCGCTACCTTGGCTACGAGAAGGCGTTTGAGCCCCGTGATTATCCGCGCCTGAACAAGCCGATACAGTTGCTGACCGTCAACTTCCGTGAGCAGAGCGCAGCCGTACTGAAGCGCACGCCGGTATTCGGACCGATGGAGGACTTTCCCGAGGCGAACATCAGCTTCCCGCCGCTAACCGGGATTTATGCTCCCTCCAAGAAGGCGCGCACAGAGGCTGCCTGAACCAGGCCAAGGCCACATCTACCTGTCAGAATTTGTGACGGGAGAAGCCGCTGACAGCTCGCGTCTCCATCACAGACGTCGCATCCAGCGGGACGAAAAGACACATCTCGACCGGCCAGTGCCGAAGATTCACCATATTTGTATATTATTCTTCACCTCTAACAATGCCGTAGAGGTAAGAATGAACGCTCTTGAAATGTTCCAAGAAGGTCGGCCTGACTGGTTCACTTCAGAAGGTCGCGAGCAGAAGATCAAGGAATACATCAGGCTTGCCGACAAACTCGTCTGGAAACGCCAAGGCAGCTTCCTGGCCGCATCTGTGCTGACCGCATTCTACTTCGATGCAGTGTCGATCTTTACTTTCTATGGCATTGTCGTGCTCACCGAGGTTCTCGACCTGCACCTTGGCCGGGCAGCCCGGAACTGGGATGGTTCGGACGCAATTGTCGGCCGAAAAATCCTCAAGCGCATTGCCGTGAACACCGTGCTGAGCGCTGTCGCCATCGCAGCCTTCATCATCAACATCGCGCTACAGCAAGAAGCCACCGGACATTTCACGCCGCTGTTCTTCCTGATCTCGGCTTCGGTATTCGCCGCGATGTACAACAGTCAGATGTCTGGCATCCTGCTGTTGCGGCTCTCCATCTATGGTGCTGCTTTCCTCTACATCGCTCTGATCGACATCTTTAAATTCTTTCCGCCACTCAGTTCCACCATCTGGCTGGAATTCTGGACGATTGTCTTCGTTCTCTACTTCATCGCCGACATATCCATCAAATTCTACACCGGCTACGAGCAGCAGATGAAGTATGTGGCGCTGTTGAAAGAGGAGAATGAGCGCACGAAGACTGCCCTGGAGGTCAAGTCGAGGTTCCTGAGCATCGTCAGCCACGAGCTGCGCACGCCGCTGACATCGATCATTGGGTCGCTGGAGCTCATCAGGCGCGGTCATGGGGGTACGCTCCCAGACAACGTCAAGCCGGTGCTCGATATCGCTGCGAGAAACAGTCAGCGGCTTGCTTCCCTGGTCGAGGATCTTCTTGACCTGCAGAAGCTCGAAGCCGGCGAAATGGAGTTCATCTTCAAGCCGATCGATGCGAACGATCTCGTTCAGGAGGCAGTCGAGTCCGCCGAAGGCTATGCCAGCAAACTGGGTATCACTGTCGAGACCGAGTTCTGCACAGAGCCCTGCCAGATTTCAGGCGAGAACAAGCGGCTTGTTCAGGTAATGAACAATCTGCTGTCGAATGCGATAAAATTTTCGGACGAAGGATCGACTGTGACCGTGAGGGTCGAGGTCATTGGTGCGCATGTCCGCATCTCTGTTGAGGATCAGGGTGTCGGCATCCCCGAGGGTTCAAGAGAGGTTGTATTCGGCAAGTTCACCCAGGTGGACGCTTCTGACATTCGCAAGGTAGGCGGCACCGGTCTTGGTCTGAATATCACCGAGCAAATCCTTGATCGCCACAATGCGGTGATTGACTACGTCAGCGAAGTTGGTGTCGGATCCACCTTCTTCATCGAATTTGATCGTATCAAAAACGTGAAAGCTTTGCCTGGCGACAGGAAAGAGATCACGCAAGCGGCGTGATGCCAGGTTATCAGTTTCTGCGCTGAATCCGGGTGGAGGTTCGCCTTCTTTCGTCACCTGCCGGATTTATCAGGTTCGGAAAAGGCGATCACACTTCGGAGCAATTCAACCACGTTGGGCAAGCATCATGGCCCCGTCCTCCGGTCCTGGCGATGGGCTGGCAGCCGGAACGGTGATGCATCGACCGTCGTTACAAAATCTTCACTTGCGCTCCGCTCTTTATTTCATCATTCCATGAAATATGGAAAAAGATGTTCCCGATCAGCTCTCCGTTCTGGGTCACCCGCAGCGACTGGCCGTGTTCCGTTTGCTCATGCGCCGCTATCCGGACCGCGTGCCGGCGGGTGAATTGGCGGCGACGCTCGGCATCAAGGCCAGCACGATGTCCACCTACCTGTCCGCCCTGACGCGGGAACGTCTCGTGGAACAGCAGCGATCGGGCACATCGCTTCTCTACGCCATCGACATGAGCGCGGTGCAACGGCTGTTCGGATACCTTTTCAGCGACTGCTGCCGCGGGCGCCCGGACGTCTGCCTGCCTTTCAGCACGGGAACCCCTGCCATGCCTGACCGCAAATACAACGTTCTCTTCATCTGCGTCGGGAACTCCGCCCGTTCCATCTTTGCCGAGTCGATCCTGCGCGAATACGCGGGCGACCGGTTCAACGCGTTCTCCGCCGGTACGCGTCCGGGCACACAGCTCAATCCGTTCGCGGTTCAGGTCCTGAAAGACAAGGGCCACGATATTTCGGTGTTGCGGTCAAAGGATCTGACGGAGTTCTCGGGCCCCGACGCCCCACATTTCGATTTCGTTTTCACGGTCTGCGATCAGGCTGCGAACGAAGAGTGCCCCGCGTGGGAAGGGCAGCCCGTGACCGGCCATTGGGGCATGCCCGATCCGGTCAAGGCCGAGGGGAGGGACGCGCAGAAGGCGCTGGCCTTCCAGCACGCCTACGGCGCGCTGAAGCGCCGGATCGAATTGTTCACTGCACTCCATCCGGACTCTCTGAGCCGTGCAGCCATACAGCAGGCCGTCGATGATATCGGCCGCGCCAAACCCGAGGTGACCGCATGACGACCTACGCAATCAACGGCCTTGGCCGCATCGGCAAGCTTGCCCTTCGCCCCCTGCTGGAAACCGGCGCGAAGATCGCCTGGATCAACGATGCCGTCGGCGATCCCGGGATGCACGCGCATCTGCTGGAATTCGACACCGTCCACGGGCGCTGGAGGGCGGACTTTGCCCATGACGCTGACAGCGTGACAATCGACGGTACCCGCATCCCCTTCATCGGCACGAAGTCCCTGTCAGACTTGCCGCTCGACGGCGTAGACGTGGTGATCGACTGCACCGGCGTCTTCAAGTCCGAGGCAAAGCTGGCCCCGTATTTCGAGGCCGGTGTGAAGAAGGTCGTCGTGTCGGCGCCCGTCAAGGACGGCCCTACCGCGAACATTGTCATGGGTGTTAACCACGACACCTATGATCCGGCGCAGCACCGCATCGTGACCGCCGCCTCCTGCACCACCAATTGCCTCGCGCCGGTGGTGAAGGTCGTGCACGAGACCTTCGGGATCAAGCATGGCTCCATGACGACGATCCATGACGTGACGAACACGCAGACGATCGTCGACCGTCCGGCCAAGGACCTGCGCCGGGCCCGATCCGCCCTGAACTCTCTGATCCCTACGACCACCGGGTCGGCGACCGCGATCACGCTGATCTACCCGGAACTGAAAGGCCGCCTGAATGGCCACGCCGTGCGGGTGCCTCTGCTGAACGCCTCGCTCACCGACTGTGTGTTCGAACTGGAACGGGCCACCACCGTGGAAGAGGTCAACGCCGCCTTCAAGGCGGCGGCGGACGGCCCGCTCAGGGGCATCCTCGGCTACGAGACCCGCCCGCTGGTGTCGACCGATTACACCAACGACCCGCGGTCCTCGATCATCGACGCCCCCTCGACCATGGTCGTCAATGGCACCCAGCTGAAGGTCTACGCCTGGTATGACAACGAATGGGGATATGCCTGCCGTCTGGCGGACGTGGCGCTGATGGTCGGGGCGTCTTTGTGAACGACCGGCCGGAAGGCCTGTCGGCCTACATCGCCGTCACGGCGGCGTATTGGGCGTTCATGCTGACGGACGGGGCACTGCGGATGCTGGTGCTTCTCCACTTCCATACACTCGGCTTCAGCCCGGTGCAGCTGGCCTACCTCTTCGTCCTCTACGAGGTTGCGGGGATGATCACCAACCTCGCCGCCGGCTGGATCGCACGTCGGTTCGGGCTGACCTCCACGCTATATGTCGGGATCGGGTTGCAGGTGATCGCCCTGCTGGCTCTGGCGCAGCTTGATCCGGAATGGAGCATTGCCGTCTCGGTGGCTTTCGTGATGTGCGTGCAGGGGCTGTCGGGGGTCGCCAAGGATCTGGCAAAGATGTCGTCGAAATCGGCGGTGAAACTGCTCGCTCCGACCGCGAACGGAGGACTCTTTCGATGGGTCGCCGTGCTGACAGGATCAAAAAACGCCGTGAAGGGCGTCGGCTTCCTGCTGGGCGCTGCGCTGCTGGCCGGGATTGGCTTCGACTGGGCCGTGCTGGCGATGGCGATGGGGCTGGGGGTGGTCCTTCTGGCGGTGGTGGTCTTCATGCCCTCGGGCCTGCCCAAGGGGAAGAAGGGCACGAAGTTCTCCGAAGTGTTCTCGAAATCCGCCAATGTGAATTGGCTGTCGGCGGCACGCGTCTTCCTGTTCGGGGCGCGCGACGTGTGGTTCGTCGTGGGCATCCCGGTCTATTTCTACGCGGTCCTGTCCGATGGGACTGAGGCGGGCAACCGTGCCGCGTTCTTCCTGATCGGGACGTTCATGGCGGTCTGGATCATCCTCTACGGGATGGTGCAGGCCGCTGCGCCCGGGATCCTGCGTGCGGCGAGCAGACCGGAGGGCGAACTGATCCGCGCGGCCCGGGGCTGGGCCCTTGCGCTCTTTGTCGTGCCCGCCGCGCTCACGGTGGCCGTTGCCCTCTCGCCCGCGCCGCAGACGTGGCTGACGGTGACGCTCGTGGCAGGCCTGCTGGCATTCGGGGCGGTTTTCGCCGTCAATTCTTCGCTCCATTCCTACCTGATCCTTGCCTTCTCGAAATCCGACCGGGTGACGATGGATGTGGGCTTCTACTACATGGCCAATGCGGGCGGTCGTCTGATCGGCACGCTTCTGTCCGGCCTGACCTACCAGATCGGCGGGTTGACCCTCGTCATGGGCACGGCGGCCGCATTTGTCTTGCTGTCAGCGATGACCTCGGGGCGCCTGACCGATCAGTCAGCGGCAGGGTGACGTCCCGGCGCTGACCTTCGGGTTTCTGCCCAAGGTCTCGTCTTGAGGGGCCCGCTGATTAATGCGCGCGCTAGCTTTCCGGTCGGTCGAACCCCAGCCCTAGCGCCGCGCGCCGCAGGATATCGAGGATCTGGGCGCGCCGTTCCGGTTCCTGCAGCATCCCGACCGTCGCCGTCGTACCGAGCGCTGCGGGAACACCGCCAATCAGGCCGCAGGGCACCGCCAGCGCGCCTGCGCCCATCTCGAACTCGTTCTCGAGGTGGCACGCGCCTTCCTGGGCGGCTGCTTCGATCGAGGCGCGGAGGCGCGATCTGTCCACCTCTGTCGCGGAGGTGAACTGCCGGATTTCCGCATCGTTCAGGTAACCTTCGCGCTCCGCAGGGGGAAGCTGGGCCAAAAGCACCCGGCCCATGGCGGTCGGGAGCAGGGGCAGGGTGCTGCCCACCGTGAAGCCAAGGGAAATCCGCGCTGAAGGCGTGGCGGCACGGGCGACATAGATGGCCCTTTGACCGTCCAGCGTGGCAAGCGCGATCTCGCTGTCGAGTTCCGGCGCGGCCCTGTCGAGCACCGGTTGCACACGCCGGCCGAAATCGTGCCCGGCGAGATAGCCCGCACCCAAAGCAAGGGTGCGCGCCGTCAGCTCGAGTGCCCGGCCCGTCTGCCGCAGGTAGCCACAGTCCACCAGGGTCAGGCAGAGCCGCCGCGCCGTGGCCTTGTCGAAACCGGTGCGGCGCGCGACCTCGGCCATCGTCATGCTGTGCGGCGCCGTCTGAAAACAGGCGAGCACCTGCAGTCCCTTGGCGAAGGTGCTTGCTCCGATCGTCATGTTGACAAAACTCCCGGCCGCGATAAGATCAATTATCGACTTAAAGTTCAAATAACGCACTATTGATGGGCCGTCAACGCGTATGACCGACAGCAGCAAGATCGATACGGACGCCGACAATGCAGAGGGCGACTGGGTCCAGATCGCGGAAGTCGGACAGCTCGACCCGGAGCGTCCGCTGATCCCGGTCACACTTGGCGGCAGACCGTTCGTTCTGTTCCGGGATGACGACGGCCATCTGGGGCTTATCGGCCGGCACTGCCCCCACCGCGGGGCGGATCTGTGCTACGGTCGGCTGGAAGACAGCGGGCTGCGGTGCCCCTTTCACGGCTGGCATTTCGACAGGACCGGCCAATGCGTGGAGCAGCCCGCCGAACCGGAAGGGTCGCAGATGTACAAGGCCATCAAGGTGCCGATGGTGCCCGTCAGGGAAGAAGAGGGCCGAATTTTGGCCCGGCGCGTTCTCCCTCGGGAGGACGCCCGCGCAACCGCAGGAAAGGATCGACCATGATCAGTCAGGAACTCAACGACCGCATCACCCGGGTCGGCCCGGGAACGCCGGCGGGTGCCGTTTTGCGGCGCTACTGGCAGCCTGCGGCGCTGAGCGACGAGATGGCGCGCGGACTGCCGCTGGCGGTGAACCTGTTGGGCGAACGGCTTGCGCTGGTGGCCGATGATCGCGGCGGCCTGCAGCTTGTGCCGCGCGAAGCCGCCGCCGACGAGGCGCCGAGCCATTCACCCGACCCGTCCGAGATCGTGCTGGTCAAGGGGGGGCCGGTGTACCCGGCGCAGGAAAGAAACGGCGTGGTGTTCGCCTACCTCGGTCCCGACACGCCGCCCTCCTTTCCCGAGTTCGACTGCTTCCGCGCGCCGGAAAGCCATGTCTTCGCCTTCAAGGGCCTGTGGGAATGCAACTGGCTGCAGGCCCTGGAAATCGGGATCGACCCGGCACATGCGTCGTTCCTGCATCGGTTTCTCGAGGACGAGGATCCCGGCGACGGCTACGGAAAACAGTTCCGCGACCGGGCGGCCCACACGAACATGCCGATGACACAGGTGTTGCGCGAATATCCGCGCCCCGACATCCAAGTGGAAGAGACCGACTTCGGCCTCAAGATCGTGGCCCTGCGCCACATGGAAAACGAACTGACCCACGTGCGCGTGACGAACCAGATCTTTCCCGACGCGATCTGCATTCCGATGTCGCGCGAGATGACGATCACGCAATGGCATGTGCCGATCGACGATGAGAATTGCTATTGGGTGTCGATGTTCACCAGTTTCGGTGCGCCCGTGAACAAGGACGTGATGCGGGCGCAGCGTCTGGAAGAGCACGAACTGCCGACATACGCGCCGAAGAAGAACCGCGATAATCGCTATGGATACAACCCGGCCGAGCAGCAGAGCACGACCTACACGGGCATGGGGCTGGACATCAACGTCCACGACCAGTGGGCGGTCGAGGGCATGGGCGCCATTCAGGACCGCACCCAGGAGCATCTGGGGCGCAGCGACGTTGCCATCGTCCGGTACCGTCGGCTCTTGCGGAAGTGCATCGCGGCGGTGGAGGAGGCCGACGAGGCCGTGCTGCCGATGCGCGGGCAGGCGGACCTGTGCGCCCTGAAGGGGCCGCTATCGAACGATGCGATCGCGGAGACGCGTGATTGGTCCGGGGCAAACCACGCCGCCGACATGGCGCGGCGGGCGGCCTGCCCGTGGGACGCGACCGTCTGATCCGGGGATGAAAACGCAAAGACATTCCCGCATCGGCGCAGGAAAACTGGCGCAGATGGGCCTGCTGGACGATGACGCGCAGCGTCAGGCGGCAGAGTTGCTGGACCGGGTCGAGGCCGACGGACTGGAAACCGTGCGGCTCGCCTTTTCGGACCAGCATGGCATCCTGCGGGGCAAGACGCTGGTGGCATCTGCCCTTGAATCCGCATTCGTCTCGGGGTTGGGGCTGCCCTCGACCCTGCTGCTGAAGGACACGGCGCACCGGACGGTTTTCGATGTCTGGTCCGGTCGGGACGACCTCGACGGGTTGACGCTGAGGGGCGCCAGCGACGTTCTTCTGGTGCCGGATCCGGCGGCGTTCCACAAACTCGACTGGGCGCCGAAGAGCGGGCTGCTTCTGGGTGACGTCGTGCTGCGCGACGGCGCGCCCATCCCCTTTGCCCCGCGGCATGTGCTGCGCACGGCGGTGGAACGGCTTGCGGGAACGGGCCATGTCGCGATGATGGGGCTGGAAGTGGAGTTTCAGGTGTTCGAGCGCATCGACGCGCGGCTCGACCATGGGCAGGCGACGATGCCGGGCGCGCCGGTCGCCACCCGCAACACGACGCAGGGCTATCAATACCTGACAGAGACGCGCTACGGCGAGGCGGAGGCGCTTCTCGACGCGCTGCGCCGTGCGGCCGAGGTGATGGGCCTTGCGCCGCGCTCGGTCGAGATCGAGATGGGGCCGAGCCAGTACGAATTCACCTTCGACGCGTCCGACCCGATGGAGCAGGCCGACCGGTTCGTGCTGTTCCGTACCATGGTCAAGGAAGTCTGCCACGCCCGTGGGCTGCACGGCAGTTTCATGGCCAAGCCCGGACTGCCCAACGCTGCGGCCAACGGCTGGCACATCCATCAGTCCCTCGTCTCGGCCAAGGATGGTGTTCCGGCATTCATGCCCGAGCAGGACGGGATCCCCACGCCGGCGGCCGAGGGGTGGATCGCGGGGCTGCTGGAACATGCCGCGGCGAGTTGCCTGCTCACGACGCCGACGGTCAACGGCTACAAGCGCTACACGCCGTTCCAGCTTGCGCCGAACCGCATCCAGTGGGGCACGGACAACCGCGGTGCGATGATCCGGGCGCTGATGTTCAGGGGCGACAGGGCGAGCCGGATCGAGAACCGTGCTCCGGATTCCACCGCCAACCCTCATTACGCGCTGGCCGCGCAGATCCTGTCGGGGCTGGACGGGCTGCAACGCAAGGCCAGACCGCCTGCACCGACGTCAAATCCCTATGAGGGCGCCGCGCTCTTGCCGACAAGCCTCGGCGCCGCCATCGACGCGTTCGAGGCAAGTCCCCTGTTCCGCCAGACGCTTGGCGAGGGGTTCGTTTCCTATCTCGGCCATCTCAAACGGGCGGAATGGGACCGTTACCTCATGACCGTTTCGGACTGGGAGCAGGCCGAATACTTCAACCTGTTCTGACAATGGCCGATCCGCAACCCGTCGTTGGCCGCTTCTTCGAGGACACGGCGGATGGCTATTTCCAGTTGCACGACACGCTCGCGCAGGTGCTGGCGCGCCACGGGTTCGCCAGCGCTTGGATCGTGCTGACACATGCCCCGATCATGGCCCTGCCTGATGTGCCGCGCCATGCACCCGTGCCCCTGCGCCTGCCGCGGGGCGCTGCCGGCACGCTGCGCCATGCCGCGTTGATCGCGGAGACCCGGGGCGACAGCGCGCGGTTGCGGGGCCGGGCGACGTGGTCCTGGCTCGACCGGCGGCCCGCCGAAGCGGTGTTCGACCCGAACTGGCGCCTCGCGGAGCCCGCGTTTCTCTGCGGTATCGGTTTTCAGGCGGGCACGCTGGAAGTCCCCGGTTTCGGCCGCCTGACCGCGGCCGGGCCGACCGGCGCCTTCGCCATCGGCGACCCGGGAATTGCCGCCCCGGACCGGGGCAGGTCGGGCAGGGTTCGCGCCTGGGCGATGGACGGCCTTGAGATACTGAACGCGGCAGCACACCCCGGCGGCGTCTGCTACGGCGAAACGCCGGGGCCGGATTGTTCGTCGCCCGCCATCCTCGTGGATACCGCCGACAGCGACACCGCGGCGGCAGCGGCGCGCCTCGCGGCGGAGCGGTAGGCGGCACGGCTGATAAGAACCGATGCCGCCGGCAGGGTCATCGCGATCTGGCTCTTTCCCTAACAATCGTTTGGCAAACTGACCGGAATGGTGTTTCCTGCCGCAGGTACGGCCCGCCCGGGCCGATACCGAATTTCACGGGGGCAGACATGCACAACAGATTCTCAGACACGTCCTGCACGCGGGATGCAGCGTTGTGACCTTGCGGATCGGGATCGTCGGCGCGGGCGCCATCGGCGGGTTCTTTGCTGCCCACCTTGGCCAGGCCGGTGCGGAAATCCGGCTGCTGGCGCGGGGGGCGACACTGGCCGCGCTGCGCGAGAAGGGCGTGCAGCTCGAGCACGACGGAGGCCGCATTCACATGGAGCCGACCGTCGTTTCCGACGATCCGGCGCAACTGGGTCCGGTGGATATCCTGATGATAACGGTCAAGGGGCAGGACACCGCGGCGGCGATTGCCAACCTCGATCCGATGATCGGGCCGGAGACCCGTCTTCTCAGCCTGCAGAACGGATTGGCGGGTCTCGAGGTCATGGCGGACACCTATGGCGCAGACCGCGTGTTCAGCGGCATCACCTATGTGCCCGCCGGCGTGACCGAGCCGGGGCAGGTGCGCCACACCGGGGCCGTCACCCGAACCCTGTTCGGTCCCTACGTGGCCGGCGCGGCGCATCCGAACGGGCCGCGGCTTGCCGAACTGGGTGCGGCCGCAGGTCTCGACATGTCCTACCTCGAAGAGCCGCTGCCGGAAATCTGGGCAAAGTTCGTCATGCTGGCCCCGTTCCACATCGTATGCGCGCTCACCCGCGCGCCGCTGGGCGCATGGATCGACTGCTCCGAGACCCGCGAGGTCTACCGCGCAGCGATGGCGGAAGTGGCGGCGCTGGCACGAGCGCGCGGTGTCGATCTGCCTGCCGACATCGTCGATCGCCACCTCGCGTTTTCCGTCTCGCAAGCCGACCGGCGGACGCGCGCGTCGATGCTCGACGACCTTGAACGTGGCCGCGCGACCGAGCTCGAGGCGACCGTGGGCTGGCTGGTGCGCGAGGCCAGGCGCCTTTCGGTGCCGGTGCCCGTCCACGACATGGGCTACGCGCTGCTCAAGCCTCTGTCGGCGGGACGCCCCCCGGCGGGGAGCGCCGCGTGACGTGGCAGCGCACCGCGTCGCGCCGAGGCATACAGATCAAACGGCGTATTCTGCTCCCAGCCGATCCAGCCGCCGCTTAAGCGCGGCGAACTCCCGCGTGCCAAGATCAGCACCCAGTCCGGTCATGGCCTGCTTGTGCGCCAGCTGCTGCACCTCTTTCGGCGGAATATGAAGCGACCCTGCGGCCTGGGCCGCGATCTGGATGCGGCAGGCCTGCTCCAGGTAGAACATCATGATGAACGCCTCGGGGATCGACCGGCCACACGCCAGCAGACCGTGGTTGCGCAGGATCAGCATGTGCCGTTCCGGACCAAGGTCGGCCAGCAGCCTCTGCTGCTCTTCCATGTTCAGGGCCAGACCCTCGAATTCATGGTAACCGATCAGATCCCAGTAGAGCAGGCTGGTCTGGCTCAGGGGTAACAACCCCTCCGCCTGCGCTGATACGCCGACGCCGGCAGTGGTGTGGGTGTGGATGATGCAGGTGAGATCCGGCCGTTCGCGGTGCACGCAGGAGTGGATCACGTAGCCCGCCGGATTGATGTTCTCCTCGGTCTTGTCGATCTTGTTGCCGTCAAGATCGACCTTGATCAGAGAAGATGCCGTGACCTCCTCGTAGAGCACGCCGAAAGGGTTCAGCAGGAAGTGTTCCTCGGGCCCCGGCACACGCGCCGAGATGTGGTTGTAGATCAGGTCATCCATCCCGAAATGCGCGATCAGGCGGTAGGCCGCGGCGAGGTCGACTCGGACCTCCCATTCCGCATCCGACATGCCGGCGGGCTTGGTACCTTGTGTACCCATAGTCTGTTCCATGTGCGTATCCCTTTGATGTTTAAAGGTTATTGCATTCCGCGGGGCGGCTCCTCCCGGTTCCCGCTGGCGGTGAATCTGCATGGTTGCGCAAATTTTCTGTTGCGAGATTACACATTCGGCGTAACATGAACAGGCGTTTGTTTGGCAAAAGGAAGGACGGCCTTCGCCGGGCGACGCAACGACGGGCCGCAAGACGGCCTCGAAACAGCGGTCGGACGCCGCTCAGGGAGGAAACAGATGAAACTCAATCGACGCACGTTCTTCAAATCGGGCGCTCTCGGGGCGGGGGCCATGACCCTGGCCGCGCCCGCAATCGCACAGAATCGGCGGGAACTGACGATGGTCATGGCTTGGCCGCACAATTTCCCGGGGCTGGCTTCCATCGCGTATAATTTTGCCAAGTACGTCGAGGAACTGTCGGACGGTTCGATCACCATCAACGTCAACGCGGCGGGTGAACTTGTCGGCGCCTTCGAGGTGTTCGATGCCGTGGGCCAGGGGACGGCGGATTTCTACCATGCCTCGCCGATGTTCCTGGCGGGCAAGTGGCAGCCGGTCACGTTTTTCGGGCTGGTGCCCTTCGGGCTGAACGCGAACGAACACTGCGCCTGGATGTATTTCGGCGGCGGCGAGGAGCTGCAGGACAAGCCCTACCGCGAGATGTTCAATCTCAAGGGGTTCACCTGCGGTCACACGGGTACGCAGATGGCCGGCTGGTTCAACGAGGAAATCAATTCCCTCGACGACTTCAAGGGCGTCAAGATGCGCAGCTCCGGCATCGCGGGCGAAGTGATGCGCCGTGTCGGCGCCAGCGCGGTGATGATTCCCCCGCAGGAGATCTTCACCTCCCTGCAGTCGGGGGCCATCGACGCGACCGAGCTCTGCTGTGCATGGCTGGACAGCGCCAACGGCTTCCATCAATACGCCAAGTACTACTATGCGCCCGGCTGGCAGGAAGTGAACAGCGCCGGCGAGATCGGCATGAACGCGGACCTCTGGGACGATTTCAGCGCGCACGAAAAGGTCATCGTCCGTCACGCGGTGCAGTCCGCGAACTCCATCAACATCGGCGAATGGCCCTACTACAACGCCCGCGCGATGGACACACTGCGCAACGACCACGGCGTCGATGTACGGCTCTATCCCGATGACGTGCTCGAAGCTCTGGCGATCACCTCGGCCGAAGTCGTGGCTGAACTGGGCGAAACGGACGACTACGCGCGCGATATCTACGCCAGCTGGAAGGAATACCGCGACACCGCGCTGCGCTATTCCGCGCTGGTGGATTACCCGCTCTATCGCGCGCGCAAGATCGCTTTCGAAGCCGGGGCCTGAGGCCCACCCAAGCAATCGTGCGGCGCCCGAAGGGGCGTCGCCGCCATTTTTCCGGGGTGATCCGACTTGCGCTACCTAGACCTGCCAATCGCGATCCTTGACGCGGTGACCGCCGCGATCGGGCGCGCCTTTTCATGGCTGACGCTGTTCATGGTGCTGATGACATTCGTGAACGTGCTGCTGCGATACGTTTTCGGGCTGTCGGTCGTGGCGGCCCATGAAACGGTGATCTACGCCTTCGGCATCGTCATGACAGGCGTCGGCGGCTGGGCGCTGCTGACCGACCAGCACGTCCGGATCGACGTGTTCTACGGCGGCATGAGCGCACGCGCCAAGGCCATCGTGAACGTGGGCGGCACCCTGCTGTTCCTCGCGCCGCTGCTCTACGTGATCGCGTCGCGGTCGGTGGATTACGTGGCCCGGTCCTGGAAGGTGCGCGAAGGCTCCGCGGAGATCGCCGGGCTGGATTACCTTTACGTCCTCAAGAGCTTCATTCTCGTCTTTGTCGTTGTCCTGGGGCTGCAGGCCATTTCCTTCTTCCTGCGGAACCTGCGCATCCTCGTGCTGGGCTACGACCCCGCGCCCCCACCGCGGGTGGAGGATGTGACCGTCGGTGACAACCCGCTGACCGGGCAGGAAAAGTCATGATCGCCGAATACCTCGAACTGTTCCTTTTCCTCGCCATTTTCTTCCTGATCCTGCTGGGATTTCCGGTGGCCTTCACGCTGGCCGGGGTTGCGCTGATCTTCGCGGTGATCGGCTACTGGCTTGGCGAATTCCAGCTGCGGCAGCTCAGCTTTCTGCCGCAACGCATCTTCGGCACGATGTCCAGCGAGGTTCTGATCGCGGCGCCGATGTTCATCTTCATGGGGCTGGTGCTGGAGCGGTCCAAGGTCGCTGCCGACCTGTTGACGTCCATGGCCAAGCTGTTCCGCGGCATGCGGGGCGGGCTGGCCCTGTCGGTGGTGCTGGTCGGGATGCTGATGGCCGCGTCGACCGGGATCGTCGGCGCGACGGTCGTCACCATGGGATTGATCGCGCTTCCGGTGATGCTCAAGGCAGGCTATGACCCGCGCCTCGCCACCGGGACGATTTGCGCCAGCGGCACGCTGGGGCAGGTGATCCCGCCGTCGATCGTGCTGGTTTTCCTGGGCGACGTACTGACCTACGCGAACCAGCAGGCCAACCTCAAGGCCGGGAATTTCGCGGGCAAGTCCGTGGGCGTGGGCGATCTCTTTGCCGGATCGCTGATCCCGGGTCTCGTGCTGGTGGCGCTCTACGCGATCTACATCATCACCGTGGCCTGGCTGAAACCGGAGATCGCGCCGATCCCCGAACCCGAAGAGGGTGAAGAAGGGCTCAGCCGCGCGGAAAGCCTCAAGCTGCTTCTGAACGGGCTGCTGCCGCCCGGACTTCTGATCATCGCGGTGCTGGGGTCGATCCTGTCGGGTATCGCCACGCCGACGGAGGCCGCAGGCGTCGGCGCGGTCGGCGCGCTGATGCTGGCCGCGTCGCGCGGAAGGCCCCGGTTGGCCTGGGTCTTCCGGGCGGGCGTCGTGGCGGCCATCGGCCTCATCCTCCTGAACGTGTTCTTCGACCTCCTGATCCAGCGCAGCGACTTCAGCCCGACCGAACAGGTTGCGGTCTGGGGGGCGATGCTGCTGGTGGCGGTGGTGATCGTCGCCGTGCTGGTCGCCTGCTGGGTGCTCTTCCGGGACGGTCAACTGGCCCCGGTCGCGGAACAGACCGGCCTGATTACCGCGATGATCTTTGCAGTCCTGGTGGGCGCGAGCCTGTTCTCGCTGGTGTTCCGGG
This sequence comes from Sulfitobacter alexandrii, assembly GCF_001886735.1. Lineage (NCBI taxonomy): Bacteria > Pseudomonadati > Pseudomonadota > Alphaproteobacteria > Rhodobacterales > Roseobacteraceae > Sulfitobacter > Sulfitobacter alexandrii. The sequence goes on from NZ_CP018076.1 coordinate 464,369, forward strand.
GTCTGGGCGGCGAGGAAACGGTGCACCACCTGCTCGACGCCCTGCCGGGCGGATTGTTCGGCGCGATGGTCTTCGTGATGTTGCTGATGTTCGTCATGGGCTTCTTCCTCGACTTCCTCGAGATCATTTTCATTCTGGTGCCCATCGTGGGACCGGTGCTGATCCTCATGGGGGCGGACCCGGTCTGGCTGGGCGTGATGATCGCGGTGAACCTGCAGACATCCTTCCTGACGCCGCCTTTCGGCTTCGCGCTTTTCTTCCTGCGCGGCGCGGCCCCGGCGAGTGTCCAGACCTTCGACATCTATCGTGGCGTGATGCCCTTCATCGCACTGCAACTGATCGGACTTGCATTGATCGCGGTCTTCCCGGCCCTGGCCACATGGCTGCCGGATTACCTCTTCTCCAAGTGACCGCGACCGAGAGACAAAGGAGCGACTGAATGACGGAAACAGTATTGGCCGGTGGCCTGCGTACGGCGCTGGGGGCCTTCGGTGGCAGCCTCGCGGGGCTCGAAATGACCGAAATGGCGGGCCGCACCGCGGCCGCTTGCATGGCGGACGCCGGGATCGCCCCTGAAAAGGTGGACCACATGGTCTTTACCACCACGGTTCCGTCGGACCGCGACAGCCTGTTTGCGGCGCGGGTGGTGGGCGTCAAGTCCGGGATCCCCGAATCCGCCGGTGCGCTGGGCGTGATACGGGCCTGTGCCTCGGGCCTGCAATCCCTGCTTTCCGCGGGCCAGCAGGTGGACAGCGGACATTCGAAAATCGCGCTGGCAGGCGGCGCGGAAAGCTATTCACGCGCGCCCCACGCCATCACCACCCTGCGCGGCGGTACGCCACGCGGCCCGGCGCAGATCGAGGACATGCTCGACTGGGCCTACCGTTGCCCTTTCTCGCAGGAATACATGGGCGATACCGCCGAGAACCTCGCAGATGACTACCAGTACACCCGCGACGCGATGGACACCTGGGGCGCGATGAGCCAGGAGCGCGCGCTCAAGGCCCGCGACAGCGGTTTCCTCGCGCGGCAGATCACGCCGATGACGCTCGAAAGCAGGGATGGTCCGGTCGTCTTCGACACCGACGAATGCCCCCGAGCCGATGCAACCGCCGAAAAGCTGGCCCGCTTGCGGCCCGCCTTCCGAAAGGACGGCCGCGTGACGGCGGGCAATGCCTCCACCGTGAACGATGCGGCGGCCTTCATGCTGGTCGGGGACCGGACCGCGCTGGAGAACGAGGGTGTCGCGCCCCGCGCCCGGATCACCGACTGGACCGTGGTCGGGGTTCCCGCCCGCATCATGGGGCACGGACCCGTGCCCGCGATCAACGCCTTGCTGGAGAAGACTGGCCTCGCGCTGTCCGATATCGACTACTTTGAAATCAACGAGGCCTTCGCCGCCGTCAACATCCACGCCGAGGCGCAGCTCGGCATTCCGCGCGACCTGCACAATCTCTACGGTGGGGGCATTTCGCTTGGCCATCCGCCGGGTGTCACGGGGGTGCGCATGGCCCTGACCGCGATGCAACATCTGGAGGACACGGGCGGGCGCCGCGCGATCCTGTCGATGTGCCTTGGCGCGGGTCAGGGGATGGCACTGCTGATGGAGCGGATCTGATGCAGACACTCTTTGCCGGACTGGAGGCGGCGGCGGACCGCTGGCCCGATCGTCCCTTCCTCTGCACGCCGCCGCGCCCCGGGCGGGATTACCTGCCCGAGGGATCGGAATGGACCTTCGCGGAAGTGCTGGAGAAGACCCGCGCGCTGGCCGAGACTTGGCGCGCGGCCGGCTGGGGGATGGGCCACCGCGTGGCGCTGGCGCTGGACAACCACCCGGCGCACGTCGTGCATTTCCTCGCGCTGAACGCGCTGGGCGTTTCCCAGGTGCCGGTGAATCCCTACTACCTTCACCACGAACTGACCTACCTGCTTGAGCACTCCGAGGCACAGGCCGCCGTGGCCCTGCCGCACAACCGCGCCCGGCTGGAGGCCGCCGGCGATCTGCCGATCGTCGACTGGGATGACCGGACCGACGTGACCGATTTCGCGCCGCCCCCGCCCCCGGTGCCCGCCGCCGACGGCGCGCCGGGCCGGAACACCGAGATCGCGGTCATCTATACATCCGGAACCACGTCGCGACCCAAGGGCGCGATCCTCGACACGGCCTATGCGGTCGCCGCCGGCCTGTCCTATGCCGAGCACGGCGGGGCGCTGACCCTGCGCCCCGGGGTCGAGCGGATCTTCGTCCCGCTGCCGTTCTTTCACGTCAACGCGGGCATCAACACCCTGACGGCGGCGCTGCTGACGGGAATTTGCCTGATCGTGCCGGACAGATTTCATGCGGAAACATGGTGGGACGATCTACGCGCCACCCGCGCCACAGCCTTCCATTATCTCGGCATCATCCCTCCCGTGCTGATGAAGGCGCCGCCGCGACCCGATGATGCGACCCACGGCCTGCGCTTCGGTCTCGGCGCGGGGATCGATCCGGCGATCCACGCCGCCTTCGAGGCGCGGTTCGCCGTGCCCATGGTCGAGGTGTGGGGCATGACCGAAACCGGTCGTTTCCTCGCAGCCTGCCACGAACCGCGCAAGGTCGACACGCGGGCGTTCGGCCGTCCCATGCCCGGTCACATGGAGGCCCGCGTGGTGGACGAGACCGGCGCCGAAGTGCCGCGCGGCACGGCCGGAGAACTGGTGGTCCGCGCCCCGGGGGACGATCCGCGCGCCGGCTTCTTTGCCGGATATCTCAAGAACGAGGCGGCCACGGCAGAGGTATGGCGCGACGGCTGGTTCCACACCGGGGACGTGGTGACCCAGGACGAAAGCGACATGCTGTGCTTTCTCGAGCGATCGAAGAACCTGATCCGGCGGTCGGGCGAGAACATTTCAGCCGCCGAAGTCGAGGACGCCCTGATCGACCATCCCGCCGTGGGTCAGGTCGCGGTGCTGTCCGTTCCCGACCGGATGCGCGACGAAGAGGTGATGGCCGTCATCGTGCCCGTCGCGGGTCACGCGCCGGATCACCAGACCGCGACCGCGATCCTCGATTTCGCGCGGGACCGGCTGGCCTACTACAAGCTGCCCGCCTGGGTCGTGTTCCGCGACAGCCTGCCTGTCACCGGGACCCAGAAAGTCCAGAAGCACAAGCTTTTCGAACCCGGCGCTGACCCTTGCGCGCATCCCGGAGCGATCGACCTCAGGACAGAAAAATCGAACCGGCGAAAGGAAAAGGCATGAGCGATCAGGGCGGTACCATCACGCTGGACCGGCAGGGGCCTGTCGCGATCCTGCGTTTCGGCAATCCCGACGCGGGTTACATGGATCCGGGCACCGAATCCGCGCTGCCCGGCATGCTGGACGCGGTCGAGGACGACCCGGCGATACGCGCAGTGGTCCTGACCGGCGCGCAGGACGACGTGTTCATACGGCACTACGACGTCAAGGTGCTTGAAAAGCGCAGCCGCAAGATGGCCGAACGAGGCCTGACCTTCGACACCGAGAGGCCGGTGCCGGAACCGGCCCTGCACCAGTGCATGCGACGGATCGAAACCAGCGCCAAACCCTATATCGCGGCGATCAACGGAACCGCCATGGGGGGCGGCTTCGAACTGGCCCTCGCCTGCGACATGCGCTTCGCGCAGGCAGGCGACTACCCGATCGGTCTCCCCGAGATCCGCATCGGTCTCCTGCCCGGCGCAGGCGGGACGCAGCGGCTCACGGCGCTGATCGGGCAGGCCCGCGCGCTGGAGTTCATGCTGCTGGGGCGCACGTTCGATCCGGGCCGCGCGGCGGAGCTGGGGATGGTCAACGCCTGCGTGGATGGGCCCGTTCTGGATCACGCCCTGCGCATCGCCGAAGAACTCGCCGCGCTGTCGCCGCGCGCGCTGGCGCAAATCAAGCGCCTGATCCGCCGGGCCACCCCCGATCCGGACGCGCTGGCAGATGAACGGACCCTGTTCTGCGACCTCATGGTTTCGCCCGAGGCGCTGGAACTGATGGGCAGGATGAACAGCAACGACAGCGACATCCGCACACCCTGAACCCCTGTTCGTCGCGACGGAACCGTGCGAAACAGTTGCCAACCCGCCCTTCCATCGCGAAAATGGCCCCGCCCGTCGACGACCGGACGCCCCAAGCAAAGAGATCAGCCCCTTGAGACCAAGACCCAAGCAGGAAACGACCGAAAAGCCCGCAACGTCGCCCCGGCCCGCACGCGGCAAGGGCGGCAAGAACCGGCGCGAGGACATCCTGCGCGCCGCCGGTACGCTGATGGCGGCCAAGGGCTACGATGCCACCTCGATGCGCGACATCTCGGCCGCGGTGGGGATGCTGCCCGGTTCGGTCTACTACCATTTCCCCTCCAAGGAGGCGCTCTTCGTCGAACTGCACAATGACGTGGTGCAGACCATGACGGCGCGCGTCCTCGCCGCTCTCGAAGGGGTCGACGACCCCTGGGAGCGCCTGCGCCTTTCCGCACGCGCCCACCTCGAGGGACTGATCCAGAACGACAACCTCGTGGCCATCGTTTCGCCCCAGTTCATCGGTGGCGAAAAGGAGGTGGCGCAGGTCGTCACCGATCACCGCCGCACCTACGAGCAGATCTTCCGCGACATTTTCGAGGCGCTGAACCTGCCGGAAGGGGCCGACCCTACCATCCTTCGGCTCGGCCTGTTCGGATCGCTGAACTGGGTGCCGGTCTGGTACGAAGGCGACGGGCGGCGCAGCCCCGCAGAGATTTCCGACCAGTTCGTGGCCACGCTCAAGAGCGCCTACGCCGCGTGAATCGCGCGGGCCGGCCCGCCCGTGCGCCCCGGTAACGCCGGGGCGATCCTGATACCTTCAGAAGCCCGGTCGCATTGACAGCGAATCCGTGCATTGTTAAAAAACAATCGTTCGTTTGATATTTGGGGAGCCGTGATGAACAAGGTCGAACAGACAGCGAATTGGCCCGGCCTCTCGGGCAGCGCCGCCCTCGTCACCGGTGCGTCCTCGGGCCTCGGGGTCCACTTTGCGCACCTGCTGGCGGGGCAGGGGGTCCGGGTCACCTTGGCGGCGCGCCGCGCCGACCGGCTGGAAACCGTCTGCCGCGAGATCCGCGATGCGGGTGGGCAGGCCGACGCGGTGGAAATGGACGTGTCGGCGCCCCAGTCTGTCGAACAGGCACTTCAGGGCCGCGTCTTCGACATCGTCGTCAACAACGCGGGGACAACGGCTTCGGCATCGGCCCTCGACCTCGATACCGCGACCATCGACCAGATCATCGACATCAACCTCAAGGGGGCGTTCCACGTCGCCCGCACCACGGCGCGCGCGATGAAGGATGCCGGGCGGCCGGGAACCATCGTCAACGTCGCCTCGATCCTCGGGATGCGCGTTGCCGGTCATGTATCCGCCTATGCCGCCTCCAAGGGGGGGCTTTTGCAACTGACGAAATCGCTGGCGCTGGAATGGGCGCGTCACGGCATTCGCGTGAATGCGCTCTGCCCCGGCTATGTGGAGACGGACCTGAACCGCGCCTTCTTCGAGACCGAGGCGGGCGAGGCGCTGATCCGGCGTGTGCCGATGCGGCGGCTGGGTCAGGCCGAGGATCTGGACGGGCCGCTGCTGCTGCTGGCATCCGACCTGGGCCGGTTCATGACCGGCACCGAGATCGCGGTGGACGGCGGCCACCTTGTGTCCTCGCTCTGAGGCAACCTCCGCGTGACGTCATCGCGGAAACATCCATCGCCCGGGAGGGGGCCGAACCATGCAGGATCTGGACGAGAGCGCGCTGGCCGATTGGCTGAAAGACGCCATGCCCGAAGGGGAGGGGCTGTCGACCCGGCGCATCAGCGGCGGACAGTCCAACCCGACGTGGTTCGTGACATGGGGTGACCGGGAACTGGTGCTGCGCAGCAAGCCGACCGGCCCGATCCTGCCGGGGGCGCACGCGATCGAACGGGAATTCCGCGTCATGACCGCACTGCGCGACACGCCGGTGCCCGTGCCGCGCGCGCTCCGTCTGGAAGAAGACCCGGAGGTGCTCGGCGCACCGTTCTACCTGATGGAACGGCTGGAAGGCCGCGTCCTCAGCGATTGCACGCTGCCGGGCATGACACCGCAGATGCGCCGCGACACCTACCTCGAAATGGCCCGCACCCTGGCCCGCCTGCATGCGGTCCGTCCGGAGAAAGTGGGCCTCGAAGACTTCGGTCGCCCCGGCAACTACTTCGAGCGGCAAATTCGCCGCTGGACCCGCCAATACGAGGAGTCCGAGACCGAACGTCTGCCCCGCCTCGACCGCCTGGCCCGCTGGCTGTCCGAAAACACGCCGCCGGACGACGGGGTCGTGGCCATTGCCCACGGTGACTTCCGGCTGGGCAACCTGATGTATCATCCCGACCGTCCCGAGGTGGTCGGCGTCCTGGACTGGGAACTTTCCACCCTGGGACATCCCCTGGCCGACCTCGGCTTCTGCGTCATCCCCTGGCATTCCTCACCCGAAGAGTACGGCGGCATCCTCGGCACCGGATGGGAAGACAGCGGAATCCCCACGCGCGCGGAATTCGTGGAGGAATATTTCCGTTACAGCGACCTCGATGCGCCGCTCCTGCCGTTCCATGTGGCCTTCGCCCTGTTCCGGTTCGCGGTGATCTTCATCGGCATCGCCGACCGCGCCCGTCGCGGGAACGCGGCCTCGGACGAAGCCGAAGCGCTCGGCCCGCTTGCGGACAGGTTCGCCGCACGGGCGCTGGACATTCCGGGAGTAGGCTGAATGACGGCGCTCCCGGTCCGCAATTCACCCCTGCGTCAAAAACTCCATCGGGCGCGCCCTGAACAGGCGGCGCCGGAAAGCCTGCCACGCAACGGACGTGTGCATCCGCGAAACGCACTGGCGTGCGCAAGCCGGGCAAACGGGCCCGGACGCGGATCGCACCATCATGAAAGGACACAGCCATGACGGATATGCTCGACGACCCGCAGGTCTATCTTCCAGACCTTTTCGCGACCCACGCACGGCACTACCCCCGCAAGACCGCCATCGTCTGCGGGGACGATACCCGGACCTGGGGGGATTTCTCGGCAAACGTGAACCGGGTGGCGCATCACCTCATCGACCAGGGCGTCGGCAAGGGCGACATGGTCGCCGTGATGATGGGTAACGCCATCGAGACGCTCGAGGCGATCTTCGGTGTCGTCCGGGCAGGGGCCTGCGTCGTGCCTCTCTCGGGGTTGTTGACCAGCGACCAGCTGGGCGGGCTTCTGTCCGACAGCGGCGCGGTGGTGGCGATCGTCTCCGATGCCTTCCGCGACCGCGTCGAACCGTTGCGCGCGGGGTCCGGCGCCGTCCGGCACTGGATTTCCCACGGTTTCTCCGGCGACGGCTGGTATCCGCTTGCGGACGTCCTGCAAGGCGACCGCACCGGTGCGCCCGACGTCCGCCACGCGCTGACCGATCCGTTCAACCTGATCTATTCTTCCGGCACCACGGGCTTGCCCAAGGGGATCCTGCAAACGCACCGCGCGCGGCTGCACTGGGCGTTTTCCAATGCGGTCGAAATGGGCTTTGGCGCATCCAGCCGCGCGCTGGTGACGACACCGCTCTATTCCAACGGAACATGGCTGATGATGCTGCCGATCCTGTTCGCGGGGGGCACATTGCACGTGATGCCGGGCTTCGACGCGGCCGGCTTCCTCGACATCGTCGAACGCGAGCGCATCACCCATACATTCATGGTGCCGGCGCAATACATCATGGTGCTGGATCAGCCCGCGCTGGACAAGGCCGACCTGTCCAGCCTGCAGACCGTCCTTTCTGCGGGATCGCCGCTGCGGCGGAACACCAAGCGCGAGGTGATGGACCGCATATCGCCCGGACTTTACGAACTCTACGGCTACTCCGAAGGGTTCGCGTCGATCCTGCGGCCTCACCAGCATGACGAGAAGTTCGACACCGTCGGCACCCCGGTGATCGGGTTCGAGGTCTGCATTCTCGATGACGAAGGCAACGAGATGCCGACCGGCGAAGCGGGCGAGATCGCGGGATACGGCGCCGGGATCATGTCCCGGTATCATGGCCGCGCGGAACAGACGGCCGAACTGATCTGGCGCGATGCGCGCGGGCGTACCTTCATCCGGTCGGGAGATATCGGGATGCTGGACGAGGACGGTTTCCTCAAGATCCTCGATCGCAAGAAGGACATGATCATCTCGGGCGGCTTCAACGTGTTCCCGAGCGACGTGGAAGCCATCGTGGGCCAGCATCCCGAGGTCAAGGACGTCACGGTGATCGGAGTGCCCCACGACAAGTGGGGGGAAAGCTGCCTCGCCCTCGTCATTCCCCACGATGCAAACGCCGATTCCGACGCGATACTGGCATGGTGCAACGAGCGGCTGGCCAAGACCCAACGGCTGGTGGGCGTCGAACTGCGCGAGGACTTTCCGCGCAACGCGCTCGGCAAGGTCATCAAGAAGGAACTGCGGGCGCCCTACTGGGAAGGCGTTGACGCCTGAAACCTGCGGGCAGGATATCCTGAAAGAAGAAGGCCCCGGCGACGATCGCCGGGGCCTTTCTCGTAACTGTAGGGCTGCCAGGTCCGGTACGCGAGGCCGTCAGGCTTCCGGCGCTTCGAGCAGGATCACCGAGCAGGCGGCCTCGTCAAAGCCGATCACGCCGCCGCCGTTCTCGGCCATGGCGATCCTCGGGCTGTCGGTCTGACGCTCTCCGGCTTCTCCTCGCAGCTGCAGGCCCAGTTCGTGGATCATCGACAGGCCGGTCGCGCCGACGGGATGCCCCTTGGACACCAGCCCCCCGGACAGGTTCACCGGCAGGCGGCCGCCCAGTCGGGTCGCGCCGCTTTCGACGAGGTCGCCCCCCTTGCCGTCCTCTGCGAACCCCAGCATCTCGAGCTGGAAGATCTCGCAGAACGAAGTCGCGTCATGCAATTCGACAAGGTTCACGTCGGACGGGGACAGGCCGGACTTCGCATAGGCCTTCTGCGCGGCGACGCGGCTCAGGCCGGGTTCGGCGGGATCGCGGTACTTGCCACCCGTCAGCACCGATGCCCGGACCTTCAGGGCGCGGGCGCGGACCTCTGCCGGCTGCCGCGCCAGAAAGTCGCCTGACACGAGTATCGCCGCGGCGGCACCGTCGCCTACCGGCGCGGCCATGGATCGGGTGATCGGCCAGGATACCTCGCGGTCGTTCAGCGCTTCCTCGACCGACACCTCGAAGCGATACTGTGCCTTGGGGTTCATGGACCCGTGCCAGTGGTTCTTGGACGCCGCGATCGCGATCTGCTCCTGCGTGGTGCCATAGGTCTTGATATGCCACGCGGCCTGCATGGCGTAGGTGTCCATGAAGACGGTCCCGCCCGCGCCGTTCGGATCGAAGGGCTTGCCTGCTTCGGCGCCGCGCGCCTTGTAGTAGGCGTGCCATTCCTCCGGATCGAGCTGGTCGATACCGCCCTCGAAGATTTCCAGCGTGCGGCCCGGATCGCCCTGCACAAAGGTCTTTTCGACACCGATGGCCAGAGAGGCCTCCATGTCGCCGGAGGCGACGTCCTTCCATGCCCCGTGAAACGCCATCGAAGCGGTGGCGCAGCCGCCTTCGACATTGATCATCGGCACGCGCTCGGGAAAGAGGCCCTCGCGCACCAGCGGCGTGAAACAGACCTGTCCCCGGATGTTGCGCTGGCCGAAAGTGCCCATGCCGCAGTTGCCGAACCACGCCTGTTCGATGACATCGCCGTTTTCCAACCCCGCATCCGCAAGCACGGCGGTATAGGCTTCGCGGGTCAGGTCCTTGAAGCTGTCACCGGGGCGCTTGCCGAAGGCGGTGCAGGAGGTTGCCAGTACATAAACGTCACGCATCTTTGTCTCCCGTCAACATGATCTTGCCGTTGCGTCCGCCCCGTGCCGCGTGGGACAGCGCGTCGTGAATGCGGTCCAGCGGATAGGCCGCATCGATTTCGGTGTGCAGCACGCCTGCCGCCAGCTTGTCCTCGAGGAACGTGTGCAGGTCGCGCATCTTCTCGGGCGTGGCGGTGCGATACCAGTCGAACAACCAGAAGCCCCGCAGCCGGACGTCGCGAAAGACCATGTCCCGCGCGGCGACACGGTGGTCCTCGCCCGAGAGCAGACCGTAGGTGACGACCGTGCCCCGGTCCGCCACGGCGGCGGCAAGCGCGCCTGTGGACGCGCCGCCGATCGCGTCGAGCGCCAGTTTCGGCGGGGCACCTGCGGCCTCGCGGACCGATTGAGCCAGTTCGTCTCCCCCGTCCGAGACGATCACCGCGTCCGCGCCGTCGTCCTTCAGCGCCCCTACGACGTCATCGCGCCGAACGACGTTCACCGTGCGGATGCCCCTTTCGCGGGCAAAGCGGATCACCATCCGGCCCACGTTGGAATTGGCGGCGTTCTGCACGATCCAGTCCCCTTCGGACAACGCCACCATGTCGGTCAGCAGCAACCATGCCGTGCCCGGATTGGCGCGCATCAGCGCGGCCTGCTGCGGGTCGGCGCCGACGGGCGCCTTGGGGGCCATCCGTTCGTGCAAAATCAGCGTATCGGCCCAGAAACCGCCGCCCACGGGCAGCACCGCGTCGCCAACCGCCAGCCGTGTGACCTCCGGCCCCACCGCATCGACGATCCCGTAGGCGCCGACGCCGGGGGTGGCGGGAAGGTCCATCGGTTCCGCACCGTAGCGGCCTTCGATGGACAGCAGATCGGCGGGATTGATGGTCATGAACCGGGTGCGGACGCGAACCTCTTTCGGCCCCGGCTGCGGGTCCGGTTCATCGACGAGTTCGATAACCTCGGTCGGGGCGCCGTGCCGGCGGAAGATCGCCTTTTTCATCTGTCCGTTTCCTCCCTTGCGCGCGACGATGCCGCGCCGAATGTCGTGGGCCGGCGCTGCGTCCGCCCGCCCTTTGCCGCCCGGCCCTGGCGTCAGCCGTTCAGCCTGACCGGCAGGCGGCGGGTGCCGCGGGGCACCATGGCGTCCAGCCACTCGGGGGGCTCGGCCGGGTTCAGCGTCAGATCGGGGAATCTCTCGAACAGCTTGCGCACGGCGATGCGTCCCTCCTCCCGCGCCAGCTTGGCCCCGAGACACAGGTGAATCCCTTGCCCGAACGTCAGATGCCGGTTCTGATCGCGGGTGATGTCAAACCGGTCCGCGTCGTCGAACATCCGCGGATCACGATTGGCCGAGTTGACCATGACAAAGACGCGCTCGCCCTCGCGCAGGGTGCGCCCGTGCAGGTCGTGGTCCCGCGCCACGACCCGGACCAGTGCATTGGTCGGTCCGTCGAAACGCAGCACTTCCTCGATCATCGGGTCCACCAGTTCGGGGTCCGCGCGCAGGCGGTCCAACTGCTCGGGATGGCGCAGCAGTAGCAGCGTGGCGTTGCCGATCAGGTTGGTGGTGGTCTCATGCCCGGCAAAAAGCACCAAGATGCAGGTCGCCACGAGTTCGTCGTCGCTCAGCTTGTCGCCTTCGTCACGGGCGTTGATCAGGTCCATCAGGAAGCCGGGCTTGGGATTCGCGGTGCGCTCCTCAATCAGCTTGCGGAAGTAGTCCGACATGTGGCGGCAGCCCCGTGCCGCGCGTTCGTACTTGTCGTCCGAATTGCGTGCCCCGCCAATGAAGACGGCCATGTCGTCTGACCATTCCTTGAATTCGTCCAGCATGTCGCGCGGCACGTCCAGAAGGTCCATGATCACGAAAGCGGGCAACTGCAGTGCGTATTCCCGGATCAGGTCGACGTCGTCGGTCCCCGCAGCGGCCAGACGGTCCAGCAGCAGGTCGCTGATCTCGTGGATCTGCGGGCGCATCGTGGCGATGGCATCGGCGGTGAAGGCATGGCGCATGATCCGGCGCACGCGCGTGTGGTCCGGCGGATCGCGGAAGGCCAGCCACAGGTTCAGGTAGTGGACGATGTCGCGCAGCAGCATCGCATCCGCCGGGGGCAGCGATTCATAGAATTGGAGCAACCGGTTGACGGACATCGTGTCGGAAAGAAGCAGATCGCGCACGTCCGTGTAGCGGGTGATGATCCACGACCGGAGCGACGGGCTCCAGTGGACGGGATCCTCCTCGCGCAGGCGGGCGTATACGGGAAAGGGGTCGGCCATCACCGCAGGATCGGTTGGGTCGTAGACAAGCTCCTCGGGGCGCGATGTATCTGGCATGGGCTAACCTCTCGATCGACATTGACAACTACCAAACGTTCGTTTGATATTGTGCATGTTTACGCTGGCTTGTACGTCAGATCAAGCCGGTTCGCGGCGTCGTGGTGAAATTGCATGTCGGCCGGCGGTGCCCGGCAAGGTCCGGTGCCCGGGATGAACGACGGGCGTGGCCGACCGGGCCGGAAATGATACAGGTCTCGAAAAAGGAGCTGAGAATGAAGATTGAAGGACAGGCGGCTGTCGTCACCGGTGGCGCGTCGGGCCTTGGCGGGGCGACTGCCGACCGGCTGGCGCGCGACGGGGCCAAGGTCGCGATATTCGACATGGACGAAGACCGTGGCCAGGCCCGTGCGGAGGCCGTGAAGGGCGCTTTCTTCCGGGTCGATGTCACGGATCCCCAGAGTGTCGAGGCCGGGCTTGCCGAAGCCGAGGCGCGTCACGGCAAGGCGCGCATCCTGGTGAACTGTGCCGGGATCGGACCGGCGGCCAAGGTTATCGGCCGCGACGGTGCCGCCGCCCCGCTCGAGGCATTCAACCGGGTTCTCGGCGTCAACCTGTCGGGCACCTTCAACGTGCTGTCCAAGTTCGCAGCCGCCCTGCAGCAGGCCGATACGGTGGGCGAGGAGCGGGGCATCATCGTCAACACCGCCTCCGTGGCGGCCTTCGATGGGCAGATCGGGCAGGCGGCTTACTCCGCCTCCAAGGGCGGCGTGGTGGGCATGACCCTGCCCATCGCCCGGGAACTGGCGCGCTATGGCATCCGCGTGATGACGATCGCGCCGGGCCTGTTCATGACCCCGATGCTCGAAACCCTGTCGGAGGAAATCCGCGCGTCCCTCGGGGCGCAGGTGCCGTTCCCGCCGCGGCTGGGCGATCCATCCGAATTCGCCGATCTCGTGGCGTCCATCGTTTCCAACCCCATGCTAAACGGCGAAACCATTCGCCTCGACGGCGCAATCAGGATGGCCCCCAAATGACGTTTCAAATGGAAAGGCGCGGAATTTCCGACCGCGCGCTCGATATTGCCGACCGGGTCGAACGCTTCGTGCGCGATCAGGTCGTACCGCTGGAACCCCAAGCGCGGAACAGCGCCCACGGTCCGTCAGAGGCACTTTCCGACCGGCTCAAGGACATGGCCCGCGCCGAAGGCCTTATGACGCCGCACATCCTCGACGATGGCGATCACCTGTCCCAGCGCGAGACCGCGGCGGTGCTGATCCGTTCGGGCCTTTCGCCGCTTGGTCCGCTGGCGCTGCACGTCTGCGCCCCCGACGAGGGCAACATGTTCCTTCTGGGCAAGGTCGCCTCGCCCGAATTGAAGGACAGGTTCCTGTCGCGCATGACGCGGGGCGAGATCCGTTCGGCCTTCTTCATGACCGAACCCGCACAGGAGGGCGGCGCAGGATCCGATCCATCCATGATGCAGACCACCTGCGCGCCGGACGGGAATCACTGGGTAATCAACGGGCGCAAGACCTTCATCACCGGCGCGGAAGGCGCGGGCATGGGGATCATCATGGCCAAGGCCGAAGAGGGTGCGTGCATGTTCCTTGTGGACCTGCCCGATCCCGCCATCCGCATCGACCGGGTGCTCGACACCATCGACAGCTCGATGCCCGGCGGCCACGCCGAGATCACGATCGACAACCTGCGATTGCCGGCCGACCAGATGTTGGGCGAGGCGGGCGAGGGCTTCAAATATGCGCAGGTGCGCCTTGCGCCCGCGCGCCTGAGCCACTGCATGCGCTGGCTGGGTGCCTGCATCCGCGCGCAGGAAATCGCGGTGGACTACGTCAACCGCCGCCACGCTTTCGGGAAACCGCTGATCGACCACGAAGGCGTGGGTTTCATGCTCGCCGAGAACGCGATGGATCTCAAGCAGGCCGAACTCATGGTCTACTGGTGCGCCGATGCGCTCGACAGCGGGTCACAGGGTTCCGTCGAAAGCTCCATGGCCAAGGTCGCCGTTTCCGAGGCGCTGATGCGGGTCGCCGATCGCTGCGTGCAATGCATGGGCGGGCAGGGCGTGACCGGCGACAGCGTGGTCGAACAGGTGTTCCGCGAAGTGCGTGCCTTCCGGATCTACGACGGGCCGACCGAAGTCCACAAATGGAGCCTCGCAAAGAAGATCAAGCGAGGCTGGAAGGATGCGAATCCGGCCTGAACCGCCCTTGCGGAACGGCATTGAAACAAAGGCTTCAGGCGGAAAAACAAACGTTTGGTTTTTTGGTGGACATCGGCCGTCGCGTCTGTAATCCTCTGCCCGAATGCCGAGCCGGCATGAGGACGCGTCCGGCCTTCGGGACCGGTCGCGCCGCGCTTGATATACGGGAGGTACGCATGCGCTCGATCACGAAACTCGTTCTCAATGGAACTTTCATGGGGCTTCTGGCCACGACGCAGGTCGCGGCACAGGATTATCCGTCGCTTTCCCTGCGCATGGCGCACCCGCTGCCGGAAACTTGGCCCGCGGTGAGCTGGGACAAGTGGTGGGCCGAGGAAGTCGAGCGCCGCAGCGGCGGCAAGATCGACATCGAGATTTTCTGGTCGGGCCAGCTTGGCGGCCTGACCGAGATCAAGTCGCTGGTGGGTGACGGTGCCGTCGAACTCGGCGTGTTCGCACAGGCCGTCCACGCCGAGGAACTTCCGATGATGGCCGCTTCCGCCGGGTTGCTGAACCGTGTTTCCGCCGACCCGCAGACCGCCAACACCCTCGCCGGCGAAATGTACGCGCAGGAGATGGTCAAGGCCGAGACCGACAAGGCGGGAATCGTGCCGATCAAGTGGACCGTGCCGTCGACCTACACGCTGCTGTGCAATAAGCCGGTCAACGAGATGGCCGATCTCGAAGGCTTGCGGGTGCGCGCGGTCGGCGGTGCCTATGTTCCGATCTGGATGGAGGAATATGGCATGGTGCCGACCCGCGTTCAGGCGCCCGAACTGCGCGAGGGGCTGGAACGCGGAACGATCGACTGCAACTTCGGCCCGATCGAATGGGCCACCTTCTCCGAACTGGAAGAGGTCGCGCCCTATTGGTCAGACATCAACACCGGCGCCTTCACCACGTTCCAGCTCATCGTCTCCAAGGAGTCTTGGGACAGCTGGCCGCAGGAGGTGCGCGACCTGATGACCGAAGTGGCCCGCGAAGCCATGGAGAAGGACCAGGCCGAATTGGCCGAGGTGGAGCAGAAGGCCATCGAGGAGTTTCAGGCCGCGGGGGGCGAGATCGTCAACCTCAGCGACATGGACGCCTTCGTCGCGCGGTCGCCCGACATGATCGAAATCTGGCGTGAACGCACCCTCGCCGGCGGCGTGAGCGAAGAGGATCTCGCCCCGATCATCGAGCTGCAGCGCAAGGCGGAAAGCTCTTTCGGGAACTGACGCGTGTCCGGCCGCCCATCATCCAACGGCACCTCCGCCCCGTCCAGGCTGACGGGGCGGAGCGTGTCCGCCCTGCTGACCGTAGCCTCGGCCGGCAGTGCCATCGCGATCTTCGTCGTGATGATCGTGGGCGTGGTGGATATCGTCCTGGGCGAGACGATCGGTTTCTACCTGCCGTTCAAGGTGGACATGTCCGGAACGCTGACCGCCGCCGCGGTCTTTCTGACCTGGCCGCTGGTCCAGTGGCAGCGGGGGCACATCAGTGTCGATCTGTTCAATCCCTTCATGCCGGACTGGCTGCTGCGGCTGCGCTGGTGGGTGGCGCAGGCCGCCGGGCTGGTGTTCGTGGCGCTGCTGACCTACGGCGTCTGGGTGCTCGCGCTTGACAGCATGTCGATCTGGGAACGCTCCGCCGCGACGCTGGGCTACCCCATCTGGCCGGCCAAGCTGGCCTGCGCCATCGGGGCGTCGCTGACCTGCCTCATCGTCCTGATACAGCTGATCCTGCACGCCCTGGGGCATGACGGGGTCGAGGGCGACGGTCCATGAGCGGGCTGGCGGAGGGCACCATCGGTTTCGTTGCCTTGCTTGTTATGCTCGGCATCGGGGTGCCCGTGGCCTATGCCATGGGCCTTGTCGCGGCGGTGGGCATCTACCTGTCGGTGGGCGAGCGCTTTCTGCTGACCACGTTCAAGTCGATGCCCTATGCGCTGACCAGCGACTACAACTTTGTCGTGATCCCGATGTTCGTGCTGATGGGCGCGATTGCCGGGCGCGCGGGCATCATCAAGGATCTCTATACCGCGGCGCAATATCTTCTCAGCCGGGTGCGGGGCAGCCTGCTGATGGCCACGATCTTTGCCCAGGCGGGGTTCGCCGCGGCGTCAGGCTCGACCGTGGTCGCGTCCAGCGTATTCACCCGCATGGCGCTGCCGGAAATGCTGCGGTTCGGCTACAACGGCGGCGTGGCGGGCGGCTGCATCGCCGCCGCGGGCACACTGGCGGGGCTCATCCCTCCTTCCATCGCGATGGTGCTTTTCGCCATGTTGACCTCCGAGCCGGTGGGCCAGCTTCTGGTGGCCGGGATCGTGCCCGGCGCCCTGACGGCAATCAGCTATGCCATCGGGATCCGGCTGTTCCTAATCGCGCGGCCCGAATGGGCCCCCCGCGCCACGACCGAAATCACCTGGGTGATGCGCGGGCGTGCCCTGTCCAAGGTGTGGAGCGTTCTGCTTCTCATGACCCTCGTCATGGGCGGCATCTACCTCGGCTTCTATCCGCCTTCCGCCGCCGGCGCGGTCGGTGCCGCAGGCGCGCTCGTCATCGCGCTGTCCATGCGGCGCATCGGTGGCGGCGACATCTGGGACTCGCTGGTCGAGGCGGTGCGCATGTCGGCGATCATCTTCGCCATCGTGATCGGGGGGCTGCTGTTCAGCCGTTTCCTGCTCATCAGCGGTTTCATCCCCGAGCTGCGGGGCGTCATCGTGGACACCGAGATCGGTCCCTTCGGCTTCATCGTCATCACCATCGCGATCTTTCTGCTGCTGGGCATGTTCGTCGACTCCGTGTCGCTGCTCGTGATCGCGGTTCCCTTCCTCTACCCGATCTCGCAGTCGCTTGGAATCGATGCGATCTGGTTCGCGGTGCTCGTGGTCAAGCTGATCGAGATCGCGGCGATCACGCCGCCGGTGGGCCTGAACCTCTATGCCGTGCTGGCCGCCGCGGACGGCAAGTTGCAGGCCGGTGCGCTGTTCAAGGGCGTTCTGCCCTTCATCCTGATCGAGGCGATGATTCTCGCGCTCATCATCATCTTCCCCGAGGTCGTCCTTTACCTGCCCCGGCAGATGTAAGACGGGCGATCACATCCCCGTGCTGTCGATTGCGCGCCCCCGTGCTTTCGGTCAGAAGACCTGCATGAGGATACTGAGACATCTCCTGATCCTGATGCTGACGGCGGGCCTGCTTCCATGGTGCGGCTTGACCTCGGCCTGGGCGGCGACCACGCCCCTCGATCCGGCGATCGTGGTATCGGCCGACAGCGTGCCGACGGCGGCTGCCGCCGTCGATCCGAGGGCGCAGCGTGTCGTCGACGGTGCCGAATCGTCCAGGGAGCCGCGCTTCCTCGCTTTCACCTCCCTGCATTGCAACGGCGCGGTGGGCCTGCTGCCTTCCGGCGTCGCACTCGATGCCGTGCTGACCGGACGGGCCCTGTTGCCGGACAGGGCGCAGGCCCGCTCCGGCGTGACCCGTGCGCCGCCCCGGATGCCGCCGCGCGTCGCCTGATCTGAACCCGGCGCGATGCGCCCAGATTTGGATTACAAAAGGCAATCACGGATGTTGAACAGAAGAACCCTCCTCGCCGCCGGCGGGGCGGCGGCAGTCGCCGCCTGCGCCCGCCAGCTTCCACCGGTGCCCGCCGCACCGCCCCCCGTCCAGCCCGGACCACCCCCGATGCCCGCGTTCTACGACGCGCTGCAGGGCGAGCCGTTCCCGGTCCCCGCCATCCCGAGAGGCAGCATCGAGCCGGAGCTCTGGCGGCAGGAGGTCGCGAACCCGTGGCCCGACCGGCCGCGCGGCACGATCATCGTGGATCCTGACGCCGCGATGCTGCATTTCGTCGAATCCGCCGAGACCGCCACCCGCTACGGTGTCAGCGTCGGGGCGGAAGGCTTTTCATGGAGCGGCACCGCGCGGCTGCAGTTCCAGCGCAAGTGGCCGCGCTGGAACGTCCCGGACTCCATGATCGCCCGCAAGCCCGAGCTCGAGCCCTATTCGGTCGCCAACGGCGGCATGGATCCGGGGCCGGGCAATCCGATGGGCGCACGGGCGCTCTACCTGTTTCAGGATGGGGTCGACACGCTCTACCGGATCCACGGCGACGCATCGCCGCGCGAACTGGGCAAGGCGGTGTCGTCGGGCTGCATCAGGATGCTGAACCAGGACGTGATCCACCTTTACGACCGGAGCATCCACGGCGCCGACGTGATCGTTCTGTCCTCGATGAGGCCACAGTCCACCGACGCCGTCTACTGACCGGCGGGGCGGCGCGGGCCGGCGGGCCCGCGCCGAAAGCCGCGTATAGCGGCCCCGCGGCGCGCTTCCTGGCCCGTAGGTCTTGCACGACCGCGTCAAATGGCCTATACGCGCGGCTGTCTAAGGGGCGATGACAGCACCGGGCGCAGTACCTGAGGCAGGGTCGGTATCACCGGCCCTCTTTCTTTTGCACCCGCCGGACCGTTCCGAAGTCCAATTCACATGCAAGACCGGCGGAGACAACCGCGCGGCCGGATACATCTAAAAAGGAAACGTAAAGCTACATGTCAAATGCTATGGACGAATTTGAAGCCCTCCTGGAGGAGAGCTTCGAGATGGACACCCCCGAGGAGGGGTCTGTTGTCAAAGGCAAGGTCATTGCCATCGAGGCCGGTCAGGCCATCATCGACGTCGGTTACAAGATGGAAGGCCGTGTCGAGCTGAAAGAATTTGCCGATCCGGGTGAAGCACCCAAGATCGAAGTCGGCGACGAAGTCGAAGTCTTCCTGCGCCAGGTCGAGAACGCCCGCGGCGAAGCGGTCATTTCCCGCGAGATGGCCCGCCGTGAAGAGGCGTGGGACCGTCTCGAGAAAGCCTATGCCGCGGAAGAGCGTGTCGAAGGCGCGATCTTCGGCCGCGTCAAGGGCGGCTTCACCGTCGATCTCGGCGGCGCCGTGGCCTTCCTGCCCGGCTCCCAGGTCGACGTGCGCCCCGTGCGCGACGCGGGCCCGCTCATGGGTCTCAAGCAGCCGTTCCAGATTCTCAAGATGGACCGCCGCCGTGGCAACATCGTGGTGTCGCGCCGTGCGATCCTCGAAGAGTCCCGTGCCGAGCAGCGCGCCGAAGTCATCGGCAACCTGACCGAAGGCCAGAACGTCGACGGCGTGGTCAAGAACATCACCGAATACGGTGCGTTCGTTGACCTCGGCGGTGTCGACGGCCTGCTGCACGTCACCGACATGGCATGGCGCCGCGTCAACCACCCGTCCGAGATCCTGTCGATCGGCGAGACCATCAAGGTCCAGGTCATCAAGATCAACAAGGAAACCCACCGCATCAGCCTGGGCATGAAGCAGCTGCAGGAAGATCCGTGGGATCTGGTTGCCGCCAAGTACCCGCTGGAAACGGTGCACACCGGCCGCGTGACCAACATCACCGATTACGGCGCCTTCGTGGAGCTGGAACCCGGTGTCGAAGGCCTGGTTCACGTCTCGGAAATGTCCTGGACCAAGAAGAACGTCCACCCCGGCAAGATCGTCTCCACCTCTCAGGAAGTGGAAGTCATGGTGCTGGAAATCGACCAGGCGAAACGTCGCGTGTCGCTCGGCCTCAAGCAGACCATGCGCAACCCGTGGGAAGTGTTCGCCGAAACGCACCCCGAGGGCACCGAGGTCGAAGGCGAAGTCAAGAACATCACCGAATTCGGTCTGTTCGTTGGCCTGCCCGGCGACATCGACGGCATGGTTCACCTTTCCGACCTCAGCTGGGACCAGCGCGGCGAAGAGGCGATCCAGGACTACCGCAAAGGCGACGTGGTTCAGGCCGTTGTCTCCGAAGTGGACGTCGAGAAGGAGCGCATCTCGCTCTCCATCAAGGGTGTCGGCGGCGACAAGTTCGCCGAAGCGGTCGGCGGCGTGAAGCGCGGCTCCATCGTGACGGTGACCGTGACCTCCATCGAGGACGGTGGCATCGAGGTGGAATACGAAGGCATGAAGTCCTTCATCCGCCGCTCCGATCTGTCGCGTGACCGGGCCGAACAGCGCCCCGAGCGTTTCTCGGTCGGTGACAAGGTCGACGTCCGCATCACCAACGTCGACACCAAGGCGCACCGCCTCGGCGTGTCGATCAAGGCGCGCGAGATCGCCGAGGAGAAGGAAGCGGTCGAGCAGTACGGCTCTTCGGACTCCGGTGCATCGCTGGGCGATATTCTCGGCGCGGCGCTGAAAGGCGACGACAAGTAAACCCGGCCTTGCCGGAAACGTCAGAGGGCCCCGCATGGCGACGTGCGGGGCCTTTTTTCGCGTCATGGGTGTGTCGCCGTCATGACCCTGACCGCAGAGGTGCGTCCTGTGACGCAGCCCACGAATCGGCCCCGGATCGGACGCGGAAGTCTCGTTGCGATGGTCCGCCGCGGCGCGGCGTCGGCGATGTTATGCAAAAAAGCCCGAAAAACAGCAGGTTCCGGTCCCAAAAAGCCGAAGTCTGTCGCAGCCACGGCTTCACTGGCGCAGGGTTTCTTCCTATAGTGCCCGGCGGAAGACATATAAAGAAGCGCCTTGGGGGGTATCGCGATGATCCGGTCTGAACTGATCCAGAAGATTGCGGACGACAACCCGCACCTGTACCAACGGGACGTGGAGCGGATCGTGAACACGATCTTCGACGAGATCACGGGCGCCATGGCCAAGGGCGACAGGGTGGAGCTGCGCGGATTCGGCGCATTCTCCGTCAAGAAGCGCGATGCCAGGGTGGGCCGCAATCCCCGAACCGGGGAGACCGTGCATGTGGAAGAGAAGCATGTACCCTTTTTCAAGACCGGAAAACTGCTCCGGGATCGGCTGAACGGGAAAGCATGATGCGTTATGTTCGTTACTTCTGCATCGCGGTTTTCGCGATCGCCCTGATCGCCGTCGCGCTGGCCAACCGCGAGATGGTCCTGCTCAAGGTCCTGCCCGCGGAAGTGGCCCAGTGGTTCGCGGTAACGCCTCAGGTCAGCCTGCCGCTCTTTGTCGTGATCCTGGGCAGCATTCTTGCGGGGCTGCTAATCGGTTTCATCTGGGAATGGATCCGCGAATACGGCGAACGCGCCGAAGCGGCCAGGCAGGCGCGCGAGATGCGCCGGCTGGAGCGCGAGGTCGCGCGGCTCAAGGGCGAGAAGCACAAGGGCAAGGACGAGGTCCTGGCGCTTCTGGACGAAACCGGCTGAACCAGCGGTGTCCGCTCCCGTCAACGTCAAGATCTGCGGCCTGACCGACAGCGCCGACGTGCCCGCCGCCATCCTGGCCGGGGCGCGCTATCTCGGCTTCGTGTTCTTCGAGAAATCGCCGCGCAACCTCGCGCTGCCCGATGCCGCCTTCATGGCCGGCACGGTGCCCGAGGGCATCTGCAAGGTCGCGCTTGCGGTGGATGCGACCGACGATTTTCTCGACCGGATGCTGGCCGAGGTGCCCATCGACATGCTTCAGCTTCACGGCAGGGAGACTCCGGCGCGGGTGAGCGAGATCAGGGCGCGACACGGCCTGCCGGTGATGAAGGCCGTCGGCGTGGCCGGGGCCGAGGACCTGGCGGCACTGGATGACTACGCGCAGGTCGCGGACCAGATCCTGGTGGATGCGAAGCCGCCGAAGGACGCGGCACTGCCCGGCGGCAACGGGCTGGCCTTTGACTGGCGGCTGATCGCGGGCCGCCGCTGGCCGGTGCCCTGGATGCTGGCGGGCGGCCTGACCCCGGACAACGTGGCGGAGGCGATCGCGATGACCGGGGCGCGGCAGGTCGACGTGTCCTCGGGCGTCGAAAGCGCGCCGGGGGTCAAGGACGCGGACCGGATGGCGGCCTTCTGCGCGGCGGCACTGTCGCGATGAACCGCTGACGCGGTACGCGATTTCATCTTGCTGATGAGGGGGCCTTGCCCCCTCAAACTCCCCCGCGAGTATTTATGGGCAAAAAGAGAGGGGGGTCGGGCCTTGTCCGTCGGGCAGTGCCTGATTATAAGCCCCGCATGGCATGGCATTTCGCGATCCTCATTCGAATTATTTCCCCGGCGCTCTGACCGATTGGAGACGCCGGGCTTGAGGTGTTCGAGACCATCGCACCGATCAGACCATTTTTCCCGAGATTCGAAGGACGCAAGACATGTGTGCCGACACGCCAGAAACACCTGACTACAAATCCACCCTGAACCTGCCCAAGACGGATTTCCCGATGCGCGCGGGCCTGCCCAAGCGCGAGCCCGAGTGGCTGGCGCGCTGGGAGCGGATCGGGGTCTACGACCGCCTGCGCGAGAAGGAGGGCAGGGCGCCCTTCACGCTCCACGACGGGCCACCCTACGCCAACGGCAACCTGCACATCGGCCACGCGCTGAACAAGACCATCAAGGACATGATCGTGCGGTCGCACCAGATGATGGGCTACGACGCGCGCTACATCCCCGGCTGGGACTGTCACGGTCTGCCGATCGAGTGGAAGATCGAGGAGCAGTATCGCAAGAAGGGCCGCGACAAGGACCAGGTCCCGATCAACGAGTTCCGCGCCGAGTGCCGCCAGTTCGCGGCCGGCTGGGTCGATGTCCAGCGCGAGGAATTCAAGCGGCTGGGGGTCACCGGGAACTGGGCCGACCCCTACCTGACGATGGATTTCCACGCCGAGCGCGTGATCGCGGAGGAATTCATGAAGTTCCTGATGAATGGCACGCTGTACCAGGGGTCCAAGCCGGTGATGTGGTCGCCGGTGGAGCAGACGGCGCTCGCAGAGGCGGAAGTCGAGTACCACGACAAGGAAAGCTTCACCGTCTGGGTCAAGTTTCGCGTCGCGGACTTCGACCTGCCGGAGCTTGTGACCATGGGCGAGGAAGAGACCCCGGATGCGCGCCAGCGGATCGAGGCCGCGCGCGCCGAGGTGGCCGAGGATCTTCTGGGGGCCTACGTGGTCATCTGGACGACCACGCCCTGGACCATGCCCAGCAACAAGGCGGTGGTTTACGGCGATGACATTTCATACGGTCTCTACGAGGTCACCGGCACGCCGGAGGAATGCTGGGCAAAGGTGGGCGACAGGTACCTCCTGGCCGACAACCTTGCTGCCGATGTCCTGGGTCGCGCCCGGCTGGAGGACGGCATGTGGACACGCCTGCGCGACGTCACCCCGGCGCAGCTTGCGGGCATCAGGCTGACGCATCCGCTGGCGGCTGCCGAAGGGTCGGAAGGCGAATGGGACGACCTGCGGGATTTCCGCGCGGCGGATTTCGTGACCGATACCGAAGGCACCGGGTTCGTCCATTGTGCCCCGTCGCACGGGCTGGAGGAATACGAGCTTTACCGCGGTCTGGGCATGCTGGGCCAGGTCATCACCTACAACGTGAACCCCGACGGCCGCTACCGCGACGACCTGCCTTTCTTTGGCGGCAAGGCGATCCTCAAGCCGAATGGCAAGGAGGGCAATGCCAACGCCGCGGTGATCGACAAGCTGGCGGAGGTCGGCGGCCTGCTGGCGCGCGGCAAGATCAAGCACAGCTATCCGCATTCGTGGCGCTCCAAGGCGCCGGTGATCTACCGCAACACGGCGCAGTGGTTCGCGGCCATCGACAAGCCGGTGGGCGACGGGCTGGACATGCACGGCAAGACCATCCGCGAGCGCGCGCTGACCGAGATCGACAACGTGCACTGGACACCGAAATCGGGGCGCAACAGGCTCTATTCCATGATGCAGGCGCGGCCCGACTGGGTGCTGTCGCGCCAGCGCGCCTGGGGCGTGCCGCTGACCTGCTTTACCAGGAAGGGCGCGCTGCCCACGGACGATGACTTCCTGCTGCGCAACGCGGAGGTGAACGCGCGCATCGTCGAGGCTTTCGAGGCCGAGGGCGCCGATGCCTGGTACGAGGAAGGCGCCAAGGTGCGCTTCCTCGAGGGGATCGTGAACCCGGACGACTACGAACAGGTGCGGGACATTCTCGACGTCTGGTTCGACAGCGGCTCCACCCACGCCTTCACCCTGCGGGACCGCCCCGACGGGACCAAGGACGGCATCGCCGACGTCTACATGGAAGGCACCGACCAGCATCGCGGCTGGTTCCATTCCTCGCTGCTGCAGGCGTGCGGGACCATGGGCCGCGCCCCGTACCGGAACGTGGTCACGCACGGTTTCACGCTGGATGCCAAGGGCATGAAGATGTCCAAGTCCATCGGCAACACCATCGTGCCCCAGCAGATCGTCGACCAGTACGGCGCCGACATCCTGCGGCTCTGGGTGGCGCAGACCGACTACACCGCCGACCAGCGGATCGGGGACGAGATCCTGAAAGGGGTCGCGGACAGCTACCGGCGGCTGCGCAACACGATGCGCTACATGCTGGGCGCGCTGAACGATTTCGAGGAAAGCGACCGCGTCGAACCGGCAGAGATGCCGGAGCTGGAACGCTGGGTGCTGCACCGGCTGGCGGAACTGGACAAGGTGGTGCGCGACGGCTACGCGCGCTTCGACTTCCAGGGCGTGTTCCAGGCGGTCTTCACCTTTGCCACGGTGGACCTTTCGGCCTTCTACTTCGACATCCGCAAGGATGCGCTCTATTGCGACGGCGACACGCTGCGGCGGCGCTCGGCGCGCACCGTGCTGGACCTGCTGTTCCACCGTCTGACCACATGGCTCGCCCCGGTGCTGGTCTTCACGATGGAGGAAGTCTGGCTGGAGCGGTTCGGGGGCGACGAGTCCTCGGTGCATCTGGTGGACATGCCGCGCACGCCGGACACATGGCTGGACCCGACGCTGGCGGCGAAATGGGCCAAGGTCCGGGCGGCCCGCCGGGTGGTGACCGCCGCGCTCGAGGTGCAGCGCACGGACAAGGTCATCGGTGCGTCGCTCGAGGCGGCGCCGGTGGTGCACGTGGCGGATCCTGACCAGCGCGCGGCGCTGGAAAGCGTGTCGTTCGAGGATGTGGCGATCACTTCCGACATCTCGGTCAGCGGCGATCCGGCCCCGGCGGAGGCGTTCCGTATGCCCGAGGTTGACGGCGTTGCGGTGGTCTTCGAAAAGGCATCCGGCGAGAAATGCCAACGCTGCTGGAAGGTGCTTCCCGATGTGGGCACGCACGACCATCCCGGAATCTGCGGCCGCTGCGACGAGGCGGTGCGCGAGGTCGAAGAACGCGGGTGAACCCGGCGGGTGGCGCGGCTGTTGCGCCGCGCCCCCGCTGCCCGCACTGGCGTGACACGCGGGTTTAACCGGCGACGCCTAGAACCCGATCCGATCGCGATCGACCGCCGGAAGACTTTCCACCTTACGGCACCACAGGAGCAGAGGCGCGCAAAAGGCGCGCCACACTGAACCGTTCAGGGTGCAGGGCCATGCCCTGTCTCGTTTTCCGAATCTGGCGGCGCCGCCATCCTTACCGGCTCCTTTCCATGTTCAGGCAGACTGCAGCGACACCGCCGGGGCCGAGGGCCTCGTGCGGGTATCGTTGCGTGCCCCACGAAACTCCGCCCGGCGGTTGTCGCAGGTTCCGGATTGAGCGGGCAGGCGTTCCGCGCCATTCTGCGCCGATGAAACGCACCCATGTCCCCACCCGTTTTGGCGATCTGACCCTGACAGAACAGGATGGCGCGATCACCGCTTCCGGCTGGGGGGCCGTGTCCCAGCCCGACCACAGCGATCTGCTGGCAGAGGCCGCCCGGCAACTGGCGGCCTACAATGCCGGGAAGTTGGAGGTTTTCGACCTGCCGCTGCGGGTCGCGGGCTCGGACCTTCAGCGCCGGGTCTGCGCCGCCATCGCGGCGATCCCCTTTGGTCATACCCGCACCTACGGTGAGATCGCGCGCGATCTCGGCGTGCCCGCGCAGGCGGTGGGGCAGGCCTGCGGCGGCAATCCGATCCCCGTGATCATTCCCTGCCACCGCGTCATGGGGGCCAGGGGGCTGACCGGGTTTTCGGGCCGCGGCGGGGTGGAGACCAAGGTGGCGCTGCTGCGTCACGAGGGCGCGGCAGGGCTGCTCATCTGAAGGCGGTCATCGTGCGGGTGGCGGCGCAGCAGTCCCGCCATTGCCGCCAGACCGATCAGCGCAAGAGGCAGGCTCCACAGGAACAGCAGGGTCGCGACATGCGCAGCGTCGGACGGCCCCTCCATTTCCAGGAAACCGCCGGCATTCACGACGATCCCGACATAGGCTGCGCCCAGCGCGTATCCCATCCGCTGGACCGTGGGGATCGCGCCGGATACGCGGGCGGCCTCCGCGGGCGGAACCAGGGCCGTTACCCGGCGCAGGATGAAGGTCCACGCGAGGCCGAAGCCGGCGCCGTCCAGCCCGGCGAAAAGGGCGATCAGCCAAATCGGCCCGTGGGGAACGGCATGGGCCAGACCCGCGACGCTGACCGTGGTGATCCCCATGCCCAGCCCTATCCAGAGCCGGTCGCGCCGCTCGGGCGAGCCGCTGACGGCCACCGCCGCCAATGTCCACCCGATGGAAGACGCGGCCACGATGTAGCCTGCCGTCAGCGCCGACATGCCGTGGATCAGCGTCATCAGCAGCGGCCCGTAGGCCAGCAGGCCGATGGTCGCCATCGACATGCACAGCAGCATCAGCAGGGTCGCCCCCGTGGCCCTGCGCGGGTCCAGCGGGGCGGCGGGCAAGAGCCGTGCGGCACCGGCACGGGCATCGCGCCACAGGAACCACCACAGGCAGGCGCCCCCCGCGAGGATCAGCAGCGTGCTGCGCAGCATCTCCACCCGCACGCCACCGGCCGAGATCAGCACCACGGCCCCGCACAGGACGGCCAGCCGGAACAGGGGGAAGGGGCCGGGAGGGCTTTCATCCAGCGCCGTTTTGCCCGGTTCCGTGCGCAGGGCGATCCACAGGCCCAGGCCCAGCGCCTGTGCCGCGAAAAAGGCGAAGCCCCAGCGCCATGTCGCGAATTCGACGAAGAGTCCGCCCAGCAGCGGACCGAGAAAGGCGGACATGCCCCAGAAGGCCGAAACGACAGCCAGTGTGCGCGCGGCGAGGCGGCGGGGAAACAGGGCATTGATGGCGATGAAGGACAGCGCCACCAGCCCGCCGCCGCCCAGCCCTTGCAGGCCGCGCCCCACCAGCACCAGCCCCATCGACCCACTCAGCGCCGAAAGCGCGCAGCCCGCGGCAAAGCAAAGGGCCGCCCCCGCCATCGGCAGGCGCAACCCGTGGCGCAGGGTCAGCAGGGCGCTGGCCGCGCCCGCCACGATCGATCCGATCTCGTAGATCGAGACGGTCCAGCTGACATAGGCCGCGCCGCCGATCTCGGCGACGATGGCGGGCAGCATGGTGGCGACCACGAGGCTGTCGGCGGCGTGCATCCAGACGCCGAGGCAGACCAGCACCAGCGGCGCGGTATAGCCGGCGGAGAGAAATTCGCGCCAGGAAACATAGTCGGGTTTGGGAGCTGTCTGCGCTTGGGTGGTCATGGGCAATCCTGTGCGGTTCACCCCTTGATGGCGGCTCAACCAAGGTTGAGGTCAAGCGGAAAGATCAGTCCTTCGGGTCGAAAAACGCCTGCTGTACCGCGCCCGCCAGCGTGAGGTAGAGCGAGGTGACCACCAGCCCCCAGTGTGACCAGCTGGACGCGTCGAAGTTGCCCCATGCGGCCCAGCCGGCAAAGACGGTCCAGGCGAGGGCCATCGGCAGCGTCACGGCGCGCCACCGCTCGGTCCGGACGGGATGCACGAACTTGATCGGCAGGAACATCGCGACGGACAGGACCGTGACGATGATAAGGCAGATCCACCACGACGGCGTCAGCGCGAAGAGCACCAGCACCAGCATGTTGAAGCAGCCGGGAAAGCCCCAGAAGGAGTTGTCCTTCGTCTTCATCCGGGTATCGCAGAAATACATGGCCGACGCGAAAGTGACGATGATGATCATGACCCAGCCGCTCCACCCGCTCATCAGGCCCGAGGTGAACAGGGCGAAGGCGGGGATGAACACGTAGGTCAGGTAGTCGATGATCAGATCGAGGAGAATTCCGTCGAACTCCGGCGCGTTGGTCTTGACGTCGTACTTGCGCGCGAGCGGCCCGTCGATCCCGTCGACGAAGAAGGCCACGACGAGCCATAGGAACATCATGTCCCACTTGCCATCCACGGCGGCCAGCATCGCCAGCATGGCGAAAACGGCACCGGTCGCGGTGAACAGATGAACCAGAAGGGCACGCATGCGAATACTCATTCCCAAGGTTTGACAAATCGGGCAGCGGGATGAAAGGGATATTTGCCAAAGGCGGGCCGGGGGGGGCTGATTGGGGGCGCGCGTGTGCGGGGTCGGGCCACTTTGTTGCGGCCTTGCCCGAAACCTGCGGACTTCGGCGGCCACTGCGGCTTGACGCCAAGGGTGATTCCCACTAAAGCCAGCGGACAAGTTTTCGGGTCGCATCGCGCGGCCCCTTTTATGTGTTGCAGCGGGCCGCGTTGCCACACCACTAAAACAAAGGATGAACCCATGTCGCGTGTTTGCGAACTGACCGGAAAAGGCCCGATGACGGGCAACAACGTAAGCCACGCCAACAACAAGACGCGGCGTCGCTTCCTGCCGAACCTGAACGACACCACCCTCCAGTCCGAGGCGCTGGGCCGCTCGTTCAAGCTGCGCATCTCCGCGCACGCGCTGCGGTCCGTCGACCACCGCGGTGGTCTGGACAAGTTCCTCGCCCGCGCGAAGGACGCCGATCTGTCGCCCAACGCGCTCAAGATCAAGAAGGCGATCAAGAAATCCGGCATGGAAGCAGACGTGCTGAGCTGATCAGCGCTTCCTGTCGCCGACACTGCAACCCCGGGCCCCGCCCGGGGTTGCGTCGTTTTCGCCCCTCGTCATCGCCGCGCGTAACGCATAGAACCGGGCCCATGACGCGCACGCTTTCTTCCCTGTTGCTGGCCTTGCTGCTGGCGCTCACCAGCCAGAGCATGGCGGTGGCGCGCGGCTCTGCTGCCGCGACCGGGCAGATGGTGCTTTGCACCGGGACCGGACCACTGGCGGTCTACGTCGATGCGCAGGGCCAGCCGACGCAGGCGCCCCACATCTGTCCCGATTCCGCGCTGAACGTCGTGTTCGACGGCGCCGCCCCCGCCGTGGTGCTGCCCCGGCGGCTGGTGTTCTTCCAGCCCGGCGGCCTGCAGGCGGGCGAACCCGCCCGAGCCTCGCACCGCCCCACACCGCCTCCGCGTGCGCCGCCCGTCCCTGTCTGATCTCGCACCTTTGCACTCATCGAACAGACCAAGGATACCACCATGACACGTTTTCTGACCGCAGCCGTCGCTGCGACCCTTCTTGCCGCGCCCGCGCTTGCCGACATCACGGTAAAGGACGCCTACGTGCGCAGTTCCACCCCGACCTCCGTGACCGGGGCCGCCTTCATGACGCTGATGAACGACGGGCCCGAGGACGACCGTCTTCTCGCCGCGTCCTCCGACGTGGCCGAAAGGGTCGAACTGCACACCCATACCCAGGACGCGAATGGCGTGATGCGCATGTCCGAGATCGAGGGCGGCATCGCCGTGCCTGCGGGGGGCAAGCACCAGCTGGCCCGCGGCGGCGACCACGTGATGTTCATGGGGCTGACCGGTCCGCTTGAACAGGACAGCGAGATCGCCGTCATCCTGACCTTCGAGAAGGCGGGCGAGATGCAGGTGATGATCCCCGTGGACCACGACCGCAAGCCCGACCACGGCGCCATGTCGCACGGGGACTGACCCCGGCGGGGCGGGCGCTTGCCCGCCCCCGTTCGCCGTTCATGAAATTGCGATCTCCTTGCGCCCGAGCGCGGCTTCCAGAAACAAGTCGGACCATCGCGCCGCGAAATTGTCCTCCGGTCGGACCGATGTCGCGATGTTGTCGGGGGCATTTTCGGACGGTGCCTCAGCCATGTCGAGAATCGCATCTTTCCACGCGGAAACGGAGCCGTTGCCGACAGCCCGTGCGCCGTTTGGGATGTGATCTCTCAAGCCATCCACCGGATTGACCAGAAGACGACGCCCCGCTGCCAGTGCCTCGATCGCTACGAGGCCGTAGGCTTCCCAGACGGATGGCATGGCGACGGCGTCCACCGTGGCCATCGCCGCGACGGGATCGTGGGTGAAACCCTTGAAGTGGATTCGGGCGTCATCTTCGGCCAGCGCCCGGAGCGATGCCTCCTCGGCGCCTTCTCCGAAGATGCAGAGGCTGATGTCCGACCGGTCCGTCATCCGGAACGCGCGGATCAGAGTGTCGAAGCCCTTCTGCTTCTCAAGTCGCCCGATCGCGCCGAACACACGTACGGGTGCCGTCGGCGGCGCGATGGCGCGGAAGGCAGAAAGATCCACGCAGGATTGTATGACTGTCAGCGCGGACTGTGGCACGGCACCGCTGCGCTGCAGCCACTCCCCTTGCGCATGGCTGACCGCGGCGACACGATCGAAGAGACGATAGGCGGCGCGCAGAAGAAGCGCGAAGCGGCGCGTGTGGATGACGTTGGTCGCCACGAACGCTTCGGTGTAGCTGTGTTCGACATGGACAAGACGGGCCGCCGGGTGGCGCGCGCGCAGGCTCAGGAGCAAGGGCAGAACCCGCCAGCTGACGGCAAGATGCGAGACGATCAAGTCCGCCTCGATGCGCCCCGAGAAGATCGCGCCGCGGTCGACGACCTTTAGACTGTGTGTCGCGCCGCGGGACAGCGCGGGCGCGGTCATCAGATGATCGAGCACCCGCATGACACCGCCTGCGGTGGTATCGTCAACCACATGAACGACGCGTAGCCGGGGCATCAGGCGGCCTCCGCACGGCGCAGGCGCGTGGAAAACTGGATGATCCTGTGCAGGGTCTGCCGACCGAACACCGACAGCACGGCGGCTGCGGTGAGGGTCACGGCGGATTTGACCGGCTCCTCGATCAACGGCATGCGCGATTGCGACACCCATGCCCGCGACAGCGCAGCGGCGCGCGGTGCGTCGAGATCGCTGATGGCGCGGCGGGCAAGATAGCGCAGCTGATAGGCCCGCGCGACCGGCGTGTTTACCTCGAAGAACGCCGGGTTCAGCGGGGTCAGCTTTTCAACCATCCGCTCCCATGCGGCAAGCTGGCGGTCGGTGGCGGCGGACAACCCGCCCGAAGCGATGCGGTAATGGGTCCAAAGACCGGGGATGCCCTCGAATTTCCACTCGGTGCCGAGAGCGATCCGCAACCAGCATTCGATATCCTCGGACTGGCGGAAGGTTTCGTCGAAATACCAGTCGCGCGACGGCTCGTGGCGCGGGCGGTAGGCGATGTCCTCCAGCACGGCGCGGCGCAGCACCGGGGCAGAGCCGTTGCCGACGGGGTTGCGCTTGAAGATCGTGGCGGCATCGACCTGCGCGAGCCGGGGGCGCTGTGCCTGCCCGGTCAGCACGCCCGCGTCATTCATCAGCGCGGAGCCGCAATAGCTGACGCCGACCTGCGGGTGCGCCTCGAGATGCGCGACGTGCAGGGCCAGCTTTTCGGGCCGCCACAGGTCATCGGAATCGCAGAACCCGATCACGTCGCCGCGCGCCGCGGCGATCCCGGTGTTGCGCGCCCCGGCGAGGCCCCGATTGGCCTGACGAATGACCCGGACACGGCGGTCCTGCGCGAATTGCGCGGCGATCCGCGGTGTGTCGTCGGTCGAGCCGTCGTCGACGATGATGACCTCGAACGCGGCATAGGTCTGCGCGAGCAGGGAGGTGAGCGTCTCGGCGAGGGTTGCGGAGACGTTGAAGGCGGGAACGACGATGGAAGCGAAGGTCATGGAGCGAATCTTTCGGTTTCAGGAGAAGAGGGATTGGCGAAAGGCGCGGGGTAGCAGCAGGGCCGCCAGTGCGCCCAGGAATGTCGGTACGCCCCGGCGCGGCGGACACAGGAAACCGGCCGGGCTGCGGATCATGCCGTGAACCGTGTGACGCAGGGGCGCGGTACGGCTGTCCGCCATGCGCAGGGCGCGGCGGGCAAGGTACCGGTGGTGGATGGCGTGACTTCTGTTCGAGGGGCGCACGCCAAAGGATGCCGCCGTTTCGACCGCCCGCGCGCGCCCGGCAAGCATCGCGTCGAGGTCGGTCGAGAGGCCGCCGGGGCTGGTGCGATACCAGGTATGGAGCAGATCCACGCCGACGACGCGCGCCCCGAGGCCGACCAGCCGGATGAGCCAGTCCAGATCCTCGTTGTGCACCATCGCCGGATCGAAGCCGCCGGACCGTTCGAAGACGCCCCGCCGCACGGTGATGTTGGACATGGTGCAGACCGGGTTTTCGCCCAGAAGCATGTCTATCGTCAGGTCTCGGGCAGGGACGGTCGAAAAGACACCGCTGTCGCCCGGTACACTCTGGAAAAACCCGATCCGTCCAAATACGGCGTCAATGCTGCGGTCGCTCAGGATATCGCGCAGATGGCTCAGCTTGCCGGGAACGAACAGGTCGTCCGCATCGCAGAACGCCAGCAGATCGCCCGACGCGCAGGCCAGGGCGCCCATGTTGCGGGCGTCGCTGGGGCCCTTGCCGGTATTGCTGACAAGCCTGATACGCGGATCGCGCCGCGCGGCCTTGCGCACGAGGAAGGCGGTCGCATCGGTCGATCCGTCGTCGACGCAGATCGCCTCCCAGTCGGCAAAGCTCTGCGCGGACAGGCTGGCGAGCGTGTCGGTGATGGTGGCTTCGGCGTTGAAGCAGGGCAGGATTATCGAGAAGAGGGGCATGGGATCAGGCCTTTGCGACGGTCGGGCCAAAGGCCAGGAACAGGGCGGGAAGGGAGGCGCCAACCATGACGACCGTCGCGACGATGGCGTAGCCTGTGGCAACGGTGGCGAGGCCGAAGGGGGCCAGCAGCGCCGTGTTCAGCATCAGCGCGACCGTCATGGCGCCGGTCACCCAGAATTCGCGGTGTGCGCGGCCGGTCGCCCGCAGCCAACCCGCCGTGGCGGACCAAAGCGTCGTCGGGATTGCGACGAGGCAGAGGATCGACACGATCAGGTCGAGGCCCTCCCATCCCGCGCCGAACAGGATCGGAACGTAATAGGGGGCGAGCACGGCCTGGACCACCACGGCAGGCGTAATCAGGCCCATGGCGAGAAGCATGCTCTGACGCAGGGCGAGGGATTTGTCGGTGCTGGCGCAGAGATGCGGAAAGAGCACGGTGGAGAAGGCGACGGAAAAGGAATTCGCAAGGCTGAGGCCCGCGTTGAAGGCCATGAAATAGAGACCCAGCGCTTCGGCCCCCATCAGCGTGCCGACGATCAGCTTGTCGGCCTGAAGCCGAAGCGCCTTGACCAGTTCGACACCCAGCACGGCCCAGCCGAAGCTCAGGAACGGACGAAGGGGGGCGAAGCCTTGGCGCAAATCGCGGGTCCACGGATGCAGGCGGCGCATCGCCACGAGCCAGAAGGGCGCGGTCAGCAGCCGGGGCAGGATCAGCGCCAGCGCGGAGGGCCAGAGCAGCGCGAGCGCCGCTGACATCACGTTCGCGCCCACGATCTGCGCGCCCGAGATAGCGGCGGTCTGGCGCAACTTGCCCGCGCGCATGGCCAGCGCTGTCTGCACCAGACCTGCGGGCATGAACAGGTATTCGCCCGCGAGCAACAGGATCAGCATCAGCAGTTCAGCACTCGCGCCGGTGGCATAGAGGGCGAGGCCGATCGCGGACTGCGCGAGGAACAGTCCCACGCACCAGACCCAGAAGATGCGGTGCGCCGTGGCGCAGGTTTGCGGCAGCTCGTCTTCGGGGGCAGCGATGATCCGCTGGCCGACGCCGTTCTCGGTCAGCGCCTTGAGGATGTCCGCCGCCGCCAGCGCGGCCGCCGCAACGCCGATCTGCGCGAGATCGAGGGATCGGGCCACCGCCACGACGACCAGCAGCCGCGACGCCTTGGCGGCCACTTCGGACGCGCCGTAGGCAAAGAGATTTTGCGCGATCTGCGGAAGCTTGTTGAGGGGTGTCATGATTTCGGGTCCAGTCCATTCGGTCGCCCCGTCTTACGCCCGAGGCTGACGTGGTGTCCCGGACGCCACGGGACAGCATGAAGGCGCAACCGAACTGCACCATATCCGAACGGATAGGCCCGCCGATGCCTTCGCACTCTCGACCGCGAAACGGGAAATCCGTAGAACCGTTGCAATCGCAGGCTGGAGTGAGCAGACAAATGCCGCAGACCCTCAAATTCGGATCGCTGTTGCTGGCGTTACTTGCCTTGGGCAACTGCGCGGGCTTCGATGCGCCCGACAATCTCGAACCGGTGGCCGCCGGTGACGGGTATCAGGCCCAGTATCGGACGCCGGATGTGGACAGGAAGAACGCGCAATTCCTGCGCTCTGCCAGCATCAACGCCCAGAAATGCCGCCCCGCACGGGGCGGGACCGGCGGCAAGGGCACCGGTATCGCCGCTGTCGCCTTGCGGGGCGAACGCCTGACGCGCAACGATCTGGTCGACGTGCGCATCGCGGACGACGACACGTTCAGCGGCGACTACGTTGTCTCGCGCGATGGCACGATCAAGCTGCCTTTCCTGACGCCGGTCCTCGCGCAGGGCCGGTCGACGGCCGAGGTCGAAAGCGACATCGCGGCCCAGTTGATCGCGGGCGATTTCTTTGACGACCGACCGCGGATTTCCGTCCGGGTGGCGGATTTCGCCTCGGTGACCGTCGGCGTATCCGGCGCGGTGTTCGAACCGCGCAGCGTCGAGATCGGCGGCGTGCCAGGCGACCAGGTGGACACGCGCCGCCAGAGTGCGCTTGGTGCATCGAGCGAAGGGCGCAACCTGTCGGCGGCCCTGCGTGCGGCTGGCGGCGTTCGTCCCGACGCCGATATTTCGGCGGTCGAAGTCCGCCGGGGTGGCGCGCTTTACGTTCTCGACATGCGGGGCGTGTTCGAAGGCCAGAATGCCGTCGACATCATGCTGCTGACCGGCGATGCGGTGTCGGTGCCGAGCCGGGGCTGCTTTCAGGAAGACCTGATGCGCCCCAGCCCGATCAGCCCGCCGGGTGTGTCGCTTTTCCTGTCCAACCTGACCCAGCCCGCCGCCGGCAACGCCCCGTCCGCCGTTGGGCGCGACGTGCGCGAAGTGCCCTATGGCACGCGCTACATGCAGGCGGTGATCGACACCAACTGCGTTGGCGGGGCGCGCGCGACGAGCGCCGACCGCTCCGCCGTCCTGTTCTCGCGCAATCCGATCACCGATGTCTCGGTGGTGATCGAGCGCGATATCGAGGATCTGCTGCGCCGCGCGGACCGGGACGACTACGACCCGTTCCTGCTGCCGGGAGATTCCATCGCCTGCTACGACAGCACCATCACCAATATCGGCGAAGTCGGCAGGGTGATCGGGATCGTCGGCCTGTCCGCCGTGGCGTTGTAACTTTCCGCCTCAACGCAGCGTTCTGCGCCGGTCCGCCCGCATCTGCGGGCGGGTGGCGCTCCAGATGGCGGAAAGCGCATCGATCGCCTCTGCCATCGCGTCGGCATTGCCGGCTTTGGCCGCTTCCTCCACCTTCAGCAATCCGGTCCGCAATTCGACCGCGCCCAGCGTGGCCGCGCTTCCCGCGATCCGGTGCGCGCGGGAAGCGATGTCGGCAGCTGTGTGCCGGGGGTGGTTTTTCAGAAACGCCAGCGTGTCGTCCACTTCGACCTTGAACCGGTCCAGCAACGGTGCAAGCGCGTCGATTCCCAGCGTCGCTCTGAGATCGTCGAGATAGGCCTGCGCGACGGCATTGGAGTGGTCAGTGCGCGAGGCGGTGATTTCGGTGCGCGCTTCCGTGTGGTTGGCGATCACCCGAAGCAATCCGTCCCGCGTCAGGGGTTTCGTCAGGATGTCGTTCATCCCGTCGGACAGGAAAGCTTCCTGCTCCTCGGCCATGGCATTCGCGGTCAGGGCCACGATGGGCGTCTGCGCCGCGGCCCCCTGACCGGCGCGGATCTCGCGGGTGGCCTGACGTCCGTCCATGACGGGCATGCTGATGTCCATGAAGATCAGGTCGAAGGGTTCGGATTCCGCCAGTTCGACGGCGCGTTTTCCGTTCGTCGCTTCGGTCACGTGATGCCCGGCGGCGGTCAGCATCTCGCGCGCGACGACGCGATTGATCTCGTTATCCTCGACCAGCAGGATGCGTTTGGGGCTTGCGGGTGCGCCCGGTTTGCGGATGTCAGGATGGGTGTTCGGCGGTTCCATCGTTTCGACAGGGAAGCGGATGCTGAAGGTGCTGCCGACGCCAGGTTCGCTCTCGACCTCGATCTCGCCGCCCAGCGCCTTCACGAAGCGCCGTGCGATCCCCAAGCCGAGCCCGGTGCCGCCGACATCCCGGTCGTAGGAGCTGTCGCCCGTCATGAAGTCGTCGAAGATCTGCGCCTGAAGCGCCTTGTCCATGCCGATGCCCGTATCGCTCACGTCGATCTGCAACCGGGGCGCGCCGGTGTCATTGTCCAGAACCTGCGCCTCTATCGTGATGCGCCCGTCGCGGGTGAATTTCACCGAGTTGCCGATGACGTTCATCAGGATGTGCTGGATCCGGTCACGGTCAGCGCAGATCCAGTCGGCCGAAGGGCCGATCCATCCCCACTCCAGCGTCGTGTTATGGGCCGCCGCAGCGCCGCTCTGGTTGTCGACGATATCCTGCAACAGCGTGCTGATGTTCATCGCGACAGGCCGCAGCCGCAGTTTTCCCGCGTCGTATTTCGTGATGTCGAGCACGTCCGAGATGTGGCTCATCAGGAGCTTGCCCGAGGTCTCCATGTTCCTGACCGACCGCATCTGCCTGGCGCTGAGCCTGGTGTCGCGCAGAAGGGCGAGGTTTCCCAGCAAGCCATTCAGAGGTGTCCGGATTTCATGGCTCATCGTCGCCAGGAAGTCGGTCTTGGCCTTTTCCCCGGCAAGCGCGCGGTCCCGCGCCGCGACCAGCTCGGCCTCGGCCCTGACGCGATGGGAGATGTCGCGCAGGAACGCGATGAAGATTTCTCCTTCGTCCGTGTCGGCAGACTGGATCGCGAGTTCGACGGGAAAGATTTCCCCGTTGGCGCGCTTGGCCTCCAGCTTGACACGGCCCTTGCCGACCATGCGCTTTTCGCCATCGGCGCGCAGGCGCGCCATGCCGGCGACATGGGCGTCACGGTGATGATCCGGAACGAGCAGCATCCCGAGATCCGCACCGATGGCGTCCCGGGCGGCGTGGCCGAAGATCTGTTCCGCCGCCGCGTTGAAGTCGAGGATGCGGCCGTGGCTATCGCTGACGACCACGGCATCGAGTGCCGTGCCGGTGACGATCTTCATGCGCGCGCTCGCCTGGACGGCTTCCGCCCGGCGGCGTGAATTCTGCCGG
Organism: Sulfitobacter alexandrii; assembly: GCF_001886735.1. Taxonomy (NCBI): domain Bacteria; kingdom Pseudomonadati; phylum Pseudomonadota; class Alphaproteobacteria; order Rhodobacterales; family Roseobacteraceae; genus Sulfitobacter; species Sulfitobacter alexandrii. The sequence continues at coordinate 501,963 of NZ_CP018076.1, forward strand.
TTCAGATAGGCGAGATACAGCGCGAGGAACAGGAGCGTGACAAGCAGCGCGGTGACCGCCCCGGCCAGTTGGGTCAGCGTGACGGCGACGTTGTTGCGGCGGCGGTCGGAATCCTCGGCGAAGTGGTTCAGGCCGGAGTTCGCCAACATCCTGACGTTTGGCCGGACGTCCGTGGCAAGCTGCAAAAGCTCGGGCAACCGGGCGATCAGCTCCGCGTCGGGGGCGTCGATCCCGTCAACGGATCTGGACAGGAACGTCTCGACGATCCTGAGATTGCGCGAGAACGCCGGAAGGTCGCGCAGGTTTGCATAGGTCGACGCCTGCCGCAGGGTGGAGATCCGGCTGTAGAAGATATCGAACTCGCGGCGCAGGGTCTTCAGGTCGGGCTCCGCCCCGGCGGCCAGCAGCCCGAGGTGCATCTGGTATTCGAGAAACTCGACCTCGGTCTGCGACAGCGTCCATTGCACGTTGTCGGACCGGGCCGAGTTGAGCAGGCGCAGGTCACGGGCGACGGCGATCGACATGTAGAGGATCGCCGCCACGCCCACGATGCCGAGCAGCAGCATGATGAAAAGCCGAAGCCGGATCGGGGTGTTCTTCAGGTATCGCACGTGGTCCCGCCGGGGTGAGGAGATGCCATCGCAAGTGGCAAGGGATCCGACTAACTTTACTCCACGACCTCTATGCGGTCGAGTTGCCAGATACTGCGCGAATAGACGACCTCGGTGCGGTAATCGGGATTGGCGTCATAGGGATACACGATCCAGAGCGGGCCCTTGTCGCGCACCGACATGGTGTCGCCGTCCATCCGGTAGGCGACGATGGGGCCGCCCTCGACCGCATCGCTCAGCGGGATGTCGATGGCGTAGTCGTTGATGGCCGTGGCGCGCAGGGTCTCGCCCTCGAGGCCCAGCCGGTCGACCAGCAGGTCCAGCGAAACGCCGGTAAAGCTGTGTTCGCCTTCCGTCCAGATCGTTGTCGTCTCGAAGGTGGTCGCGTCCAGCGCCTCGAGCATCTCGAGGTCGAACTGCGCCGTTCCGTCCACGTTGGTGGTCGCGAGCGGGCCGGACACGGTCAGGATCACCTCGCCCTGCGGCTGGGCGAGTTCTTCGGCGCCGGCGGACAGGGCGCTTGCCGCGACAAGGGCAAGGGCGGGAAACAGGGCACGGAACATGGCAACATCCTTTGATAAGATGACCCAATATGACACAAACATCGCGTCGGCGCATACGGTCAGACGGATAGATCCCTATCCTTTCGGATAGGGGTCGTGTCAGGCGGCGTATTGCCGTGGGGCGCTCTTCGTCTCGAGGAAGCGTTCGATCCCGTCCTGCAGGTCGGGCCGGTCCAGGGCGAAGGCCATCGTCGCCTGGACGAAGCCCAGCACCGACCCGCAATCGAACCTCTCGCCTTCGAAGCGGTATCCGGTCACGCCGATCTCGTGGACGTCCGCGTTGATCGCATCGGTCAACTGCAGTTCGCCGCCCGCGCCGGGACCGAGATCGGACAGGCGGGCAAAGATCGACGGCTCGAGGATGTAGCGGCCGACGACCGCGCTGCACGAGGGGGCCAGTTCGGGGCGGGGTTTCTCGACCAGACCCCTCGCGCGGGCCAGCCTGCCGGATTCCCGCGCCACGTCGAGGATCCCGTAGGAAGATGTATCCTGCCGCGGCACCTCCATCGTGGCGACCATGTGGCCACGTATCCGCCCGTGCGCCGCCACCATCTGGGTCAGCGCGCCCTGCGGGGACCGGATCACGTCGTCGGGCAGCAGGACGGCAAAGGGCTCGTCCCCCACGAGGCGCTGCGCCAGCCGCACGGCGTGTCCCAATCCCAGAGGCGCCGCCTGGCGCACGAAGGACAGCGCGCCTTCGGGCATCCGCGCACGCTCAAGTGCTGCCAGCGCATCGGTCTTGCCGGCGGCGGCGAGGCGCTGCTCAAGCGCCGCGGCGGTATCGAAGTAATCTTCCAGCGCGCCCTTGCCTGCGGCGGTCACAAAGATGAACTCCTCGATCCCGGCGGCGCGGGCCTCGTCCACCGCGTACTGGATCAGCGGGCGGTCGACGAGCGGCAGCATCTCCTTGGGGATCGACTTGGTGGCGGGGAGGAAACGGGTGCCCATGCCGGCGACGGGAAAGACGGCCTTGCGAATATGTGTCATGGTTCTGGTCCTTTCGATTTCAAATGTGGGGGTCAGTAGGCGCCGCGGCCGGAGGCGACCGCACCGAAGGTCCTGAGGATCAGCACGAGATCCAGCAGCAGCGTCCGGGAGGAGGCATAGGAGAGGTCCATCTCGACCATCTGGTCGAAACCGACCGTCGCGCGGCCCGACACCTGCCAGACGCCGGTGATGCCCGGTTTCACCGCGAGCCGGCCGAGGGCGCGCTTGGGATAGGCCTCGACCTCGCAGGGCAGCGCGGGACGCGGGCCGACGATCGCCATCTCGCCGCGCAGCACGTTGATGATCTGCGGCAGTTCGTCGATGGAATACCGGCGGATGATCCTTCCCACGCGGGTGACACGCGGATCGGTGCGCGACTTGAAGCAGACGCCTTCGCGGTCGGAAGATGTCAGGATCTCGGCGCGCCGGGCTTCGGCATCCGTGGTCATGGACCGGAACTTGAGGATCGTGAAGGGCTTGCCGTTACGACCCACGCGTGTCTGCCGGAAGAAGACCGGCCCGTGGCTGTCGGCCTTGATCGCCAGCGCCGTCAGCGCCAGCAGCGGGGAAAGCAGCAGGAGCGCGCTGGCCGACACGGTGATGTCCAGGAACCGGCGCTGCACGTCTGCCACCGACGTCCGCGCGGCGACACGGAACCCGGCGTGGGCCAGAAACGAGACGTTGCCCGCGAGGTAGCGTTTGGCCAGGCGACGCGGCTCCTGTGCCAGCCGCCAGACCCATTCCAATCTCGCGCGACGCACGACTTCGGGTGCGCGCACGACCGTACCGGCCAGGAAATCGAACAGCGCGCCGACCGCGAGGGTCAGCGGGGCGTTCAGGCGGTGGGCGTACCGGTCCAGCCAAAGCTCCTGCATCGGCACGCCCAAGGCGACGAGCACGATGTCGGCGCCGCTGTCATTGATGTCTGCGATGACCGCTTCGGCGTCGGCGGCATCGGCAAAGCCGTTGGAGGTTCCGGCAATCCGCAGTCCGGGGATGGCGTGGCTCAGGTTTGCCGCCGCCGCGTCCGCGGTGCCGGGGGTGCCGCCGAACAGGTAGACCGACTTGCCGAAGCGGGCCGCCTTCTTGAGCAGCGCCGGAACGAGGTCGGTTCCATTGAGATTGGCGGTCAGTTTCTGACCCGTCATCTTTGCCGCCAGCTCGACGCCGATGCCGTCTGGCAGCAGAACGTCGGCGCGCGCCACGGCCTGGGCGTATGCCGCATCCCGTCTGCGCACGTTGCAGCAATGCGCGTTCATGAAGAACACCCGGCGACGGCCGGGGGCGAGCAGATGGTCGATCGTGCGTTCGGGCGTCGCGTCGACCAGATCGAGGTCGAGGGCAGGCAGGTGCATCGTCGGCAGGCAAGCCGGTTCAACGGGACGGGAAAGGTCGAAGTCGGAGGTGAAGGCAGCGTGTTTCATTCGGGTAAGTCCTTGAGTTTGCGGAAATTGCTCTCAGACTGACCACAATCGTCTCACCGCTCAACGGAGCGGAAGGCGAGGTTTCGGGGCCTTTGGTTAATGAAACCTTTCGGTTGGTTAACCGACCTATCCGGACGGAGGAGACAGTATACCGATGCGTCGCTCGCCTGCCTTGATCGGAACCCAATATTGTCGTGCATCGGACACGTTCACGGTTTAGTTGTGCACGGGAAAAAGGAGACCGGAATGCGCGTATTGATCGCAGATGACCACGACTTGCTGCGCGACACGCTTGTCCTGTTCTTGCAGGCTCAGGGCGACATCGAAACCAGCACTGCGGCGGACCTTCCCGGCGCCTGCAATCTGATCGAGACGGAAGACCGGTTCGACCTGATCCTGCTTGATCTGAACATGCCGGGCATGAACGGTCTCGAAGGCCTGAAGAAGACGATGGCCATCGGCGGGGGGCAACGGGTCGCGTTGCTGTCGGGCGAGGCGACCCGCGACATCGCCGAACGGGCGCTGGAGGCGGGTGCCGCCGGTTTCGTGCCCAAGACGCTGCCCGCGAAATCCATGATCAACGCGGTCAAGTTCATGGCCATGGGCGAACAATACGCCCCCATCGACTTCATGACGGCTGTGGACGAGACACCGTCGCACCCGCTGGCCGACAAGCTGACCCCGCGCGAGTTGCAGGTGCTCAAGGGCCTCACGGAAGGCAAGTCGAACAAGGAGATCGCGCGCGACCTCGACATCACCGAACCGACGGTCAAGCTGCACATGAAGACGCTTTATCGCAAGGTCGGCGCGGCAAACCGCACGCAGGCCGCGCTGATCGCGCGGGAGGCCGGGCTGTTCTGATCTATCCCTTCGGATAGGTCATGAACCCCGATGCGCGGCCTTGCTGCCCATGCGCGCGCGCGCACCGGCGCGACCGGTATCGTAGAGTGACGGGCAAAGGAGATGCCCGATGACACTGCAAGAGACCTTTCAGCCCGGCCTTGCCGCCCCCCGCCGCGCACGCCGCATTTCGTTCCGTCGCATTCTGGTGGGTGGGCGGATCGGCGATCTTGGTCGCTTTCCGCGCTACCTCGCCTTCGCGCTGATCGGCGGCACCCTGATCTGGGCCCCGATCACCGGCTACCTGCGCAACGCCCCGCTGTCGTTCAAGTCAGGGACATCGCTGATCCTGCCGGGGTCCGGTGCCTCTGCCTCGATGAACCTCAACGGTATCGGTCAGGCGTCGTCCTATGCGAACTCGGCGTTCTCCAGCAATTCCGTCAGCCCGACGGAAACCTACAAGCGCCTCATCGGCGCGGACCGCATCCTCGAGGCGGCGGCGCGGTCGATGGGGCTGAGTCGGGCGGAGTTCGGCAAGCCCCGGATCGACCTCGTGGATCAGACCAGCCTGATCCACCTTGAAATCACGGGCGCCACGGCCGAGGACGCGCAGGCCCGTGGCGACGCGCTGCTCAACGCCTTCTTTGCCGAACTCGATGCGCTGCGCCGCGACGAACAGGCGACCCGCGAGGACAGCGGACTGGCCGCCATCGCCGATTACCGCAATTCCGTCGCCGCCACCCGGTCGGACATCGCAAGACTGCAGAAGGAGACGGGGCTGATCTCGGCCGAGCAGTACGATGCCATCGTGGACGCGACACGGCTGCTCGACGCGCGTGTGCAGGATCTGGCCGCCACGCTGGAGGAAGAGACACAGAGCGTCACCGCGCTGGAAGCCAGCCTTGGCATTCCGGCAGATGCCGCTGCCGCGACGCTCAAACTCTTCGCCGACGCGGAATATATCGCCCTGCGGGACGAGGTCGCCCTCCACGCGGCAGACCTCGCCAAGACGCGCTCGAAGTTCGGGGAGGGGCACCCCAAGGTGCAGTCGGCCCGTTCCGCGCACAAGGCCGCGGATGCCGCGGCACTCCGGCGGGCCGGGGCCGTGACGGGGCTGGATGCGGCCCGGCTTGCGGCGCTGGATCTTGCCCCCGCCGGCGCGCGGGCGGACCTTCTGGCGGAGCTGGTACGGATGGATGCCGAACGCGCCGGGACCGCCCAGGAACATGCGACGCTTGCGGCCCGGCTGGCCACCGAAAAGGCAAGGCAGCAGAACCTTGCCGCCGCCGCTGCCCGGTTGCAGGACCTGCAACGGGATTTCACGGTGGCCGAAGCGGTCTTTGCCTCGGCCATTGCCCGGACGCAGTCGACGAAATCGGACGTCTACGCCTCCTATCCGTTGGTGCAGGTGTTGGAGAACCCCTCGCTGCCGGACCGGCCCTCGTCCCCCAACCGCAAGCTGGCCATCGCGGCGGGCGGTGCCGCGACGATGATGCTGCTGTTCGGTCTCCTGCTGGGCTGGATGCGTTCCGCCGTCATCGGGCGGCTGATGAACGCGCCGAAGGCCGCAGAATGACCCCGCAGAACCCGGCCGAGCGGCTGGTCTTTCGGACCATGGCGCTGACGTGGCCCTTCTACGCCATCGGCGCGCTCTACGTCGTGGGGCCTGTACTGGCCTGGATCATGGGCGGGCTGGCGGTGCTGGTCCTCTATCTTGGCCCGGCGGTCCGGCACGACCTGCGGGCGACCGGCTCGGTTCCGGGACTGATCTGGCTGTGGATCCTCGGGATGGTCGTCATGCTTGTGGCGCTGTGGGTCGGGCACCTCAACTGGGGTCTGGGCATGAAGCAGACGATCAAGTCGTCCATCGGCTGGGCCAAGGGCTGGGCGCTTCTGGCGCTTTTCCCGCTGGTGGGGGCCGTGCTGCCGATCCGCCGCGCGATCCTGATCCGGGGCCAGTGCGTCATCGGGGCGTGGACGCTTGCGCTCGCGCCCCTGTTGCTGGTCGCCCCCTACATCGGGCTGCCCGAACGGATATTCACGTCGCCCCTCAAGGCGATCGGCGGTCCGGGGCCGGAGTACTTCTCGGTGTTCCTGTTCACCTTCGATCCGGCAAGCTGGACGCCCCGGTGGCAGTTCTACGCCCCCTGGTCCCCCTTTGCCGCCCTTCTGGGCGTCGTGATGGTGCTGTTCGCGCTGGAGGAGAAGGACCGCAAGTGGATGCTGGCCGGGGTGGGTGCGGGTATCCTGATGATCCTCGCCTCGAAATCCCGCATGGGATTGGTCGGATTGGTCGCCTGTACCATCGCGCCGCGGATGATGCCGCTGATCCTGCGCAGCGGTGCGTGGTACATGACCGCCGCACTGACAGCATCGCTGGCCGTTCTCGGGACGGCGCTGATCACGCTGGCGCAGGATGCCGTATCGACGTTCAAGGGGGCCCGTGCCGACAGCACGCGGGTCCGCGAGACGCTCCAACGCATCGCGAGCGAGCGCTGGCGGAACGAGGCGGTCTGGTTCGGCCATGGGACGGTCCACCCCGGATCGCACGCCGTGGAATACATGCCGATCGGATCGCATCACACTTGGTACGGCCTTCTGTTCGTGAAGGGTTTGGTGGGCTTCGCGGCCCTTCTGGTCCCGTTGGCGCTGCATACGCTCATCGTCATCTCGGACGCCGCGCGGCACCCCCGGGGACGCCTGCCCATGGGAATCCTGATGACCATCGTTCTGCTATCATTCGGCGAGAATCTGGAAATCGAGGCCTATATGCTATGGCCGGGCCTTGTCTTGCTCGGGGTTCATCTGCGTGAGATGGCGGCGGACCAGACCGCGCCGCAGCACCACGAAAGACCGGTGAATGACAGTTCCATGCCGGTCGTGTCGCCCGCCTGAACCGAGAGGTCGACATCCCGGTCGCGGAGGCTGAACGCGTCGCGCCGACAAGGTCGGGTGGCGGGCGTGGCGCGTCAGGCGCCTAGCCGCGCAGGAATTCTTCGACCCAGTCTGTCACCGTCCGCGACGCGGGGCCGGTGCGGTGTTCTTCAAAATGGTTGCCGACCGACGACCGCTCGAGATTGAACTCGATCGTGTGGGCCCCCGCGCGGCGGGCTTCGGCCACGAACCCTGCCGCCGGGTAGACGTTGCCCGAGGTGCCGATGGCGATGAAGATGTCGGCCTCGCTCAGGTGCCGGAACAGCAGGTCCATGTCATAGGGCATCTCGCCGAACCATACCACGTCGGGCCGGGCGGCGGGCGCGTGGCAGGACGGGCAGGGGTCGCCCGGTGCCATGACAATCGGGGCGGGCCACCGGTGACCGCAGGCAGCGCAGAGTGCGGTCTTGAGCGCGCCGTGCATGTGAAAAACGGTCTGCGAGCCGCCGCGCTCGTGCAGGTCGTCGACATTCTGGGTAATGACGATCACCTCCCCGTCGTGCTCCGCCTCCAGCCGTGCCAAGGCGCGATGCGCCGCATTCGGTTCGACATCGGGCAGCTGGGCGCGGCGGCTGTTGTAGAAATCCACGACCAGCTTGGGATCGCGGGCGAACCCTTCGGGCGTGGCCACGTCCTCCACCCTGTGCTGCGCCCAGAGCCCGTCCTCGGCGCGGAAGGTCTCGATCCCGCTTTCGGCGGAAATTCCGGCACCGGTGAGGATCACGATCTTGCTGCGGGAATGGATCATCGGGTCTGGTCCTCGATCAGGTGAAAGCTTTCCGCCAGCCAGGGCAACTGCGCCGTGGCCGGGGCGATCATGTGGGTCTGCATCAGGCGGCGCATGGTGGCAGCTATATCGCGCGGCACAGGGTCCGACCAGTCCGCCCCGGCGAAAAGGGTGATCTGGCGCGCCGCGTCGGGCAGCGGCAGGGGCATCGGCTGCATCGCGTCGTGAAACCGCGCCGCGCGCATGTAGCCCAGTGGCGTGGTGATCGACCAGCCGATCCCCCGTGCCACCATCGCCATGAGCGCGAGGTGGCTGCCGATCTCGAACCGGGTGGGGAGGCTCAGCCCCGCCCGCGACAGGTGCTTGCCGATCTGCCGGGCGATCAGCTGCTCGCCGGCGTAGTGCAGCAGCGGCAGCGGCCCGGCCCCGGCCAGAAGGGCTTCGGAGGTGCACGCCTCCCCTGCGGGTGCCACGATGATGAGCGGGTCGCGCGCGAGCGGATACTCGGTGGCCCCCTCGGGCGGGGTTTCGGGCCGGGCCCCGATGGCGATATGCAGCTCCCGCGCCGTGATCGCGCGGGCCAGCTCCAGACTGCCGTCGGTGATCATGCGGAACCGGCAGCCGGTCAGGCTGTCCGCGAGGATCGTGGCAAGGCGCGGCGTCAGGTCGTTGTCGAAGTCGTCGATGATCCCGAGGTTCAGTTCCTCGAGGTGGGCGAGGTCCATCACCGTCACCTCGCTTTGCGCCTGGCGCAGCTCGGACAGGGCGACGCCGACATGACGCAGGAAAAGCTCTCCCGCGGGGGTGAGGCGCATGGGGCGGCGGGAGTGGTCGATCAGCTCGGCGCCGACCGCCTGTTCGAGATTGCGCATCTGCTGGCTGACCGCGGGCTGGCTGAGCCCCGTGGCAACCGCCGCCTGCGCCACCGAACCGGCCTGCGCCAGCGCCTCGAAAACCTCGATCCCGCGGAGCGTGACCCCTTTTTTCAGCATGGCCTGGTTCTCCCCCGTTTCGTGTTTTCTGAAACCCGCTGCCGCTAGGGTCAAGGTTTTCAGCCATCTTTCTTGAAGGTTCATCACGAAATCGGAATATGCCGGTCTTGCGATGGCCCCTTGCAGCCGGACGGCCGGGTGCCCACAATGCGCGAAAACGGAGACACCGATGAAGATCGCTACCGCAGCTTACCCGCTCGACGTCCTGACATCCTGGGCGCAGTACGAAGACAAGATCGCGCGCTGGGTCGCAGAGGCCGCGGGGCAGGGCGCGGATCTGCTGGTCTTTCCAGAATACGGCGCGATGGAACTGGCGACCCTTTCCGGACCCGATGTGGCGGCGGACCTCGAAGCCTCGCTGCATGCCGTGTCGGACCGGCTGGAGGACGCGGACGCGCTGCACCTCAGGCTCGCCCGCGAGCATGGCGTGCATATCGTCGCCGCTTCCGGTCCGGCGGACACGGATACCCGCCCTGTGAACCGTGCCCGGCTCATGACCCCCACGGGCCAGACCGGCGTGCAGGACAAGCAGATCATGACCCGCTTCGAGGCCGAAGTCTGGGACGTGATACCGGGCAACGGGCTTCAGGTGTTCGATACCGCGCTCGGCAAGATCGGGATCCTGATCTGCTATGACAGCGAATTTCCCCTGTTGGGACGGGCGCTTACGGAATGCGACATCATCTGTGTCCCGTCGGTGACCGAAGCGCTGGCGGGGTACTGGCGTGTGCGCATCGGCTCGATGGCGCGGGCGCTCGAGAATCAGTGCATCACCGCCATGTCCAGCGTCGTGGGAGAGGCCGACTGGTCGGATGCGCTGGGCACGAGCTTTGGCGCGGGCGGCATCTTTGGCCCGCCCGATACGGGCTTTCCGCCCACCGGGGTGCTCGCGGCAGGAGAGCTGAATGCCCCCGGATGGACCTTCGCCGAAGTCGATCTGGGGCAGGTCGCCCATGTCCGCCGCGATGGCGTGGTGCTCAACCGGCGCCACTGGACCGGGCAAATCGGGCGGGACGGCCCTGCGCCATCTGTCAGATTGCGCTGAATACCCCTTGAAAAATGGCCGCAATAGGCTCATTTAGCAGCGTGCCCCGAAATTGGGGGCAGGTAAGTCAAGGAGAGACCATGGCCAAGGAAGATACGCTCGAATTTCCCGGTGTCGTGAAGGAACTCCTGCCTAACGCGACGTTCCGGGTCGAGCTTGAAAACGGCCATGAGATCATCGCGCACACGGCAGGCAAGATGCGCAAGAACCGCATTCGCGTTCTGGCAGGCGACAAGGTACAGGTCGAGATGACCCCGTACGATCTGACCAAAGGTCGGATCAACTACCGGTTCAAGTAGGCCGCGCTTGCCGCGGCCCGCGCGGCGGGCGTCCTGCACGCAGGGCGCGGTCGGCACCCGTTTGCCATTCCGGCTGATGCCCTTGGTGAAAGGCCGTTCATGACACTTATCCTGGGTTCCGGTTCCCCCCGACGCCTCGAACTGCTGGCGCAGATCGGCGTCGTTCCCGATGATATCCGTCCCCCCGATATCGACGAAACACCGCGCAAGGCCGAGTTGCCACGCCCCTATTGCGCCCGCATGGCGCGGGAGAAGGTGGCAGCGGTGCCCTGCGGCGACGATGACATCGTGCTCTGCGCCGACACCACCGTGGCGCTGGGCCGGCGGATCCTGGGCAAGCCTGCCGACGCGGCAGAGGCAGAGACCTTTCTGAGGATGATGTCGGGGCGCCGGCACAAGGTGATCACCGCCGTCGCCGTCAAGCGGGGCGGGCGGCTGTGGGAACGTGACGTGCAAAGCGCGGTCCGCATGAAATCGCTGTCGGACGCCGAGATCGCGGCCTACCTCGCCACCGGCGACTGGCGGGGAAAGGCCGGCGGCTACGGGATCCAGGGGCCCGCGGGCGCGTTGGTCCCGTGGATCAGCGGATCGTTCACCGGTATCGTCGGGCTGCCGCTGGCCGAAACCGCCAACCTGTTGACCGCGGCGGGCCATCCGCCGCTGAAAGGAAGCGCATGAAGGGCCGGACGATCATATTGGACCACCTCGGCGACCGGGAGGCCGCCGCGCTGATGGTGGACGGACAGCTGGACGATCTGCTGGTCGACAGCGACGCACCGCGCCCCGGCACCGTCTACCGCGGCATCGCGGACCGCCCGGTCAAGGGGCAGGGCGGCATGTTCCTGAAGACGCCCGACGGCGCCGCGTTTCTGCGGCAGATCAAGGGGCTGGCACCGGGGCAACCGATCCTCGTTCAGGTCAGCGGCTTTGCCGAACCGGGCAAGGCGATCCCGGTGACCGCGAAGATTCTGTTCAAGAGCCGTTATGCCATCGTCACCCCGGAGGCGCCGGGCTTGAACATCTCGCGCGGGATCAAGGACGAGGCAGAGCGCGACCGCTTGCTGGAAATCGCCCATGACGTGGCCGGAGAGACCGGCTTCGGCCTGATCCTGCGTTCGGCGGCGGACGGGGCGGACGAGGACGATATCGCCGAGGACATCGCCGCCATGCTCGGCCTCGCCGATCGGGTGATGGGCGACACCTCCGACGCCATGGAAGTCCTGACCGAGGGCGACGGCCCCCACGTGCTTGCCTGGCGCGACTGGACCGCGCCCGCCGAGGTGGTGACGGAACCGGGTGGCTTCGACATCCACGGCGTGCTGGACGCCCTGTCGTCGGCCCGGGGCGCTCAAGTGGGCCTGGGCGGCGGCGCCTCGATGTACGTCGAGCCCACCCGCGCCCTCGTGGCCGTGGACGTGAACACCGGCAGCGACGCCTCGCTCGCCGCGGGGCTCAAGGCCAACATGGCCTGCGCCCGGCTGCTGCCGCGCGCGCTGCGGGTGCGCGGGCTTGGCGGGCAGATCACCCTGGATCTCGCGCCCATGGCCAAGAAGGATCGCCGGGCCTTCGAATCCGCGCTGCGCGCCGCGTTCCGGGGGGACGACGTGGAAACGGCCCTCGTCGGCTGGACGCCGCTGGGCCATTTCGAACTGCAACGCAAGCGCATGCGCGCGCCCCTGTCGGAGGTCTCGTGATGGCCTGCCCGATGTGCGGCAAACCCACGGTCAAGGCGTACCGCCCGTTCTGCTCGGGCCGCTGCGCCGACCTGGACCTGGCGAAATGGTTCAACGGATCCTACGCCGCCCCGTCGACCGATCCGGAGGACATCGAGGCCGCGATCGACGCCATCGAGGCCGCGACCCGCACGCCGCCGAAACCCCAGTAATTTTCCCCGGTCCGCCCGGCAAAAAGAGGCTGGACACCCCGTCCTAGAAACCCTAGAACCCGCACACCCGACCACCTCGTGGTCCCCGTGCCCGGGTAGCTCAGGGGTAGAGCAGTGGATTGAAAATCCTCGTGTCGGTGGTTCGATTCCGCCCCCGGGCACCACTTTAATCAGCAAAGACAATCGTATAGCTTCGTTCGCTGCATGGCTACGAGGCTCTGTGCTGGGGCTGGGTGCCGTATGGGTGTTAATTGACTTCGAACCCGACTAACGCCGAAGCTACCTCGGCAGAGCGGCAAGGATTCCTTCTATATCGCTTTGGTTTCCAATCCCAAGTGTCGGAAGGAAGGCCATCAAGATAATTACTATCCTGCCGGACCGATCCTGCGCCATCACGCGTTTGTGCCGGATCAGTGACCGCGTCGAGGCCGAAAGCTCCGAACGGTGCTTCTCGAGCACGGCGAGGCTGCCATACGCGTGAGGGATCATGCCCGACGTTTCAATCTGCCTCCCAACGGCCCGACCTTGATCGGGCAATAGTTCCGGTCTCTGAAATATCAGTCGCGTGTCATAGTGCCGGAGAGAGCTGAAGGGCTTTTCATCGGCTGGCTTTCGGTTGAACGAACCCGGCACGCGCAGCAGCTTGTTTGGCGCGCTTCCACCCGGGTCGACCCCCCCCCCCCCCCGATGGCGATAGGTCAACGCCTTCGAAAAGGCCGAAGCCCGTTTCGGTGTGTGGGGCCGGCTCCAGAACCAAAGGGCCTGAGTATTGCCCGGTGACGTTTCCCAGACAGCCGAAGGCAGCGGCTCAAAGCCGCTGGGGTTGGATTCTCCCGCAAACCCGGCGCGGTTCATTGCTTGACCTTTGAGCCATCTGTAGCGCAGACCGTCCCGTGCTTCTGTCGGGCCGTTTTTCGTTCTTTCCGTCCGCCGAGCTAACGGTGCATCGGGCGGGCTTCACTCTGAAAAGTGCCGACTGCCGGCAACGCCTCATGCGCAGGCCGAGAGCGCCGTCGCCAGATACATCGACGGGTTCTATGATCCTGGCACTCGACATCCATCCCGCGGCTTCCAAGGGGCCATCTCCTTCGAGAGAAAGGCGCAGGAAATGAGCTAAACACTCTCCACAAAAACAGGGCAAGTCTTGTGGCGGGCTTATCTCAAGCACCCAATCAGGCAGCTCAACCCGTCATCACCTACCCCGTTGGCGGCATAACCACCTCTGATACCCCCGGCGCGCGTCTCGAAAGGATGTTGCTTCTGGACGAAGTTGCGCGGGGATTGTTTCCAGAATCGTCAGTATGGCAACCTTGCCAGCTGCGGCAAATTTGCATACTATCGTAAGTCTGTAATTCTTTGGTATGGATAACTCCTGTGGAGTTTCGTACGAAGCGGTGTATGGTTAAAAGTATGGGGTCCTCGCTTTCGCGTTATGGTCGGCGATGGGGTCCGCTTTTTGATGCAGGGCATCATGTCGTGTGAACGGCTCAGAGTCATGGAGCTGCCAATTGGGCAAGTTTGAGAGCAACAAGGGTACTCAGGCGCAGGATCAGGGCGCGCGTTCGCCGATTCCGATGTCCCATTTGCAGGCATTGAGCGAAATGGGGTCGCGCAATACCGGCGTGACAGTCACGGCTGGCGCGATCGGCATGGGCTTGGCCTCGCAGAGCGCGTCTCAGGACGGGCTGCTTGCCTTTGCGGCGACCCTGCCCGGAGGTGAATTCGTCGCGCCCGTCGCGAAAGCCCGACCTCAGGCGCAGCGCGGCGGCGGGCCGGTGGATGGCGCGGTCGATATTGCGGCCGAAGCGGGTGTCGCGGCCGAATTTCAATCCGATTCTCCGCTGGCCGAAACTGGCGCCCGGAACGATTCTGTCGGTGCAGAGGGGCAGGAGACTGCCGCAAGCGACTTGGCGGCCGCCCCTGCGTTCCAAGAAAATCAGCAAATTTTCAGCATTGCCGGCGAGGCAAATACGCCCGGAACTGTTGCCGTTTCGGATACAGTGGTTGCAGTGCAGACCGATGCCCACGGCGGTGGAATGACCGCTCCGTTGGCCGGGGCCGGTGGAAATGCCGACTCTGAAGAAAACGCCAGCCCGGACGATCAAGGGGTGATCGGCGGCCTTCTGGGTGAGGATGGCGTTATCGGCGGGGGTATCGGTTCGATCATCGGCGATGATGGCCTTGTGGATGACCTGCTGGGTGGTGTGCTTGGCGAGGGCGGCGTGCTTGGCTCCGTCTTGGGCGAGAATGGCGTGGTGGACGCGATCATCGGTGAGGATGGCATCCTTGCGGGCGTTCTGGGCGACGGCAGCATCATCGAGTCCGTTCTTGGAGACGGTGGCCTGATCGACGTGGTGCTTGGCGATGACGGTCTGGTCGATGGGGTTCTCGGCGACGGTGGCCTGGTCGATGGTGTCGTGGACGGTGTTCTTGGGAATGACGGTCTGGTTGACGGCGTCCTTGGTGATGGCGGTCTGGTCGACGGGGTTCTGGACGGTGTTCTCGGGGATGAAGGCCTGGTTGGCGGTGTCCTTGGTGAAGAGGGCGTGCTGGGTGGTGTGCTTGGCGAGGGCGGCGTGCTTGGCTCCGTTCTGGGCGAGAATGGCGCGTTGGGCGTGCTCACCGGCGAAGACGGTGTCCTTTCGGGCGTACTTGGTGACGGGGGCGTTATCGTTTCCGTTCTCGGCGACGATGGTCTGGTTGACGCGGTGCTTGGCGACGACGGGATTGTTGGCGGGCTCTTGGGCGATGGTGGTCTGGTTGACGGTGTCCTCGGTGAGGACGGCGTTGTCGGTGGCCTGCTGGGCGACGACGGTGTGGTCGATGCGGTTCTGGGCGATGGCGGCCTGCTTGGTGGTCTGCTTGGTGGTTCCGCGCCCGATGTGGCCGCTCCGGAAGCGGTTGAGGGTGTCGTAGAGACGGTCGAGGAGCTTGCTGACAGTGTCCTCGGTGAGGATGGCGTTGTCGGTGGTCTGCTGGGCGACGACGGTGTTGTCGACGCGGTTCTGGGCGATGGTGACCTGCTTGGTGGTCTGCTTGGTGGTTCCGCGCCCGATGTGGCCGCTCCGGAAGCGGTTGAGGGTGTCGTAGAGACGGTCGAGGAGCTTGCTGACGGTGTCCTCGGTGAGGACGGCGTTGTCGGTGGCCTGCTGGGCGACGACGGTGTGGTCGATGCGGTTCTGGGCGATGGCGGCCTGCTTGGTGGTCT
This sequence comes from Sulfitobacter alexandrii, assembly GCF_001886735.1. NCBI lineage: Bacteria > Pseudomonadati > Pseudomonadota > Alphaproteobacteria > Rhodobacterales > Roseobacteraceae > Sulfitobacter > Sulfitobacter alexandrii. Next base: position 517,478 of record NZ_CP018076.1, read on the forward strand.
GCTTGGTGGTTCCGCGCCCGATGTGGCCGCTCCGGAAGCGGTTGAGGGTGTCGTAGAGACGGTCGAGGAGCTTGCTGACGGTGTCCTCGGTGAGGATGGCGTTGTCGGTGGTCTGCTGGGCGACGACGGTGTTGTCGACGCGGTTCTGGGCGATGGTGGCCTGCTTGGTGGTTCCGCGCCGGATGTGACCGCGCCGGAAGCGGTTGACGGTGTCGTAGAGACGGTCGAGGACCTTGCTGACGGCGTCCTCGGTGAGGATGGCGTTGTCGGTGGCCTGCTGGGCGACGACGGTGTTGTCGACGCGGTTCTGGGCGATGGCGGCCTGCTTGGTGGCCTGCTTGGTGGTTCCGCGCCGGATGTAGCCGCGCCGGAAGCGGTTGACGGTGTCGTAGAGACGGTCGAGGACCTTGCTGACGGCGTCCTCGGTGAGGATGGCGTTGTCGGTGGTCTGCTGGACGACGACGGTGTTGTCGATGCGGTCCTGGGTGATGGCGGTCTGCTTGGTGGTGATGCGCCAGATGTGGAAGATGTTCTTCCCGAGGTGCAGGCGGTTGATGAGCCGGTTGAGGATGCCGTCGAGACTGTCGAAGACCTTGCGGATGAGGGTCTCGGTGACGAGGGCGTTGTTGGTGGCCTGCTTGGGGATGGTAATCCGGCTGTTGCGGATGTTGTCGCACCGGAAGTGGTCGAGGATGTTGTAGAGACTGTCGAAGACCTTGCTGACGGTGTCCTTGGCGGTCTGCTTGGCGGTGATGAGCCGGATGTGGAGGATGTGCTTCCCGAGGTGCAGGCGGTTGATGAGCCGGTTGCGGATGTTGTGGAAGTCGTCTCGGCCGAACTGGTTGAGGATGCCGTAGAGACTGTCGCAGACCTTGCGGATGAGGGTCTCGGGGACGAGGGCGTTGTTGGTGGCCTGTTTGGGGATGGTACTCCGGATGTTGCGGATGTTGTCGCACCGGAAGTGGTCGAGGGTGTTGTAGAGACGGTCGAAGACCTTGCTGACGGTGTCCTTGGCGGTCTGCTTGGCGGTGATGCGCCGGATGTGGAAGATGTTCTTCCCGAGGTGCAGGCGGTTGATGAGCCGGTTTCGGATGTCGCTGACAATATCTCTCCGGACGTGGTTGAGGATGCCGCTGAGACGGTCGAGGACCTTGAGGATACAGTTCTTGCAGATGCGGGTGCTGCGGATGGCCTGCTTGGTGAAACACCTGTTGCCGGCGTACTTGCGGATACATTGCCCTCGGCGGGCGGTGTTCTGACCGACGGGGTAATTCCCATGCCCGTTGACAATGTCGATGAAGCCCCCGCGGCCGAAGTGGCTGAGGAAGACGACGAACCGGTCATCGAAGATCTGCCGGCTGGCGAGTCCGAAGGCGATGACGGCTTCCTGGATACGCTTGTGGCCGGGATCGGTGATGAAGCCGTGGGTCCTGCCGACGAAATCTTCGAACTGGGCGAGTCGGTCCTTGACGGGCTGCTTGGCGAAGCAGATGTCTTTGGTATCAACGTCGTCGAAAACGGCGGGGAAGGCGACGATCTTTTCGCGGGTCTGACCGGTGGCGAGGGGCTTTCCGGAAGCCTGATCGAGCAAGGTGTGCTGCAACTTTCCGATCCGGTCGATACCGGCGAAACCGACGAATATATCGACAACCTTCTGAACGATATTCTGGCTGGTGGCGTGAGTGACATCACCGGTGAGGAGGCCGCCTTTGACTCGCTTCTGGGCAACGATGTCGAAGTCGAGGAAGTGGGTGAAGTCGGCGAGCTGGTCGGGACCGAGGTTGGCGAAGTTGCGGAGGCGACGGCGGTCGAGGACGCTCTGGGCATTCTCTTCGACCAAGGAGCGGAACAAGGGCACAACTCGCCCTTTGGTGGATTGCTTGGTGGCTTGACTAACGACGACAGCGCTTAACGAGCGCGTTTCAGACGGGGAGGACAGACGGTCATCATAGTCAATTGGTGGCCAAATTTCGCTTGAGGTTTTTTACGGTAAGTGCCGAGTATCGTTAACTTTTCTCGATTGCCATAGAATTAACTCAATTTAGTTGCAGCGTGCAAAAGAGTACAATTAAAACTTGTAAAGAGCGACCTGGAAAGTTTTAAAGAAAACCACCTCTGGTTGGGTGGGAGTCTGAGATGGCTTGGAATGAAATCGGGCGAGAATAAGAATTTTGGAAGGGACTGGCCTTGGCAGTCGGCGTTACACTGAAGCAAAGGGGATCTTCCGAAGCGGGAGACCTGCAAACTGCGTCGAACGTGTCACTGAACAAGCCGATGGATGTCGCGCTTGTGACTGGGGCGGCCTCCATCGTTGCCTCGGACAAGCTGGGTTCCAACCTGGTTGTGACCTTTTCGGACGGCACCACGCTGCGCGTCGACGACTTTTTCGTGATCGGAGAGAATGGCGACTTCAGCCGTCTTCTGCTGCCCAGTGGAGACCCCTTCGTGACCGGGCTGATGGGGCCCGAACCGGCCTATCCCGACGGCGCGACGGAGCGGATGGCACAGGCATCGGGGGCGGAGGATGCCGCGGGGGATGATGGGGATGCCGATCAGGACGGGCTGGTCGGGCAATCGGTGGATTGGTCCGATCCTTTGCTTCTGGCCGGGGCCGGGATTTCGCTTGGGTCGGGCGTGGATTTCCTTTCGGGCGGCGGCAGCAGCACCGCGCCGGAGACCGGAAGGGAGGAGGAAGATGATCTTGCCCAGGTCATTGACGATTTCACTGGGGGTGAATCCGGAGTCTTGGATCCTTCGGAATATGATATGGATACCCAAGATGTCGATGTCGATGCCGAGGCGGCGGCGGAAGATATGGCAGGCGAAGCGATTGGTTCGGATGATTTCACTGTGGAAGGCACGTTTGTCGGTGCCTCTGAAACGGCGGATGTCCTGCAAAATGCCGAGTCTGACGCTCCGCATGATTTGCTGAATGAGTTGTTGACGGAGTTTTGAGTTGTTGGCGGAGTTTGTCGTATGAACCGTGTTGGTCCCATCGATCACTGGTGTCGGCCAAATGCCGTTTGGCTGAACTGCGGGTTTGCGCTGTTGCTGTTGCTGTTGCTGGTGACACCGGCGCAGGCGCAGATGGCGCTGAGCACGGCTGTTCTGCGCGCCACGGAAAGGGATGGTGAAATCTCGGCGCTGCGCCAGAAGGTTGCCAGCCGGACGATCGACATCCAGGCGGCCCGTGACGAATATTATCCCAGTGTCAGCCTGTCGGGCGATACCTCCACCACCGACTCGAACGGGCCGGGAATCACCTTGACGGTGTCACAGGTGCTGTTTGACTGGGGGCTCATCCGAAACAAGATCAATGCAGCGTCCCATGTCCGCGTGCAGGCGGTTTCCGACCTGAAAATGGCGGTGGAGGGGCTGACCCTTCAGGTGGCCGAGTATTTCATCGACGTTGAGATGACTGACCTCAAAGTCGCGCGCACCCGTGATTATCTCGCCTTTGCCAAGCGGATCGCGGGGCAGGCGCAGGATCGCGCCAGGGCGGGCATCGGTGACAACGGTGAAGTTGCGCGTGCGCGTCTAGAGATTGCCCGTGCAGAGGACCAGCTTTCGCAGCTGGTGGCGAACCGGCGGATTGCGCTGTCGCAGATCGAGTTTCTAGTCGGCGCGCAGGTGGGGGCGGTCGGCAGGCCGAGCGATCTGGGCTTTTCCGCCCGCTATGCCGCGCCCGCCAAGATCCGTTCTGCCGTGCGTATCGCGCCGGATTACATCGCCGCGCGCGCGGGGGTGGACGAGGCCGCTGCCGGTGTGGAAATCGCCAAGGCCTCGCGGCTGCCGACGATAAAATTGCAGGCTCAGGGGCGTGCTGACCTGAATGGCGGCAAAAGCCGGGCCGCGATTGGCCTGTCCACGGGGGTGGACCTGAGCTCCAGCGGGTTGGGTCGGCGTCAGATACAGGCGGCGCAGCTGGATTTGCAGGCGGCGGAATCGACCCTGACTTTCACCGAGCGCGAGCTGACCAATACGGCTGCCAGCGCGCTGCAGCAGATCAAGATCTTGCGCCAGACCGAAAGCGCGCGATCGCAGCAGCTGATCGAATCGCAGCGCGTGCTGGACAATTATGAGCAACAGTTCATTGGCGGGCAGCGCGAGTTGCTGGACCTGCTGACGACGGGTCGCGATTTGTACGATTCGGAAATCGAAAAGATCTCCACCTACGAGGATCGCAAGCGGGCCGAATACCAAGCGGCGCATGATCTGGGTGTCCTGGGGACCCTGATCATTGCCGCATCGGCAACCCGGTAGACAGGTGGGAATGTGCTAAACGGGTGTAGAAATGAGTAACCACGGTTCCCCGGATCCCCTGATTGCCGGTCTTGTCGAGCTTTGCCGGATTCAAGGTGTGACAACATCGGCAGAGCAATTGACCGACGGTCTGCCGAAAACCCATTGGGCCGAGAAGGGCGAGAGCCTTGCCGGCCTAGCGTTGCGCCGGGTGAATATGAGCTGCCGGATCAGCAAGGAGCCGCTAGCAACGCTGCCTGACCATTGTCTGCCGGCTTTGCTGTTCCTGAAAGACGGTCGGACCGTGGTGGTCGAAGCCCTGACGGAGACCCAAGCTTGGGTCATCCTGCCGGAATCCGGCGGCGGTCGCGGCGACTGGCCGCTTGAGGATCTCAACGCGCTGCATGACGGGCGGGTGCTGATTTCGAAGCCGATTGATATCGTGACCCGTCGGCTGGACGATTCCAAATCCGGCCAGCATTGGATCCTTGGCCCGGTGTTGGGCAACTGGAGCATCTATCGCGACGTGATCTGGGCCTCACTCGCGGCCAACCTGCTGGCGGTCGCCACGGCGCTGTTCTCGATGCAGGTCTATGACCGGGTAGTGCCTAGCAATGCATTCGATACCCTGTGGATCCTGGCCAGCGGTGTCGGGATCGCCATTGTGCTGGAACTGGTGCTGCGGCTGATGCGCGCGACGCTGGTCGATGTCTCGGGGCGGGACATCGACCTGAGGCTGTCGGCGCAGCTGTTCGACAAGGTGGCCAACATGCGGCTAAAACACCAGCCCCCCTCGACCGGGGTCTTTGCGAACCAGGTCCGCGACTTTGCAGTGGTGCGGGATTTCTTCACCTCCAGCACGGTGACGGCCATCTGCGACCTGCCCTTTGTGCTGATCTTTGTCGGGGTGATCTATTTTATCGGCGGATCAATCGCGCTGGTGGTCCTCGCAGGCGTGATCCTGACAGTGGTGCCGGGCTTGGTCATGCAGAAAAAGCTTGCACGGGCATCAAAGGAGAACACTCGTGAGGCTGCGGCGCTGAACGGTCTGTTGTTGGAAACGATTTCCAACCTTGAGACAGTCAAGGCCTCCCGCGCCGAAGGGCGCTTGCAACGGGCCCATGCCCATCTGACGGCGACGATGGCCACCACCGCGATCAACACCCGCAGTATCACCAACTTTTTAACCCAGCTGGTCAGCACGGTGCAGAAGCTGGCTTATGCCGGGGTGATCGTCACCGGCGTCTATCTGATCAGCGCGGGCGAGCTGACCGTGGGCAGCCTGATTGCCTGCACGTTGCTGTCGGGGCGTACCATGGCCCCGATGGGGCAGGTGGCCGGGCTGCTGGCGCGCTGGCAACACGTGCGCGCGGCCATGGAGGGGCTGGACCAGATCATGGACTTCTCCGTGGAACGGCCCGAAGACCGCCATTTCGTGCGCGCGCCCTCGCTTTCCGGGGCCTTCACGCTGGATGGCGTGGTGTTCCGCCACGATCCGCAAGCGCCGCCGGTGCTGTCGATCCCTGACCTTGCGATTGAACCGGGCGAACGCATCGCGTTGCTGGGCGGCAACGGTGCTGGCAAATCAACCTTGTTGCGGATGATGGCGGGCCTGATTGACCCGCAGTCCGGCAGCGTGCTGGTGGACAGCCTGTCGTTGAGCCAGATTGATCCCATCGACCGGCGGCGGCAGATCGGCTACCTGCCACAGAGTGTTGCGCTGTTCCAGGGGACACTGCGGGACAACCTGCTGTTGGACCATGGTCTGCACAGCGATGATGAACTGCTTGAAGCATTGGACGCGGTGGGTCTGGGCACCTTCGTCCGCCGCCATGTGCGCGGGCTGGACCTGATGCTGCAGGGCAATGCAAATGTGTCGGGCGGGCAGCGCCAGTCGATCGGTCTGGCGCGGGTGCTGTTGCAGGATCCCCGGATCGTGCTGCTGGATGAACCGACGTCGGCTTTCGACCATGTGACGGAAAACAAGGTCATCGCTCATATGAAGGATTGGCTGAAAAGCCGGACGACGATCATTTCGACCCACAAGAGGGAGCTGCTGGCCCTGACCGACAGGGCGGTTGTGCTGAAAGATGGCCGTGTCGCGCGTGACGGCGATCTGATGAACATCCTGAACACGGCGCGCGCCAATGCGGTTCAGAAAAAACCGGTGCAGGCCGTCACATGACCGTCGCGGAGGACATCCTGACCAGCCACCTGGATGGCAGTTACCGACGACAGACACTGAAGGTCGCGCGCTGGACGATCCGTACCGTCGTCCTCTCGCTGATCATCGCCATTGTCTGGGCCTCGATTGCCCAGATCAACGAGATCAAGCGCGGCGACGGGCGCGTTATTCCTCTGCGCAGAATGCAGACGATCCAGAGCCTCGAAGGGGGTATTCTCGCGGAGTTGATGGTGCGGGAAGGCGATATCGTCAAGGAGGGGCAGGTGCTGGCCCGGCTTGATCCGACCCGTTCGGAGGCTGCTTTCCTTTCGGCGGAATCCGAGATCACGGCGCTGGAGGCCGAGGTTGCCCGTCTTGAGGCGGAAGTGCTGGAACAGCCAAAGCTGGATTTCGGCGATACGCCGAATACCTCGGAAGTGACCGAGCTGAAGCTGTTCACCGCGCGGCGGACCAAGCTTGAGGCCTCCCTTACGGCCCTCGAAGCGGAGCTGACAGCGATCCAGCAACAGATCGACATCACCCGCCCGCTCGCGGCCAGCGGATCGGTCAGCCGCATCAACCTGCTTCAACTGGAGCAGAAGAAGGCCGAACTGGACGGCAAGATCAGCGAGACCCGCAATGCCTATGTGCAGGACGCCTATAAAGACCTGGCGCAACGTCGCGCCAAGCTGCAGATGATGCAGCAGCAACTGGTCCAGAAACAGGATGAGTTTCGCAGGACGGAGATCCGGTCTCCGGTGTCGGGCCGGGTTAACAACATCGACATCACCACGCTTGGCGGGGTGGTGCAGCCAGGTGAATCGATCATGGAGATCACCCCGACCGACGACCAGCTGATCATTGAGACCAAGATCAAGCCGCGGGACGTTGCGCTGATCGCGCCGGGTATGCCCGCCAGCGTCAAGATCACGGCCTATGATTTTGCCACCTACGGCGACCTGCGTGGCACGGTCACACAGATTTCGGAGGACACGGTGGAAGAAGATACGCCCCAGGGGCCGGCTGATTTTTATCGGGTCATGGTGCTTACCGAGCGCAGCTATCTCGAACGGTTCGGACAGCGTTACAGCATCCGGCCCGGCATGATTGCCCAGGTCGACATTGAAAGCGGCGAAAGGTCCATTCTAAGTTATTTGACACGCCCGATCCTCAAGGCGCGTCTTCAGTAAATCCGTGAGGAAGGGCCGCTGCTGGCCCGTCTCCACACCAAGTAAAACAGGAAAGTGCTGCCCTTGCCCCCTCTGCTACCGTCAGGTGCCTCGCGCGCCCTATTTTTCAGTGTCATTAGGGGATTGCCACCGGCTGCGGCGGTCTTACTGGCGATGATACCGGGGTCAGTGGCTGATGCGCAGGTTGTGCGCGACGTTGAGGTGCGCGGCGCCCAGTTCATTCCCGAAGACGACATCCGCAGGACCTGCGGTGCGGAATCGGGAGTGGAATATTCGCGCTGGGAACTGCTGGCCATCGAGGATTGCCTCATGTCCACCGGGGTGTTTGAAACCGTGGACCTGTCGCGGGAAGGGGACACGCTGGTGATCGACGTTCAGGAGCTGGACACAAGGCCCGGGCGCATTGATGCCAGCATCGCCTATGTCTCGCAGGATGGTCTGACGGCGAGCTTGGCCTATGAACGCTACAACCTTTTCGACCGGACCTATGGGGCGTTCAGCCTAGAGTACAGCAAGGAGATTCAACGCTATAGCGCGAACCTGTACCGCACCGAAGTCTTTGAGAGCGGTCTTGATCTGGGGTTCGAGCTTGTCGGCGGGCGTGACGATTTTGACGACCGCAGTTTCACCCATGAAACGATCCGTGCAGAAACCTATCTGGCCTGGCCGTTTTCACCCAGGACCCGGTTCGAGGGCGGCATCGGCTATCGTGACCACCGCCTCTATGATCTGGACCCTGCTGCCAGCCCCTTGCTGGTGCGCGAACAGACCAATGGTATTTCTGCGCCATATGTCCGTCTGGGGCTGAAACACAAGAGCCTGCTGGATGACGAAGAGGGCGGCGACCGCTGGCAAAACTTTGGCTATAGTGTCCGGCTGGACCAGTATTTCTGGAATATCGGCACATCGGACCCGCTGTCCGATACCAGGTTCGAGGCTCTGATGCAGTTTCCGATTGCGGACCAGACCCGTCTGTTGTTCGCGTTCGATGCGGGCGCGGTCACCGGGCTGAGCGGCAATGCGACTCGGGCAATCGACCGCTACTTTCCGGGCGCGGACGGCTTCCGCGGTTTTGCGCCCCGTGGCATCGGCCCGCGCGACGGCGGAGATGCCTTGGGGGGCAACACTTTTGTCCGGGCCTCCATCGAACTGCAGCGGGATTTTGGCGAAGTGTTCAAAGCGCCGGTGCTGGGGGTATTTTTCTGGAATCCGGCGGCAGCTGGGATTTGGACGATACGCTGGGGGGGGTCATTGACGATGGCTGGCGCCGGCGCAGCAGCGTCGGGCTGTCGGTTGTATTCGACATTGGCCAGACCCCGGTTTCGCTTTACCTCGCCACGCCGATTGAAAGCGAGCCCGGTGACGAGAGGCAGACCTTTGGCATCAGCCTGAGCACGCAGTTTTAGCGCCCTGAAGCCAAAAGACACTACATTGACCAATAGATCCCGGATCGCTTGCGACCCGGTTCGAGCCCGACTGCGCCCCCCCCCGGGGGGTGGGCGCGAGTTATTCCGACGTTTTTCTGCAATCTCTCGCCATACCTGCATCACACGCCAAGAGCCATCATGCCCACTCCGGAGCCCAGCCGGGAACCTCTGTTGCGCGCCTGTCTCAATGCTGCGGACTTCGAGTCCGGGTGACTATGGTCAACCCGGGGCAGGGCGGCCTATCCGTGCGGCGCGGTTGGACATGGCCTGCCGGAACAGGGCCATGTAACGCGGTGCGACGACGGACAGGTCGTATTGCGCGCGGGCCATGCTGCGCGCCTTTTGCCCATAGCGATAGCGCCGCGCCGGATCGTCCATCAGGGCGTTAATCTCGGCAATCCAGGCTTCGTTGTCATCGGGCAGAAGCCGGCCGTTGATGTCGTCCTGGATCAGCTCGGCGGCATAGCCGCGATCAGGGGCCAGAACACAGCCGCCGCGGCCCAAAATCTCCACCAATCCCCAGTTCGCGACGCCGAATTTCAGCGGATAGAGAAAGATATCGATCCCGGCGATGCGATTGGCGAAGTCGTGGTAGGGCAGCTTGCCGGGAAACTCGATCACCTTTGCCGCACGAGGATAGGCAAGCATCAGGTGGTCGCGGAAGCTCGTGACCTTGCCGCCATGCTGGCGTTTGACGGCCTGCTGCTCATAGCCATAGGTGGCCTCCTCGGCGCCGCCGAAGGCAACGAATTGCGCATCGACGCCCCGCTCCACCAGGGTGTCGACGAGCCGCACATAGGTCTCGAACCCCTTGGCGGAGGAGAGGTCGCGGGCGGCAAAACCGATCACCGGTTTGCTGCCCTTGCCCCGCTTGCCGCCGTTGCCGCTGACCGGGTTTACGGGGTCGGCCATGGCGGCAAAATCGAACCCCTCCAGCTGCACCTCGATGCGGGACCGCAAGGGAGCAGGAAACATGTTCTTGGCGTGCAGACTGGGGCAGATCACCAGATCGCTGTTCAGCGCCTGATGAAAGTTCAGCATTTCGGTGTTCCGGTCGGTAATCCGCTGTGCCAGATCAGGCGGATAGGCCGGATCCCATCCATGCGCCCGAAAGCTCGGAAATTCGATGTAGCTGATGATTGCCGCGTCTATTTCATCGTAAAGGAAATGCGGTGCCCCCCAGAGCGAATGCGCTACTACCGCGTCGATCCGGGTATGTTTGCGCATCGCGGTCAGGGCGTTGAGCACCCCCCGGCCGATACGGGCAGACCGTTCGACCTTGGCCGAATAATAGTAGCGGTCATCTGAGATGATCGGCCCGTCGGGCTGAAAACCCAGAATGTGGTTGCCCCGCTTGCGGTTGCGTTCCATGTGCCCTGGGGTGGTCAGGAAAAAGCTTTGTGCCTGATCAGTTTTGCGCAGGTAATCGCACAGATGGCCGAACTGGCCCGGGTACACCGCACCGACAAAGACGATCACTGGTTTGCTCATGGTGCATCTCCGTTCTCAGGCAGCTCGGATCAGGTCGGGCGACCGCGGCACCCAGGAGCGTAACTCACATAAACTTAAGGAGGCAACCAAAGACGAAATGCTGGCGGCGCGGTTTGCGGTCCTCCCCGGGGTCCGAGTGGTTGCTGGAAAACGAGTCTGTATGCGTTTTTATAAGTCGCAACTGGAAAATTCTTCTTCGATGCTGCCGCCGAAACCTTTGGCGCAGGCTGAAAGCCCGGGCCGCGCTTGCCCCCCGTCAAACCGAAGGTATCCCTTCGACAAAGCGAGAGGGCGCTTTTGCAACTTCATCCATTCATTGACAGCATAGAGCATTCGCGGCTCAGTGCCTTGTTCAAATGTCTGGAACGCTGGTCCTCCCTGATCCGAACGACGCAAGCGCAAAGACAATCCCCCTGCCCAGTGCCAACGTGTTAATGCCATGAGTTTTCGGCAGCCTGTTAGAAAATACCGATGTCCCGGGCCACGATCACCGCCTGAGTGCGGTTGCTGGCCCCCAGCTTCGCACAGATCGACTTGACGTGCATCTTCACGGTGGCCTCCGCGAGGCCGAGCTCGGCACCGATCTCCCGGTTGGGCTGGCCTTGGGCGAGTAGGGCCAAGACTGTCATCTCACGCTCTGACAGCGATGAATTGCCCGAGCTGTCGCGTGCCTTTGCACGGGGGCGGTTGATCAGTTCAACTGGGACATATCGCCCGCCATTGGCCATGAAACGGATCTCATTGGTCAGGTTCTTCAATGATTCCGTCTTGAGGATGATGCCAGCGCCGCCGAGTGACAGGGATTCTGAAACCACATGGGCGGACGGGTCGCTGGTCAGGATGCCCACCGGATTTCCGCCATTACGCTCGATTGCCTTTGACAGCCCGCCAACGCCGTTCATGCCGGGCATATCGAGATCAACCAGAACCAGGTCGAAGGGCCCCTCGGCGTCCAGCTTCTCGAGCGCAGTGTCGAGGTCGGGCGCGGTCTGCGCCTCGAAATCCGGAAGGCTGGACAGGAACTGTTTGAACATCTCCAAGACCATGGCATGGTCATCTGCAATCAGCACTCGGATCTGTTTGGATTCAGAGGGTGTCTTCATGCTCATCTTAGATTTAATAACCTTATGGTGATACCTACTCGTCAGAAAAGGCGCCGTCAGACGAATTCCCGACGGTAGATATCGTACGGGATCTGCCCGTCCGATTGACAGAGTGCGCGGTAATGTATCACGACGGCGAAGCGTGGCAAGCAGTCATCTCCCTTCACCGGCCTCTGACTCGATCCGGCTGATCGCCTCTTCCGTCACATGCAACGCTTGGTTCGCCTCTGCAATGATGGCGTTCAGGTTTGCCACCGGGCCGTCCAGTGCAATCTCGATTTGGCGCAGGCTGCTTTCCAGCAGGGCCAGACCGGTCAGCCCGGAAGACCCGGTCGCGGAATGCAGCAGGCGTTTGCAGTCCGGGTACTGGCTGTCTTGGGTGACTTTGTCTATGACCGTTTGCGCCTCTGCATGGGCGCGGATCATAAAGCCCAAGGCGGCTTTTTTCCCTAGTTGCCCGATCAGTTCGGCAACCACTTTTTGGGCCAGAGGATGACCCAAGGTTGCGGTGGCCCGCTCCGAACGCTGCTTCAGCCTGATCGCCTTGGCCGCCCCCGTGTCGGTTTTGCCTTGGGCTGCATTTTTCACGGCGCGGCAGAGCTCAGCGGTGCGGATCGGCTTCTCCAACAGTCGGGACATGCCGAGCGCCAGACAGGTCTTCTCCAGCCTGGTATCGGTATGTGCTGTTAGGCCGAGGATCCGCCCGTGCCATGCCATCGATTTTCTCGATCTTTCTGTATTGATGCGCTGCATAAGTTCGACACCGCTCATACTTGGTAGGGTGATGTCGGTCAGCAGGACATTTATTTGCTCCACTGCTTGGGGCTGTTTCAGGATCTCAAGCGCCTTGAAGCCATTTTCAACCCCATCGACCCGCGCCCCCGCCGTGCTCAGACATCGGACTAGCCAGTCACGGCTTGATGGGCTGTCTTCTACCACCAGCACGCCGATGTCCTGTAGCAGCCCGTTGTCTGTGGCGGCGGGCGGGTGTTCCTTCGTGTTGGGCGGCGCATAGGTACTTGTTTGCGGGAGCGAGAATGTCGCCCGCAGGATGGTGCCGATGACCGGGTTGTTCTTCGGCGGTCCGCCCTCGGCGATGCGGTCGAAGACTTCGATATTGCCGCCAAGCTGGCCGATGGCATGGGACAGCACGCTCAACCCTGCTGTTGTCCGGTCCGCGATGGCGCCCGTGGTGCGTGCGTCGCGGGTACCGTCGGCGCCGCTTCCCAGCAAGCGTGCCTTTTGCGCGGCAGGCAGGCCGCCCCCCTGATCCGCGACCTCGATGGTAATCAGCCGCTCCTTGCGGCCATCTTTCGAAGTGGTCGGTTCGGGGGCGCAGGCGACGCGGATGTCGATGGTCTCTCCGCCATGTTTGCTGGCATTATCGAACATGTTCTGCAACAGCGCCCGGACGATGTGCACCGGGCCGTGCAGGTCAATTGCTGCTTCCGGCTCTATCTTCATCGTCACGGTTGCGCGGCGCGCCTGTACAATCGGTTCGATCATATCGAGGATATTGCGAGATTCTTCGGCCAGATCGAAGTCTTCGTCGGCCTGCAGATCCGTGCTTGTCAACTCACCGCGGATGACCCGGATCACCTTGTCGATATGGGTCAGCGCCATCCGCGCCGATTTCTCTACTCTGGCGGTATCGGGATTGGTTCTTCCCGCGCAGTTGGCCCTGCTGTCAAAGAGCGCCTCTGCGGAAGCGAGCACGGACTGGATTGGCGTCTTGAGATCGTGCGAAACCCGAAGCAGCGTTGCCGCGCGTGCCCGGTTCTGCAAGAGCACCGCTTCCTGATCGGTTTCCACCAGACGCAGCAGAAAAGCAGCGGCGTTCCCCAACGGTAGGTGAACGAGCTCTCCCTCAAGGCGTTTGTCGCGGAAGGTGACCGATACAGCGACGCTGCCGCTGCGCCGCGCACGGGTGCAGAGGGTAGGCCAGTTGAAAGCCGTCTGCAGGGCGGAAGCGTCCAGTTCCAGCTGGGCGGCAGGCTTGTTCGACAGCAGGATTTCCGCCTTTTCCGTCGCCAGGACGACGATGCGCCGATCTGTGGAGATGAGCCGCGCAATTGCCTGTAGGGTGGGTCTGACCCGCGCTGCATCAAACGCTGGTTCGCTTTCGTTGGGCATCCCATTCTCCATGATACTGCATCTTCTTTCGCGCGGAACAAGCTCGACCCGAACCAAGTAATCGCGGGGAGTCTGCTGCTTTGATTCCATGCCGTCAATTGCGCGGGCGATTGCGGTGAAAGCAGCCAGCGCGTCAGGCATTGGAACAACGTTGGCATGATAATATCCCAAAGTATGTCTCTTCCATCTATTGACGGTAACTTTAGTATGTGGTGTGACTGAAAAAGATTGGGTGGGCGCCTGAACACGCTCTGGGGAGCGTTAGATAGACAGAGGGAAGTGATATGACGACGACTTCATACCGGGCCGGAAACATGGTCGAAGTGAAAATAAACGCGACAAAGGCAGATATTTCCAATTATGTGAAAAGAGGTGACGACCTCGTCGTCGAGCTGGCGGACGGCAACAAGATTGTTGTCTCCGATTTCTACGATCCCGCGCAGGGCGGCGTACCGCACCGGCTGATGCTGGCGGACGGCAGCTTCAGCGGTGTCGAGGGCATCTGGAACGAGGATGAGGAGGCCGCCGGACTGGGTGCCAACATGGAGCAGATCGGTGCCGGCCTGGGTGCGCTGGCGACCGGGCTTATCGCCGCGGCCAGTGACAGCGAAGACCCCACGGACCCGACAGATCCTACGGACCCGACCGATCCCACGGAGCCTACGGACCCGACCGATCCCACGGAGCCTACGGACCCGACCGATCCCACGGAGCCTACCGATCCGACCGATCCCACGGAGCCGACCGATCCGACCGATCCTACGGAGCCGACCGATCCGACCGATCCCACGGAGCCGACCGATCCGACCGATCCCACGGAGCCGACCGATCCGACCGATCCCACGGACCCAACTGATCCGACTGATGCGGGTGTTCTTGATCCGATTCTCGCGGACGAAGGCGTGCTGGGCGACCTCACGGGCAACGACGGGTTGCTCGGAGACCTGACCGGTTCCGACGGTTTGCTGGGCGACCTGGTTGGCAACGATGGCCTGCTCAGCCCGGTCACCGGAGAGGATGGCCTGCTCGGCACACTGACCGGCGGCGGGCTTCTGGGGAACAGCGATGGGTCGGGCAGCCTGACCGGCGGACTTCTGTCGGAAGATTCGCTGCTGGGCGATGTGCTTAGTGGCGTCGGTCTGACCGATGGTCTGCTTGGCGAAGGCGGCACAGTGGATGGAATCGTTGAAACCGTGGAGGAGGTTCTTGACGGGGTGATCGGTGACGAGGGTATCGTCGGCGGTCTGCTTGGTGGCGACGGTGGTTTGCTGGATGGCGTGCTCGGCGACGAGGGTATCGTCGGCGGTCTGCTTGGTGGCGACGGTGGTCTGCTGGATGGCGTGACCGGCGATGAGGGAATCGTTGGCGGTCTGCTCGGCGGTGACGGTGGTCTGCTGGATGGCGTGCTCGGCGACGAAGGCATAGTGGGCGGTCTGCTCGGTGGCGACGGTGGGCTGCTTGCGGGCATTGGTGCCGAAGACGGCTTGCTTGACCCGGTGATTGCCGACGGTGGTCTACTCGGCGATGTGACCGGAAACACAGGCGTGCTGGGCGATGTGACAGGCTCCGAGGGACTGGCGGGTGATCTCGTCGGTGACATGGGCCTGCTGGGCGACGTGACCGGCGAAAGCGGGCTGGCCGGTGACCTGACCGGTGTCGGCCTGCTGGGCGATGGCAGCGATGGCGGCCTTCTCGACGGCGGCCTGCTGGACGGTGTGATCGGTGACGAAGGCATCGTCGGCGGTCTTCTCGGCGGTGAGGGTGGTCTGCTCGATGGTGTGCTCGGTGACGAGGGTATCGTCGGTGGCTTGCTTGGTGGCGACGGCGGTCTGCTGGACGGTGTCCTTGGTGACGAGGGTGTCGTTGGCGGCTTGCTTGGCGGCGACGACGGTCTGCTGGATGGCGTGATCGGCGATGAAGGTATCGTTGGCGGCCTGCTTGGCGGTGACGATGGTCTGCTGGATGGTGTCATTGGTGACGAGGGTGTCGTTGGTGGATTGCTCGGCGGCGACGGTGCTGGTGGTGTCCTTTCAGGCACTGTCGAGGATCTGCTGGCCGGCATTGATGCCGAAGATGGCCTGCTTAACCCGGTGATTGCGGACGGTGGTCTGCTCGGCGATGTGACCGGGAACGCAGGCGCGCTGGGCGAGGTGACCGGCTCCGAGGGGCTGGCGGGCGATATTATCGGTGACATGGGCCTGATGGGTGACGTGACCGGGCAAAACGGGGTGCTCGGTGACCTGACAGGTGTCGGCCTGCTGGGAGACGGCGGCAATGGCGGCCTTCTCGGCAACCTGGGCGGCGATCTGCTTGATGGGCTGAACTGACGTGGCGCGGGTTCAAATCCGCCCGGAACGGTAAGCAGGATGTAAACAAACTGTTTCCATCTCAATAGATACTGAAAAAGCCCCGCCGGAAGACGGGGCTTTTTTATTTTAAAACAGCGCCTTCAGTGCTTTCACGTAGAAGTTGCTCTTTCTGGGTTAAGAGGGGTGAGAACCACCCATTCGGCATTGACATAGATACCAATGGCTGATTTTCATATACTTAAGATTGCATTACATACTTTAGTTCGTCTTGCCCGCAAGCGCACCCATGAGGAGTTCAAACATGGCAAACAGAAGCATCCAGGCTGGGCCTGAAATTGGCATCAAGATCGACGTGGATCGGTCTGAGATCGCCAATTACGCACGGAAGGGGAGTGATCTGTTCATCACCCTCAAAAACGGTGACGTGATCACCGTTGTCGATTTTTACGAGCCAGCGATGGACGGCTCTCTGCACAGCCTGATCCTGGCCGATGGTGAAGAAAGCGGTGTCGAGGGTGATCCCGCAGCCGGTGGCAGTGGCGAGATGACCGATGAGGGCATTATCGCTGCTGCCGTTGGTGGTTTGGGCTTGCTCGCCGCCGCATCCGGTGGTGGCGGCGGTGCGCCCGTTGATCCGACCGATCCCACGGACCCGACTGATCCGACAGATCCTACTGACCCGACTGATCCTACGGACCCGACTGATCCGACCGATCCTACGGACCCGACTGATCCAACCGATCCTACGGACCCGACTGATCCGACCGATCCTACGGACCCGACAGATCCGACCGATCCCACGGACCCGACTGATCCGACCGATCCTACGGACCCGACTGATCCGACCGATCCGACAGATCCTACTGACCCGACTGATCCTACGGACCCGACAGATCCGACCGATCCTACGGACCCGACAGATCCGACTGATCCTACGGACCCGACAGATCCGACCGATCCCACGGACCCGACTGATCCGACCGATCCTACGGACCCGACTGATCCGACCGATCCCACGGACCCGACAGATCCGACTGATCCCACGGACCCGACAGATCCGACCGATCCCACGGACCCGACAGATCCGACCGATCCCACGGACCCGACAGATCCGACCGATCCCACGGACCCGACAGATCCGACTGATCCTACGGACCCGACAGATCCGACCGATCCCACGGACCCGACTGATCCGACCGATCCTACGGATCCGACAGATCCGACTGATCCTACGGACCCGACAGATCCGACCGATCCTACGGACCCGACTGATCCGACCGATCCCACGGACCCGACAGATCCGACTGATCCCACGGACCCGACAGATCCGACCGATCCCACGGACCCGACAGATCCGACTGATCCTACGGACCCGACTGATCCTACGGATGCTGGCGACCAGGGCTTCCTTGATCCGATCATCGCTGATGACGGGCTGCTCGGTGACCTGACAGGCAACTCCGGGGCGCTCGGGGACATAACCGGCTCGGACGGCCTGCTCGGCGATCTGGTCGGAGATGGCACGCTGCTTGGCAATCTGGGTGATGACCTTCTGGGTCAGCCCCTGCTGGGCGACGGCGTGACCGGTGACGTTGGTATCGCCGACGGGCTCATCGGGGATGGCGGCCTTCTGGGCGACATCACCGGTAACTCCGGCTTGCTTGGCGAGTTGACGGGTTCCGATGGTCTGCTTGGTGACCTTATCGGCAACGACGGGCAATTGTCCGACGTCTCGGGCTCCGGCGGACTTGTCGGGGACCTGACCGGTACCGGCACGCTTGGTGACGGCACGCCGGGAGGTGACGGCATTGCCGGCGGTCTTCTGGATGGTGTCCTCGGCGACGACGGCCTGCTTGGCGGCCTGCTGGGCGACAATGACATCTTGGACGATGTTATCGGAGAGGATGGCCCGCTCGGTGACGTGCTTGGTGGTATTATCGGCGAAGATGGCCCGCTGGGTGACGTGCTCGGTGGTGTGATCGGCGAAGACGGTCCGCTGGGTGACGTGCTTGGTGGTGTGATCGGTGACGATGGCCCGCTGGGTGACGTGCTTGGTGGTGTGATCGGCGAGGATGGCCCCTTGGGTGAAGTGCTCGGTGGTGTGATCGGCGAAGAAGGCCCGCTGGGTGATGTGCTCGGTGGTGTGATCGGCGAGGATGGCCCCTTGGGTGAAGTGCTCGGTGGTGTCCTCGGCGAAAATGGCCCGCTGGGTGATGTGCTCGATGGTGTGATCGGAGAGGATGGCCTTGTAGGCGGTCTGCTCGGTGAGGGCAGCCCTCTGGATGGCGTGCTTGGCGGTGTTGTCGGTGAAGACGGCCCTCTGGGTGAGGTCCTCGGTGACGAGGGCATCGTGGGCGGCCTGCTCGGCGGCGACGGTGGTCTGCTGGATGGTGTCCTTGGTGAAGAGGGTATCGTGGGCGGCCTGACCGGTGAAGACGGTCCGCTGGGTGACGTGCTCGGTGGCCTGACCGGTGATGATGGCCTTGGCGGCGGACTGCTCGGTGGCCTGAGCGGAGAGGACGACCTGGTAGGTGATCTGCTGGGTGGTCTGACCGGAGAGGAAGACCTAGTTGGTGATCTGCTGGGCGGCGTGACCGGTGAGGACGGCCCCCTAGGTGATGTGCTTGGCGATCTGAACGGAGAGGACGGCCCGCTGGGTGACGTGCTTGGCGGTGGATTGCTGGGCGGCAGCAACCCGCTTGGTGAAACGCTCTCCGATGCCAGCGACCTGCTGGGCGGGCTTCTGGGTAACGACGGCCTGGGCGACATCTGATCGCCCGAGTTGACCCATAAATGCTAACGGGTTGGCCCCTCGCTGAAGTCGCAAGACAGCGGGGGGCCAAGCCAGTTCAAGGACCAATCGGGAACACTGGGCTGCGCAAGCAGCCGTTCCTCTTTAACGATCATCATTTTTCATATCCCAAGCAGACGATAGCGTGACCTTCCGTGGAATTGCATAACTGGGTCGACCACTGGCCGATCCTAGCAATAGCGACAAGATCAGGGGCCGAAATTGCGAACCACAAAAACCAGGAACGGCGCCGAAAAGCGCGAAGGCCGGGCTTTTGCATCCGGTTGGCTGTCCTTCGTTCCCCCCGCAAGCGTTGCGCTGATCGGCCTAATCTATGCGATCGTCGCCGCCACAGTCGTCTATCTTATAGGCGGTGTCGCTTGGACCGTGGTGGTCGCGTTCCTGCTTGGCGGGGCCAGCGCGATGAAAATTGCTGCGGCGGTCCGTGCCGATATCCTGCGCGAATTCCAAATTTCTGACATCCCGCCGGACACCCTGACTGAACAAAAGAAATCGGCCGGACCGGAAGAACCGTGTCTGGCCGGGTCTGATGCCCTACGTCTCTCGCGGACCGGCGATCAGCGTGCGGATGATACCGCAGGCGTGTGACCGAGCAATGCCTTGTGCATGGTTTTCTGGCGCTCGACCAGTCGGCCAATCGCCCGGTCAAAGGTGTTCTTGACCCGCTGTGTCCGGTGGGCATTCGGATGGATCGGGCGCCCCAGCGAGATGCTGATCGGGGCATCGAGCGGCTCTTGATCCCAGGGGATCAGGGTCTTCAGCTCTCTTTGCACCGATTGCTCGATCTGCGGCCATTCCGGCAGGTCATCGCCGGTGAGGATGCCCAGTAGCGTGCCGCTTCCGATATGCGCCATGAGAAGTTGTGGCTTGTCCACAACCCGGCCGATGGCTCTCGCGCCAGCCGCGATGGCCATGACATATTCACGGCTAGTGCAATGGGCGTAGAGAGCTGTGATATCTTCGACCTGCGCGCAGAATACATGGCAGGCATTGAGGTTATTACGCGAAAGCTGCGATAGGTAGTTGCCAAGGGTGAAAGGGGGGACCAGCTGATGAGTCCCCAGAACGTAAAGCGGATCTTCAAGAGAGAAAGCATGCCGGCCGCGTTCGCCGTTCGGCAGCATCATCTGCGGATTGACCCGCATCGCTACTTCGGTCGATTCCAGCATCCGCTGAGTGACCCGGAGCCGTTTTGCGATCTCGTGGACTTCGAAGGGTTTGAAGATGTAATCATTGGCGCCCGCAGCAAACGCCTTTTCGATCGAAACCGCGTCGGTCTTGAGTGTGAGCATCGTTATCGGCGTTGTCCGGTAGCTGCGCATCTCGCGTACCTTCCGGCAGAGCGTAATTCCGTCCATGTTGGGCATGACGATGTCAAGCAGCAGGCAATCGAAGGGCTCCGTCGCATTTTTTAGGATGCGCAGCGCTTCTTTGCCGGAGGATGCAACGGTAACATCCGGGAAATCCGCTTCTTTCAGGATCGCTGGCAAGAAGTCGAGCATGAAGGGATTGTCATCTACGGCGAGTATCTTCATGGGTGGTTTCCTTTAACCGTGGTTTGGCAGGCACAGATCAGAGCCGGAGGAGGTAGTTTTGATGACCTATTTCTGCCGGATCGACGTCGGATCAGCGATGGAGGTCACGGCAAGTTCGGTCTTTTCGTTAGCTTAAGATATATTCATAAGTATGGTACATACTAATGAGTATATCGACAACCAAGGCATTATTAGGGCTTTTTTGCGCTGAATTTTGTACGGTTGAACAAGAAATCCGAACAGCGCAGAAACTGATCATATCGCTGCCGCAAGTGAAGTTGTCTCCCCAGCGAGGGCATCAACATGGCTGACGATGACACGCACCAGCCGGCGTAGTCGTCCGCAAATTCAGGGCGATCAAACGCTGCATCGAGAAAAGCGACACGAGCGAGTATCTTGATGCAGCGTCGGCTTTGATCTTCTCGCGTCTATTCAAGCTAAAGGCTTCTGGGCATTGGGATATGGTTTCAATCAACTGAACTTGCCGTGGTTTGTGGCCTCTCCTTTGATAGCGTTTACAGCGCGAAGGAGGACTGATTCTGAGACTGAAACGGACGGATGAAATTCGCCATTTTTTAAATACAACAACAGCTTCAATAATCCGCACCGCTGACAATCAGCACTGGGCTGGAAGGGCCCACTCTCCTTCGAATTAAAGGGTGGCTCGAACGAGCACCGGGGGCGGCACGAAAGCGTGACAGGTCCAACCGAGACCGAAAGGCCGCTGACGAGATCACGGCCGCAGCTCATATATTGATTAAGACGGCAGACTAGCCCTGAGACAAGATAATCCGGCATATACATAAGCGTAAGCGGCAAGCCTATCGCGTTTCCAGAAATCGTGGAGCGCTCTGGCCCAGAACGCCATAACTCTGACGAAACCCCGGATCGGTTCAAAGCCAGTATTCGTGAGCGCCAACTTACACTCCCTCTCATCCGGTTTCACCGCATGTTCGCCGCTTCGGCCAGTTCAAGCAGCCCCTCCAAAGCCTTTCGAAAGGGACCATCCAATTCAATTTCCGTTCTAAGTGTTGCCATTCGAAAAAGCACGACCAGACCTTGCTCTGCATCGCTGAATGGCAACCCAAGTGTGTCGCACAGCACCTCATAGACGCCGGTATGGTACTCTTCGATCGCAACAAGCAGGAATCTTGTTTGGTCCAGACCCAGGGCCTGCGACAGTGCAGGAATGCGGTCCAAGGGAACCTTGATCAGGCCTTGCTCCATCATGGTGAGAATGTTTGGATGCTTAAAGCCAACGCGATCTGCAAGGTCGTGAAGTGGTCCCAGGAAACCGGACAGTCAGCTAAGGTGTTTCCCGAACCTTTGAAGGGATACGAACATGGCAAAGCGCCGGAACTTTACAGATCAGTTTAAGGCCAAGGTGGCGTTGGAAGCGCTGCGTGGCGACAAGACCGTGCAGGAGATCGCGGCGAAGCATCAGTTGCACCCAAATCAGGTCAGCACATGGAAGCGGCAGGCCATCGAGGGCATGGCCGATGTGTTCTCGGGTGGCAAGCAGAGCGGCCCGACCGAGGCGGAAGTAAAGGAACTTCACGCCAAGATCGGGAGGCTGGCGGTCGAGAACGATTTTTTGTCGGAAGGGCTGAAGCGATGAGCCCTGGAAAGAAACGCGCGATGATCAACCGGGATCACCCCAAGCTGAGCATCAGCCAGCAGTGCAAGCTGGTGAGCCTGAGCCGGTCGGCGTTCTACTACACGCCCGCCGGGATCGACGCCGACACGCTGTCGATGATGAAAGAGATCGACCGGGTGTTCACCAAATACCCATTCTTCGGGTCGCGCCAGATCGCGGCCTATCTGCGCCGGGAAGGCATTGTTGTTGGCCGCCATCGCGTCAGGCGATTGATGGCGAAGATGGGTCTTGAAGCGGTCTACAAGCGCCCACGAACCAGCCAGCCGCATCCTCAGCACCCGGTCTTCCCGTATCTGCTGAGGAAGATGGTGATTGACCGACCGAACCAGGTCTGGTGCGCCGATATCACCTTTGTGCCAGTCAGAAATGGCTTCCTCTATCTGGTGGCAATCATGGACTGGGCGACGCGCAAGGTGCTGAGCTGGCGGTTGTCGAACACGATGCACGCCGACTTCTGCGTCGAAGCACTGAGCGAGGCCATCGCCAGGTACGGCCCGCCTGAGATCATGAACACAGATCAGGGATCGCAGTTCACCGGATCGGCCTGGATCACGACGCTGACCGAGGCGGGCGTGCGCATCTCGATGGACGGGCGCGGGCGTTACCTCGACAACATCTTCATCGAACGCCTCTGGCGATCCCTGAAGCAGGAGGCCATCTATCTCGAAGAAATCAATGAAGGCTTCCGGGCCCGTCGTGTCATCAAGGGCTGGATGGCATTCTATAACACCAGCCGACCCCATTCCGCGCTTGATCGGCAGACGCCGGACGACGCATATTGGGCAGGCTTGGAAGAGCGACACGCAGCATGAAACCTAAACCCGATACACCTTAGAAACGCTGCAAACCTGTCCGAAAAGATGGGACCACTTCATCGCGCTGTGTGAGGCCGGACTCTTCGATACCTTTTGCAAGCATTTGGGCGGTAGGGCTGTAAGTCATCGTTGTATCTCCTGAATGTTCGTTGCGACTATGCTGTGTGCTAGTTTTCAGTGAGATGTCCGATCAATGGCGCGCCAAACGAGCTGTGGTTAGCTCTCTGCGGCGCTTAGAGAAATGTGGGGCGCGATGAAGGGGTTTCAGCGGGTGTTGCGCTCTCTACGCTTCCGAAACTCTCAGGGCCGCACCTAAGCTCTCTGTCAACGGGCGGTTGCCGATACAAGGATGCGCGCCTAAATAGGATTTTCCTGCCTGCAGCGCGCTTTGACAAGTGCGCTGGCTGTCTAGGACTTCCAGCCTTATCTCCTTGATAGAAGGACGGCAAAAATAGCAAATTCTTGCGGGGTTAGTACGGGGTTAGTACGGGGTTACATCGGGTTTAGTTCAGCTATAACGCTGCTATTGCTCAATATCATAGATACGGTTGCAAGCCCCGTTTGTGTCGGCAATTCTCGAGAAACGCCGTTTCAACAGCGCCTCATATGATTATAGCAAGGTTGGGAACATCGATTTGAAATGGTTTGAAGTTCCCCTGCTGTTCAACTCCGCCCCGAGCTGGCCCGCTGCTTTGGATCCACCGTCCTTGCACTACAGTGTGCGACCCTATGCCCCCAGCAAGGGTGCAGCCGTTCAGCCCGTCCTGCGAGACCGTCTTATCGTCGAACCCGATGTCAATCTGAATGACTACCGCTGTTATGCGGAGATCGATTGGATCGAGATCGTGCTCGAGACGACAAGCGTCCACCAGGCTGTGAACGTCCATCGGTTTGCGAGCAAGGCTCTGGCAGACATGGGCTCCGAAACGAGCATTTATGTCTCCGGACCGGACGGGCGGTCTCACTACATCGGTTCCGCGTTCACGCTTCGGATTCAGCAGCCAAAGCCGCGCACGTTGACTGGTTTGCTCAAGGCGTTAGTCAAGAAGTACGTTCCCGGCCAGACCTTCATCCGAAACCTACCGGTCTCGGGTATCGAGGTCTCGGTCGACTTCTACGTGAAGGAACGGGCGACCCGGAACCTTGATGCCCAAAACCTATGGCGTTGGCGAATGACGGATCTACTGCGGCGTCACTTGAAGCCGAAGGACATCCTGACAGAGAACGAGGATTGCTTTCCGAGACACTTCAGCAATCAGAATGGCAGGGCTACAGCGACTTATACTGTGGGTCGGCGAGGGGCTCAATCCGGGCCAAGGGCTGCGCAACTCATGCGGCTGGGTCTCCCTCAGGAACTCCAGCAGCCTCTACGGCTGGGCAATCACAACAAGGCACCGATTGATACCACAAGCTATATCGGAGCGAAGGAGTTTCCGGTCATGTTGCGCGTAATGGACAAGCGGACGGATCGCCGGGATCCGAATGCGGGTTCCGTCGTGAACCTGCCATCGGACCAATGGCGCTCGAGGGTCGAAGTCACGTTGCGCACAGAGACGGGCACCGTTGGCGTCCCCGCAGCACTCGGGTTGGCAACGATCGCGAATCTCAAAGGCTTCGACTTCAAAGATCTCAGAAAGCTCGTCTTCGAGTTCTTCCTGCCGACGTTTAGTCCCGAAGATCCACTGGGCGAACTCCCTTTCTCTGTCAACTTGACTGAAGAAGATGTCTTCGCCAGAAGCGGGGTGTACGGTCTAGATCGGATGCATCGGTCTGTAGAACAGATCCTCGCAGCGCGTTTTCGGAGGAGTGAAATCGCAGCGAAGCCGGTGAAACTTGGCGCGAAGGGCAGGTTGGTGTCCTACACCGCGTTGAACAACAAGGTCGACCGTGCCCTCAGGAGCATGTCGCGACGCTGGCGGTAACTCTGATGCTGTTTGACGGCAGGGTACGTGCTGAGGGGCTCAGAGAGCGTCACAGGGCGCGATGCCGCCAAAGGGGCGAGTTCTTCGAAGGCGAACTGTTGGGGCCTCTCTAGGGCTCTCTGCGAGCCCCTCACGGCCGACAGGTAGTCCCCCTTGGTTCGGGACGTCCCAGCCGCATGGGTGAGCGTAGTCGTGCGGTCGCCGATGGCAGAACAGCCGGGTAGAAACGGCAACTTTTATTAACCGTGGACTCTTGTAGAGAGAAATGGCTCCGAGCAGCCTGTGGACGGGTTTGAGCTAAGCCGCTGTGGGTTTGGTCGAGATCCGCAGCTTTCGATTGGGATGGCAGCGGATTGCTAACCCTAATAGCTCACATACCACCAATACACCTCTCATACTTCTTAGAAAGCGTTTTCCTATGGTGCAAAATTCTTGCCGATAGGACGATTGCCTATCTTGGCTGAACTTTGCTCTGAGTTATAGGCGGTTCTACCCAGATGTAAGGAAGGTGGATCTGCGCTTCAGAAACCCATTCAAGTCCACTTATCCCTGCGCAACTCTTGTACAGACCGATGCTGCGTCTCTAGTGGCAGATGGAACGTCGGTGTCGCTGATGAAAGCCAATCTTTCGGTGCTAGCTATCCTGCGTTACCCTCCTTAGGGCTCGCTGTGCTGAGCTGACCGTCCAGTCATTCCCCCGTGTGGTCTTCAAACCTCTGTCGTTTGCTGCCTTCACAAGTGCTGCCAGCTTTGGGGTCTTGTCTACTTCGGTCAGGTCTTTCTGTAGCCCAAGCAGTTCTGCGGCCTTGGCGTCCGCTGCTGCACTTCGTGCGCGTTGGGATGCTTTCGTGGCCTTCGATGTTTGTCTGTGTTTCTCATGTGCGCTTCTTTGTGAGCGTGGTTGCTTTCCCAGCTTGAATCGTACTGGTGACACTGCCAGAAGCAATCGGGCCTTATAAGTGTCATTGAGGTCACCAATATCGCTAGCAGTTTCGACGTCAAATAGATGCCCAGAATATCTCTGAAGATCCTTGAGGAGTTGTTTTCTATTTGAGATTGGGCAGTTGCAGAAAAGCCGCAAATAGGTGTCAATGAAGACGCGAAAGCCCTTCTTCTTTGCGTTGTCGAGAGTGCCACGGAGTTTGGGTAGCTGGTCTAGACCCTCGACCTTTCGCGCGTAGTCGTAGTAGCAAGCGAACTTCCGTTCGCCAGTTAGTCGTTCAGCCGCCTCGAATAGATTGATGCGTTGCTGCCGAGCCGCACTGCAACTCTCTAGGCCGCCGCTCGGCTTTGGTCCGTAAGAAATCAAAATATAGCCAATCACCAGTTACTCCACATTAGCGTTGTTAAAACGTAAATGATCACGAAAGGTATCACGCAGCAACCCCTTATATCGGCAGATATCTGATACTGGTGAAGTGGTCCCATCTTTTCGGACAGGTTTGCAGCGTTTCTAAGGTGTATCGGGTTTAGGTTTCATGCTGCGTGTCGCTCTTCCAAGCCTGCCCAATATGCGTCGTCCGGCGTCTGCCGATCAAGCGCGGAATGGGGTCGGCTGGTGTTATAGAATGCCATCCAGCCCTTGATGACACGACGGGCCCGGAAGCCTTCATTGATTTCTTCGAGATAGATGGCCTCCTGCTTCAGGGATCGCCAGAGGCGTTCGATGAAGATGTTGTCGAGGTAACGCCCGCGCCCGTCCATCGAGATGCGCACGCCCGCCTCGGTCAGCGTCGTGATCCAGGCCGATCCGGTGAACTGCGATCCCTGATCTGTGTTCATGATCTCAGGCGGGCCGTACCTGGCGATGGCCTCGCTCAGTGCTTCGACGCAGAAGTCGGCGTGCATCGTGTTCGACAACCGCCAGCTCAGCACCTTGCGCGTCGCCCAGTCCATGATTGCCACCAGATAGAGGAAGCCATTTCTGACTGGCACAAAGGTGATATCGGCGCACCAGACCTGGTTCGGTCGGTCAATCACCATCTTCCTCAGCAGATACGGGAAGACCGGGTGCTGAGGATGCGGCTGGCTGGTTCGTGGGCGCTTGTAGACCGCTTCAAGACCCATCTTCGCCATCAATCGCCTGACGCGATGGCGGCCAACAACAATGCCTTCCCGGCGCAGATAGGCCGCGATCTGGCGCGACCCGAAGAATGGGTATTTGGTGAACACCCGGTCGATCTCTTTCATCATCGACAGCGTGTCGGCGTCGATCCCGGCGGGCGTGTAGTAGAACGCCGACCGGCTCAGGCTCACCAGCTTGCACTGCTGGCTGATGCTCAGCTTGGGGTGATCCCGGTTGATCATCGCGCGTTTCTTTCCAGGGCTCATCGCTTCAGCCCTTCCGACAAAAAATCGTTCTCGACCGCCAGCCTCCCGATCTTGGCGTGAAGTTCCTTTACTTCCGCCTCGGTCGGGCCGCTCTGCTTGCCACCCGAGAACACATCGGCCATGCCCTCGATGGCCTGCCGCTTCCATGTGCTGACCTGATTTGGGTGCAACTGATGCTTCGCCGCGATCTCCTGCACGGTCTTGTCGCCACGCAGCGCTTCCAACGCCACCTTGGCCTTAAACTGATCTGTAAAGTTCCGGCGCTTTGCCATGTTCGTATCCCTTCAAAGGTTCGGGAAACACCTTAGCTGACTGTCCGGTTTCCTGGGACCACTTCACTGGCGAAGCCTGTTAGCAACTGATATTGCCTGATTTTCTTTGTGTTGACCGGTGGAAAACACCCGACGGAGACTTCTCACTGTTGTATAATGAGACATCAAGAACACAACGCGATGGAGAAGCGTATGCCCCGACACTCGAAGACTGTCACCGATGCCTGCAACAGCTGGTTGAAGACCTGCGAACGCAACGACTTGGAACGATCGACTATCAAGGCTTACCGAAGCCACGCAAAGATCCATATCGAACCGAAGATCGGTGATCTCCTGCTCAAGGACCTGTCACGAAGTCAGGTCCGAGACTTCATGCATGAATTGATGGATGATGGTGTGTCTCGGTCCCAAGTCCGCAAAATCATGGTCAGTCTACGTTCGATCTTGTCCGAAGCAGTTGAGCGGGAATGGATCGATCACAACGTCGGCGTCGATGTGAAAGTAAAGCGGCAGGCACGTGCGCTGGGTGATGACCAAATCATTCCGAATAAGGATGAAATCCGCACGATTCTTGAAAATGCCCCGAAGTCGCATCGGGCGATGTTTGTGACCGCGATCTTCACTGGCATGCGCATTTCTGAACTGCGTGGGCTTACCTGGAGCAACTTAGACTTCACAAACAGAGTTATCCGGGTCAGTCAAAGAGCAGATGAATACTGTCAGATTGGCGCACCGAAGAGCAGGGCAGGGGGCCGGAGCATTCCGATGGCGCCGATTGTCTCTCAGACATTGGCCGATTGGAAAGACCGCGCACCCGAGAGCTCGATCGGTTTGGTCTTCCCGAACTCTGTTGGAAAGGTTCAAAACTACTCAAACATTTATAACCGTATCTTCAAGCCGATGCTGGTAGAGAACGGCATCGTAGATGAATCCGGTCAGTCAAAGTTCGGGATCCATGCGTTGCGGCATGCGGCCGCTTCCTTGTTTATCGAGCAAGGCTGGAACCCAAAGAAGATCCAAACGCTACTTGGGCACGCGTCGATCAACATGACGATGGACGTGTATGGTCACCTGTTTGAGAACGCAGAGGAAGACGCGTCGATGTTCGAGAAACTTGAAGCTGACTTGTTGGCTGCCTGACGTCAGAAGCCGATACTCGCTTATTTGAGTACGGAAGTCCGCCTTGCTGCACAAAACAGTCGTTGCCCCTCTCAAAACAAACGGCTGCGCTGCATGCTTTGTGACAGCAGCTAACAACAGCAAGGGCGGACAGCGGACCTTCGCTGCAAGCGCGAACCAGTCATACCGCGACGACAAAAGCCGACTTTGACGCAATCTTGAAACAGGCTTTCACTCTGCACTGTCGCATGACCACAAAGAGCCCTTACCGGACATGACGTCGATCTAGTCCGTCGAGCGCGCACCACCGCCTCTGCCCGGGACCGTCATCCGAAGGGCCGAGACCCGGCGTGTTCGGCGACCATGCGGCAACGTCGGAAGTGGGCTTTGGAGGAGACCCCGGACGATGCAAGTGGTTGTAGGAAGACGGATGCGGCGGTCTCGGAGAGGAGTGCCGACCTCTACTAGGACGCGGAGGTATGGCTGCGGTATAGACAGTTTTTCTCACTTAAATCTCTGATTGTGTTGTCGCAAGGATGGCTTGTGAGCTACCATGCTATAGAGGCGTAGCCGTAAATCTTGCATCAGGCGTGGCGAGAGACGAATGGATGGTGACCTCGACCTGTAATGTAAACCCTTGTCGCGATGCACGGAATCTGAATGCCCCATGATCTCTCCGTGCTATCCCCGTCAGAGTTCGAGGCACTTTCCGCAGACTTGATCGGCCAAGTTCTTGGCGTTCGCTTCGAGCAATTCGGGGAGGGGGCGGATGGCGGCATCGACGGACGATATGTCGAGGACGCGGATGGTGTGACGATCCTCCAGTCCAAGCGGTACGAGAAGTCAGCGATCGCGGCCCTTAAGCGCGAGATGAATAGCGAGCGGGCGAAGATCGATCGGTTGGCTCCGACGCGCTACATTCTCTCGACTTCGGTATCGATGACGCCGGGCCGGAAACAAAGCCTCATGGAAATCTGCGGCCCTACCGTGCGAACGTCGGGTGATATCTTCGGGTGGGAGGATATCGAGGCACTTTTACGAAAGTTCCCGGAGGTCGAAGAAGCTTATCCTGCGCTCTGGGTTCCAGCCAGCGGCGCAGCATTAGAACGGCTTCTCAACCGCGCTTTGGATGGTCGCGAGCAGCGTCAGGTGCCTCAGGTCCTCCATAAGCTTCTACCAAAGCCGGCAACCGGGGCTGATGATACTAACACGGTCGAGCGGGATACGCTTTTCTTGATCGGCGCGAGTTCGGTCCACGACCAATTCCTGCTCTGGCTCGGCCCAAAACTTGAGGCGCATGGATACCGGGTCTTCTCCGAATTGCTGACGCTTGAGCCCGGAGCGCGGTGGCACCGAGAAACGGGCGCCGCGCTTGAGCACCGCGCCGTGAAGGTGTTGGCCGTCGCAGCTGCGGCAACCGGGGCGGACGATGGGGCGATGGATCTGATTGATCGGGCCAAAACGCTCTCAAAGAAACTCGACGACTCGCGACTGATCATTCCACTTCGATATGAGGAGGGGGCGAAGATCGATGGATTGCGCGACGCAACGCCGACCGACTTCACCCATGGGTGGGCTGAGGGTCTCGTGAAGCTGCTCGACGCGCTTCGCCGGCAAGGAATCCGGCAGCAGCCGGGCCCTGCATCCGTTGCCCCGCAATGGGATAGCTTCCGGAAGCGCGGCGCGATCCCTCTGGTTGCCGAGCCTGAGCCGCTGGTCTCGAACTGGGTTCAGATCCTCGAGATGCCCGACGAGGTCCACTTCTATGAGGTGAGTGGGGCGGTCCGGGAGGACACGCTCAAGCGCCGGATCAAGATGCTGCCGTTTCCGGCCGCGCAGCGGGGCCGAGGTCTGATCACCTTCGCGACGCCGCCCGACGTCGAAGAAAGCTTGGAAGGGGTTGCGAAGCTGCGCCTGCGCGAGTCGGCGTCGATAGCAAGTGCGGCAGAAGATGGCATGCCCGAGATCGAGCTCACCGGCCGCGATCTGTCTAACGTCGTGACCGGCCTCTTGCGGGATGCATGGGAGCGACACTGCCGGACCGCGGGAATGGTGGCCTATGCCTATTCCGGGGGTGACGGTTTCCATGTGTCGCCCGACCAGGCAGCTATTGGCGAGCGCGTCCCGTGGGGCAAGCAGGGCGCACGCCGATCATCCATGCTGCGCAATATCGCCAAGAAGCACGTGTGGTCCTACGGTGTGACGGCGATCCCGAGGAATTGGCCCTTCTGGCACTTCAGACTGAAAGCGCGCGTTCTCTTTGCGAAGGATAACGACACGGCGCAGGGCGAGCCGATCAACGACTCGAAGACGATGCATCGCCTTCGTCGCTCGGGATGCAAGGGCTGGCGAAACAAGCAGTGGCACGGTCGGCTCTTGGCGTTCCTGCAGGTCATGTCGGGGGACTCGGCCTTCATCAGGGTATCGCTTGCGCCGGGACAGGATATGCTCCTGTCGTCCGAGCCTTTGCTCTTCACATCGCCTGTCAGCACGGCGTTGCCGGACAGCGCGGACCCTGACACCGAGGAGGAAGATGCGAGCACGCTCGGCCGTCCTGAGACCATGGATGAGGATGCCGATGGAGAGTCAGCGTGAAGTTTCCTGAAGTAAGCCTTGTCGTCGATCACTTCGACGAGCCCGAACTCGATTTCAGATACGATCAACGAAGCCACCACCCGAAGGACGGGTTGTTCCTCTATGGACCGTATGACGCACCGCGGAAGGTTCAGGAGGTTCGGATCGGCGTTATCGGGACAAAAGAAGGGATCAGTCATTTCCGCTCTTGGAGCGACAGGCTCTTATCGGGGATCGCCGTTCCGCCACCAAGTCCGACGGAAAAGAAAGATCGCTTACATCTTGCAGACTTCGCGGGCCTCGAAGAGACCTTCGGCATCACGTTCGATCCTCAGAGATGTCGGGCACTGACAGTAGAGTTTGATGCCATCGAACGGGCGACCCGGATGGAGAACATGCACGAGGCCGTCGATGCTGTCGCGCGTATCTACACGGATCGCATGGACAAGTTTAGGCGCAACGAGGAGGGTGCGATCGACGTCTGGATCTTCGTCGTTCCCGAGATCGTCTATGAGCGATGCCGTCCCGAATCCCGGAGGACCGGACTGACGCTTGTGCGAGGCAAGGCGCCAAAGCGACAACGTACGCGATCCTTCCAAGGATCGCTTCTACTGGACGATAGCTTTGATCCCAACATCGAGAATGTCTTCGATGACATTCCGGACTTCCGAAGACATATAAAGGCGCGTCTCCTGTCGATCGCACCTTCACAGATCCTGCGCGAGTCTACGCTGGAGCCGACGGCTTTCTTGAACAGCGCGGGCTATCCAAAGCGGACGACGCAGGACGCGGCCACGGTTGCTTGGAACCTTGCGACCGGCCTCTATTACAAGACGCAGGAGCGCCCTCCATGGCGTCTCTCCAACGTGCGCGACGGCGTCTGCTACATCGGAATGGTCTACAAGAACCTCCCCAACAACCGCGACAACCATGTGTGCTGCGCAGCCCAGATGTTCTTGACCGAAGGCGACGGGGTCGTCTTCCGCGGTGCGAACGGCCCGTGGAAGACCGGCGACTACGAGTATCATCTGAGTGCGGCCGCCGCAGAGGAGCTCTTGGGTACCGTGATCGAGGCGTATCGCGATATGCATTCCGAGCCGCCAAAAGAACTCTTCATTCACGGGCAGGCTTCGTTCAACGACGAGGAGTGGCAAGCATTCTGTCGCGCGGCTCCGAAGGGCACGAATGTGGTCGGGGTCAGGATCAAGTCGACGGGCGGGGACGCGAAGCTGTTTCGGGCAGGCGACTACCCGGTGATCCGCGGCACGGCGCTCCAGCTGAATGACAGCAACGCCTATCTCTGGACGAGCGGTTACGTCCCCCAGCTTGACACGTATATCGGGCCGGAGACGCCTAACCCCCTGATGGTCACAATTCTCCGCTCAAAAAACCGCTGCCCGAGGATGCAGACCGTGCTGGCCGACATCATGGGACTGACGAAGATCAACTACAACTCTTGCAACTTCAACGACGGGCTACCGGTTACCGTGCGCTTCGCCAGGATGGTAGGCGACATTCTGGTCATGGGGTCCGCGCGGGAAGGGGGCCCACAGCCATTCAAGTACTACATCTGATGGCATCATCCGGGTCCGCGGCGTGGTGGAGGCCGAGAGAGCCAAACCAACGAGCCTCTTCCATCGGCGTACTGCGGGTCATACTTAGTGTGTCGCATCGGGTATGATCCGTGCTAGATACTCATAGGCCCTTTGTAAGGGATCACCTTGGTTGAACGGAGCGAAAACGCTGGAACAAGTCATCGCGGATATGTGGAACAGCGCCGAAAGGCTGGAGGTCGAGCCGTGGGCATCCGTAGATGCCTTTCGCTCGGGCACCTCGCACGCGTTCGACGATCCGCTTGTCGCGGCGCTGATGTCCCTCGCACCGCTGAAACGCCTGAAGGGTATCGGATTTCTTGGGGCGATCGATTATCTGCGTCATGGTTCGGGTCGTGCCGGTCATCGCCGCCGGCACAACCGGCTGGAGCACTCGCTCGGTGTCGCTCACTTGGCTAACGTCTACGCGCGAGAGGTCGGTCTACCGGATAATCGACGTCGCCTGCTGCTTGCCGCATCGCTGCTACACGATGTCGGTCACGGACCGCTTTCACATACGCTGGAGCCGGTGTTCTCGGACGCCTTCGGGATCGACCACCATAGTGTCACGCGCGACCTAATCACGGGTGACCGGCGCGCAGGCTTGGGCATCGCCGAAGTGTTGGCGGCGGAACAGGTTGATATTGAGGAGGTCTTGGCACTCATCGACGGCGAACATGACGGCGACGTTGGCTTCTTATTCTCCAACCAGATCAATCTCGACACGCTCGAGGGAATCATGCGGTGCCGCGCGTTCATTGCGCCGCGTCCGGCTTATCGCGGGGCGGAACGGATCGCGTTGCTTTGGGCGCGAGGTGACCATACAGCCGAGGGTGCATTCGATGAGTTCTGGCGATTGAAGCACGACATCTACACGCTCTTCATCGGTGGACCGGCCGGCGCGGCGCTCGACACGTTGGCGCAGACCTACATGCGAGAGCATCTGTCGCAGTTCTCGCCCGACGATTTTCTCATCAGCGAGACGATGCTTTTACGGCGTCATTCGGAACTGCACGGATACCTGAAAGTCGCTGCGCGGTCGCAGGAGAAGCTGCGCGAGGTCGTTCCGAAGGGATGGCTGAGAGCGCCGGTCGAGCGGCGCAGGCGGGAGTTCTTCATCGAGAAGGACACGCGGCTCGTGAACAACGCAGCGATCAACTTCCGGTATCGGCAAACGAAGACGCGCAGCGCCACCACCTTGGCAGATTTGTTGGACTGACCCCATGCCTAAAATCAAACGACTGACCACGGCGGACCAAGTCCGAGATGTACTCGGACGCGCGCGTGCTGAAGCGGACCGTCAACTCGAAGCTATGCGGGCCGCGGCGAAGTACGTCATACCATACGATGCCGGTGTGATCGTGGGCGTGAATGGCTCGGTTGCAAGACGGGAAGTCACCAGTGGTTCCGACGTCGATCTTTTCTTCCTGACGACGAGGGACGATGCGGAGGCGGCTCGCCCCATTCAAGAAGCTTTCCGCGACCGGCTTCGGGCGGATGGTGTGAAGATGCCCGCGCATGGGGGCGTGTTCGAAAATCCGCTCAGTGTGAAGGATATTTTATCCAACATCGGCGGCGATGCTGACACGAACGCCTATCTCACCCGCCGGATGCTGTACCTGCTGGAAGGCGAGTGGCTACATGATCGGCCTGCATTCGAGAACCTGCGCGAGAAACTCATCGGCCACTATGTTCGCGACTCGCTGGAGGATCGTAAGCTCTGCCGCTACCTGCTGAACGACGTAATCCGGTATTGGCGGACCATCTGCGTGGACTTCGAGGAG
This sequence comes from Sulfitobacter alexandrii, assembly GCF_001886735.1. Taxonomy (NCBI): domain Bacteria; kingdom Pseudomonadati; phylum Pseudomonadota; class Alphaproteobacteria; order Rhodobacterales; family Roseobacteraceae; genus Sulfitobacter; species Sulfitobacter alexandrii. The sequence goes on from NZ_CP018076.1 coordinate 551,950, forward strand.
AAGACGGCAGATGGGGATAAACCGCGAGCGATACGTCTCGTAAAACTGCGGTTCGCGCGAATGATGCTCTACTTCGGTGGGGTTGCAGCGATCGCCCGCACCGACGACGACGTGCCCGCGGCGACAAAACGGGACATGCTGCTCGAGACCTTCGCGATGCCTCCGGCAGACCGCCTAACGCAGGCGTTTGGTGACGCCGAGATGGAAGCCCCACTCGCGGCCTATGCTACGTTCCTCAATGCCATCGACGACACAGCAATCCGCGACGCGCTGGAGCGCGATGGGCATGAGGGGCTCGAAACGATCGAGTACCAAGAATTGCTCGAGGTAGCTCGGGAATTCCGGCAAGGGCTTCAGGATGTCCTGGTGGGGCCTGAGGGCCTCCGAGGCAGGATCGGTTCGGCACTCTTGCTGTGACGGCGGTGAACGCTGAGCGAATCTTGGTCTTGGTGCGACATGCGCCGACGGCGTGGAACCGCGACGGTCTCGTAATGGGTCAAACCGACATTCCCTTGGACGCGATGGGACGCCATGAAGCGACCATCGCTGCGTATACGGCGGGCCTTCAAGGCATGAGCATAGATGGTCTCTTCTGCAGTCCGATGAAACGATGTGTCCAGACGGCGGAGGCGCTTGGCATCGTTCTCGACTTGGAGACGCAGTTGGTGCCGGGGTTGAAAGAGCGCGGTTGGGGCCCTTTCGAAGGACAGCCGAAGAGTGAGCGCAGTCGCGGCTCCGAGGCCCAGGGCGTCGAGGATCTCTACGACCTGACGATCCGCGTAGCTGAGGCGCTTTGCTGGATCGGGGAGCGTGCAACCACGCCTCTGATCGTGACTCATTCTGGTGTCATTCGCGTAGCACTCGCGAGAAGCGGTCAGTCGTCTGATGCGCGGGTCCCGCATCTAACGCCAATACGCGTTAGGTGGAAGCCGACGGCGAGAAAGTAGGCGCGACCCTTGGGTCGCGCACTTCAAGGGTGCGTCTCTTCGCAGTGCCGAGGCCTCTGGAGCCTCGGCCCGGGGGCGGGATGCTGGCGTCAGCCGCCTCGCCGCCGAACGGCGCCCCCTCCATTGCGCGGGGCTCGAAGGCCACCAGCTCCGTCGAACCGATGGGAAAACCCAGCTTTACCGACAGGCAGCTCGAGCTATCCTCCCGGGTATTCTCGAAAATCGTGGTCACCTAGGCGTCACGTATCCTGTCGTCTGGGGGCCGTCGAGGTCTTCAATGCGGCAAAAAGCGAAGTTGCCGAGCCGGGCCATCATTTCGACAGCGATCTTAGCAATATCGTCATACCTCTCTCGGTCATACTGATCCGTCGTGAAGAACTCACCTGTCGATGCGAGTGACTGAAGTCGCTTTGCGTATTCAAGTCATAGGTCTTCCATGTCTGTCAAATTGCGATCCTCAAGGCTTTATGCGTTGCAACATTAACCTACGCGAAGCGGACGTCGCCGTCCCGTATGTCCTGCTCAGTGGACCTTGGCCGTCGGAAAATGCTGCGCGTCTCGCGAACGACCGCTTCGGTGAAGCTGCGCCGGAGCGTTGTCACGCATTCCCAAAGGCGGCGAAGGGCCGATCTTGTCGCGCCGGCCCCTGCTGCAAACCCAAACACTCCGCCATCAGCGCGGTCAATGTCGGGCTTGGAGCTCCCATTCGTGGCTTCGACCGGGACGAACTAGTCGGTGCGTCTAGTAGAAGACAGCAGTGCTGTGCTTCGGATAGAAGGACTAGATCAGCGATGGTTTGCGTTGCTCGAACGTAAATGTATATATTATGCACGACCTGGTTGGATGGATTGAAAATCCTCGTGTCGGTGGTTCGATTCCGCCCCCGGGCACCATATTAAAAATATCAAACGCGAATTAGGTCTTTGTCCCAGATTTTGTCCCACTAGCGGACGTGTCGGGAAATGGCGCTTTTGTCGTGGCTCCGTGCTCCTGCCAGTCTGCGAGAGATCTCTCGGGGCCCGCCCCGAAACGGTCAGGCGCGGGGTTCGTCCATTTGGGTCACGCCCGCCAGTGCCGAAATCTCGCCCGAGATCGCGCCGGCTGTCGCGAGCAGATCCTGGTGGTAGAGGTCGTAGGCCCGGTCGAAGCGCATGGCGGTCGAGGCCCAGATGATGGTGATTGCCGCCACGACCTTGCCGTGGTGATAGATCGGGGCAGAGAGGCTCTCGGTTTCGCTGACATAGTCCTCCCGTCTGAAACCGACGCCGAGCTGCCGGGTCTGTTCGAGCACGCGGGCGAGGGGGCCGTCACGCAGGATGAGCGGCAGGGGTTCGTTCCGCTCCTCCGCGATAATGCGGACGATCTCTTCACTCTCTTCCGGCGGCAGGAACGCCAGATGCGCGCGCCCCGAGGCTGTTTCGGGAATGGGCAGCTTGCGGCCCACCATGCCGTGATTCACCGCGTAGGGGCTGATGCTGTGGGTCGATTCCCGCACTTCCATCCGGTATTCGCGCATGGTCATGAGGTCGATCGGCCAGAGGATGCGCCGCCCCAGCTGTATCATCTTGGGGATCGCGACCTGGCAGACCCAGTCCTCGTCGCGGAACCCCGAACTGAGCGATTTGGTGTGCAGCGTCGGGCGCCATTTCTCGGACGACCGGTCGCGAATGACGAGTTCCATTTCCTCGAGCGTTTCCAGAAGCCGGTAGACCGACGCGCGGGGAATTCCCGTGGCAGCCGCGATTTCGGAGGGCTTCAGCCCGTTGTTCTGATTGATCGTCTGGAGGACGCTGACGCCGCGTTTAAGCGACCGGATGGTTGAGTCTGAAATCTTGACACCTCGGGGTTGGGTAGCATTCAGGGTTTCATGTCGTTCTAGCCCAGTAAAGCCGCCTTGTCCGCTTGGCGGGCAGATGTGTTCGCCAAGCGGACGCTCGATGCAAAATTGCGGAACCGGGCAGGGGAGGCGCCTAGGAATGGCCCGAGCAGAGGTTCACGCTTCGCTGCCCAACGGAGGATCGGCAATATGACATTGAAGTCCCTTGGCTATATCGGGGTGAACTCTTCCAGGACGGCGGACTGGAGTTCCTTTGCCACTGATCTTCTTGGCATGCAGCAGGTCGATCGCGGCGGCAGCAGCCGGGCGTTCCGGATGGACGACCGCAAGCAGCGCCTGATCGTGACGGGCGAGGGCGAGGACAACCTGGCGTTCATGGGGTGGGAAGTGGACACGCCGGATGATCTGGACCGGCTTGCGTCGAAGCTCGAGAATGCCGGGGTCGAGGTGACCTGGCACGGAAGCGCGCTGGCGGATCAGCGTCACGTTGCGCGCCTCATTTCCTTCCACGATCCGGATGGCAATTGCATCGAGGTCTTCAGCGGCCCGGAGATCGCGAGCGACCCCTTCGTGCCGGGGCGGCCGATTTCGGGGTTCAAGACCGGCACGCTCGGGATGGGTCACGCCGTGCTGCACGTCGAGAACGTGGAGGGGCTGCTCGAATTCTACCGGGACTTGCTGGGTTTCAGCGTCACCGACTACGGGCTGACGCCCTATCCGCTGTATTTCTTCCATATCAACGGCCGGCATCACAGCTTTGCCATGGTCGGTTCCGGGCGCAAGGGGCTGCACCATTTCATGGTCGAGCTGCAGATGCTCGACGATGTGGGGCAGGCCTACGACATCGCCGAGGCGGAGAAAGATCGCGTTGCCTACACGCTGGGCCGTCATTCCAACGATCACATGATGAGCTTCTACGCCAACTCGCCCTCCGGTTTCTTCGTGGAATACGGCTGGGGCGCGCAGGTGATCGACCCCGCCACCTGGGAGCCGTTCGAGACGCACGAAGGGCCGTCGACATGGGGCCACGAGCGCGTGCATCTCCCCGAGGATTCCGAGGTCCGGCAGCGGATGCGCGACATGCGGATGAACAACGCCAGGACCGGCTTCCGGGCCGCCGACCCGGTGCCGAACTGTGCCTGGCTCGACACTGTCGTGCATCGCGAGTGATCGCGCGCGGCACCGCAATGACCATGGAAAACGGAAAGTGACATGAAGATAGCTTCCTACATCTTGCCCAATGGGCAGCGCTCCTACGGAAAAGTGGACGGCGACACCGTGACCGACGCAGGCGCCGCGCTGAAGGCCGATTTCCCCGACCTTCGGGCCCTGCTGGCCGGGGGCGCCATCGACCGTCTCGAGGCAGCCGAGGGTGCCACGGTCGCGCTCGATGATCTCACGCTGCTGCCGACGATCCCGAACCCGGACAAGATCATCTGCATCGGCCTCAACTACATGGGCCACATCAGGGAGACCGGGAAGGACAAGCCCGCAAAGCCGTCGATCTTCACGCGCTACCCGTCGACCCTCGTCGGGCACGGGGCTGCGATGATCCGGCCAAAGGTCTCGGACACGTTCGACTTCGAGGGCGAGTTCACCGTGGTCATCGGCAAGGCCGGCCGCAACATCCCCGCCGCCCGGGCGCTGGAGCATGTGGCGGGCTACACCTGTCTCAACGACGGATCGATCCGCGAATGGCAGCGGCACACGACCCAGTTCTGGGCGGGCAAGAACTTTGACAGGAGCGGGTCGATGGGCCCGTGGCTGGTGACGGCGGACGAGATCCCCGATCCGGCCACGCAGAAGATGGAGACCCGCCTGAACGGCGAGGTCGTGCAATCGACCCCGATCTCGGACCTCGCCTTCTCGATCCCGGAGCTGATCGAATATCTGTCCACCGTGACCGAGCTGCTTCCCGGCGACGTGATCGCGACAGGCACGCCCAGCGGGGTCGGCGCGTTCCGCGAGCCGAAACTCTGGATGAAGCCCGGCGACCGCATCGAGATCGACATCAGCGGGATCGGCATCCTGTCCAATCCGATCGAAGACGAGGCCTGAGCGCCCGCACCGTACGAAGGAAAACCCAGACATGACGACACCTACGGTTGATATCGCGATCGTGGGCGGGGGGCCCGTCGGCCTGACGGCAGCGAACCTCGCCGGTCACCTCGGCCTCTCGACCGCGCTTTTCGAGCGCAACGACGCCACGTCGTTCCATCCGAGAGGCCATGTCCTGAACACGCGGACGATGGAGATCTGGCGGCAGGTCGGCATGGAGAGCGCGATCAACGACGCCGCGCTGCCGATCGAGCGGCACGCGGGCATAGGGTTCGTCACCAGCCTTGCTGGAGAGGAGATCGGCCACATCCAGACCCGCGGCGACGCGGTCCGGGACCGGCTCGAACGCAGCTGGAGCCCCGCGCTCAAGAGATCCTGCCCGCAGGACGTCATCGAGCCGATCCTGCGCCGGCATGCGGACCGGCGGGAGAGTGTGGAACTGGCGTTCGGGACCGAGGTCACCGGCCTCGAACGGGATGGCGAGGGCTACCGGCTGCGCTGGGTCGACCGCGACGGGCAGGCGGGAGAGACTTTTGCAAGGTACCTGATCGGTGCCGACGGTCCGCGCAGCTTCGTCCGCGAGTGGCTGGGCATAGAGATGCACGGGCGGTCGATGGGCCAGCAGATGGGCGTCTATTTCCATGCCGATCTGTGGAAGTTCATCGAGACGCGGCCTTACCTGCTCTGGTGGGTCTACAACGCGCGGACGACCGGCGTGCTGATCGCCATGGATGGCCGAAACCGCTGGACCTTCAATTTCGCCTACGGCGCGGAGGAGTCCCGCCACGACTTCTCCGAGGAGCGGTGTCTTGAACTGATCCGCGCCGCGATCGGCGAAGATGTCCCGGTCGAGATCCGGAGCATCATGCCGTGGCGGATGCAGGCGCGCATCGCCGAGCGGATGGGAAAAGGCCGGGCGTTTCTGGCCGGCGATGCCGCGCATCCGCTGCCGCCGACGGGCGGGCAGGGCATGAACACAGGCGTGGCCGATGTTCACAACCTCGTCTGGAAGATCGCGATGGTGATCCGGGGCGTGGCGCCCGAGGCGCTTCTGGACAGTTACGATCTGGAACGGCGGCCCGTCGCGACCTTCAACGTCGAACAGAGCGCGCGCAACGCGGAGGCGATGGCGAAGTCCGGGCTGGCAGGCATGCTGGCGAACGACAGCGCCGTCACGCAGAACATCGAGGGACCGGAAAGTGCCGCGGTCCGCGCGCGGCTGGCCGAGGCCATCCCCAAACAGCGCGGCCACTTCGATTATCCGGGACAGACCTTCGGCTACTCCTACGACGGAGACCTGATCACGCCGGACGGCACGGCGCCCCCGCCGCTGGATATCGAGACCTACGTGCCCTCGGCCCGGCCCGGGATGCGTGCGCCGCATTTCCCGATCCTGAAGGACGGTGCCGAAGCCTCGGTCCTGAATCTGTTCGAATACGGCAGCTTCACCCTTCTTGCCGCGCCGCAGGCCGCTGACATCGCGGCGGACCTTGTCGAGGGCGCGGAGTTTCTCGGCGTGCCGTGCCGGGCGCATGTCGTGGGGCCGGGGGCCGGGGTGGAACCGGTCGGCAGCGACTGGCTCGATCTCTACGGCATCGGTCCCGCCGGGCTTGTCCTGATCAGGCCCGACGGGCACGTGGCCTGCCGCCTGCCCACGACGGACGCGTACAGCCTGAAGAACCTGACGATGGCCCTCACGGCCTCGACAGGGGCGAAGAGCCCGGCGGTGTCCGGGCAGACAGTTTCATAGCCGGAGGTACCGATGAGCATTCCCACCACACAACGCGTCATCGTCATCAGCAAGGCGGGTGGTCCCGACGTGCTGGTCCCGGCGGAGGTGCCCGTGCCGTCGCCGGGCGAGGGTCAGGTCCTGATCGAGGTCGCCGCGGCGGGCATCAACCGGCACGACGTGCACCAACGGGCGAACGGTATCCACCATGACGGGTCGCCGACGCCCGGTCTGGAGGTCTGCGGGCGGGTCGTGGCGGTTGGTGCTGGTGTCACCGCCCCGGCGATCGGCGATCGGGTCATGGCGCTGGTGCAGGGGGGCGGCTACGGCGAATACGCCGTCGCGGCGGCCGCGCTGGCACTGCCGGTTCCGGAAAACGTTTCGGATGCGGAGGCCGCCTGCGTCCCGGAGGCCCTGTTCACGGCCTGGTGGAACTACTTCGGACTCATGGACCTGCAGAAGGATCAGTTCGGCCTTTTCCACGGCGGCACGAGCGGGGTCGGGCATCTGGCCCTGCAGGCGCTTTCGGCGCTCGGCTACAGGGTGATTGCCACGGCGGGGTCGGAGCGGAAAGTGAAGGCGGCGAAGGAATTCGGTGCCTTCGAGGCGCTCAACTACAACGACGCCGCACTGGCGGAGAAGGTCCTGGATGCCACGGATGGCACCGGCATCTCCTGCCTGATCGATGTTTCGGCCGGCGCACACCTGACGCAGGACGTCGCGATGATGGCGCCCGATGGCACCATCGCGCATCTCTCGGCCGGCGGCGGGGCGGAGCTGAGCCTTCCGCTTCGTTCGATCATGGCAAAGCGTATCCGCATCACGGGATCCTTCCTGCGCCCCCTTGCGCTGGAGCTGAAGACGCAAGTGGCCGATCGTCTGCGGCGCGAGGTTCTGCCCCTGATCGGAAACGAGGTGCGGCCCGTGATCGCCCAGCAATTCGAGCTGATGGATGCGAAGGGCGCGCATGCGGGGATGGAGAAGGCCTCGCATATCGGAAAGATCGTGTTGGTTGCCTGACCGGCTGCCGCTTGTCCGCAAAGATGGGAGCAGGATGATGAAACTCTACTACGCGCCCGGCGCATGTTCGATCGGAACCCACTTCCTGATGGAGGAGATGGGCTTGACCTACGACACCGGCCGCCTCGACCTGAAACAGGGGGACCAGCTCAAGCCGGCGTATCTGGACGTGAACCCCAAGGCCAAGGTGCCGGCGCTGGTGCGCGATGACGGCAGCCTGTTGACGGAGTTCGTGGCCATCGCCTTCTGGCTGGGCAGGACATACCCGGAGAAAGGCATGATCCCCGAGGGGATGGAGGCAGAGGTACGCACCCTCGAGATGCTCGACTACGCCGTGGCCACGATCCACATGCAGGGATTTTCCCGGCTGTTCCGGCCTGCGAAATTCGCCAGGTCGGAGGCGGAACACGACTGGGTGCGCGAGCAGGGCAGGGCCGTGGTGGACAAGGCCTTCGGGATCGTCTCGGAAAGGCTCGGCAGCTCGGACTTCATCATGGGCGATCGTCTGACGCTGGCCGATGCGGCGTTGTTCTACGTGCTTTTCTGGGGGGTCGACCGGGTGAAGCTGGATGTCCCGGAAAATCTGGCTGCCTACTACGCGCGCCTGCGCGCGAGACCCTCGGCGCAGAAGGTCTTTGCGGACGAAGGTATCCAGTTCAGCTGATTGCGCCGGCCCGCGGTCCGGCGACGGGACACCGGCCTGTCCGCCTGCCGGACGCAATTCATTGGAACCTTACCCGCCATGGCCCGCCGCGACATAGTCGTTGGTACGGTAAACCGCATCGAAGGGGAGGAAGATGCGATACTTGACCCTTATCGAGGATAGGGCGCGTGCCGCAACGCGCTGGCTGGCCCTGATCGGGTTTGCCGGTCTTCTGGTCCTCGCGATCATGACCACCCTCGATGTCCTCATGCGGTGGCTTTTCGACAATCCCATCCACGGGGTGAACGACGTCAGCGCCGTGGTCATGGCCGTCGTCATCGCCAGCTGCATTCCAGCCAACCTCGAAGGGCGCAGGAACATTTCCGTCGATGTGCTGGGTGCGATGACCGGACGCCGGGCGACCCGCCTGCTCGACGCGTTCGGGGGCTTCGTGACCCTGCTCTTCATCGGGGCGGTCGCCTGGCAATTCATTGGCTACGCCGACTCCATGTATCACAGCGGCCGCCGCACATGGGTGCTGGCCCTGCCACTGTGGCCATGGTGGGCGGCCGCGACCGCGTTTCTCTGGTTCGCCGCGCTGATCCAGCTCGCCAACGTCATCCGCGATCTGCATCGCACGTTGACCGGCGGTTCGGACGGCCATGCGTCTCCCCATCCCATACGGCCCGATGCGGCCGACAGCCTCGGGCATACGGAATCTTGATGGACCCGACAATTCTCGCCTTTGTCGGCTTCGCCGGCATGTTCCTCCTGATCGGTCTGCATGTGCCGATCGGCGTCGCCATGGCCGTCGTCGGTGTGAGCGGTTTCGCCGCCATCGCGGGGTGGGCGCCGGCCCTTTCGCTGCTGGCGACCGAACCTGCCTCGACCATGTCCAACCTCGATCTGGCGGTGATCCCGCTGTTCATGCTCATGGGAAGCCTTGCGACCACGGCCGGTCTGGCGGGCGACATATACGCGACGGCCGAGGCGCTGATCGGGCACAGGCGCGGCGGGCTCGTCGCGACCACGGTCGTCGCCAGCGCAGGTTTTGGCGCGGTCTGCGGTTCCGGCGTGGCCACGACGGCCACGTTCGGGCGGGTCGCGCTGCCCGAGATGCTGGGTCGTGGCTATTCCGAGAAGATCTCGGCAGGCTCCGTCGCCGCCGGGGGGACGCTCGGGATCATCGTGCCGCCGTCGAGCATCATGATCCTCTACGCGGTCCTCACCGAAAATTCGATCCTCGATCTCTTTTCCGCCGCGCTTGTGCCGGCCCTCCTGACGGTGAGCCTCTACCTCGCGGCGATCTTCATCGTTGCAAGGCTCCGGCCCGAGTCGATGCCCGGCTCGACCCGGCAGCCGCTTGCAACGCGGCTGCGCGTTCTGACCCGTGCATGGGGTGTCATCCTGCTGGCGGTCGTCGTCCTTGGAGGCATCTACTCGGGCATCTTCACCGTGAACGAGGCGGCGTCCGTCGGCACGGTGATCGCGTTCCTGTTCGCGCTCGGGCGGGGCAAACTCAACCGCGAGTCCTTTCTGGCGGTCCTGTCCGAAGCAAGCGTCGCGACGGTCATGATCTACGTGGTCGTGTTCGGCGCGACGATCTTCTCGTACTTCATCAGCATCACCGGCGTGGCCGCGAACATCATCGCCGGCATCGAGTGGCTGGACCTGCCGGCCCTCGGGGTGATCCTGCTTCTCGTCCTGCTCTATCTCTTCCTCGGCGCGTTCTTCGACGAGGTCGCGGCGATCGTCATCACGCTGCCCTTCGTCCTGCCGCTGGTCCTGTCGCTTGGATACGACCCCGTGTGGTGGGGCATCCTGAATGTCGCACTGGTGGGGATCGGTATGCTGACGCCGCCGATCGGGCTCAACGTCATGCTGCTCAGCTCGATGCGCCCCGATATTCCCCTGTCCTCGATCTACCGGGGCGTCGTCCCGTTCTTCCTGGCCGACTGCGTGCGCATCCTGATCCTTGTCCTGTTCCCTGCCGTGACCCTGTGGCTGCCCAGCATCCTTTGATTGCCCGCCCTTCGGACACAATCTGCAAACACCTCGCCAAAGGGGACCGGGCCACCGCAAAATCTGTTCAGAAACGCATATTTGGGAGGATAAGATGCGTATCAGTCAAATCATTTGTGCCGCAGCGCTTGCCGCGGGCCTGACCGGTCCCGCCATGGCAAAGGAAACGCTGAGGTTCGCCAGTTTCGAGCCCGCAGGCGCGTTCCTGACCGGTACGATCTTTGCCCTGTGGGCCGAGGACGTCGCCGCGGCATCCGAAGGGACGCTGGAGATCAAGATATTCCCGGGAGGCACTCTCGGGCGGGATCCGGCCGCGCAGATCGACCTGGTCGAGAACGGCGTCGCGGACATCGCATGGGCCATTCCGGGCTATGCGCCGGGGCGGTTCGACGAAAGCACCGTGATCGAGCTGCCGTTCCTCGTGAAGAATTCGGAAGCGGCTTCCTATGCCGCGTGGAAGGTCTTCGAGGACGGGCTTCTCGGCGGCGACTACGACAAGTTCAAGATGCTCGGGACTTTCTCGAGCCCGCCGAACATGATCGCGGCCACCATTCCGCTGGTCGAGCCGTCGGACATGAAGGGCGTCAATTTCCGCGCGCCCGGCCCGACGCAGCTCAAGGCGATCGAGGCAACCGGTGCCGTGCCGGTCGGTGGCATCACCGGCCCATCTCTTGCCGAAGCGCTCAACCGGGATCTCATCAAGGGTCTGTCGACAGAGTTCCTGGCGGTCGAGACCTTCCGCCTCGAAGAATTGCTGACGAACTACACCGTCGTCCCCATGGGCGCGACGCCGATGCTCGTGATCATGAACAAGCAGCGCTACGAGAGCCTGCCCGATGCGGCGAAGGCCGCGATCGACAAGTATTCGGGCGCCGCTTTCTCGGAACGCTTCGGAAAGGCGTTCGACGAACGCGTCGCGACCATCCGGGAGCGTGTGACGGCACGGGATGATGTGACCATCGTCGCGCCCACGGAGGCGCAGGTCGAGCTCTGGCGCGACGCCACCTCGGTCGCGACCGAGGATTGGCTGGCTGCCAAGGACGGCCGTCAGTCCCTTTATGACGCCTTTGCGGCTGCCATGAAGGAGCATCCCGCCAGCCAGTAGCGGGCGGTCCTGCTTTCACGTTCGGCAGGTACGACAGGCCGCGCCCCGCAACGGGCGCGGTTTTCCGTTTCCCGGGGTGCGGCATGCGCGGTGTTTGCGCGCTCAGGTTGCGGATACGCAAGGTGAAACGCCCGCGCGCTGGGCGCACGGGCGTCTGGCCGATCCGAAGGAGCCGCGGCGTCAGCCGGCCAGCAGGGTCGGTACCTTTTTCCCGGCGGTCAGGCCCCGGACCCTTTCGACGATCGCGTCGGCGTCGATCCCGTGTGCCTTGTACAGGTCGCCGATGGTGCCGGTCTGGCCGAAATGCTCGACCCCCAGCGGGACGGTCACATGCCCGGCCACGGAACCGAGCCATGCGAGCGTCGCGGGGTGGCCGTCAATCACGGTCACGATCCGGCAATCGCGGGGGAGGGGTGACAGCAGCCGTTCGGCCAGCGACTGCGCCCGCTGTCCCCGGGCGCGGGCGCGCTGCGCGGCGGTCCAGCCGGCGTTCAGCCGGTCGGCGGAGGTCACCGCCAGCACGCCGATGTCGCGGCGGAATTCGCCAAGCATCCCGGCGGCCCGGATCGCCTCGGGCGCAATGACGCCCTGGTAGGCGATCACGACCTCGCAGTTCGGCCCCGGCTTGCGCAGCCAGTAGGCGCCGTCGATGGCCCCCTGCCGCCAGTCCGGATCGGGGCGCGGGCCGGGTTGTTCGATCGGGTTGGTCGACAGCCGCAGGTAGACCGACCCGCCGGTCTCGTCCCTCAGCCATGTGCGCTCGTCCGGGTCGCCCTCGCCGTCGCGCTGGAGGTAGTCGAAAGACCATTCGAGGATCGCGGCCAGTTCGTCCGCGAAGGCCGGCTCGAAGGCAGCGATGCCATCCTGACTCATCCCGATCAGCGGCGAGCCGATGGACTGGTGGGCGCCGCCTTCGGGCGCGAGGCTGACACCGGATGGCGTGCCGACCAGCAGGAAGCGCGCGTCCTGGTAGCAGGCGTAGTTCAGCGCATCGAGCCCGCGCGCCACGAAGGGATCGTAGACCGTCCCGATGGGAATCAGCCGCCGGCCGAAAAGCGAATGCGACAGGCCCGCCGCGCCCAGCATGAGCATGAGGTTCATCTCGGCGATGCCGAGTTCGAAATGCTGGCCCTCGGGCGCGAAATCCCACTTGGCGGTCGAGGGGATCTTTTCCTCGCGGAACGTATCCGTCTGCGTCTCGCGCGCAAAAAGCTTGCGACGGTTGACCCAGGGCCCGAGGGACGTGGTGCCGGTCACATCCGGCGACATGGTGATGATGCGTTCGGCCAGCGCGCTGTCGCTCCGCCCGATGGTGTCCAAAAGCTTGCCGAAAGCCATCTGGCTTGCGATCTCGGCATCCTTCGGCACGGCGATCTCGGGCACCGCGATCCGCGCGTCGTCGTGGCGGCGGGTGCCACGGGCAAAGAACGGCACCTTGGACAGCCAGTCACGATAGGCGTCGGGGTCCGGCACGGTCGCCATCGGCTCCCATTCCGTGCCGTCCTCCACGCCCATATGGGCCTTCCATTCGGCCATCTGGGCGGTCGTCATCAGCCCGCCGTGGTTGTCCTTGTGGCCCGCGATCGGCGTGCCCCAGCCCTTGATCGTATAGGCGAGGAAGCAGGTCGGCCTGTCGTGGTCTATGGCGGCGAAGGTGTCGGCCATGGTCTGCACGCAGTTGCCGCCGAGATTCTCCATCAGCGCGGCCAGTTCGGCATCGCTGCGCCGTTCGATCAGGCGGCTGACCGGGCCCTGATCGCCCAGCTCGTCCAGCAGCCGTTTCCGCCAGACGGCGCCGCCCTGATAGGTAAGCGCGGAGTAAAGCTGGTTCGGACACTTTTCGATCCAGTCGCGCAGGGCCTCGCCGCCCTCCTCCTCGAATGCGGCTCGTTGCAGCGCGCCGTATTTCACCCGCACCACGTCCCAGCCGAAGGCGTCGAAGATCTTCTCGATCCGCTGCCAGAGCCCTTCGCGGATCACCCCGTCGAGCGACTGGCGGTTGTAGTCGATGATCCACCAGGTGTTGCGCAGGCCGTTCTTCCACCCCTCCTGCAGGCATTCATAGATGTTGCCCTCGTCCAGTTCGGCATCGCCCACGAGCGCGATCATCCGCCCCGGCGCCACGTCCCGTCCCCAGTCCTTGGCGGTGACGTAGTCCTGCGTCAGCGAAGCGAAGGAAGTGATCGCCACGCCGAGACCGACGGACCCGGTGGAGAAATCCACGTCGTCGATGTCCTTGGTCCTGCTGGGATAGCTTTGTGCGCCGCCGAGGCCGCGGAAATTCTCCAGTTTCTCGCGGGTGGTGTTGCCCATCAGGTACTGGATGGCGTGGAACACCGGCGAGGCGTGCGGTTTGACCGCCACGCGATCCTCGGGCCTCAGGGCGGAGAAATAGAGCGCCGTCATGATCGACACCATCGAGGCGGAACTGGCCTGGTGCCCGCCGACCTTGATCCCGTCCACCTTGGGCCGGATGTGGTTGGCGTGGTGGATCATCCAGTGGGACAGCCACAGCAGGCGCTGCTCGGTCAGCTTGAGATTCGACGTCATTCATTCCTCCGTTCGTTCGCGCGGAGTATCGCATTCCCGCCGTAGCGAGTCCGAGCGAAGGCGGTTGCGCTAAGGCCGAAATTTGAAGATATTCAGCATGGAATTAGAAATACTGAGGGATTTGCGCCATGATCGACAAAATCGATGGTGACATCATGAAGGCGTTGATCCGGAACGGCCGGGCCTCGATCAACGAGATTTCCGAGAGTGTCGGTCTGAGCCAGACGCCCGTCGCGCGGCGTATCCGCAGGCTCGAGCAGGACGGGATCATCACCGGCTACACGGCACTGGTCGACGAGGCCGAACTGGGATTCGCGGTGTCGGTCTTCGTCTCCGTCAAGCTCGACCGGCAGGTGGACGAAGCGCTGGAGACCTTCGAGGCCGCGATCTCGGACTATCCGGAGGTCGTCGACTGCTGGCTGATGACCGGCAGCCGCGACTATCTTCTCAGGATCGCGACCGAAAGCCTGAAGACCTTCGAGGTCTTTCTGGTCGGCAAGCTCACGAAGGTGCACGGGGTCGCTTCCATCGAAAGCTCAATCCCCCTGCGGCGCGTCAAGTCCGGGCTGTCGCGCGCGATCTGACCTCGTGGAACTGCGCGCCGAAGTCGTGGGAAAGATTCGCACCGAGAATTCAAAGTCGATCGATCCGTTTGTGCTGGTGAACATGACCCGGACTGTATCGGGGCAGATGGGCTCCGTCCCCGGACATTCCTTGTCGAGGACGGAGGCAGTAGGTTTTGTCAGGTATGGTCCGGACCGTCATCGCGGCCACGACCCCTGCCGCCATTGCGGCCGCCGTTGTCATCGCCCGGTGCATCGTCTGCGCCGCGACCCCTGCCGCCGTTGCGGCCACCGTTGTCATCGCCGGGTGCATCGTCCGCGCCGCGACCCCTGCCGCCCCGTCCGCCACCGTTGTCGTCGTTTCCATCATGGCCGGCCCCGTCGTCGGCACCGTGGCCCCCGCGGATCTGGATGATCTGGGCGTCGCCATGCCCGGACAGATCGAAGGCGGTGCGCGACAGGTGCGGCGCGGCCTGCGCAGCGGCGGGACCGAGAGCCATGGCGAAAGCGGTCAGAATGGCGGCTTTGACTCCGTTTTGCAGAAAGGTGTTCATGAGATTATCCTCCGTTGGGCCGGGGCTCCAGTGCCCGGGCTGATCCCATCTGGCATACCCGTTTTCGCCTTGGCGACAGGGTCCAGACCCCTGCCACCCCGGCCCGGACCTGCGGACGCGGATCATCCGACGATCCGCTGCAAAAGCTTCGGACCTTGGTCTGATGACACTTGATTTCAGAACGGCGCGACCGCCTTGTAGCCTTGTGCAACAAGGATGACGCCCGTGGCGACACTGGAAGAGAATCTTGCCGCATCGCGCGGCGCAGGCCTTGCCGCGCCTCTTGCGCGGTGGCTGGCTGCATGGCCGCTGCACCACCGCTTCGCGATGGTGGGCAGCTTTGTCACCCTTGTCGGGATGGCCGTGATCGGCTCCCTCGTCAGCACGAGTATCGAAAGCAGCGTTGTCCGGAACTCGGCAATCTCCAGCGCCGTCTACATGGAGAGTTTCATCGCGCCGATGTCACAGGAGCTTGCCAGTTCGCAGCGCCTTTCGGACGGAACCGTTGCGCGCATGGAAGCCCTGCTCAAACAGCCTCCGCTCTCCGAGCGGGTGGTTTCCGCGAAGATATGGAGACCGGACGGTTTGCTTGCCTTCAGCAGCGATGCGGACCTGATCGGAAGGACGTTCCCTCCGAGTGATGACCTTCTGGAGGCTTGGCGGGGCGACCTCAATGCATCTTTCGACGATCTCGAGGGAGCCGAGAGCCTGCGGGAGCGCGAGTCCGGTGTGCCTCTGCTCGAGGTCTACAACCCAATCCATTCGATCCTTACCGGTGAGATCATCGCCGTCGCGGAATTCTACCTCGATGCAACGGAGCTCGAAGCGGACCTGCGCGCTGCGCATGTCCGTGCCTGGGCCGTGGTCGCATTGGTCACCGGAATTACCTTCCTTGCCCTGTTCGGCATCGTCAGGTCGGGCAGCCGCACGATCGAGGACCAGACCCACCGGCTGACCGCGCAATTGGCCGAACTCGCCCGGATCTCGGCTCAGAACGAGGCGCTGCGGACACGCGTCGAGGTGGCGTCGCAGCGGGTGAGCGAGACCAATGAACGTTACATGCGCCGGGTCAGTGCCGAGTTGCACGACGGTCCGGCCCAGGCGTTGGCGCTGGCGTCCCTTCGACTTGACGCGCTCATGCGTCGCGCCGGCGTGACGCCGGGTGATCCCGAGGCGCAGATGTTGCGCGATTGCCTCGGCGAAGCGTTGCGGGATGTGCGCGATCTCTGCAGCGGCCTCACGCTGCCGGAACTTGAAGGTCTTTCCGTGTCGGAAACGCTCGATCTTGCGATCCGGGCGCACGAGCGTCGGTCCGGCGTCACGGTGGACCGTGCGTTCCTCCACGAACCAGCGATGATGAAGCCCGCGCCGCATCCCTTCCTTATCTGCATCTACCGTTTCGTACAGGAAGGGCTGATGAACGCCTTCCGCCACGCGCCGGGAGCACGGGTGAGGGTCAAGGCACATACGGAGCCTGGCCGAACCATCATCGAAGTGCAGGACGAAGGCCCCGGTTTCAACATCGCCACGCGTACACTCGGCGGATTGGGGCTGCCCGGCCTGCGTGAACGTGTCGAGAGCATCGGCGGCAGTTTCGAGATCAAGAGCAGCCCCCAGAGCGGCACGTCGCTGACCATGAGCCTTCAGACGGGGGCGCTGTGGTGACCTCGAAGATCCAGATCATCGTCGCGGACGACCACCCCCTGTTTCGCGGCGGTGTCGTTCTGACCCTGCAGGAACACGGCGGCTTCACCGTCGTGGCGCAGGCCGGGACGGCAGAGGAGGCTGTCGCCGCCGTCGAGGCGCATTTGCCCGAGGTCATCCTGCTCGATATCTCCATGCCGGGATCGGGCCTTGCCGCCGCGGCGGAGATCGCCCGCCGCTTTCCCGCCGTGGCCATCGTCATGCTGACCGCTTCGGAGGCTGATGACGACCTGCTGACGGCCCTCAAGGTGGGCGCGCGCGGCTACGCGCTGAAAGGCATAAGCGAGAACGCGTTGACCGATATCCTGCTGAGCGTTGCCGCAGGCGCATCCTATGTGCCACCGGCATTGGCCGGCCGCGTGCTTGCCGCGCTTCAGGACAGGCGCAACATGCGGTTGCCCGAAGTCGAGGAACTGACGGATCGGGAGACGGACATCCTGAGGCATGTCGCGTTGGGCCAGAGCAACAAGGAAATCGCCCGCGCGCTCGGGCTGCAGGAAAAGACCATCAAGCACTACATGACCAATATCCTGCAGAAACTGCAGGTGCGAAACCGCGTCGAAGCTGCCCTGAAGGCGCGTGAACTCGGCTTGTCATGACAACCGGCTCCGAAATTGTTGTCGCCTTTCGGCTTGGAAAAACATCCGATCCTTTTCCTGCAAGGGAAAGTCGGAGCGACGCGCGCACGCGCGTGAGAGGGCGACGCTGGCGCCCATGGGCCTGAGCCGGCGGCGGGTGCGCGAATTGTTCATTGAAGTGCTGCAGGGCCGGGGCTGACCGCGACGGGCCCAGGGTGGTGATATCGTTGGCAGGGGGGCGTTCGGCTTGACACCCCCCTG
Organism: Sulfitobacter alexandrii; assembly: GCF_001886735.1. Lineage (NCBI taxonomy): Bacteria > Pseudomonadati > Pseudomonadota > Alphaproteobacteria > Rhodobacterales > Roseobacteraceae > Sulfitobacter > Sulfitobacter alexandrii. The sequence continues at coordinate 569,521 of NZ_CP018076.1, forward strand.
CGTGACACGAGCAGAGCGTCGCTCAGGTGTGGCGGATCTCGGTGCCGAGGACTTTGAGACATTCCCGCATGAATGCGGCGAGTGCCGTCCAGCCCTTGGCTGAAACCATCGTTCCGTCGACGTAGGCTTCCTTGGGATCGGCATCGTAGTAGATGCCGCCCACCGCCGTGACCTCGGGCGCGCAGGCCCCGAGGCCGGCGACGGTCTTTCCTTCGAGCACGCCGGGCACTGCCATCAGGATTTGCACCCCGTGACAAATGGTGAAGATCGGCTTTCCGGTCTCGTGAAAATGTTTGACGATCGCCTGGACGCGGGGATCGGTGCGGATGTACTCTGGACCCCGGCCACCGGCCGCGTAGACCGCGTCGTAGCTGTCGAGTTCGGCTTCAGCTTCGGAAAAGGTCTTGTTGATCTCGGCATTGTGGCCGGGTTTCTCCGTATAGGTCTGGTGGCCTTCGAAATCGTGCAGCGAGGTGGCGATCATATCGCCTGCATTCTTGTCGGGGCATACCACGTGCACGGTGTGGCCAACGGCCTCCATGCCCTGCTGGTAGACGTAGATTTCATACTCCTCGGTGAATTCACCGCAGAGCATGAGGATTTTCTTGCCGCTCATGTGGGCCTCCTTGAAAGGTGTGTAAGATCGCCGGCCACCGTGGCGGCCGGCGCGTGTTCGGGCTCAGAACGGGGAGTCGGGGAAGTAGAACTGGTCCGCGTTCTCGGGGGTGATGAGCGGCGCGTCCAGCTTGAACGAGCCGCGCATCGGGGCCTGGCCGGCGAATTGCGCGGCGGTCATGAACATGGCCGAAGCAATCATCGACGGTGCGTAGGGGGTCGAGATCGGCGTGCGTTCGTCGCCCGCCATGACCATTTCGATCACCTGCTTCATACCGTTGCCGCCGAGGGCGTACTTCACGTCGTCCCGCCCGGCCATGTCGACTGCCTCGAGCACACCAAGCAGCATGTCGTCATCGTTCGCCCAGACGGCATCGATGTTCGGATACTTGCCAAGGTAGTCCTGCATCAGCGTGAAGGCTTCATCCTGGTTCCAGTTGGCGTACTGGATATCGAGAATCTTGATGTCGGATTTGTCGATCACCTCGGTGAAGCCCTGAATGCGCTCATCGTCGATCACGGTTGGAATGCCGCGCAGAACGACGATCTCCCCTTCGCCGCCCAGTTTGTCGACCAACCATTCCGCGGTGTTCGCACCCACGGCGATGTTGTCGCCCGCGACGTAGAGATCCTGAATCGACGGATCGGCGAGCCCGCGGTCGACGACGGTGATGAAGGTGCCGTTCGAGGCGACCTGTTCCACCGGGCCGGTCAACTCTTCCGAGGTGAACGGAAGGATGACCAGGGCATCCAGTTCGTTGGTCGCCGAAAGGTCTTCGAGCGACGACACCTGCGCCGTCGCCGACGATGCGGTCGATACGATCACGTCGATGTTGGGATAGGCTTCCTCGATCTGGCGCTCGGCCTCCTGCGCATGATAGACGACGCCGCCCGTCCAGCCGTGGGTCGCGGCCGGAATGGACACCGCGATGGTGAACTCCGTATCCTGAGCGTGTGCAGTGGTGGCGACAAGCCCCCCTGCGATGACTGCGGCCGACAGGAATGTCGTGCCCTTGTTGCTGGTCTTCATGGTTTCCTCCTCCGTTGGTTGATAGAAAGCCCGCGCAGCGTCAGCGCGCGCTTGTGAAGCGGTGAGCCAGCATGGCGATGATGATGATCGCCCCCTGGACCGCGGCCACGAGGTATTCCGACACCATGTCCGACAGGACCATGACGTTGGCGATGACCTCGAGAATGAGTGCGCCCGCGACCGTGCCCCAGATGTGGGCCTTGCCTCCGCGCAGAAGCGTGCCGCCGATGACGACCGCCGTGATGACCTGAAGCTCCCACAATTGCCCGGTTGTCGGCGTCGCGGCGCCCAGTCGGGGCACGTAGCAGATGGCCGCGACAGCGACGCAGAAACCCTGGATCACGAACGCCATGGTCCGGACGCGTCCGACATGCACACCCGAGAAACGGGCGACGTCCGAGTTCGACCCGACCGCGGTGACACGGCGGCCATATTTCGTCCGGTAGAGAACGAAGGCACCGATCAGCGCGACGACGACGGTGATGATCACCGGGTAGGGCACCCCGAGGAAATCTCCGAAATACAGGGGCCGGTAGGCGCTGCGCAGGCTGCGGTCGATCGACAGCGAACCGCCGTCGGTCATGTAGGTGATGAAGGCGCGGAATATGCCCATGGTGCCAAGCGTCACGATGAAGGGTTCGATGCGCCCCACGGTTATGATCAGCCCGTTCATGAGCCCGCAAAGAGACCCGACCACCAGCGCGACCAAGGCGCCGACCGGGATCGCCCACACCCCGATCTGCGGCGCGAGGCTGTTCATCGCCATGATCATGATGCCGACGACAAAGGCCATCATCGAACCGATCGACAAATCCAGTCCCCCGGTCGCGATCACGAAGGTCGCTCCGACGCCGATGATGGCGATGAACGCACTGCGCGTGATGACGTTCATCAGGTTGTTCGCGGCCATGAAATTGGAATTGATCAGTGCGCCAAGCAGGACGATCAGCGCCAACGCAATGAAGGGCGCCATATCGGCCCAGCGGATCCTGAACCCTTCGCTTTCCGGAAGTGATGCGATTTCGGCGCTGCTCATGCGGTTTTCCTCCCCTCGGTGTCGTTGCCGCTCGAGGCGGCGGCGTAGACGACGTTCTGTTCAGTGATGTCTTCGCCCGTCAGTTCGACGACGAAGCGCCCGCCGCGCATGACGAGCACGCGGTCGGACAGGCCCACGAGTTCGGGCAACTCGGACGAGATCACCACGCAGGCTTTCCCGGCCCGGACGAGGTCGTCGATGAAGTGGTAGATCTGGCTCTTGTTGCCGATGTCGATGCCGCGTGTCGGTTCGTCGATGATGACGACGGACGGATCCGCGAGCATGACCTTGGCCAGAAGCAGTTTCTGCTGGTTGCCGCCCGACAGTTGCCCGGCTTCGATGGACAGCGAGCGGACCCGGATATCGTATTCCTGAACCGTCGATTTCACCGACCGGACTTCCTTGCGGCGGTCCAGCCGTACGCCGGGATTGACCTTGCCGAGTGCCTGAAGCGTCAGGTTCGGACCAAGGCCCTCGTTCAGCAGCAGGCCCTTACCCTTCCGGTCTTCCGTCAGATAGACGAGACCCGCCGACATCATCTTCTGGACATCCGGCTTGGTGATGGATTTGCCGTTCACCGTGATCGCCCGCGCCTGCGCGGGGCGCAGGCCCATCAGGCCCTCGATCAGTTCGGTCCGCCCGGCGCCGATCATGCCACCCAGGCCCAGCACTTCGCCCGGACGGGCCGTGAAGCTGCCCACGAACTTGCCGTGATCGACCGACAGATCCTCGACGGCCAGTATCGGATCGGTCGTGGCCGGGCCGCGTTTCGGCGGGTAGAGCATCGACAATTCGCGGCCCACCATGAGCTCCGCCATGCGGCGCTGATCCATTTCGCGCGCGCGCCATGTGCCGATCATCTCGCCGTCGCGCAGGACGGTGACGCGGTCGGCCAGGGCTTCGACCTCTTCCAGCCGGTGCGAGATATAGAGCACCGCCACGCCTTGATCGCGCAGATTGCGGACGATGCCCAACAAGGCATCGACTTCATCGTTCGCCAGCATTGCCGTCGGTTCATCGAGGATCACGACCTTGCGGTCGTCCAGCAACGCCCTTGCGATCTGAACCAGCTGTCGTTGCGCCAGAGGCATGTCGCCGACGCGCGTCGTGGGGCGCGCAACGCACCCGACGCGCTCCAGCACCTCGGCGGTGCGGCGGTTCATCGCGCGGTCGTCCACCCGCAGTCCGCGCGAAAGTTCCCGCCCGAGAAAGAGGTTCTGCGCCACGGTAAGATCGGCTGCGAGAAGGATTTCCTGATGCACGAGAACGATGCCGGCGTCTTCTGCCTGCACGGCGTCGGCAAAGGCCACCGTCTGGCCCGACATCTCAAGAGACCCTTCGGTCGGGGGCGTATGGCCCGACAGCATCTTCATCAACGTGGATTTGCCGGCGCCGTTCTCTCCGATGATCGCGTGCACCTCGCCTGCACGGATATCGAGGGTCACACCGCTGAGAACGGTGATCGGGCCATAGGCCTTCGACAGGCCGTCGGCGCGCAGGACCGCAGGTTCAGACACCGCCGGGGCATCCTGCAGGGTATCGGGCCGGGGTTGGTTCATTCGAAGGCCGCCACGAGCCGATCGTGTGAAAAGCTGATGTGATCGTGCATTGCCTTGTAAGCCGCATCGGGATCGCCGGCCCTGAATGCCGCGAGCAATTGCTCGTGCTCTTCCAGTGCCTCCTGCGTGACACGGGTGTGAAACATAAGGCGAAAGATGTGCAGATGGATGTGCTGGTCATTCAACGCCTGCCGTACCGTGGCATTGTCGGCGACCTTGAGTATCTCGTCGTGGAAATGCGCATCCGCCCGGGCGAAGCGAGAATAGCGGCTGTTGCGGTCGACCGGCTGCTCGCCCTTTTCCATGTCGGCCGCCGCAGCTTCGATGTCTGCGAGCGTTTCCGGCGTCAGTTTCAGGCAGGCCTGCCGGGCGCTTTCGGGTTCCAGCATCAGGCGGAACTTGTAGAGGTCATCGAATTCCTTGTGGGTCAGTTGCGGTGAGGCGGAATACCCGATCAGGTGGGCCTTTCGCACCAGACCCTCCCTTTCAAGTCGGGTCAGAGCTTCGCGGACAGGTGTTTGCGACACGTTGAGGTCACGTGAGAGCCCGTCGATCGGGATGCGTGCGCCCGGCGGAATCTCCAGCGCCATGATGCGTTCGTAGATTCGCTGATGCACGCTTTCGGCGATGCTTGGCGGGCGCACGAGCGCGCCTTTTTCACTGATATTTGCCGCTTCAGCCATTTGCGCCTCTTCCCATCAGCATCCTTGACAAGACCGAACCTAACACTAATAGGATATCGTGTGTCAAATACAATATCATATACGATTTTGTGAAAGGAGAATTTGCGGGTGCTTGTTTCAGCCGAGGCGCTTCATGACATCTCGAAAAATGCCCTGATGTATCAGGGTGTTACAGATGTTCATGCGGATATTCAGTCCGATGTGCTGATCGAGGCGGAGCTCCGTGATTTGCCCTCTCACGGACTTCAGAGGTTGCCGCGACTCATAGAGAGGCTCGAGACCGGGCTAGCCAATCCGACCGCCTCCGGGACGGGCCAATGGTCGCGTCCGAGCGTAATGCTCGTGGACGGAAATCGCGGGCTGGGTCCGGTTGTCATGATGGAGACGCTCGAGAAACTGGCGGTCGCTGTGGACGAGCAGGGCATCGTCGTCGGCGCGATCCGCAACGCGAACCACATTGGCATGCTGGCCTACTATGCCGAGGCCGCCGCGTTGCGCGGACTGATGGCAATCGTCATGACCACCAGCGAAGCGCTGGTTCATCCCTTCGGTGGCACCGAAGCGATGCTGGGGACGAACCCCATCGCCATCGGCATCCCCACAGGGGCGGCGCCGTTTATCCTCGACCTTGCCACCAGCAAGGTCTCCATGGGGAAAATCCATCATCATGCGCTGACCGGCGATCCGATCCCCGACGACTGGGCCGTCGACACCGCAGGCAATCGCACCACTGATCCGGTGGCGGCAAAGACCGGCGCCATCGCGCCGTTCGGCGAGGCCAAGGGCTTTGGGCTGGGGCTGGGTGTCGAGCTTCTGGTCGCGGCGCTGTCCGGATCGGCGTTTGCGCCCGAGGTTCGCGGTACGCTCGACGCGCAAGAGGTCGCGAACAAGGGTGACGTCTTCGTCCTGATCGATCCGAAGGCGGGGCAGGGCACAGCGAAACACCTGGCCGGTTATCTCGATCGATTGCGCGCGTCGCGACCGGCCGATGCGGACCGGCCGGTATTGGTGCCGGGCGACGGGATGCGGTCCCGAAGGGCGCGCGCGCTGTCGACCGGCATCGAGATACCCGAGAAACTTTATCAAGAGATCTGCGCCCTCAGGGGGCGTGATGACATGCAACAGGAGACGACATGACCCTATTCGGCACAATCCGAGCCCCGAGAGAACTGATTTTCGGCGCGGGACAACGCGACGCCCTGGGGCGTGTCGCCGCAAGGCTCGGACGGCGTGCGTTGGTCGTCACCGACGAAAGACTGGCGGCGGATGCGGACTTCCTGCGGCTGGTGGGCCAGTTGGAGGCGGCGGGCGTCGAGGTGAAAGTCGACGGTTCGACCCTGCCGGATGTGCCCGTGGAAACCGCCGTCGCGAGCGCCGAGGCGGCGCGCGGTTTTGCACCCGATCTTGTGATCGGTGTCGGCGGCGGGTCCTGCCTCGACATGGCGAAATGCGTGGCCGTGCTGCTGACCCACGGCGGCAAGCCGCAGGATTACTACGGCGAGTTCATGGTGCCCGGCCCGGTGATGCCGCTCATTGCTGTTCCAACCACCGCTGGCACCGGGTCCGAGGTGACGCCGGTTGCTGTTCTGTCCGATTCCGAGCGTCAGTTGAAGGTCGGTATCTCGTCGCCCCATCTTATTCCGACAGCCTCGATCTGCGACCCGGAACTGACAGTCACCTGTCCGGCGTCGCTTACCGCGATCGCCGGCGCCGATGCCCTGACCCACGCGATAGAGGCCTTCACGGCCATTCGCCGCGAGCCCGTTGCAGGGCTGGCGCAGGAGCGGGTCTTCGTCGGCAAGAACGCCACGTCAGACCACTTTGCCCTGACAGCCATCGGGTTGCTTTGGGAGGGGCTGGAGACGGCCTGCACCGACCCGGGCAATGCCGACGCCCGCGCAAAGGTCATGCTGGGGGCGACCACCGCGGGCCTCGCCTTTGGCGTGGCGGGCACGGCTGCGGCCCATGCGATCCAATATCCCGTCGGGGCCCTGACACACACGGCGCACGGGGCAGGGGTGGCCTGCCTCATGCCCTACGTGATGGCGTGGAACGCGCCCGAGATCGGGCCCGAGCTGGATCAGATCGCCGAAACGATCGGGCTGGCTGCGGGGGCCGACGTGATTCCCGCGTTCACCTCGCTCTTCGCGCGTATCGGCATTCCATCGAGCCTGCGTGAGCTGGGGCTGGCGGAGGACAGGATCGATTGGGTGGCCGAACAATCATGCGGCATCTCGCGGCTGATCCAGAACAACCCACGACCGCTGCCGCCTCAGGACATGCGGCGGTTGGTCGGCGCGGCCTATCACGGCGACATCGCCGGTCTCGAAACGAATTGACGGAGTTTTCCATGACATTAGACACTGTTTTCACCGGATACGCTGCCCCCTCGCTCCATGCCGAAGGCCTTTTCATCGGCGGCAAATGGGAGGCCGGCACAGGCATCACCGTCTCCGACCCGTCGACCGGAGATACGCTGGCCGAAGTGCCGGACGCCACCATCGACGACGCCATGCGGGCGGTCGACGCCGCCGAGGCCGCCGCAGCCGACTGGCGCAGCACTCCGCCGCGTCAACGCTCGGAAATCCTGCGGCGCTGGTTCACCCTGATGACCGAGCACACCGAAGAACTGGCGATGCTGATCAGCGTCGAGAACGGCAAGGCGCTGGCGGATGCACGCGGAGAAGTGGCCTATGCTGCGGAATTCTTCCGCTGGTATGCCGAGGAGGCGACGCGCATCGGGGGAGAATTTCGTCACGCACCCTCGGGCGCGCACAACATCCTCGTCGATCATGAACCCATCGGCATCGCCGTCCTGATCACGCCGTGGAACTTTCCCGCGGCGATGGCCACGCGAAAGATCGGTCCTGCGCTGGCCGCAGGGTGCACGGTCATCCTCAAGCCCGCGTCGGAAACGCCGTTGACGGCCTATGCAATGGCGCGGCTCGGCGCCGAGGCCGGCGTGCCCGCCGGAGTGGTGAACGTGCTGACGACCGCCAATCCCGGTCCGGTCACGGCGGCGATGCTGGCCGACCCCCGTGTGCGAAAACTGTCCTTTACCGGGTCGACCGGGGTGGGGCGCATCCTGTTGGGAGAGGCCGCGAAAACGGTCGTCAACTGCTCGATGGAGCTGGGGGGCAACGCGCCCTTCGTGGTCTTCGATGACGCGGATCTTGATGCGGCGCTCGATGGGGCGATGGTCGCCAAGATGCGCAACGGCGGCGAGGCCTGCACTGCGGCGAACCGGTTCTACGTGCAGTCCGGTATTTACGACGCCTTTGTCGAGGGGCTGACAAAACGGATGGCAGCGCTGAAACTGGGCGCAGGCTACGCGCCCGACACCCAGTGCGGGCCCATGATCACGCCGCAGGCCGTGGACAAGATCAATCGCCTTGTCGAAGAGGCGAAATCGCGCGGCGCAAGGGTCACGACGGGTGGGGCCCTTCAGGACGGACGCGGGTACTACTATCCGCCCACGGTGCTCGAAGCCGTGCCCACCGACGCCGCTCTCGCGCATGAGGAAATCTTCGGGCCCGTCGCGGCGGTCTACCGGTTCGAGGCGGAGGACGAGGCGGTCCGCCTTGCCAACGACACCGAATACGGGCTTGCGGCCTATGTCTATTCACAGGATATCATGCGGGCGATGCGCGTCGGGCGTCGTATAGAAACGGGGATGGTCGGCATCAACCGCGGGCTGATGTCGGACCCGGCGGCCCCGTTCGGCGGAGCAAAGCAGAGCGGCCTTGGCCGCGAGGGCGGGGTCACGGGCATCCTCGAGTTCATGGAGCCCAAGTATTTTGCAGTGGAGTTCTGAGGGAGGAAGACATCGTGGCTGAACGCGACCTTTACTACAACCGGGCCTTCATTCCCGATTTCGACGAGATCATGAAGGAGACGGAGGCGCGCAGTCACGCCCTCGCAGAGACGTATCGCGTCGAGCGAAGCGTGAGCTACGGGCCGAGCCCACGGCAAAGCTTCGACCTCGTCTTTCCGCCAGACCAGCAGTCGGGCGCGCCGCTGCACATGTTCATCCACGGCGGCTACTGGCGGGCGGGCAGCAAGGAGGCGCACACCCTCGTGGCGGCGCCGGTTGTCGCGGCGGGTGGGATCGCGGCGCTTGTCGGCTACGACCTCATGCCGCAAACACGACTGGCCGAGATCGTCGCGCAGGTCCGCCGCGCCGCACGGCACCTTGTCCGGCTGGCGCCCGACATCGGCGCGGACCCTGAGCGCTTTACCGTGAGCGGCCATTCCGCGGGCGCGCACCTCGCTTCGCTGCTCGCTTCCGAGGCGGCAGGTGACACCGGGCCGGCCGATCTGCCGACCCTGCGCGGCATGTTGCTGGTCAGCGGAATATACGACCTGTCCGGCATCCCCGGCTCGTTCCTGAAAGACGAAGCCGAGATGCGGGACGACGAAGCGAGGGCGTGGTCGCCCCTGATCGCCCGGCACAAACCGGGCCCGTTGCGCATCATCACGCGGGGTGAAAGCGAAACCGCGCCTTTCCAGGAACAGGCGGTCGCCCTGAACGCCCTGCTGGACCGAGAACAGCAGGAAACGGAGCTCAGGATCGAGCCCGACAAGAACCATCTTACCATCGTGTTCGACCTTGCCGATCCCGATGCGCCTCTGGGTCGACGGCTGCGTGAACTGGTCAGATCATCCTGACGGGCGATGACGTGGCGCCCGATTGACGAAGGCGCCCGTGCCGGCGTCGGGGGAAAATATTCGGCAGACCGGCGTTCCCGGGGCCATCCGAAAGTGACTTGGCCCGTCAGGGCGGCTAGAACGTCGGAAGCATCTTGAGGAGGAAAGAAGATGAACCCGATTCTGAAAGCAGCAGTGGCGGCCCTCGCGGTCACGGTCTCGGCTGCCACCGTGGCCACCGCCGAGACGCGCGTGACCTACAAGTCGGCCAAGACCGGCTCGTCCTATTACCAGATGGGCGTCGAACTGGCCGAAGCGATGAAGGCAGGGACAGACGGCGACATTTCCGTCACCATCGAGGAAAGCCAGGGCTCCGTCCAGAACGTGATGGAAGTGCGCGCGCGGGGTGGCGACTATGTCTTTACCACGCCGCCGGCGCTTGTGGGGCTCGCGCAGCAGGGCAAGGCGATGTTCGAGGGCAAGGGAGATCCCGCCTTCGACGAGATCCGCGCGCTGTTTCCGATCCCGTCGCTGACCATGCATTTCGTCATGTCCAAGGATAGCGGTACGACCGACCTCGCGGGGATGGAGGGCAAGACGATCCTGCTTGGCAAGGGGTCGTTCGGCGCGACCGAAGGCGAGAAATACCTCGAACTCTTCGGGTTGACCGACAAGGTCACGGTGGCGGACGCGGAATTGTCCAACGCGGTTGCCGCGCTCAAGAACGGCCAGATCGACGGCTTCGTGACCGCAGGCTCGTGGCCCGCACCGAATGTCATCGAGGCGGCGGCGTCCATGCCGGTGACGGTGCTGTCGCTGAGCGACGACCAGATTGCCGAGACCAAGCGGACCAAGCTGACCATCCCCGCCGGAACCTACGCGGGGCAGGAGGCCGATATCACCACCACCTCGCTTCCGGTCGTGGCCTTTACCACCACGAAGATGGACGATGACACGGCCTACGAACTGACCAGGACGTTCTGGGAAAGCAAGGCCAAGCTTGGCGATACCTCGCCGTGGTGGAACGGCGTCGATGCCGAGATGCTGGGCAACATCGAGGGCAAGATCCATCCCGGTGCCGTCCGCTACTACGAGGAAGCGGGCATCGCGCTGACTGACGCGCAGAAGTAGCGGCAGGACCATCCACGCGGGTCGGGTGCGTCCCGACCCGCATCCCGCTTTTCCCAAGAGACTCTTTTTATGTCGCACCCTTTCAAAGGTCGCGCCGTTGCGGCTTTCTGGCTGATCCTTGCCGCGGCATTGGTGGCATTTCACCTTGCGCTCGTCTTCTCCGGCCTTGTCCCCAACCTTGTCAGCCGTCCGCTGCACATGGCGTTCATCCTGCCGTTCGCGCTGGTTCTGGGCAGCACCACGCGCGCGGGCCGGATCAGTGGCATGTTTCTGGCGGCGCTGGGCATCGCTGCGGCGCTCTGGGTTGCGATCAACCACGACCGGCTGATGGATCAATACGGTTTTTTGGAGAGCAACTTTCAGATCGTGATCGCGATCATCCTGCTTTGTGTCACGCTCGAGGCCGCGCGGCGTGCCGTCGGCTGGCCCCTGCCACTCGTCGCGGCGGCGGCCCTGCTCTACGGGCTGTTCGGACAGTATATTCCCGGCCAGTTCGGGCATTCGGGCACCCCGGTCGCCAGCTTCCTCGGGACCCTGACCATCGCCGAGGGCGGCATCTGGGGCTCGCTCACGGGGGTGTCGGTCAGCGTCGTGGCGATCTTCGTCATTTTCGGCGCGGTGCTGAACGCGGGCGAGGCAGGGCAGGGCTTCATGAACGTGGCCGGCGCCGCGGCGGGTCGCCTGAAGGGCGGCGGCGCGAAGGTTTCGGTGATCTCTTCCGCGCTGTTCGGATCGATTTCCGGCTCCGCTTCGGCGAACGTGGCCTCGACCGGTGCGATCACCTTGCCCGCGATGACAAAGCTGGGCTATCCCAAGCGACTGGCAGCGGCGGTCGAGGCGGTCGCCTCCTCGGGCGGGCAGATCATGCCGCCCCTGATGGGCGCGGGGGCCTTTGTCATGGTCGAGCTGACCGGCGTGCCCTACACGTCGATCATGGCGGCGGCGATCCTGCCCGCGTTTCTCTATTTTCTCGCGGTCTGGGTCGGCATCAACGCCTATGCGACACGTTTCGACCTCAAGGGTGTGGACGCGGCCGACCGGCCGTTGCGGCGGGATGTCGTCATCACGTCGCTGTTCTTCCTCGTGCCGTTTTCCGTCCTGCTCTGGGCGATGTTCGGCGCCCGGTTCACGCCGGAATATGCCGCCGCCCTCGCCATCCTGGCAGGGGCCGCCCTGCTATTCTTCAACGCGGAACTCTCGTTCCGGCCCGCGCAGATCGCGGAGCGCTTCAAGGATGCCGTGCTGAACGCCGCCCGGCAGGTGTCGATGATCGCGGCCATCATACTGTGTGCCTCGATCATCATCGGCGTGCTGGCGATCACGGGTCTCGGCGTCAAGATCACCTCGCTCATCCTCGAAGGGTCGGGCGGGCTGCTCTGGCCGTCGCTGTTCCTGACGGCCATCGCCTGTCTTGTTCTGGGAATGGAGGTGCCGACGACGGCGGCCTATGTCATCTGCGTGTCCGTCGCCGGTCCGGCGCTGATCCAGCTGGGGCTCGAGCCGTTGCAGGCGCATCTCTTCGTCTTCTGGTTCGCGCTGCTGTCCACGATCACGCCGCCCGTCTGCGGCGCGGTGTTTATCGCCGCCGGCATGATCGGCGAGAACTGGCTGAAGGTCGCGCTGACCGCGATGGCGCTGGGCGTGGGGCTGTACCTCATCCCGCTGGGCATGGTTGCCAATCCCGATGTCCTGCGGCTGGCCGAAGACCCGGTTCCCGCGATCATCGCGATGTTGCGGCTTGCCGTCGGGCTGGCGCTCGTGTCCTATGGTCTGATCAGTGCGCGCAGGATCCTCAGAACCGTGCTGCTGGTCGGGGCGGGGCTGATCGTGATCTTTTCAGGCCTGTACATCTGACCCGGCCCCGCCGAGGCTGATGTCGAGGGCCGCCAGGACATTCTTGTGCGGGGATTGCGCGCACGATTGCCGGATTTGTGGAAAGGTCCGCACGAAACCTTTGGATCAGGCCGGTTCTGCGTACCTTCCGCGTGGAAGAGGCGCTACAACCGCGCGGAAAGCCTGCCCAACCGAAGAGGGAGCCACATCATGTATGTCTACCAGTCCATCGCCCAGTCCCTTGCAGACCATAGTCACGACACGATGTTCGGCCTGATGGGGGATGCCAATCTCTTCATCGTCGATCATTTCGTGCGCGGGGCCGGTGCCACGTTTGTCCCCGTCGCCTACGAAGGCAGCGCCGTTCTGATGGCGCTGGCCCACGGCAGGGTCGCGGGCAAGGTCGGGATCGCCACGGTCACCCATGGTCCCGCGCTGACCAACTGCGTCACCGCGCTGACCGAAGGCGCACGCGCGCGGGTTCCCATGGTCCTGCTGGCCGGCGACACCGCCGTGTCGAACCCGCAGAACCTTCAGAACATCGACCAGCGCGAGACGGTCAAGATTACCGGGGCGGGGTTCGAGCAGATGCGCGCGCCCGAAACGGCCTCCTACGATGTCGCCCATGCGATCTATCGCGCGCAGGTGGAACAGCGCCCGATCGTCCTGAACATGCCGGTGGATTTCATGTGGCAGGAGGTGGAGCACGTCCGTCACGTGTTCAAGGGGTTCAAGGCGCCTTCCTACGTGCCGGAAGGGGACGATCTTGACCAGGCCATCGGCATGATCGCCAGCGCGAAGCGGCCGATCATCCTTGCGGGCATCGGGGCCAAGGACGCGGTTGCCCAGATCAAGAAGCTGGCTGAAAGACTGGACGCACCGCTGGCTACGACGCTGAAAGCCAAGGGGATGTTCAACGGCCATCCGCATAACATCGACATCTTCGGCACCTTGTCCACGCCCGCCGCCTATGACGCGATCGGCAAGGCGGATTGCATCATCGCGTTCGGGACATCCCTGCATCATTTCACCACCGACAAGGGGGCGCTGATGAAGGGAAAACGGGTCATCCAGATCAACAACACCGTCACCGAGGTTGCCAGGAACTACCACCCCGACGCGGCGCTGCTGGCCGACGCCGGGCTTACCGCCGACAACATCGTCTGGTGGCTTGACGAAGCCGAGATCCCCGGCAGCGGCTTTGCCGCGGAACTCGACATGGAGGTGCTCACCGCGCACCCCAAGGGCGACCCGGACAAGGCCGCGCCCGGCTTCGTGAATTTCGAGTACGCGCTCGACCGACTGGAGGAGGCCCTGCCCAAGGACCGGTTCCTGACCACCGATGGCGGGCGCTTCATGACCGAGGTCTGGTGCCGCATCTCCTGTCCGGACGCGGAAAGCTTTTTCGCGACCACGAATTTCGGCTCGATCGGGCTGGGGATGCAGGTTGCCATCGGGGCGGGCTACGCGGTGTCGAAGCGGCCGGTGGTGCTGTTCACCGGCGATGGCGGTTTCATGATGGGCGGCATCAACGAGTTCAACACCGCCGTCCGGATGAAGCAGGACCTGATCGTGATCGTGGCGAACGATTCCGCCTACGGGGCCGAGCATATCCAGTTCCTCGACCGCAAGATGGATCCGGGCCTGTCGATGTTCGACTGGCCCTCGTTCGCGCAGGTCGGGACCGCCTTGGGCGGGCACGGTATACTGGTCGAGAACAACGAAGATCTCGACCAGGCGATCAAGGCCATGGAAAACCGGGACAAGCCCCTGCTGATCGAACTGCGGCTGGATCCGAACGCCGTGCCGCGTATGCGGATCTGACCGCAGGGGGCGACGCCTGCCGCCGCGACCTCAGCTCACTTCCAGGGGGTAACGAGGTATTTTTCCCCGGTTCTCATCGCGCGGTAGTCGGTGACGGCTTCTTTTGTCAGCATTTCTTCCAGATCCACCCGCTTCTTGTAGGTGCTGGCGAAGGTTGTCGTCAGGCTGTCCAAGACGCGCTTGCGCATCCGGTTCACCGTGTCTTGCCCCACGGATTGAAGGAACGGGAACAAGAGCCAGCCCGACAGGGTCCAGCCGAAGCCGTAGCTGGGGGACAGCACGGTCGGCCCCGTGTCGAGGCGGCCATAGATGAACATGCGTTTCTGTTGGTTCGAGCCATAGCGCGAATACTCGGTCATGTGGCCGACGGCGACCTGTTCCATGGCCTTGAACACGCTGTCCACCGTCTTGCCGCCGCCGATCGGATCGAACCCGTAGAATGCCCCGGTGTCATCGATGGCGGCGCGGAGCTGCTTCATGAAGTCGTCGTCGGAAGAGTTGACGACGTGATCCGCGCCGATCTGGCCAAGCAGGTCGGCCTGTTCCTGCTTGCGCACGATGTTCACGAGCCCGAGGCCGTCTTCCTTGCAGATCCGGGTCAGCATCTGGCCGAGGTTGGAGGCACCGACGGTGTGAAGGATCGCGTCCTGCCCGTCCATCTTGGCGTTCTCGGCGAAACCCAGCGCCGTCATCGGGTTGACGAAGCCGCTCGCGCCTTCTTCGGCGGTATAGTCGCCCAAGGGGAGACACATGGATGCCCGCGCGATGCAGTACTGGCTGTAGGCGTTGCCCGGCACGCAGGCGACGCGTTGGCCCATCAACGCCTTGGCGGCGTCCGTATCACCTGTCGCGACGACGGTGCCGGCGCCTTCGTTCCCGGCAGGGAGCTTCAGCCCGTGCCGTGCCTTCGAGCCTGAATTGAACGGTTCGGGCATGGTGGCGACGTATTTGCCGGGTTCGTATTGCGCGTTCTCGAGGTCCGCCGCGCCGGTCAGGATGGCGAGGTCCGACGGGTTGATCGGCGCCGCTTCCATCCTGACGAGGACCTGGTCACCGGTGGGATCGGGAAAATCCACGTCCTCGAGCGCGACGGTCAGCGTGCCGTCGCTTTCCAACGTGGTGAACAGTTGCTTGCCGGTTGTGGTCATGTCGATGTCTCCAGTGTGAGTGCGTTTCGAAGAGGACCGGGCGAGTGTCCGGCCGTCAGTTCATCCAGCGGGGCAGGAAGAGCACGATGTCGGGAAAGGCGATCAGCAGGGCGACGATCAGCAGATCGATGACCACGAACCAGAAAACCCCCCGGAACACGGCGGTCAGCGAGACCGCGTTGCCCACGACCCCCTTGATGACAAAGACGTTCATCCCCATCGGTGGCGTGATCATCCCGATTTCCAGCAGCTTGACCAGCACGACGCCGAACCAGAGCAGGCTGTAGCCGGTTTCGTCCACCAGCGGCAGGACGATGGGCAGGGTCAGCAGCATCGCGCCGACGGGTTCGAGCATCATGCCCAGCAACAGGTAGACGACCACGACGCCGATCATGATGAGCACCGGCGACACGCCGAAGGCCAGGATCGACGACGACAGCGCATCCCCGATGCCCGACAGGGCGAGGAACCGTGTCAGCAGGCTGGCGCCTACCGCGATGATCAGCAGTGCGGCGGTGGTGGTGATCGTCTCGACCACCGCCATCCGGATGGCCCGGAAGGTCAGCGTCCGGTAGAGCGCGGCGACGATCATTGACAGGAGGGCACCGATGGCGCCGGCTTCGGTCGGGGTGAAGGCCCCGCCGAAGAGGCCGGCGAAGACGCCGATGACGATCAGCAGGACCGGCCATGTCTGACCGAGCGCCTTGATCTTTTCCGCGCGTGTCGCGCGGTTGCCGTCCACCGGGGGCGCGAGGTTCGGGTTCAGTTTGACCCGGACCACGATGAGCAGGACATAGGCGGCCAGCGTGATGATCCCGACCACAAGGCCGCCGAGGAAAAGCTGGCTGACCGACTGGCGCGAGATGATGCCGTAGAGGATCATCAGGATGGAGGGCGGGATCAGCGCACCGATGGTGCCTGCGGCGGCGATGGTGCCGGTCGCCAGTTCCGGGCTGTAGCGGTTCCGCATCATCTCGGGCACGGCGATCTTGCCCATGGCGGCGGAGCAGGCGACGGAGGACCCGGTCACGGCGGCAAAGCCCGCGCAGCCGAAGACCGACGCGATGGCGAGCCCGCCTGGAAGGCCCGAAAGCCATGTCTGTGCCGCGCTGAACAACCCCTGCGTGAGCCGCGTGTGGTAGCAGATGAAACCCATCATCAGGAAGGCGGGGATCGAACTGAGCACCCAGCTGTTGGCGAAGTTGTAAGGCACAATGCCCAGCGAGCCCCATGCGATGTTCCAGTTGAACATCGACCACAGGCCGCCGAACGACACCGCGATCAGCGAGATGCCGATCGGCACACGCATCAGGATCAGGAAGAACAGGGCGCCAACGAACAGGCCGGCAATTTGGATGTCAGACATTGGACTTTTCTTCGGAAAGGTAGGGGTCTTCGACCTTCATCATGCTCAGGCCGCTGTCACGTCCGGTCAGCATCGCGATCAGCTTCCAGACTGACACGACCGCCATCATCCCGAAACCGATGGGCAGGTAGAAGTAGCTGGGCCATGTCAGGATCTTGCCGCCCGCCTCGATCGAATAGGCCCCGGCCGCGTATTTCGACAACGCTTCCTGGCCCGTGCGCACGGTCACGGCTGCCGCAACGATCGCGGTGACCAGGGTCGCAATGAAGGCCAGGGCGGTCTGGATCCGGTCGGGGAAGCGTTCGGCCAGGAGCTCAACCGCGATATGGCTGTCCTTCTGTTCCACCAATCCGAGCGGCAGGAAGGCGATCGCGATCATGTAGAAGACCGACACGTAAAGTATCGTGGCATCAAGGGGCCGCTCGAACACGTAGCGCATCGTGACGTCGGCCGAGACGTGCACCACCATGATGATGACCAACACGCCCGCAATCCCCGACGCAAGGCCATTGATCCCCGAAATCAGCTTGCCGATGACTTTCATGGTCCGTCCTCCACTTTCGGGCTGGGCGAAAGAATCGGGGCACCCTTGGCGCAGGATGCCCCGACAGCGATGATTATTGAGCGTAGCTTGCCGGATCGACCTTGGAAATCACCTCGTCCCAGTAGAGCTGCTGAAGCTGCTCCTTGGTTTCGACATCGGCAACCAGACCATACCATTTTTCGAGGATCGGCTGGAATTCGTCGCGGATCTCGGTCGCGCGCTCGACCCCGTAGGTGTCGCGGAAGAGATCGGAGACGATGTTCAGGTCCTCGCGGGCGAATTCCTTGACCGCTGCCGCCAGTTCGGCGTCCGCTTCGAGGATGTTGATGCCCTTGTCCTTTGCGTTCTGGATGGCGACAGCATCATCGGTGTAGAAGCCCCATGTCGTGCTCGCGGTGATCTGCGCACCGCCCCACAACAGCGCTTCGCGCTGCGCGTCGGTCATCGCTTTCCAGCGGTCGGCGTTGACGTTGGCGGATGCCACGCCCGCGAAGGCGCCGCCGGGAACCGCCAGCGTGATGTCGGTGACGACTTCGTGCAGGTTGTAGTTGGTCAGTTCGGGGGCGCTGTTCATCGCGCAGTCGAGGATCCCCTGGTCCAGACCTTCGTAGACCTCGTTCACCGGCAACCGGACACCCTGTGCGCCGAACTTCTCGGCAAAGCGCACGAAACCGGCGCCGCCGGCGCGCAGGCGCTTGCCTGCCAGATCCTCGATCGACGTGATCTGCACGTCCTTGCACAACAGGTTGTAGAGCGGGGTCACGCCGCCGCCGGTATAGACCTGGTTCTGCGCCTGATACTCCGCGAGGCACTCGGGGCAGTCGTTGAAGGTGTATTCCAGCATCGCGCCGGTGTAGGCCAGAGGCTCCTTGCCGGTCGGGTTTTCCGCGAGGGTGATCAGCAGGTTGAGTTCGTGCAGGAACAGGTTCGTGCTGTATTCGGCGGGCAGGTACGGGGTTAGGACGAAGCCCACGTCGGCCAGTCCGTCGCGCACGCCGGGGCTGGTTTCCGACAGGCTCAGAAGGGACATCGGGAAGCCGGTGACGGACAGGCTGCCCTCGGAACGCTCTTCCACGGCGCTCTTGTAGTCGGCGACGGCGATGCCGATGGCCGAGCTTTCGGGGTAGCCATAGGCAAAGTTCAGGCTTTCCTGTGCCGTGGCGGCAGAGGCCATTCCCATGGCGACCGCAGCGATCGCGGATGACGTTTTGAAGTAGTTCATTGTGCTCCTCCCGAGCTTTTGATTCAGTGTGCCGAAAGTCCGGCGGCGGGTCTTGGCGGGATGCGCCTTCAACCTGTTGGGATGCGTGCCCGGCTCCTCCCGCAGCAAATCGCAAAAACATTCCGACTGGTATGTTTATAGATCAGTGGCATGATCCGAGTGTCAAGCATCGCCGCCGCGTCAATTCTCGCAAAGCTTGCACAAGGGGGGCAAAAACTGCCCGTATGGGGCCGGGCGGCGCGCGCGTTGCGCCCCCGCGACACAATGACGGACCGGAAGATGACAGCACCACAGGCTCTACTGACCAAACGACAACTGGCAAGCCGCAAGGAAATCATCGAGGCCGCCGCGGTCTGCTTCATGAAATACGGGCTGGAAAAGGCCACCATGGATGACATGGCCCGGGAACTGGGATCGACCAAGGGGCGCGTCTATCACCACTTCGAATCGAAGAATCAGATCTTCTTCGCCGTCTACCGGCAGGCGATGCAGTATTGTTTCGACGCGGTGGAGCCGATCATGCAACAGGCCTTGCCGCCCCCGGAGAAGCTGTTGCGCATGGCCCGTGCCCACGCAATCGTGATGATGGAGACCCTGCCGTTCCAGCGCAGCATACGACAGGGCGTGAACGTCTACCTGCACGGACAGAAGATCGGCGTCGAAAGGGACGTGCTGAATGAATTGATCGCGCGGCGCAACGACTACGAGGATCTCTACCGCGCGGTGCTTCAGCAGGGGGTCGAGGACGGCAGCCTGTCGGCACCCGATATCGCGATCGCCGGGCGTGCGATCATGGGCGCGCTCAACTCGCTGGTGGACTGGTATCGCGTCCGGCCCGACCAGACCGGCGCCGACCAGATCAGGATCGCCGAGACGCTCGCGGAAACCATCATCAACGGGGTGCTTGCCTAGGTTCCGGTTTCGACCAGATCGCGCAGCACTTTCTTGACCACCTTCCCGTTCGCGTTGCGCGGCAGCGGTTCGTCGCAGAACGTCACGAAATCCGGGGTCTTGTAGTCGGCGAGACCGGCGGCGCAATGGGCCCTGACCGCATCGGCGTCGAGGGCGGGGTCGCTGCTGCAGACAAAGACGTGCAGCTTTTCACCCAGCACCGGGTCGGGCTGGCCGATGGCCGCGCATTCCATCACCGCGGGGTGCGCGGTCAGCGTGTTCTCCACCTCGGCGCTATAGATGTTGTAGCCGCCGCGGATGATCATGTCCTTGGCGCGGTCGTGCAGCCGGATGAACCCCTGGGCATCGCGCGATCCGACGTCGCCGCTTTTCCAGTAGCCGTCCTGAAATTCCTGGGCCGTCTTTTCGGGATTGTTCCAGTATCCGGGCACCACCATCGGTCCCTTGATCCACATCTCGCCAGGCACATCCGTTGCTGTGTCCTCGCCCTGCGCATCCACGATCCGGATGTCCCCGCAGGGCACGGCGATGCCGATGCTGTCGGCCCGCTCGGCGCCCAGTCCCGGCGGCAGGATGGTCGCGGGCGAGGTCAGCTCGGTCGCGCCATAGGCGTTCATCAGGACGAGGTTGGGCAGCTTTTCCGTCAGCTCGCGAATGGTCGATTCGGCCATCGGCGCGCCGCCGTATCCCCCGATCCGCCAGTTCGACAGGTCGTAGTCCGATACCGTGCAGCGCAGCAAGAAGAGGTTGTACATCGCCGGGACCATCAGCGTCTGAGTCACCTTCTCCCGCGCGGCGAGAGCCAGGAAATCCTCTGCCTTGAACGCGCGCATGATGACGCTGCAGCCTGCCGTGCGCAGCATGGTGAACAGCGTCGCCACCAATCCGGTGACATGCGAGGCGGGCACCGAAAGCAGGGAGCGTTCGTTCTTGCCAAGTTCCATGCAGAGTTCGAAATGCATGGCGGAGTGGATGATGTTGAGATGGGTCAGCATCGCCCCCTTGGGCCGTCCCGTGGTGCCCGAGGTATAGAGGATGACGGCCGTGTCTTCCTCGCCGACCTGCGCGGGCGCCTTGCGCGCGCCCGTCGCCGACAGGCTGTCGTAGCCCCTGGACCCCGCGACCGTCCCCCCGACGCTGACGCGGTGCCGCAGGGCCGGCGTCGTCTCGGGGTCGGGCAGCTTGTCGGCGGTGTCGGCGTCATGCACCAGCACGGCGGCACCGCAGTCGTCGAGGATGTGCTGCAGTTCGGGTTTCTGCTCGCGGACGTTGATCGGCACCGCGATGGCCCCGATCCGGAGGCCGGCCAACAGGACGATCAGGAACTCCGGGCCGTTCGCCAGAAGCAGCGCGATCCGGTCGCCCTGGCCAAGGCCAAGCTCTGCAAGGCCCGCGCTGACGGCTTCGACCTTTGATTCGACCTCGCGGTAGGTCAGCCGCAGATCGTCGCAGACCAGCGCCTCGCCGTCCGGGTTGGCCGAGACGGCGTCGGCCAGCATCGCGTTGAGATCGGCGGGGCGGTCGGAAAAACACTTGATTCCGGACCGGCCGAAATGGGTTTCGACGGCAATCCGGTCGGTGATGTGTTCTGGCCACGTGCGCATGATTGGTCCTCCCGGTAAATTGCGCGCATCCTTGCAACCCGGCTGACGGAATTGCAATCGCTTCAGCCGCGGCACCCTCACTTGCGGGTCACGGATGACAAGACAGGGTATCGGCGCCGCCCGTTACAGCAGGCCGGAGATGGACAGCCGGCGCGACAACAGTTCCGCCGCCTCGGCCAGCGCGGCGCCGATCGTGCCGCGCCCTTCATCCGAGAAAAGGGGGTTGAGCCCGACGACACTGATGACGGCGGTGACCGCACCGTCCTGATCGCGGATGGTCTGTGCCTGTGCGCTGAGACCCTCGATGATGTCGTCGCGGGAAAATGCCGTATCCTGACCGCGCATCTCGTCGACCATGCGGGCGAGTTCGCGCGGATCGGTGATCGTCGTCGGGTTGGCGGAGGGCAGGTCCGTCGCGAGATAGGCCGCCCGCTGATCCGCGGGCATATGCGCCAGCAGCAGCTTGGGGCCGGCCCCCTGGTTGTAGGGGCGGACTTCGCCGATGTTCCACAGCTGCACCTGCACGGGAGGGTCGATGACCGCACGTGCGATGCAGACAGCGCCTTCCTTGCCATACGTGGCGAGGAAGGTCAGGCATTCCGTCCGTATCGAGACGTCCCGCAGGATCGGGTCCGCGATCTGGTGCAGGTCGTGCTGGCCCGGCACGCTGGCCGCCAGCGACAGGATGTCGAAGCCCAGCCAGTAGCGCCGCGACACGGTGTCGTGAACGACCATGTCGCAGGCCATCAGGGTGCCAAGGATCCGTGTCGTCGTCGCCTTGTCGAGGCCGGTGGCCTGGGCGATCTCGGTCAGGGACATCTTGGGATGCTGGGGCCGAAAGGCCCGCAGGACCATCATCGCGCGCTCGATCGCCCGTACTTTCGGCATGCCGGATACGGTGGTTGTGGTGTCTGAAGTCTTCATCTGTCCCCGTGATCCGGCCTGCCTGGGATTTCAGCCTAGCATACTTCGCGTCATGCGATGTCCTTCATGAATTCTTCCTGCAGCCGCTCCACCTCGGGGAAGCCGATGAAATGCTTGAAGTCGTTCAGGCTGGTCTGGTCCCCCTGGTCCAGGGCGCGCGTGGTGCGGGCGTTCCGCACGCGGGTGAGCGCGCTTTCCATCGCGCGGGTCGCGCTGAGGAGCGATACGAGGGGGAAATGGGCGATGCCCGCCACGCTTTCGATCTCGTCGCCGGACAGGTCACTTTCCAGCCAGCGCATGATCTGCAGGGACAGCGGCACGCCGCAGGCTTCGCGCAGGTCGCGCAGATCGTCGAGCGACGCGTAGCCCGCGCTGATCGGCTGGATCATGTCGGCCCCGGCGTCGGCATATGCGCGGGCGCGCCTGATGCTTTCTTCCTTGGTGTCCGCGTCGGTCCGTCCGACGATCAGGGTGTCCGGGTCGCGCCGGGCGGCGACAGCGGCGCGGATCTTGGAAACGCCTTCCTCCACCGGGATCAGTTCGAGCCGGGAGGCGACGGCCGGGCACCGTTTGGGCATGACCTGATCCTCGATGATCATCGCGGCGGCGCCAGCCTGTTCGAACTCGCGCACCGTGCGCATGACGTTGATGGCGTTGCCGTACCCGGTGTCGGCGTCGGCGATCACGGGGATCTGCACCGCGTTGGACACGTTGCGCACCACGCCCAGGTTCTCCGTCATCGAGTAGACCTCGACGTCGGGCTGTCCCAGCAGGGACGCGGAAATCCCGAAGCCCGAGGTCAGCAGGACGTCGAAACCGGCCTTTTCCACCAGTTTCGCGGAGAGCACGTCGTGGCAGCCCGCGCTCCACAGGCATTTACCGCTGCGGATGGCCTGGGCCATTTCTGATTTGGTCATCATGGGATCAGTCCTTTCTGCCGGCACTGCCGGAAAACGAGTCGTAGAGGTAGTTCATGTGTCCGCCGTGGATCAGCAGGTTCTGTTCGGTCTTCGTCGGCATTTCGAACGGGAGTTCGACACCTTGGGTCAGGTTCAGCACCATGCCCGTGTCCCAGTCGACGCGCAGGTCGTCCCACCGTGCGACCGCACCGAGGATCCCGGGGCAGGTGATCTGCGGAAAACCCATCGCCGTCTCGCCCCGATAGTATGTCGGCGCGAAGGATTCCGCGATGACACCGCCGACGCCCATGTGGCGCATCGCCTTCATCGGCGGCGAATGCGGGTGGCCGAAACCGAAGTTCGCCCCCCCACCAAGAGGTCGCCGGGCCGGACGGATGTGCGGAAATCCGGGTCGTAGGTCTGCATGGCGATGCCGCAAAGCTCGTCCAGGTCCTGGATCCGGATGTTCTTGACGCCGATGATCTGGTCGATGTCATAGTCTTCCTCGTGGAAGATCCATGCGGCGCGCCCTTCGAGGCGGGGCAGGGATTTGAGGGCCGTTTCGGTCATCACTGCATCTCCTCCACCATGTCGGAAGAACGGGGGATGCGGCCGTCGATGGCGGTGCGCGCGACCACGGCCGCGTTCACGAGGAAGATCTCGGAATCGGGGCTGCCCATCCGGCCCTTGACGTTCAGAGTGCCCGTGGAAACGGCGCGCTGGCCCTCGCGCATCGTGGCGATCCGCCCGTAGCAGAAATCGCAGGAGGCGGAAGAGACGAAGGCGCCGCAATCGCTGAAGATTTCGAGCAGCCCTTCCTGTGCCGCCTGCGTCATGATCCGCCGTGAAGTGGGCACGACGTGCAGGGAAAAGCCGGGGGCGATCTTGTGCCCCTTGAGCACCTTGGCCGCCGCGCGCAGATCCTCGATCCGGCCCGAGGCGCAGGAGCCGATGTAGCCGACCTGCACGTCCAGCCCCGACACTTCGTCCAGCGGCGTGGTGCGCGAGGGCGAGGGCGGCTGCGCCACCATCACGCCGATCTCGCTGACGTCGACGGTGTGGGTGGCGAGGTAGGTGCAATCCGGATCGCTCGACACGGGCTCGATCTGGAGCCGGGCAATGGGCAGCGCGTGGTCCAGCATCGCCTGGTCGGGGTTTATCACCGCGGAGAGCGCCCCGGTGAACATCGAGATGCTGGTCAGCGCCTGCCGCCCGTCCAGTGACAGCTGGTCGATCACCTCGCCGCCCAGTTCGAGCACCGCGAAGCGGGCGAACTTGTTCCCGAGCTTCTGCACGATCCCGTGGAACAGGTCGCGGGGCATGACCCCCGGCTGAACCTTGCCCACCAGGTTGAGACGTATCGTCTGGGGCACCTGAAAATCGATGTATTCGCGCACGAAGGCTTCGGTCAGTGTCTGACGCGGCATGTTCACCGCGAGGCATCCCAGCGCGCCCAGTTGCGAGATGTGGCCGTCGTAGTGCACCGCGAAGGCACCCGGCACGCCATAGCCTGTCTCTCCGGCCACGTGGTGGCCGATGCCTTCGCGCTCGACGCAGGTGATGTCGAACTCACGGCACCATGCGCGGGTCATCTCGTGGAATTCTTCCTCCTTGGGATCGACGGCGGGCACCATGTGGTCGATGAAGATCACGAAGCGTTCCTTTGCCGGCAGTTCGGTCAAGCCGAACTTTTCCTTCACCGTCTTGAAGATCACGTCGGTATAGCCGGGGAAGTCATAGGCCATCACGAAGTCGGGCCTGATCTTGAGCTCATCGCCCGCCGAGACGGGGGCGCCGCCGCTGATGCGTGACATGATCTTTTCGACCATGGTCTTGCCGGTCATAACATTTCCTCCAGTTGGGGTTTGTGCCAGTGTTTCCCCGGCACCGCGTCCAGCAGGGCGCGGGTATAGTCGCTTCGGGGGTTGGCGAAGATTTCCTTGGTGCTGCCTTCCTCCACGATTTCACCTTTGCGCATCACGAGAAGTCGGTGGCAGATCGTTGCGGCAACCCGCAGGTCGTGGGTCACGAAAAGAATGGCGATGCCCATGTTGAGGCGGATGTCCTCCAGTAGGCGCAGGACCTGCTTCTGCACGGACACGTCCAAGGCCGAGACAGCCTCATCCGCGATCAGGATGCGCGGCTGCATGGTCAGGGCGCGGGCGATCCCGATGCGCTGGCGCTGTCCGCCCGAGAATTCATGCGGGAAACGGTCCATCACCGAGGCGTCGAGGCCGACGATTTCGAGCATCTGCCGCGCGCGGTCCCACGCCTCTTGCCGGGGAACGCCGTGCTGCATCGGCCCGATGGTCAGCGCCCGCCCGATCCGCCGCCGCGGATTGAGGGAGGCATAAGGATCCTGAAACACGAACTGGATTGCCGACGGCAGGTCCAGCCCCGGCGCGTCGATCGGGGTGCCGTCGATGTCTATCTGACCGGTGTCGATTTGCGTCAGACGCATCACGGCGCGCGCCAGCGTGGATTTGCCGGAACCGGATTCGCCCACGAGGCCGATGATCTCGCCCTCGTGCAGGTCGAACGAGACCGAGCGGAGCGCGGGCACTTCGCGCCGTCCGCCGAAGAGCCCGCCGCGCGAGACGTACGTCTTGCAGGCGTCCCGGACCGACAGCAATGGCGTTTCCGCGGGGCGGGTGCGTGCGTGGTCGTCCAGCGTCGGTACCGCGGCGATCAGCTTGCGCGTGTAGGGGTGCCGGGGGCGGTTCAGCACGGAATCGACCGAGCCTTCCTCGACCACCTTCCCACGCTCCATCACGACGATGTGGTCCGCGATCTCTGCCACGACGCCGAAGTCGTGGGTGATGAACATCACGCCCATGTCGTTCTGGGTCTGCTGTTCGCGGATGAGCGCGAGGATCTGCTTTTGCGTCGTCACGTCGAGCGCCGTGGTGGGTTCGTCGGCGATTAGGAGTTTCGGCCTGAGCGCGAGCGCCATGGCGATCATCACCCGCTGCCGCTGCCCGCCGGACAACCGGAAGGGATAGCTGTCCTGAAGGGTATCGGGATCCGGAAGGTGCATGTCCGCCAGAAGCGAGGCGATCCGCCGGCGCATGGCCGCGCGGGGCAGCGGTTCGGTCTTGCGGATGACCTCTTCGATCTGCTGGCCTACCGTCATCAGCGGATTGAGGGCGGTCATCGGTTCCTGGAAGATCATCGAGATATCGGCGCCGCGCACCTTGCGCATCTCCGCTTCGCTGCGGGTCAGCAGTTCCTGCCCCTGAAAGAGCAGCGATCCGCCCGTCACGCGGACATGGGGCCGGGGCAGCAGGCCCATGATCGCATTGGCTGTCATGGACTTGCCCGAACCGGATTCCCCGACGATGCAGGTGATCCGGCCCGGTTCCACCCTGTAGCTGATCTGTTCGACCGCGTTGGGCCGGTCCGCGCCGTCGGGCAGGGCCACGGTCAGGTCGCGGACTTCGAGCAGGGGAGGCGCCGAGGGCACGATACGGATCCCGTCTTTCATGCTTTCGTCCTGCGGCATCACTTCTTCCTCCGTTTCAGGTTCGGGTTGAGCGCGTCGCTCAGTCCTTCGCCCACGAGGTTCAGGCACAACACGGTGATGATGATCGCGACACCGGGGAAGAAGCTCATCCACCAGGCGGTGCGCAGCATCGTCCGCGCGGCACCGATCTGGTATCCCCAGCTGATCATGTCGGGGTCGCCCAGCCCGAGGAAGCTGAGGCCGGATTCCATCAGGATCGCGGTCGCGACCATGAGGGTGGCTGTCACGATGACCGGTGCCATGGCGTTGGGGAGGATGTCGGTCAGCATGATGCGCCAGCTCGGCAGCCCCAGCACGCGCGAGGCCTCGACGAACTCCCGGCTGCGCAGGCTGAGGAACTCGGCCCGGACGAGGCGCGCCACCGGCGGCCACGAAACCACCGAGATCGCGAGGACGATGGAATTGATGGAAGGGCTCATGATGGCCACCAGAACGATGGCGAAGATCAGGCTGGGAATGGTCTGGAACACTTCGGTAAGGCGCATCAGAAGATCGTCGACCAGCCCGCCGGCGTAGCCTGCGACGGCCCCGATTCCGATGCCGATCACCAGCGCGATGCCGGTGGAAATCAGGCCGATCATCAGGGAGACCCGAGCGCCGTAGACGAGCCCCGCCGCGATGTCGCGGCCCAGCATGTCGGTGCCAAGAAGAAAACCGTTCTCAAGCGGCGCCTGGAATGGTGCGCCGACCATCTTCCAGGGTGACTGCGGGTAGATCAGCGAGGCGCCCATCGCCAGCGCTGCGATGAGCAGGAGGCAGGCAAAGGCGCACAGGGCGGCGCGGTTGCGCAGGAAGATCGTCCAGGAACCGGTCATTGCGTCACCTCGATGCGGGGATCGACAAGCGTGTAGAGAATGTCGGTGATGATGTTGAAGACGACGACCATCACCGAGGTGATGATGAAGATGCCCAGAAGCACCGGGTAGTCGCGCTGAAGCAGGCTGTCGAATGCCAGCCGCCCGATGCCGGGCCATCCGAACACGGTCTCCACCAGAACGGTCCCGCCGATCAGGTGGCCCGCCTGGATGCCTGCAAAGGTGATGACCGGCAGCAGCGCGTTGCGCAGGATATGACGGCGGGTGATGTAGGCCTCTGTCATGCCCTTGGCCCGCGCCGTCCGGACGAAATCCATCTCGGCCACTTCGAGCATCGAGGCACGGGTGAGCCGGGCGTAGACCGCCATGTAGAACAGGCCGAGGATCGTCATCGGCATGACGAGATGGTGCAGCACGTCAAGCACGTGGCGCAGTCCCTCGTAGCGCATGTCGGAAGAGACCATGCCGAAGGCCGGGAACCAGCCAAGGACGAGCGAGAACAGGAGGATCGCCATGAGGCCCATCCAGAACAGGGGAGTCGCATAGAAGATCAGGGCCAGCGTGCTGATCGCGCTGTCGGCCCATGTGCCGTGCCGCCGGGCGGCCAGCGCGCCGGCCATCACCCCCAGCAGGATCGAGATGGCCGAGGCGCTGAGCGTGAGCAGCAGGGTGGCCGGCAGCCGTTCGAGGATGATCTCCATCACGGGGGCGCCCTGCCGGTAGGACTGGCCGAGGTCGCCCTGGACCAGACCCTTCATGAAGATGCCGAGCTGGACGAGGATCGGCTGATCCAGCCCCAGTCGGGTGCGCAGGGCCTCCATGTATTCCGCGTCCACCGACCCGGATTTGCCGGCGATGACCGCGACCGGGTCGCCGGGTACGAGCCGGATCACGAAGAAGGCCAGAACACCGATCGCCAGGATGACGAAGATGCCCTTGATGAGGCGGCCGAGAACGAAGGAGAAGCGCTGCATGGGAGAATATCCGTGTCAGATCCCCCACCGCCGGGGCGGAGGGGGAAGGGAGGGTACGGTGGGATCAGCGTGCGATCCAGACGTCCGCCATCGTGTCGTTCAGACCGATCGCGCTGTCGACGAGGTTGCGGA
The DNA here is from genome assembly GCF_001886735.1 of Sulfitobacter alexandrii. Lineage (NCBI taxonomy): Bacteria > Pseudomonadati > Pseudomonadota > Alphaproteobacteria > Rhodobacterales > Roseobacteraceae > Sulfitobacter > Sulfitobacter alexandrii. Next base: position 597,942 of record NZ_CP018076.1, read on the forward strand.
CCCGCGTGTGGTAGACGGTGGGGAAGTTGACCCGCACGAGGTAGGCGAAATACGCCTCTTCGACGACTTTCTGCTGAAACGCCTGGTAGAGTTCCTTGCGCTTCTCGTCGCTGGTCGCGCTGGCGGCTTCGGAAAGCAGGCGGTCGATCTCGGGATTGTCGAGGCCCGACACGTTGGCCGAGGGAGACCCCTGCACAAGGTTGCTCGACACGTAGGCACGCTCCACGCCGAGGGCCGGGTCGCCGTACTGGTAGAGCAGGTTCATGGTCAGGTCATAGTCCCACTGGCCCAGCGTCTGTGCCCATCCGCCGACATCGGTTTGCGTCACGTCCAGCTCGATCCCCACTTCGCGCAGCTGCTGGCGCACGTATTCGCCCATGCGGATGTAGGTTTCGGAGTAGGGCAGGCTGAGATAGCGGACGGTGACGCGCACACCGTTGTCGTCCGGTGTGAGACCCATCTCGTCCAGCAGCGCGCGGGATTTTTCGGGGTCATAGTCGGCGGCCGGCAGGTTGTCCGCATGGTAGGGCGAATTCGCGGGCAGAGGACCGTCGGCCGGATCCGCAAAGCCCATCCAGATCGCGTTGGCGATGAAATCGCGGTCGATCGCATGCCACACCGCCTTGCGGAAGCGGGGATCGTTCATCGGCTCGTTGCGCAGGTTGAACTGCACCCAGATGATCGGTGACAGGAATTCCCAGCCTGCATTCGTGACCTCGGTATCGGGCAGGGCGGCAAGGCGCTGCACGTCGAAATACTCCACGTCGCCGCCGCGCAGGACGTCCACTTCGCCGGTCTCGAAAGCGACCGCGCGCGACGCCGCGTCGGGCACGATGTTGAAGACGATCTCGTCGAGATAGGGCTTGCCGTCCTGCCAGTAGTCGTCATTGCGGACCAGCCGGATGAAGGAGCCGCGCTGCCATTCGTCCAGCTTGAACGGGCCCGTGCCGACAGGCGTATCGTTCGCCGGGTTCGCCCGGTAGTCGGTGTCCCGGTACAGGTGGGCCGGGATCATCGGCGTGCTGGACACTTCGAAGGACTGGAGGAACGCCGGGAACGACTCGTTCAGGGTGATCTTGACCGTGTTGTCGTCGGGGGCGCTGATTTCCTTGACCCGTTCCAGTACCCCACGGGCGCGGGGATGCACTTCGGGCAGGAATTCGGAGAGAGAGAACACGACGTCATCGGACGTGAACGGCTCGCCGTCGTGCCAGGTGACATCGTCCTGAAGATCGAAGGTGTAGGTCAGGCCGTCTTCGGAAACCTCCCAGGCTTCGGCCAGTCCGGGCATCGCCGACAGGTCGGGGCCGTAGCGGAGCAGACCTTCGTAGATCTTGCCTGCGACGAACTGGGTCGGACCCTGCTGGTTCAGGCCGAGCATGAGCATCGGCGGCTCCGGCTGTGCGATCAGTCGCAAGGTGCCTCCGGTCTGGGGCTCTTGCGCGGTGGCAATTTGAGCGGTCAGCGCAAACGCGGCCGCGTACTTCAGGAGCTTCATGGCTCTCCTCCCTGGTTTGGGTCTGCCTCCCAGCCGACCCCACGAGTTTCATTTGATGAAACTAGTTTCAAAAACACTCTGGCAATTCACCAAACAAGTGTCAACTACTGTAATTTCAGGCAAGTCGCAGGATGCAGCCAACGCGCAAGAACGCCCGACGCAGATTGCGAAAGGCGTTCTCTTTCAGGGTTTTAGAGTGAATTCAGGCCTAGGGTTGCCAAGGTTCCGGTGCGCGCGGATGGATGTCCGTCACCACGTCCAGCAGGACGGGCTTGCGCCCTGCGATGGCTCGTTCCAGCGCCGGGGCGAGGTCTGCAGGGTCCTCGATCCGAATCCCCTTGACTCCGAAATCGCGCGCGATCGCCGCAAAATCCGTGGGACCGAACCGGTTGATCTCGTCTGGGTTTCCGGGTCGGTCGCCATAGTGTCCACGCACCTTGTAGACGCCCTGGCCAAAGCCGGAATTGTTGTTGATCACCGTCACCACCGGGATGTTCCAGCGGCGCTGGGTCTCCAGTTCGCTCAGGTGATAATAGAACGCGCCGTCGCCGGAAAAGCAGACGACCGGCCGATCCGGTGCGCCGACCTGGGCGCCAAGGGCGGCGGGAAAGGCCCAGCCGAGTGACCCCGCCGCGCGGAGGTAGGTCTGACCCGCGTGGGGAAGATCGAGGACGGTCGCTGTCCAGATACCGGAATAGCCGGTATCAGCCACGAGCACGGCATTCTCCGGCAGAGCGGATGCAATCTCGGTGCACAGCCGTTCGACCCGGATGGGGGTTGCATCGCTTGTGGTATGAGGGCGCATTTCCTCGCGCCAGGCCGCCACCACGCCGCCCGCGTGGCTGGCCCAGTCCTGCCGAGGTGCCAAGGACGATCCGAGCTGGTCGTGCAGGTCGGCCAACGCCTGCGCCGGGCAGCCCCAGACAGGCAGCGTATCGGGGTAGTTTCGACCGATTTCCTGTCCGTCGAGGTCGATCTGAACGATCGGGGTGCCCGGCGCCGGAACTGTATAGGCATGCGTCGGCTGGTCGCCCGCGTGACATCCGACGAAGATCACGAGGTCGGCTTCGGAAACCAGCCGATTCGCAGGCGGCGCGGAGTAGCTGCCGACCGTTCCGATGTGCAGGGGATGATCCGTGGGCAGGATGCCGCGCCCGCCAAGCGACGTGGCGACGGGAATGTCGCATGCCTCTGCCAGCTTGCGCAGGGCGGCCTGCGCCCCGACCTGAAGCGCGCCCGCCCCGACCACGAAGACAGGGCGTTTCGCGGATCTGATCCGTTCGGCTGCCGCCGTAATGACGGCATCTCCGGCGTGGGGGCGGTGGCGCGGCAGGGCGCCCAAGGCCGGATCGGGGACGGGCGCACCGGTCAAGTCGCCCTGTTCGATGCGCTCTCCACCCAGACCATCGAGGTCGAGGTGCACCGGACCGGGAGAACTGTCGCCCGCGGTGCGGAACGCCTGCGCCAGCAGGTGCGGCAGCGCCGCGGGCTCGTCCACGGCCATGCTCGCCTTGGTGACCGGGGCAAAGAGCGGGGCGTGCGGCACTTCCTGGTAGGCGTTTCGATACTGCAGCATCGCCTCTTTCTTGCCCGTCAGCGCAACGACGGGGGCCCGGTGCAACCGGGCGTCCTGAAGCCCCGCGGCGAGGTTCGCCGCACCGACCGACTGGCACATGCAGACGCCGACACGGCCGGTGACCCGCGCGTATCCATCCGCCATATAGGCGGCGGATTTCTCGGCGTGGGCCATGATGCGAGCGATGCCCAGCTCCTCCATTTCAACCAGCGTGGGTCGCAGGATCGCGTCCATGAAGAAGACGTGACTTACGCCCAGATGCTTCAGGGCTTCGGCCATGTAACGGGCGCCCGACGTTCGGTCATCTTGCATGTGAGGTTCCTTTCCTGTGTGCGGGGACAGTCTAGGGCGACTTTGAAAGCGCTTTCAAGATTTGATTCATTGCGTTTCTTGGTCTACTAAAAGCATGGATGTAATAAAGGTACGCAGAGAAGAACAAGATTGAGAGCGCTTTCACGATGATGGAGATGGCCAAACCCAAGGGACGGGTCCGCATGGAGGAGGTCGCGCGGGTGGCGGGGGTCTCGCTCGCCACTGTGTCTCGTGTCCTCAGGCAGCCCGAGAAGGTGTCTCCGGGTCTGAGGGAAAAGGTGCAGGAGGCCGCCGCGCGGCTGGGGTATGCCCCCGATCCGGTGGCAGGCAGCCTTGCGGGCGCGCGATCCGCGTTGGTGGGGGTCGTCGTGCCAAGTCTGACGAATGCCTTCTTTGCCGGGACGCTGGAAGCCATGAGCGAGGTTCTGGAAAAGCGCGGTCTGCAGTTGATGGTCGGCTGCCACGGCTACGACCCCGACAGCGAGGAAGAGCTGGTCGCGGCACTTTCGGGCTGGCGGCCCTCGGCGCTGGTGATTACCGGGCTTGGCCAGGGACGCGGCGTGCTGGGCCACCTGTCACGGTCCGGCTGCCCGGTGATCGGCATGTGGGACACCGACGGCGGTTTCATGGACAGCACGGTGGGGTTCTCGCAGGCGCGGGCCGGAGAGATGGCGGCCGAGGCGCTGGTGGAGAAAGGTCACCGCGACGTTGCTTTTGTCGGTGCGACGCTGGACCGTGACAGCCGCGCGCGGGCGCGGGCGCGCGGGTTTGCCGCGCGGTTCAAGGCGCTGACCGGGCGAGAAGTTGCCTGCCACGACGTCGCCGGGCGCGGCCCGGGCGAGGGCGGCGCGGCGCTGGGGACCGTGCTGGCGGGGGACACGCGGATAACGGCAATCGCCTTTTCGGGCGATATGCTTGCCATCGGTGCGCTCTTCGAGGCGCAGCGCAGGGGCATCTCCGTCCCGGGCGAGCTGGCGTTGCTGGGTTACGGCGATCTCGAGATCGCGGGGTGTTCCAACCCCGGCATCAGCACGATCCGCCCCCCAGCCGTCTGATCGGCGAGGCGGTGGCAAACCACGTTCTCGCCCGTCTTGACGGGGCCGCGGCGTCGGTGGTGATAGATCTGCCTCTTGAAACAGTGCGACGGGGCAGCCTGTGACCGGTGTCGCGCAACCAAAGGCCGTTGCCGTCATCGGCGCGGGAACGATGGGCCATGCGCTGGCGCTGGTACATGCACTGGGAGGGTGCGAGGTCGCGCTTCACGATGTATCCGCGCCCGTCCTGGCCGCAGCGCCGGGATTGATCGATGGCGCGCTCGACACACTGGTTCAATCGGGCACTGTCACGCAGAAGGCGGGCGGCGAAGCGCTTGGCCGGATCCGCTATACCTCCGTGCTGCCCGAGGCGGCGGAGGGCGCGGAGCTGGTGGTGGAGGCGGTCGTGGAGAGCGCCGAGGTGAAGCGCGCCGTCTATGACGAACTGGACCGGGTTTGCGCCGCCGGGGCGGTCTGGGCGAGCAACACGTCCTATCTCGATGTTTTTCCGCTGATGCCGCGGCGGCGGCAGGACCGTGCGGCGATCGCGCACTGGTACACGCCGCCCTACCTCATCGATCTGGTGGACCTCGCGCCCGGTCCCGGGACCGATCCGCAGGTCATTTCCATGCTCGAACGCTTCTATGCCGAGATGGGCAAGGCGCCCGTCGTCTTCGACAGGCTGGTCCCCGGCTACGTTGCCAATCGCCTGCAGATGGCCCTGAACCTCGAATGTCTGCGCATGATCGAGGAAGGCTGGGCCGGCGCGGAAGAGATCGACAGGTCGATCCGCCATGGGCTGGTGGCGCGGATGGCCGTGCTCGGGCACATGCGCAAGATGGATTTCACCGGGCTTGAGATGGTGCGCAACGGGGTTTCGGCGGGCACGTACCAGCCGCCAGTCTCAGGGCGTGACAGCCCGGTCTTGCGCGGGTTGATCGAGGCTGGCCGCTCGGGTGTGCGCGATGGGGCGGGGTTCTATGACTATGCGGGCGAAAGCGCGGAGGTCCTGTTTCGGCGTCGCGATCAGCGGATCGCGCGGATGAAGCGGGCGATTGCGGATATCATGGAAGGGGACGGGGAATGATACAGGCGGATCTGAAGGGGCGCCGGGCGCTGGTGACAGGAGGCGCTTCGGGCATCGGGCTGGCCTGTGTCACCCTGCTGGCGGAGAGCGGCGCGCGGGTGGCCCTCAACCATCTGGCGGACGACCCCGCCGGGCCGGAACGCGTGGCTGCCCTGCAGGCGCGTGGGCTGGACGTGATCGGGGCGCCCGGCAACGTTTCCGTTCCCGGCGATGCGGAGGCGATGGTGAAGACCGCCATCTCCGACCTCGGCGGCCTGGAGATCCTCGTGAACAACGCGGGGACCTCCGGCACGGACGACAAGATCCCGCCATCGGAGTTGGACCGGATGACGGAAGACTTCTGGCAACTGCTGTTGAGCACGAACCTGCTTGGCGCCTTTCGCTGCGCCAAGGCTGCCGCTGACGCGTTGAAGGCGGGGCAGGGGGCCGTGGTGAACATCGCGTCGATCGCGGGGCTTGGCAAACAGGGCAGTTCCATTGCCTACGCCGCCAGCAAGGCCGCCCTCGTCAGCCTGACACAAAGCCTCGCGCGGGGTCTGGCCCCGGAGGTGCGGGTGAATGCCGTGGCCCCCGGACAGACCCGGACGCCGTGGACGGAAAACTGGCCGGAGGAGCGCAAGCAGTGGGCGCGCGACCTGTCGGTGCTGGGCCGCGTATCGGAACCGGAGGACATTGCGGAGGCGGTGTTGTTCCTGGCGGCAGGGGGGCGGATGGTGACCGGGCATGTTCTGGTCGTCGACGGGGGCATGACCCTGTGAGCGGCTGAGGGGCCGCCCGTCAGGCGGCGCCGTCCGTCTTCACGATCAGCGCATCCACTGCCACGCACCCCTTGCCCCGGGGCAGGACCAACACGGGGTTGAGGTCGATTTCCGCGATATGCGCGGCATGGGCTACCGCGAACCGGGAAAGGCGGACGATCGTGTCTTCCAGCGCGGCGCGATCGGCAGGCGGCGCGCCGCGGTAGCCGTCCAGAAGCGCGGCGAGGCGGGTCTCGTCGATCATTTCCGCTGCGTCCTCCGGCGTCAGCGGGGCGCGGCGCAGGGCCACGTCGCCCACCAGTTCGGTCAGCGTGCCCCCAACTCCGACCAAAATCATCGGCCCGAAATCAGGGTCGTTCTGCACCCCGATGATCGCCTCGACCCCGCCTGAGATCATCTGTTGCACCACGTACTTCGGTGATCCGCCGTTCAGCGTCGTCCCGTGCAATTTGGCGGACAGGTCTTCAAAAGCCGTGCGCAGGCCGGCGGCGTCGCCGATGCCGAGGCGGACCAGTCCGGCCTCCGTCTTGTGCTCCATGCCATCGGCCAACCCCTTGAGCACCACCGGGAAGCCGATGTCGCGTGCCGCCTCCTCGGCTGTCCGAAGGTCGTCGCACAACGCTTCGCCCACCATCGGCAGGCCGGCCTCACGCAGCAGCGCCTTCGCATCATACTCCGACAGGCTGCGGCCCGCGACCTGATCGAGGATCGCGGGGCGCGGCGCGGGTTCGGGCATCGGTGCGCTTTTCGCGGCGCGCGACAGCCGCGCGTGAAAGTCCAGAAAGTGCCGCAACGCCCGCAGCATCGGCCGCGTGCCGCGGTAGATCGGCAAGCGCCGGGCACGGGCAAGCCGCTCGTAGCCTTCTTCGACCACCTTGCCGCCATCGTAGACCACGAGAATCGGCTTGTCGGTGCGTGCGGCCAGATCTTCCAGCGGGCGGATCAGCCCTTCGCGCCATGCCGCACGAACTTGGTGGATGAACACCACAAGGATATCGGTATTGTCATCGGCCGCCACGGCCTCAAGGGCTTCCGCCCAGCGTTCGGGGTGGGTAGTGACATTGCCGGACAGGTCGAGCGGATTGTCCGGTGGTGTGAAATCGAGCAGGGGCCGAAGGCGGGCCACGGTTTCGGAGGTGAAATCGGTCAGCTCGATCCCCAGCGTTTCGGCTTGGTCCGCGATCACGCCGCACCATCCCCCCGAGAAGGACACGACGCCGACACGCTCGCCCCGGGGGGGCGGGCATTTCTCGAACAGGGTCGCGACCTGCGCCAGTTCCATGGGGTCGTCCACCGCGATCACGTTGCCTTGGCGAAAGACGGCGGCGTAGGTCCGGTGTGCACCCGCCATCTTGCCGGTATGGGCCAGCGCGGTGCGTGCAGCGCGGGCGCTGCGCCCGATCTTCAGGACGATCAGCGGCTTCTGCGCCGTCATCGCCTGCCGTGCCACGGCGAGGAACCTGGCGGGGTCGCGCAGGCCCTCGAGCACCATGGCGACCGACGTCACCGCGGGGTCCGCCAGGGCGTAGCCGGCGTAGTCCGCGGCCTCCACGTTCATCTCGTTGCCGGTGGACACGATGTAGCGCAGGTGCGCGCCCTGATCGTGGGCATGTGTCAGCAGCACCATCATCAACTGCCCGCTCTGCGAGATCAAAGCCGTTCCGCCGGGGGAAAGGTCATCGGGGAAGGTGGCCGAGGTCAGGCCCATGAAGCCGTTGCCGAGATTTGCGAGGCCCAAACAATTCGGCCCGCAGACGGCGATCCCGTGCGTGTTGGCGATGGTCCTGATCCGGTCCTCCAGCGCCCGGCCCTCTTCGCCGGTTTCGGAAAATCCGGCCGCCAGGATCACCGCGCCCTTGACGCCCTTGCGGCCGCATTCCTCCAAAACCTGCGGCAGCACCGCCTTGGGCACGAAGATCAGTGCAACGTCCACCGGACCGGGAATGTCGGCGACGGAGGCGTGGCACGGCAGGCCGTTCAGTTCATCGTACTTGGCGTTGACAGGGTGGATGTCGCCCTTGAAGCCCATCCGTTGCAACGTGGGAATGGCGCTCCCGCTCCAGCCCTCCTTGCGGGCGCTTGCGCCGATGATGGCGACACTCCACGGTGCCATGAGGCCCGAGAGGCGACTGTCCTCGATCGCTTTTCCCACGTCTTCTGCCATTGTCATCCCCCGCTTCGCCACAGTGCGAGGACTATTCAGAAGAGACCGGCGCTTGTCAAAGAAATTGAAATTAGATTTCGCACAGCGGACAAATGGCCATGACCTACGCGTGCGGAAGGCTGCGCATCCGCGCCTCGATATTGCGTGCGGTGTTCAGCAGAGCAGGGGCAAAGTAGCTGGCGGCCCTGGCCGGGGTCAGGATCGAGGACAGGCCCGAGACCGAGATCAGCAAGGGTTCCGCCCCGTCGGCGATCCGGATGACCGTCGCGATGGCATTGAGTTCGGGGAACCAGTCCCCGAACGCGGAAACGTACCCAAGCGTCCGCAGGTCTTCGGCGGCATGGTCGATGGCCCGCGCGTGTTGCGCCCAAAGCGATGGGTCCTGCGCCGAGAGGCGTTCGATCAATGCGCCGCGGACTTCCGGCTGGAGCCAGCCCAGGTACGCGCGGCCGATGGCGGTCTGCGCGATGGGCACCTGCGCACCGACGTTGAGGTTCAGCACGATCGCTTCCGGCCTCCGGGCGAGATCCACGTATTTTATTGTCCCGTCGTCAGGTGTTCCCAGCGCGACGGAAATGTCGCCGATCTCGGAAAGGGCGGCAATCGCGGGGCGGGCGATGTCGCGCAGGCCGGTCGCATGGTGGGCCGCCTGCCCCAGCGCAACCAGACGTGGCGACAGGCTGTAGCGTCCCAGCGCCTTGTGATGGACGAGGTAGTTCAACTGCACCAGCGTATGCGCAAGGCGTGCCACTGTCGGACGGGGCAGTGCGGTACGGTCCGCCAGCATCTGATTCGTGAGGCTGCGATCATCCGGCCCGAAAGCGGCGAGCAATGTCAGGCCCCGTGCCAGCGAGGTCACGAACTGGCGGTCATTGCTCCGATCCGGAATGTCATGTGCCATCGGTCACACCTTCGTCCTGTACCTTGGGCGCGATCGGCCGCCGCGCAATGTCGCAAAGGTATCATGCTGTTGCACTTTTTTGGAATACTTATCCGCTATGCAGACATTTATCGTGATTTCTGTCCGACGCCGATCTCCTCCGCCCCTGCCTGAGCGAACGGAGGACCGGAAATAATCGAGTGACACACCGACATTTTTAAAATACAGTTCCAAAAAGGTAATTGCCATCCGGGGAGGGAGCCCCGGAGGCACAACGAGGGTCGGCCCGACACGATGGGAAGGCCTGAATCAGGGAGGAATACAGATGAACAAGATCACCAAGACGGTGTTCGCCGCGGCCCTTGCCGTGACCGCCACGGTCGGTGGCGCATGGGCGCAGGAGATCACGCTCAAGGTCGGCCATTCGTCCGAAGCCGAGGCGATGCTGCCCGGCGCGGGCCGGACAGCGGGTGTGCTGGCATTCAAGAACCATATCGAAGTCGCCTCGGGCGGCCGCATCGCGGTAGAGGTGTTTCCCAACGGTTCGCTGGGCAATGCGCGCACGATGATCGAATCCGCACAGCTTGGTACGTTGCAGGCTGTCGGCGGCTATACCTCGATCATGGTGCCCTTCGTGCCCGAGATCGCCGTCACGCAGATTCCATACGTCTTCGAAGACAACCTGACCGCGTGGAAGGTGATGGATGGCCCGGTCGGCGACGATCTCGCGGCGCTCTTCCTCGAGGAGACGGGCCTGCGTGTTCTGGGGTGGGCCGACGGATCCGGCTATCGCCACATCTATTCCGAAAAGCCGATCAAGAGCCCGGCCGACATGAAAGGCATGACCATGCGGGTGCCCGAGAATCCGGGTCTGCTGGCGATGTTCCGCGCCTGGGGCGCCAAGACGGTGACCATCACCTGGGCGGAGCTCTACACCTCGCTTCAGTCCGGCATGGCCGAGGGGCACGACACCGAGCTCTACTCGATGTACTCCAAGAAGCTGTACGAGGTGAATCCCTACGTCACCATGAGCCGTCACAGCTTCAACCTGCATCCGCTGATGATGAACGAGCAATTCTTCCAGTCGCTGTCCGAGGAGGACCAGACCATCGTCCTTCAGGCGGCGGATCTTTACACCCGTGTCGCCAACGCACACTCGCTGCTGAGTTCGCTGGTGGTGCAGGAGGCGATGGAGAAGGAAGGTGCGACCTTCTACTATCCGACGGATGAAGAGATCGACCAGTTCCGTGAATTGGGCCAGCAGCCCTACATCGACACCATCGTGGGCAAGATCGGTGACGACGGCCAGGAGTGGGTCGATCGCATCATCTCCGCCGCCGAAGAGGCGAAGGACGAAAGCTGACGCAGGGCGCGGGGTGGCCTTTGCCGCCCCGGCATCCCCGAACGATCAAGGCAGACAGACCCTCGGCACGGACCGCAACCGGTCCGTGCCCGCCATGCAGACCAGAGCCGACCATACCGTTGTGAGGGGCGAGACATGAGGCGTTTTGCGGAGTTCTACCAGAGATTTCTGGACCTGATCGAAAAGGCGACCTTTGCCGTGGCCATGACGCTGACGGCGGCTCTTTTCCTTGTGACCTCGCTGGGGATCATCACCGAGCAGACGACCGGCAATTCGCTGGTCTGGACCGAAGAGATCAACAACCTGCTGTTCGCGTGGATCATCTTCCTCGGCGCAGGGGCCATTGCCCGCCGGGGCGGACATATCGGGGTGGACCTGATCCATGGCTACATCGGGCCACGCGGTCTCTATGCGCTCAGGGTGCTTTACGCCGCGCTGGCGATGATCGTGGTGTTCGTCATGGTCTGGTACGGCCATCGTATGGCGATGTTCGTCGGGCGGTCGCAGACGTCGCTCTACCTCGATATCTCCCTCTACTACTACTACCTTTCGATCCCCGCGGGCGGTGTGATCTTCGGCCTGATGACCATCGGGACGATCCTGCCCGGTACCCCGAAACGCGAAGACGAGCTATCCCAGCTCGAGGAGATCCCCGAATGATCACGATACTCGCGGGCAGCTTCGTGCCCATGCTCATCCTCGGGGTGCCGATCGCGCTGTGCCTCGTGCTGATGACGATCTTTGCCTATGCCAACATCGGCGAACCGCTGCTGTTCCTGCAAATTCCGCAGCGGATGTTTTCGTCGACGGAGAACCTGCTGCTGTTGTCGATCCCGTTCTTCATCATGGCGGGCGAAATCATGAACCGCGCCCGCATCACCGACCGGCTCATGGACCTGTCGGCGGCGCTGGTCGGCTGGATCAGGGGCGGGCTGGCCCATACCAACATCGTGGCCTCGATGTTCTTTGCGGGCATCACCGGATCGGCGGTTTCCGATACCGTCGCGGTGGGCAGCATCATGGTCCCCGCGATGCGTGAACACGGCTATGACGAGGACTACAGCGCGGCCGTGACCGCATCGAGTTCGGTGATCGGGCCGATCATTCCGCCGTCTATCCCGATGCTTCTCTACGCCTCGGTCATGAACGTTTCCATCGCGGGACTGTTTCTGGGCGGGTTGCTGCCGGGGGTTCTGGTCGCACTGGCGCTGATGGTCGCGGCCTATCTGCTGGCGGTGCGGCGTGGCTTCGGGGAGCGCGCGCCTTTCGTCGGCGTTCTGAGGCTGCTGCTGGCGGTCCTGCGCGGCATTCCGGCGTTGCTGCTGCCGATGATCATCATGGGCGGCATCCTGTTCGGCTTCTTCAGCCCCACGCAGGCTTCCGCCGTTGCGGTAATGTACGGTCTGGCCATCGGCTTCCTTTTCTACCGTACCCTCAGCTGGCGCGATATCGCCCCGATCCTCAAGCACACCGTGACGGCCACGGCGATGATCATGTTCCTGCTGGCCTCTGCCAAGAGCTTCTCGTGGCTCGTCAGCTACTACAACCTGGTGGAACACGTGACCCTGGTCTTTGTCAGCCTGACCGAGAACAAGTACGTGTTCCTGATGCTGGTGAATGTCCTGTTCCTTGTCATCGGCATGTTCCTGGACATGGGATTTGCCATCATCGTCCTCGGGCCGCTCATCGCGCCGATCGCCTATCAGTACGGGATCGACCCGATCCATTTCGGCCTCATCACGTGCGTCAACCTGACCATCGGGCTGGCGACGCCGCCGTTCGGGTTGGTGCTGTTCGCCGCCTGCAGCGTGTCGGGCGTAAAGCTGTCGCGGCTGAGCTGGTCGATCCTGCCCTTCATCGGGGCGGAACTGGTGGTGCTGATGCTGGTGACCTACGTGCCGTTCTTCACGATGTTCTTCCCCAGGCTCTTCGGCTACGCCTGATCGGCTGGCCGGCCCATAGGTCCATACGAAAGGCCCGGTGACATGTCACCGGGCCTTTTCGCTTTTGGATTTTCAGGAAAAGGTCGGTCAGATCACCATCGCCTGCCCGCCATTGATGTCGAGGGAGGCGCCGTTGACGAAACCTGCCTCCTCGGACGCGATGTAGGCGACAGCGGCGGCTATGTCCTCGACCGTTCCGTGGCGGCGCACCGGGATCGTGGACAGCACCCTCTCGCGTTCCTCGGGCGATTGCCGTTCGGACAGGAGCCGTTCAACCCGCGGCGTCAGGATCGCGCCCGGACAGAGCGTGTTGCAGGTGATGCCCGCCGGCCCGAATTCCTGCGCGATCTGGAGCGTGAAAGCCTGCATCGCGCCTTTCGACGCGGCATAGTTCGCCCCGGCGAAGAGCGAGCCGAACCGTCCGGCCTTGGAGCCCATGTTGATGATACGGCCATAGCCCGCATCGACCATGGCCGGCAGCAGGGCGCGCGTCGTGCGCACGCAGGCGGTGACATTGACGTCCATCACGAGGTTCCAGTCCGCCTCGCTCTGCTCGAGGAACCTGAAGGGGGTGTGGAGTGATCCACCGATGTTGTTCACCAGCACATCCAGTCCACCGAAGGCTTCCAGCAGTTCCGCCGCCGCTTCGGCGATGGCCGTGCCGTCGGTCATGTCGAGGGTCGTGGTGTGCAGCGACAGGTCCGCATCGCGGGCCGCCCGGACCGCGTTATCCAGCGCCCCGGAGTCGCGGTCCCAGATCGCGACCCTTGCGCCTTCGGCTGCCAGCCGCAGGGCGACACCCCGGCCCAGCCCCTCGGCCCCCGCCGTTACTAGGGCGGTCCGGTTCTCAAATCGGCGCATTGTCCACCGCCTCGTGATGGCTCGCCTCGGGATCGATCTTGACGTCGACCACCACGGGACCGCCCATGTCATGCGCCTGGTCGAGCGCATCCCTGATTTCGTCCGGGTGATAGACGCTCAGCCCCTTGGCCCCCATGCCCTCGGCTACCTTGGCAAAATCGACTTCGTTGAAATCGACGGCGATACGCTTGTCCCCGAGATTGTCGCGGACCATGCCGAGACCGGAGTTGTTCGAGACGAGGTAGACCACGTCGAGTTCCCTCTGAACGGCGGTCGGCAGGACCTGTACCGTCATCATGAAACCGCCGTCCCCCGCCAGGCAGGTGACCCTCTTTTCCGGATGCACCATCTTGGCGGCGGTCGCCGCCGGGCCGCCCCAGCCCATCACGCCGGTGCCGCCGGGCACCAGCAGCTGCCCCCCGTGCGGCATGCGTAGGCCGAAAGTCGCCCAGATGCGCTGTGCGCCGGCGTCGAGTGTCAGAAGATCGTCCGCGCCGAGAAATCCCTGCAGGCTGCGGACCACGTCGGTGTGGTGAACCGTGCCCTGCGCCGCCGGCAAGTCGGGCAGAAGGTCGTAACCGTGCTTCTTCTTCAGGGCCATTCCCGCTTCGATGCGCGCGCCGGTCTTCTCGGACGACAGGCCCCGTTGGGACAGCATCGCGACCACGTCGGCGACATCCCCGGTCACGGCGAGGTCCACCGGGTATACCCAGCCCGCATTCCGCGGATCGATGTCGATCTGCACGAGGGTCTGGTCTCCGGGGCGGATAAGGTCCGGATCGCGGAACCGGGTATAGTCAGGCCCCATCGACGCGCCCATCATCACCACCAGATCAGCCGCGGCCAGCACCCGGTTCGCGGCCTTGTGGCCCCATGTGCCAAGCATTCCCGCACAGACCGGCGCATCCTCCGGGATCACGCCCTTGCCGTTGTAGCTGGTCACGACCATGATCCCGGCGGCCTCCGCCAGATCCTGCAGCGCCTGACCCGCACCCGACGACAAAACGCCGTTGCCCGCCACGATCACCGGTGATTTGGCCCCCTCGATCAGGTCGGCAATCTGCGCCACCGCTGCAGGGTCCGGCTTGGGCGGCACATGGCGCAGGTAACCTTCGGAAGGGTACAGCGCGGGCTTGGGCGTGTCGGGCATTTCCTGCCGGATGATCGGCGTCTTCATGATGACCGCCGCAGGCCCCTGACGCGGAAGCGTTGCGTGTTTTACCGCCATCTGCGTCCCGAACACCGCCTCTTCCGGCGCGGTGGCGTAGGTGCAGTACTTTGTAATCGGTTTGAGCGAGGCCATCGCATCGGCGCCGCCATAATCTCCGGTCATCGTCTGATAGCAGCCCATCTGGCCATAGCCGTCGTAATCGGAGGTTTCGGTAAGGATGACCATCGGGGATCCCGCGAAATGCGCTTCGATGATGCCAAGGCCGCCCATCGTGGTGATCCACGGCCCCTGGCCCATCAGTGCGGCGGGTTTGCCGGTCAGCCGCCCGGTTGCCTGCGCCATGATCGACGCGATCCATTCGTTCCGGCACAGGACGACGTCGAAATCGTCCTTCGCGTCGTGAAAGGCGGGAAGGGCCCATGTCACGCCCAGTCCCGGCAGGGTAAAGCCGCGGGTCACGCCGCATTCCACCAATGTGCGGACCACCATTTCGCTTGTTTTCGCCACGTTCACCTCCCTCTGGCACGGTGCCGCCGGGGCCGGTGCCGGGCGCACCCTTTGGTGGACCGGCGGCCCTGGCGCGCGACCTGTTTGTCGAGATCACACTGACATTTTTGAAATTCAGTTTCAATATTAATTGGAATATGATTCCAAAACTGTATGCTGCTGGCCAAGGCAGGCCGCCGCACCGGTGAAGGAGGACAAGAAATGGCTGACAGGGTTCTGATCACTGGAGCGACCGGTTTCCTTGGCGCCTGGACGATCGACCGGTTGCTGGCCGAGGGCAGGGAGGTCATCGCGACGGATCTCGGCACCGATCATCGCCGCCTCGAGGCGATAAGGCCGCTGCCCGAAAAGGGTCTATTGATCGAGCGTTGCGACGTGACGGATGCCGCCGCCCTGAACGAGCTGGTGTCGCGCACGCGGCCCGGCGGGATCATCCACCTTGCGGCACTTCAGATACCGCAATGCCGCGAAAACCCGGCCCTCGGGGCCAGCGTGAACATCCTTGGCCATATCAACGTGCTGGAAGCCGCGCGCGCGGCGGGCATCGGCAAGGTCGTCTATACCAGTTCCATCGCGGCCAAGCCCCGCGGACCGGCGAACGCGCCGTCGAATCTCTACGGTGTCTACAAGAAGACCTGCGAGGAGATTTCGCGGCTCTATTGGCAGGATCACGGTCTGCCGTCGCTGGGCCTGCGGCCGCATATCGTCTACGGTGTTGGCCGGGACGACGGCGAAACCTCGGCCATCACCCGCGCGATAGAAGCGGCCGCGTTGGGGCGTGCCTACACGCTGCCTTTCCGGACCCGCAGCTGTTTTCAGTACGTGGGGGACGTGGCCAGGATCTTTGCCCGCGCGGTCGGCAGCGACTGGCAGGGCGCGCTGTTGTCGGACGTGACCGACAACGTGATCTCGACCGACGATATTCTTGCCGCGATCCGAAAGGCGGTGCCGGACTCGCGGATCGACGGAAGCGCGGAGGAGCGGGAGTCGCCCCTGGTCGGCTTCGATACCGAACCGCTCCGGCAGGTGATCGGTGACTGGACGGAAACCGGCGTGGAGGACGGCGTCGCGCAGACGGTGTCGCTCTACCGCGATAACGCCGCCCGGATGTCCCGGCAGGGGGCCTGACCCCGCTTGGCAAAGGGCTACGATCACGATTCTGCAGCCTGCGAATGTCCCGCTACCGGATCACTCTTGGCGTTCCGGTAGCGGGACGTGCTATGACCCTGCGCAGACAACAACCACCTATCCGGGAGCCTCCCTTGGTCAAACGCAAACCAGCGCCCTCCGAAGACAGCGGGCAAAAGGATTATCGGATCAACTCCGGCCTCGCGCGCGGGCTCTCGGTGCTCAAGGCCTTTGGCCCCGACAACCGGCCCATCGGCAATTCCGAGATCGCGGACCGGGTCGGCCTGCCGAAAGCCACGGTGTCGCGGCTGACCTTCACGCTGACCGAACTGGGCTATCTCGAACATGACGCGGATACCGGCCGTTACGCGCTGGGCCCGGCGGTGCTGACGCTGGGGTACGACGTGCTGGCCCAGATGGAGATTCGCGACATCGCCCGCCCCTACATGCAGGAGCTGGCGGAATATGCGGATGCGAACGTCTATCTTGGTACACCCAACGGGCTCGAGTTCATCTACGTCGAGGCCTGCCGCACCCCGGCGTCCATGGCGATCCGGCTCGGGGTTGGGTCGCGCATACCGATCACCCGGACCGGGATGGGGCGGTCCTTTCTCGCTGCCCTGCCCGAGGCGGAGCGCGAACGCATCCTCGCGGCGATTGCGCAGCGGGACGGCGACGGCGGCCCGGATCTGATCGCCAAGGAACGCGAGGCCATCGCCTATGCCACCGAGCACGGTTTCGCCATGAGCGGCGGAGACTGGATTCCCGAAGCGAATTCCGCGGGCGCCGTGATCCGCCGCGCGGATGGCTACCCGGTTTACGCGATCAACGTCGGTGGGCTTCGGTCGATCATCACCCGGCAACGGCTGGAGGACGATCTGGGGCCCCGGCTGATCGCGACCGCGCGCAAGATCGAACACATCGCGCGCGGCATGCTGTAGCGGCGGCGGATCAGGCCGCGCCTGGCAGCGCCAATGCGTCCGGGATCGGGACCACCTTGCGCGTCTTCAGGTCCATCAGAACCGAAAGCACCTGCCCGACGGCGTAGAGCTCTCCGGTCACGGCGTCCTCGATCTGGTGGCAGAACCGGTAGGTCTTGGAGCCCAGGTCGATGCAGTGGCTCGACTGGCTCAGAACGGCGCCGGGACGGGGCTGCGCGATACAGTCGAATTTCATTTCCAGTACCACGCGGCCCAGGGATCGCTCTCTCAGCCAACTGCTCGTGGCGCCCAGCAACGCCCATGCGGATTGTCCGCCGTTGCTGAAACTCGACACCAGCCGCTCGGCGCGCCATGCGCCTGCATGATCCATGTCCGACGGCAGAACGTGGGTGATGCAGGTGACCGCGCCGCGCCCGCCCCTGATCCGCTCGGCGGTGTCGGGCAGGGGCGGGATCGGACCGGTATCCAGCCCCCGTGGCGCGGCATCGGGAAAATCGGCGAGCGGCTGCGTGTCGAGGTGAGACGCATCGCTCCGGAGCCGGTCCAGCGTCCCGCAGTTCAGGGTGGTACCGTCCACCGTCAGCCGGTGCATCAGGTAGACCGCCCCGTCGGAATCGTGCACCGGCAGGGTCATTACCGTCGCCGCGTCGTCCACGTGGAGTTCACGGAAGAACCGCGTGTGTGCCGTTGCCATCGGAACATCGTCCAGACCGTGACGCAGCCGGAACAGGGTGCCAGCCTCCCGGAACCGCTGGTGAAAGAACTGGACGTTCAGGTGACTGTTCGAATCGCACTCCCAGGTCTGGACGGTGGAGACATGCGTAAGCTGGCCTTCAAGCATGGGCGGTCCTTGTTCGTTGGTATCCGCTCGATGCTAGCCGATGTCCGCGCGGAAGACGACAGCCGCCGCCCCTGTCCCCGGTCGTTCGTTCAGATGGCGGCGGAATGGGCGGTCGCGTCGGACGCGAAGGTGTCCACGTGGCTCGCGATCACGCGTACCAGCGGGCGCGCATGGCTTCGCATCTCCAGCCCGTCCCGCCCGATATAGAAGACGTCGGAAAAGCGGGTCATGAGGGAAACGCCGGTGCGGTGGATCAGGTCGGCCTGATCCGGGAACCTCTCGCGCAGTCCGGCCTCGTCATAGACGAACCGGCACATCAGGTCCTCGACGATGCGGGCGATCAGCACGTCCTGCGCGGTCATCCCGTAGCCCTTGTGCGCGGCCAGACCGCCGGTCGTCACCCGGTCCTGATAGGCCGAGGTCGCCGTGGCGTTCTGCAGGTATCCCTGCGCGAAGCGCGAAATGGCGGAGGCCCCCAACCCGATCAGCGTTTCGCTGCAATCGTCCGTGTAGCCCTGGAAATTGCGGCGCAGCCTGCCGGCGGCCGCCGCGCGCGCGAGGCTGTCGGTCGGGAGGGCGAAATGGTCGATGCCGATGCTGTCGTAGCCCTCTTTCAGAAAGGCGTCCTGCGCCTGGGCCGCAAGGTCGAACCGGGTTTCGTTGTCGGGCAGGGCGTCGGCCTTTATCATCACCTGGCGCTTGGACATCCACGGCACATGCGCGTAGCCGTAGATCGCAAGCCGGTCGGGCCGTATCCGGGCCACGTGCCGGAGGGTCTGGCCAAAGGTCCGCGAGGTCTGGTGCGGCAGCCCGTAAAGGAGGTCGAGGTTCAGGCTGGCCACGCCCCCGGCGCGCATCAAGTCGATCACATGGCGCGTCTGCGCCAGGGACTGGCTGCGGCCGATCGCATTCTGCACCTCTTCGGCGAAGTCCTGAACGCCGACACTGGCCCGGTTCATACCGCGCGAGATCAGCAGGTTCAGCAATTCGTCGGACGCTTCGGTCGGGTCGATCTCGACCGAGAATTCGAATTCCGCGCTGCGCTCGAACGCCGCGAAGAGCGCGTCCAGAAGCCGCGACATGGTCTCCGACGACAGGATCGTCGGTGTGCCTCCGCCCAGATGCAGGCGTCCCATCCGCATCCCCTCGGGCAGCATCCGGCGCACCGTCTCGATTTCCCTGAGCAGGATCGCGACGTAGGCATCGACCGGGCGCAGGGTCGCGGTCCCCTGCGTGCGGCAGGCGCAGAACCAGCACAGCCGCTTGCAGAACGGAATGTGGACATAGACCGACACGTCGTCGCCCTGCGGTACCGTGGCCAGCCATTCGGCCTGATGACGCTGGCCGAAGCCGTCTTCGAAGTGATTGGCCGGCGGATAGCTGGTGTACCGGGGAACCCGTGCGTCAAAAAGTCCGTGGCGGCGAAGGGAATCGATGCTTTGCATGCTTTCTTTTAGGTTGTATCCACCGGCACTTCTTTGATTTAGATCAAGACATCATGGCCATTCCCTCCCTTGCCCGCGTCAAATGCAGCGACTGTCCGATCCGGCACCGGGCCGTCTGTGCCCGCTGCGACGAGGACGAGCTGCAAATCCTTGAAAGCATGAAGTCCTACCGCAGTTTCGCGGCCGGTGAGGCGATCCTCTGGCGGGGCGAGCCGCTGAGTTTCGTGGCCTCGCTGGTGAGTGGTGTGGCGTCGCTGTCAAAGACGATGGAGGACGGCCGGACTCAGATGGTGGGCCTTCTGCTGCCGTCGGATTTCATCGGCCGGCCGGGCCGGTCGCGAATCGAGTTCGACGTGACGGCGACCACGGACGTGACGTTGTGCTGCTTCGATCGCAAGCCGTTCGAACGGCTCGTGGACGAGACGCCGCACGTCGCCCAGAGGCTGATGGAACTGGCGCTGGACGAACTGGATGCCGCGCGGGACTGGATGCTGCTCCTGGGGCGCAAGTC
Source organism: Sulfitobacter alexandrii (assembly GCF_001886735.1). Taxonomy (NCBI): domain Bacteria; kingdom Pseudomonadati; phylum Pseudomonadota; class Alphaproteobacteria; order Rhodobacterales; family Roseobacteraceae; genus Sulfitobacter; species Sulfitobacter alexandrii. The sequence continues at coordinate 617,962 of NZ_CP018076.1, forward strand.
CGCACGCGAGAAGATCGCCACTTTCATCGAGATGCTGGCGCGCCGTTCCCGCGGGACGGAGCCGGTGCCGGACGGCCCGATCCAGCTGCCGATGACCCGCGACCAGATCGCCAATTACCTCGGTCTCACGCTGGAAACCGTCAGCCGCCAGTTCAGCGCGCTCAAGAAGGAAGGCGTGATCGACTTCACCGACCGCCGCCGTTTCGAGGTGCGCGACATCATCGCCCTTCAGGACGCCACGGGTGACGACGCCGACGGCGGCATTCTTTCCTGACACCGGGCGACCGGAAAAACATCGCAAGTTGATTCAGATCAAAGTGGGCCGCCGCCCGACTTTCTAGACATGCCCTGCGAACAGGAGCGTCCAAGGATGCTCTGACAGTATTTGAGGGCATGAAAATGGACTATGTGAAACTCATCCTCCTGGGTCTGGTGACGCTGCTCGCCGCCATGGCGGCCAGCTGGGGCCACGATCTGGCCTACCAGGTGCACGCCTTCCTGATCATGGTGATCGCTTTCGCCATGTTCATCTGGGTCTTGCGCAACACGGAGGAACCCCGCCGTGTCGATGCGCTGCAGCATGATATCTACCAGGACGGCGTGATCCGGGCAGGGGTGATCGCCACCGCCTTCTGGGGCATTGCCGGTTTCCTCGTCGGCACCTTCATCGCCTTTCAGCTCGCCTTTCCGGCGCTCAACTTCGACTGGGGGCAGCCTTTTACCAACTTCGGGCGGCTCCGGCCGCTGCACACCTCGGCGGTGATCTTCGCCTTCGGGGGCAACGCGCTGATCGCCACGTCCTTCTACGTGGTGCAGCGCACCAGCGGCGTGCGGCTCTGGGGCGGGCGGACCGGGTGGTTCGTGTTCTGGGGCTACCAGCTTTTCATCGTGCTCGCCGCGACCGGCTACCTGCTGGGGGCGACCCAGTCGAAGGAATACGCCGAACCGGAGTGGTACGTGGATCTCTGGCTGACGGTCGTCTGGCTGGCCTATCTCGCGGTCTTCCTCGGGACCATCATCAACCGCCGGGAAAAGCACATCTACGTCGCCAACTGGTTCTACCTCGCCTTCATCATCACGGTGGCGATGCTGCACGTGGTCAACAACCTGTCGATCCCCGTCAGCATCTGGGGCAGCAAGTCCGTGCAGGTGTTCTCGGGTGTGCAGGACGCGATGACGCAATGGTGGTACGGCCACAACGCCGTGGGCTTCTTCCTCACCGCCGGGTTCCTCGGGATGATGTACTACTTCGTTCCGAAACAGGCCGAGCGGCCGATCTACAGCTACAAGCTGTCCATCATCCACTTCTGGGCGCTGATCTTCCTGTATATCTGGGCCGGTCCGCACCACCTGCATTACACGGCGCTGCCGGACTGGGCCTCGACACTGGGCATGGTGTTCTCGATCATCCTGTGGATGCCCAGCTGGGGCGGCATGATCAACGGTCTGATGACCCTGCAGGGCGCATGGGACAAGCTGCGCACCGACCCGATCCTGCGGATGTTCGTGCTGAGCCTCGGGTTCTACGGCATGTCCACCTTCGAAGGGCCGATGATGTCGATCCGCGCGGTGAACAGCCTCAGCCACTATACCGACTGGACCATCGGGCACGTGCATTCCGGGGCGCTGGGATGGAACGGCATGATCACCTTCGCCTGCCTCTACTTCCTCACGCCGAAACTCTGGGGCCGCAAGCAGATGTATTCCATGTCCGCGATCAGCTGGCACTTCTGGCTCGCGACACTGGGCATCGTTCTCTACGCCGCGTCGATGTGGGTCACCGGCATCATGGAAGGCCTGATGTGGCGCGAGGTCGATGACCAGGGCTTCCTCGTCAACTCCTTCGCCGACACCGTCAGCGCCAAGTTCCCGATGTACGTGGTGCGCGGATTGGGCGGGGTCATGTTCCTCTCCGGTGCGCTGATCATGGTCTGGAACATGTGGATGACCATCCGCGGCGCATCGCCCGCAACCGCCGCACTGCCCGGTGCAGCCGCAACCGCAACACCCGCAGAATAAGGAGGGGGTTATGGCTGATAACGAAAAAGTCCAACCGTCCGACAAGGACCCCAAGGTCTCGCAACTGTCCGATTTGCCGGGCGAGGTGCCCAACGAATTGCCGCACCAGACCGCGCTGATCGACCGCCACGCGATCCTCGAGAAAAGCCCGACGCTGCTGCTGACCTTCTCGCTTCTGGTCGTCACCGTCGGCGGCATCGTGGAGATCGCGCCGCTGTTCTGGCTGGAGAACACGATCGAGAAGGTCGAAGGCGTGAGGCCCTACAGCCCGCTTGAGCTGACCGGGCGTGACATCTACGTGCGCGAAGGCTGCTATGTGTGCCACAGCCAGATGGTCCGCCCGATGCGGGACGAGGTCGAACGCTACGGGCACTACAGCCTCGCGGCGGAATCCATGTACGACCACCCCTTCCAGTGGGGGTCCAAGCGGACCGGGCCCGACCTGGCCCGTGTCGGCGGGCGGTATTCCGATGCCTGGCACGTGGATCACCTGATGAACCCGCAGTCGGTAGTGCCGGAAAGCATCATGCCCAAGTACGCCTTTCTTGCCGATACCCCGATCGAGCCCGACCGGATCGAGGCGCTGATGTCCACCCACCGGCTGGTCGGCGTCCCCTACACCGAAGATCAGATCACCTCGGCCCGTGCCGATTTCCGGGTTCAGGCGGATCCGGAGGGCGATTGGGACGGGCTGGTGGAACGCTACCCCGGCGCGGCCGTCGGCAACTTCGACGGCCAGCCCGCTCTGACCGAGATGGACGCGCTTATCGCATACCTGCAGGTCATGGGCACGATGGTCGATTTCTCGACCTTCACCCCGGATGAAACCCGATAGGAGGCACCGACATGGATACCTATTCCCTTCTTCGCCAGATCGCCGACAGCTGGGTACTGCTGGCCATGTTCGGCTTCTTCATGGGCACGGCCATCTGGGCCTTCCTGCCGAGCCAGAGCCGCGCCCGCCAGGACGCCGCCATGATCCCCTTCCGCGAGACCGCTGCCAAGGCTCCCTGCAAGGGCACCTGTGCCACCTGCGCCTGCGCACCGTCCCGCTTCACCTTCGAGGACAAGCACGATGTCTGAGCGCAAGATCGACAAGACCACAGGGGTCGAGACCACGGGCCATTCCTGGGACGGCATCGAGGAACTGAACAACCCCTTGCCGCGCTGGTGGCTGTGGACGCTGTACGCCACGATCATCTGGGGCGTGGGCTATACCATCGCCTATCCCGCCTGGCCGATGATATCGGGCGCGACATCGGGGCTGCTGGGATACTCCACGCGGGCCGAGGTCGCCGCCGACATCGCGGCTCACGAAGCGCGGAACGGTGAACTGGTCGCGGCGCTGGAGTCCGCCGACCTTGCCACCCTGGGCGAGACCGATGACCTGCGGCGCTATGCCGTCGCGCGGGGCGGGTCCGTCTTCCGCGCCCAGTGCAGCCAGTGCCACGGGGCCGGTGCGGCAGGAGCCAAGGGATACCCCAACCTGCTGGACGACGATTGGCTCTGGGGCGGCGACATCGAAAGCATCGCCTACACGGTCAACCACGGCATCCGCAACGAGACCGATCCGGACGCGCGATATTCGCAGATGCCTGCCTTCGGCGATATCCTGCAGGACGAGGAAATCACATCGGTGGTCGAATACGTGGTCAGCCTGTCGTCGGACGACTATGACCGCGCGCTGGCCGAGACCGGGAGCCAGGTCTTTGCCGACAACTGCGCCGCCTGCCATGGCGACGCAGGCGAGGGCAACCGGGATCTGGGCGCGCCCGACCTTTCCGACGCGATCTGGCTTTATGGCGGCGACCGCGACACGCTGAGCACCACGGTGCGCAACGCGCGCTTCGGGGTGATGCCCGCATGGGGCCAGCGCCTGTCGGACGCCGATGTCCGCGCCGTTTCTGTCTACGTGCACAGCCTGGGAGGAGGCGAGTAGACAGACCCTGGCTGCCTTCGGGCAGCCCGAACCCGAAGCGGCCCTGTTCGCAAAACGTCGCCGCTTCGGGTGCTGTCAGTTGCACGGGCCTGAGGACATTCGTGAAAGGTGCGGCGCATGGCAGGAACGACGCTGGAAAGACGTGAGGCGCAAGCCGGGTCTACCGTGGCTTGGCATCCCGAAACCTGAGGGGCGCGTCCGACCCGGGGCCGGAGGCCGTCTTGCAAAAGGTCCGGTGGACCTTTTGAGGCCGGAGGCTGCGGCAGCACCGGGGGCGACGCAGTCGCGCCCGCCCAGGGGGCGGGTCGGGCGCGGCCCGGACGCGGGGCGTCCGGGCGTTGTGGTTAACGGCAGCAAAGACCGCCGAACAGACAGCTGCACGCGCCATGTCAAGGGGCCGGAAAGGGCCGGCACTGCGCGGCATTCTACAGGTCTTGATCCAGATCAAGGCGGCCTGACGGATCCGGCCCTAGACAGGTCCTGCGAACAGGAATCATCAAATGACCACTCCCACTCCAAGTCTCTACGCGGCCCGCGAGCCGATCTTTCCCCGCCGTGTCAGCGGGGCCTTCCGCCGTTTCAAGTGGTGGATCATGTTCATCACGCTGGGCATCTACTACCTGACGCCCTGGATTCGCTGGGACCGGGGGCCGAGCCTGCCGGATCAGGCGGTGCTCGTCGACATGGCGCACCGGCGGTTCTATTTCTTCTGGATCGAGATCTGGCCGCACGAGTTCTATTTCGTCGCGGGCCTGTTGATCATGGCGGGCCTGGGCCTGTTCCTGTTCACCTCGGCCCTGGGGCGGGTCTGGTGCGGCTATGCCTGCCCGCAGACGGTCTGGACCGACCTTTTCCTGTTGGTCGAACGCTGGATCGAAGGCGATCGCAATGCGCGGCTTCGCCTGCACAAGGCAAAGTGGGACATGCGCAAATGGCGGTTGAGGCTGACCAAGTGGGCGGTCTGGCTGATGATCGCGGTGGCGACCGGCGGGGCCTGGGTGTTCTATTTCACGGATGCGCCGACGCTGCTGCGTGACCTCGTCCAGTTCCAGGCACATCCCGTGGCCTATGCCACGATAGCGGTTCTGACGGCGACCACCTTCGTCTTTGGCGGTTTCATGCGCGAACAGGTCTGCATCTACATGTGCCCCTGGCCCCGTATCCAGGCCGCGATGATGGACCCCGACACGATCACCGTGGCCTATCGCGAATGGCGGGGCGAGCCGCGCGGCAAGGGCAATGTGCGCAAGCGCGACCGTGCCGCCGCCGAACGCGCGGAGCGCGACTCCTACGCCGCCGGTCCGGGAGAGGCGCGCTACCCCGCGACACCGTATCCAAACAAGGCGTTGCAGGTCGGTGGCCTGCCCGCCGCCACGGCGCAGGTGGAGGATCACGGCGATTGCATCGACTGCATGGCCTGCGTGAACGTCTGCCCGATGGGCATCGACATCCGCAACGGGCAGCAGATGGAATGTATCACCTGTGCCCTGTGCATCGACGCCTGCGACGACGTGATGGCCCGTATCGGCAAGCCGCGCGGGTTGATCGACTACATGGCGCTGTCGGACGAGGCGGCGGAGCGCGCGGGCGCCGCGCCGAAATCCATCTGGCGGCATGTGCTGCGGCCCCGCACCATCCTTTACACCGCCATCTGGCTGCTGATCGGTTTCGGGCTGGTCTATGCGCTGTTCATCCGCTCGGACATCGAACTGACGGTCAGCCCGGTGCGCAACCCGACCTACGTGGTGCAATCGGACGGGTCGATCCGCAACATCTACGACGTGCGGCTGCGCAACAAGCTGGGCGAGGACCGCGTGTTCCACCTGAGCCTGACCAGCGACGAAATCCTGCGGATCGAACTGGAAGGGAACGCCAACCGGCTGAACGTGACCGTGCCCGCCGACAGCACCGTGTTGCAGCGCGTCTATGTCACCGCGCGGCCGCAAGACCCGGCCGCCAGCACGGACACCACCGATCTGCGGCTCTGGGTCGAAGACATCGCCAGCGGTGAGCGGGCCAGCCGCGCCACAACCTTCAACGGGAGAGTGCAATGATACGCGAGATCAAGGGATGGCATGTCTTTGCCGGCTTCGCGACGGCCTTCGGGATCATCATCTCGGTCAACATGACGCTGGCCTTCAACGCCGTGCGGACCTTTCCGGGGCTTGAGGTCAAGAACTCCTACGTGGCCAGCCAATCCTTCGACCGGGAAAGAGCGGCGCAGCTGGGCCTCGGCTGGGACGTCTCCGCTACGCTGCGGGGCAATGACCTGGAGCTCGTGATCCTGGACGCGGGCAGGGCCATCGCCCCGCGGATCGAAAGCGCCACCTTCGGGCGGGCCACCAGCGTCGCGCAGGACCAGACACCCGAGTTCACCTTTGACGGCAGCGCCCTGCGCGCCACCGTGCAGGGCGGGCGCGGCAACTGGAACCTGCGCCTGCGCGCGCGTGCCGACGATGGCACGCTGTTTCAGCAGCGCATCGTGGTGAGGCATCCGTCATGACCTCGGCCTGCCCCGCCTGCGATGCCGCCCCTTTCGCGCAGGAAATCGCCAGCGGTCCGGCGCTGCAATTCTCCCTGCCGGGGGTCCATTGCGCGGCCTGCATCGGCAAGATCGAACGGGGCCTTGCCGACGTGGTGGGGGTGCAGCATGTCCGCGTGAACCTGTCGCTCAAGCGGCTGTCGGTCTCGGGGCCGGTGAGAGCCGACCGTGTCCTCGCGGTGCTGACGGGGCTGGGCTTTGAGGCCTACCCGCTGGACCTCGTCGCGCTGGAACGCGACAACGACACCGAGGGCCGGACGCTGCTGATCCGGATGGCCGTCGCCGGCTTTGCGATGATGAACGTCATGCTGCTGTCCGTCGCGGTGTGGTCCGGTGCCGAAGCAGCAACGCGCGACCTTTTCCACCTGATCTCGGCGCTGATCGCCCTGCCCGTGGTGGCCTATTCCGGACAGCCGTTCTTTCGCAACGCCTGGGCGGCGCTGCGGGTGCGGCGGCTGAACATGGACGTGCCGATCTCGCTGGCGATCGTGCTGGCGGCGGGCATGTCCCTGTTCGAGACGCTGAACAGCGGGGCGCACGCCTATTTCGACGCGGCGCTCTCGCTGACCTTTTTCCTGCTGATCGGTCGCTACATGGACCACCGCACCCGAAGCGCCGCGCGATCCGCCGCGCGGGAACTGACCGCGATGGAAGTGCATACCGCCGAACGTGTCACCGGAACCGGCACCCGGACCGTGCCGCTCTCGGCGCTGGCGGAGGGGGATGTGATCGCCGTGCCGTCGGGCGCGCGGGTGCCGGTGGACGGCGTGCTGCTGACCGACGCGGCGCTGATGGACCGGTCTTTCCTCACCGGCGAGACGGCCGCCGTTTCACTCGCCGCCGGGGCCGCGCTGCAGGCGGGCGAGATCAACCTCGCGGCACCCTTGCGGCTGCGGGCGACGGCGGTGGGCGAGGATACGTCGCTCCGCCGCATGGCGGCGCTGGTGGAAACGGCGGAACATGCCCGCAACGCCTATACCGCGCTTGCGGACCGGGCGGCTCGGATCTATGCGCCGCTGGTGCATCTGCTGGCCTTCGCGGCTTTCCTCGGCTGGGCGGCCGCCACGGGCGACCTGCGCCATGCGCTGAACGTGGCCATCGCCGTGCTCATCATCACCTGCCCCTGTGCGCTGGGCCTTGCCGTTCCGGCAGTGTCCACCGCTGCCGTCAGCCGACTGTTCGCGAACGGGTTTCTGGTGCGCAGCGCCTCCGCGCTCGAACGGCTGGCAGAGGCCACCTGCATCGTCTTCGACAAGACCGGCACCCTGACACAGCCGTCGGTCAAGGTGCCGCCGGAACTGCCGGCCGGGGAACGGGCCGTGGCACGGGCACTGGCGGAGGTGTCGCATCATCCGCTTTCGCGGGCGTTGGTCACGGCGCTGGCGGATACCGCGCCGGCAACTCTTGACGCAGTGCAGGAGGTTGCGGGGCAGGGCATCGAAGCGCGCCACGACGGTCTGCCGGTAAGGCTGGGGCGTGGCCCCTGGCTCGGGGCGCCTTTCGCCGGCCTGGGGCTGCGGATCGCGAAGGGCGCGGCGGTCCCGCTGGAGGCGGTTGATACCCTTCGCCCCGGTGTCCGCGACGCGCTGGCGGACCTCGACCTGCCCGCCGAGATCCTGACCGGAGATGCCGAGGCCCCCGCGCGCGGATTGGCCGCGACACTGGGCCTCCCGGTCACGGCCAATGCCCGACCGGAGGACAAGCTGAACCGGCTGGCTGCGCTGGCCGCGCAGGGGGACAGAGTGCTCATGGTGGGCGACGGGCTCAACGACACGGCCGCGCTGGCCTCGGCCCATGTCTCCATCGCGCCTGCCAGCGCGCTCGACGCGTCGCGCAGCGCGGCGGACATCGTGGTGCTCAAGGACAGTTTTGCCGACCTGCCGCTGGTGCTGCGCGTGGCGCGTGCCACCGGGCGCCTGTCGCGGCAGAACTTCGCCATCGCGGCGGCCTACAACTGCATCGCCATTCCCGTGGCGCTGGCCGGCTTCGCCACGCCGCTCGCCGCTGCACTGGCGATGTCGCTGTCTTCGATCACGGTGCTGCTGAATTCACAACGGATGAGGAGCCTGCGATGAACGTTCTGGTCGTCTTGATCCCGGTGTCCCTGATCCTTGGAGGGATCGGGCTGGTCGCGTTCCTGTGGACCGTGCGGTCGGACCAATACGACGACGACAAGGGCAACGCCGTGCGCATCCTGCTGGACGACGACTAGGTCCGAAGGGGCCGCACCTTGGGTGTGGAATGTCGCGCAACTCCGGATGCTGGCGGCGAATTGGCTGTCTCATGTCAGTGGGCCGTGCCGAGAAAGTCTGACCCGAACCAGACTTTGGGGGTGGGTTGGGGCGAGGTCAGGTGAGCGGACTTCGCGGTCATTCGTATTGGCTCGCAACCAAAGAGGCAAACCCCATCGAGATAGCGAAAGCTGTTCTTGAAAACTTCACGATCTTGGCCTATGTAGAGGGCAGTAATGGGATGGTCTAACCGTCCGTTCATTGGCGAGCGTCTGCTCGCCTTTGAATTTTATAGCCCTTCGTGAAACACGTCATATTTGCCGATTTCACAGGTCGTTCCTGAACAAAAGTGAAGTTTTTCAAGCAGTACTTCGGTGGCACGTTTATCTGTTTCTGACCGTTGATCAGTTGCATGAAGGTAGTGATTTCCAATCGGTCGGGCGGTGAGGTCAGCGATCTGAAGACCCGACGAGTTGCTTTTCTTGTCCATCAATTCAAGCCGAAAATTCGAATAGTTACGGGTGGCCACAGGAGCCAAGAGGGACCCTTGAACAGAAACCTGCTTATAGGCTTTGCTTAGAGCGGCATCATCGTCGCGGCCACGGGCTTCGAACACGATGTGCAGCTCTTTTGCCAATTCGTCCGGGTCGTAAACTTTCAGATAGGTCTCAATCTGGCGGAACCCCCTTGAAAGTGAGATATGATATGGATCGTAGGACTTGTGCCATTCCGGCACTTTAGGCTTGTCGATCACAACGCAGAAACAGCGAAACTGCGCGTCGCGCATGAGCTGCGTCAGCTCATCCATAAAAGCGCGTCTGCGATCACCTTGGAGCCCTTCATATTTCGAGCGAACGGCAGGATCTCTGATCTTGTCGGATTTCCGCAAATCGCGTTCATGCAGAACGATGTTGTCGCAGCCCCAATATTTGAATTTCAAACGGTTGAAACGCGGGATTAGCTCATCGATGTAGTGATCTTTCTCGAACATGCAGTAGTTGAGGCAGAGCAATGGATACTCTGGCGCAGCTTTCCAATTGGAGTGGCCGCTTTCGTCGACATAGACGACATATTTGCTGAACTCTGACATCAATCACAGTCTAACGCATTTTATCAAATGGTGCGAAGAGATATCCACGTTGGCCGACATGGTCCATTTCGCCTAACCCAATTACGCGTTCACTCCGGCCTCGTTCCCACCGTTCGCTGCATTTTCCACGAATGACCGCGAAGCTGCTGCGCCATCCCACGAACGTAGCGCCGCGCGCCGGGTCGGCGATGTGACCATAGGGCGGTTTCGCCCGCCACCTGACACCGGGGCGCTCCTAGGTGAATTTGCGGAACAGCTTGGTCTGGTCGAACATTTCCTCCAGCCCCTCCATGCGCCTGCGGGTGTTGTTCCAGTCGAGGTTCTGCACCGCAGAGATCATCGTCTCGGTCAACAGCAGTGTCGTCGCTGCCGAATCCCAGGCCGAGGGCACGACGATGCGGCTGCTGAAACAGATATCGGCAAGCTGGTGCACGGGCGACCGCCACTGGTCGGTGAAGAGGATGATCTTGGCCCCCTGCGCGTGGGCGAGCTCAGCCAGCTTGAGCGTGTTGTTCTCGTACCGGCGCACATCGTAGATCACGAAGACGTCGTCCGGCGTCACGTCGAGCAGGTAATGCGGCCAGGCGTTCGAGGTGGACTGGATGTGGGTGATGCGGGGGCGGATGACCTGCATGTGCAGGAACAGGTATTCCGCCAGCGTATGCGTCACCCGCCCGCCCACGATGTACAAGTGACGCCCGGTGTCGCCCACCAGCGCGCAGGCGGCGTCAAAGGCCTGCGGGTCGATCTGGCCCAGTGTGTGGCGGATGTTGTCGATCACCGCATCGGTGAAACGGTTCAGCATGTGTCCCTCGGGCGCGCCGTCCGCCCAGGTGTCGTGCTTGGCGATGGGGCCCTTGACCTTTGCCCGCAGTTCCTCGCGCAGTTCGGCCTGGAACTCGGGGTAGCCCTTGAAGCCGAGCTTCTGCACCATGCGCGCCACCGTGGGCACCGAAACTTCGGCATCCTTGGCCAGCGCGGTCAGCGGGCCCAGCCCCGAGGCCGGATAGTTCTCGAGAATCGAATGCGCCAGCTGCCGTTCCGCGCGGGTCAGCCCCTCCAGCTTCTGCTGGATGCGGTCGGAGATCGTCAGGGGTGCCTCGGGCATGGGTGCTCCGCTTGATCGAAAAATTATCAACAGGCCGCCGCATGTGATAAATTTTTCACAATTCTGTTGACAGGTGCGCCGTTTGGCAAGCACTTTATCCGTGAAAAGGGGACGTGATGGGCCGGACGACAGATCATGCAGAAGCGGTCGGTGTGGCGGAGGTGAACCCTTCGGGCACGTCATCCATCGTCCTGATCTGCGAGCATGCGAGCCATCATATTCCGGATGATTTCAAGGGGCTGGGTCTTGCCCCGGACGCGTTGCAGAGCCACGCCGCCTGGGATCCCGGCGCGATGGCGGTGGCGGAGCGGCTTTCGGCACGGCTGGACGCGAAGCTGCTGGCAGGCACCGTGTCGCGGCTGGTCTACGACCTGAACCGCCCGCCCGACGCACCCGGCGCAATGCCCGAGCAGAGCGAGGTGTTCGCCGTGCCGGGCAACCGCGACCTGACGCAGGCCGCCCGCGCGGAACGGGCCGCGCGTTACTACCAGCCGTTCCATGACCGGATCGAAGAGGTGATGGCGGTCATAGACGCGCCCATCCTCGTGACGGTTCACAGTTTCACGCCGGTTTTCCTCGGCCAGCGCCGCGCGGTGGAGATCGGCGTGCTTCACGATGCCGACAGCCGGCTGGCCGACGCCATGCTGGCCTGCGCCGAAGCGCATACGCAATCCGACGTGCAGCGAAATGCGCCCTATGGCCCGCAGGACGGGGTGATGCACACGCTGCACCTGCACGGGATCGCGCAGGACCGGTTGAACGTCATGCTGGAAATCCGCAACGACCTGATCGGCACCGCCGACGATCAGGACCGCATGGCACAGATGATCGCCGGCTGGCTGGCCGATGCCTGCGCACGGCTCGGGGCAGGGGAGCGCGTGTCATGCGTGGCCTGATGCGCGGGTATATCCGCGTTGCCGATGCGGTGAATTACCGGCTGGGCCGGATCGTGATGTACGGAATCTTCGTGCTGATGGGGGTGCTCCTGTGGTCGTCGATCAGCAAGACCTTCTTCCTGCCCTCGCTCTGGACCCTCGAGATGGCCCAGTTCATCATGGTGGGATATTACATCCTCGGCGGGCCTTATTCCCTTCAGCTCGGCTCGAACGTGCGGATGGACCTGCTTTATGGTGAGTGGTCGCTGCGGCGGAAGGCCTGGGTGGACCTCTTCACGGTGCTGCTGCTGATCTTCTACCTCGGCGTGCTGCTCTACGGTGCGATCAGCTCCACCGCCTACTCGCTGGGGTACTGGAAGGACGCGCCGGTCTCCTATCTCTTCGGCGTGCTGACCGGAACCGAAGAGGTCGGCAGGCTGGAACAATCCTCTTCCGCATGGCGGCCGTACATGTGGCCGATCAAGGTGGTGATGATCGTCGGGTTCTTCCTGATGATCGTCCAGTGCCTGTCGGAATTCTGCAAGGACGTGTTGCGCCTGAAGGGTGAAGTGATCTGATGTCCTACGAGTTGATCGCCACCCTGATGTTCTCCACGATGATGCTGATGCTGCTGACCGGCCAGCGTGTATTCGGCGCCATCGGTTTCGTCGCCGTCGTGGCCGCGCTGCTGCTTTGGGGCGACAGGGGCGGGTTCGACATCGGCTTCTCGGCCGCGATGAAGCTGATGAAGTGGTATCCGCTGCTGACGCTGCCGATGTTCATCTTCATGGGCTACGTACTGTCGGAATCGCGCATCGCGGACGACCTTTACAAGATGTTCCACGTCTGGATGGGCGGGCTGCGCGGCGGCCTTGCGATCGGGACCATCGGGCTCATGGTGCTGATCTCGGCCATGAACGGGCTCAGCGTGGCGGGCATGGCCATCGGTGCCACCATCGCGCTGCCGGAACTGCTGAAGCGGGGTTACGACAAGCGCATGGTAACCGGGGTGATCCAGGCGGGGTCGAGCCTGGGCATCCTCGTGCCGCCGTCGGTTGTGCTCGTGCTCTACGCCATGATCGCGCGCCAGCCGGTCGGCCAGTTGTGGCTTGCGGGCGTGGTGCCGGGCCTGTTGATGGCCGCGATGTTCATCGCCTACATCGCGTTGCGCTGCCGGCTGAACCCGGCGCTCGGTCCGGTGCTGGACCCGGCGGAGCGCGACCTGCCGCGCGCCGAGAAACTGCGCCTGCTGCGCGCCGGCATTCTCCCCTTGGTGATCTTCGCCGTGATGATGGTGCCCTTCATCAACGGCTGGACCTCACTGGTCGAAAGCTCGGCCATCGGTGCCATCGCCGCTTTCCTCGCCGCGGTGATGAAGGGGCGGATGACACGCGAGGTATTCGAGAACTCGGTGCGCAACACGCTGGGCATCACCTGCATGTTCATGTGGATCATCCTCGCCGCGCTGGCCTTCGGCGCCGTCTTTGACGGGCTCGGCGCGGTCAAGGCGATCGAAAGCCTGTTCACCGAGAAGCTGGGCCTGAGCCCCTGGATGATCCTGATCCTGATGCAGCTTTCCTTCATCGTGATGGGCACGTTCCTGGACGATACGGCCATGCTTGTCATCGTCGCGCCGCTCTACGTGCCGCTGGTGGGCGCGCTCGGCTTCGACCTGATCTGGTACGGCATTCTCTATACCATCACGACGCAGATCGCCTACATGACACCGCCGTTCGGCTACAACCTGTTCCTGATGCGTGCCATGGCCCCGCCCGAGATCACGCTTCGCGACATCTATGCCTCGATCACGCCGTTCGTTCTGGTGATGATCGCGGCGCTGACCATGGTGATGGTCTTTCCGGGCATCGCGACATGGCTGCCCACCTACGTCTACGGAAACTGAACCCATAAGCCGGGCCAACCGGCATCCAACCCCAACAAGGAGACAACGACATGACCACAAGACGCAAGTTCATCCAGGGGGCCGCGCTCGCAGGGCCCGCCGCCCTAGCCACGCCCGCACTGGCGCAGAACAAGATCACCTGGAGGCTCCAGACCTACGCCGGCGCGGCGCTGGCCGAACACGTGCTCGACCCCGCGATCAAGATGTTCAACCAGATCGCAGGCGACCGCATGCAGATCGAAACCTACTACGCGGACCAGATCGTCCCCACTGGCGAGCTTTTCCAGGCGATGCAGCGCGGCACCATCGACGCTGTGCAGTCGGACGACGATTCGATGGCGTCGCCGACCGAGGTGACGGTCTTCGGCGGATACTTCCCGTTCGGGTCGCGCTACAGCCTCGATGTGCCGGTGCTGTTCAACCAGTACGGGCTGAACGAGATCTGGGCGGAGGAGTACGCGAAGGTCGGCGTGAAGCACATCAGCGCCGGTGCCTGGGACCCGTGCCATTTCGCCACCAAGGATCCGATCAACAGCCTTGAGGACATGAAGGGCAAGCGCATCTTCACCTTCCCGACCGCGGGGCGTTTCCTGTCGCAGTTCGGCGTCGTGCCGGTGAACCTGCCGTGGGAGGACATCGAGGTCGCCGTGCAGACCGGTGAACTGGATGGCATCGCATGGTCCGGCATCACCGAGGACTACACCGTGGGTTGGGCGGATGTGACGAACTACTTCCTGACCAACAACATCTCCGGCGCGTGGATCGGCCACTTCTTCGCCAACATGGAGCGCTGGAACGAATTGCCCGAAGACCTCAAGATGCTGTTCGAGGTTTGCTGCCAGCAGTCGCACTACTACCGCCAGCACTGGTACTGGGGCGGCGAGGCGCGCCTGCGCGTGCACGGCGAGAAGCTGAAGCTGACCACGATCCCCGATGCCGAGTGGGCCACGGTCGAAAGCGCCGCGCGCGAGTTCTGGGAAGAGATCGCGGCGGAGTCGGACGTGAAGCGCCGGGTCGTCGACATCTTCAAGCAGTACAACACGGACATGGAGAAGGCTGGACGGCCCTATCGTTACACCTAATCTGCGCGGGCGCGCCGCGCACCGCCACGATCAACGGCACTCCGGGGTCTGCCCGGGGTGCCTTTCATACCAGAGGACTTCTTCATGCCCGGCACCCTGAGTTTTGACGACCTGAAATCCCGCGTCGCGGACGGCACCATCGACACGGTTCTGGTCTGCGCCGTCGACATGCAGGGCCGACTGATGGGCAAGCGCTTTCACGCGGTCAATTTTGTCGAGACGTCGTTCAAGGAAACGCACTGCTGCAATTACCTGCTGGCCACGGATCTGGAGATGGCCACTCCCGAAGGCTATGCCGCGACGTCCTGGCGCAAGGGGTACGGCGACTACGTCATGGCTCCCGATCTTTCCACCCTGCGCCAGGTGCCGTGGCTGGAAGGTACGGCGATGGTACTTTGCGACATCCTGGACCACCACCACGATCCGGTGCCCCACGATCCGAGGGGGATGCTGAAGAAGCAGATCGCCCGCCTTGCCGACCTCGGGTTCGAGGCGCAGATGGCGACCGAACTGGAATTCTTCCTTTTCGAAAAGAGCCTGGACGACATCCGCAAGAGCGGCTTTGCCGATCTCACACCGATCAGCGGCTACAACGAGGATTATCACATCTTCCAGACGACCAAGGAAGAACACGTGATGCGCCCGCTGCGCAATCACCTGTTTGCCGCCGGACTGCCGATCGAGAATTCCAAGGGCGAGGCCGAGGCGGGGCAGGAGGAGCTGAACATCCGATACGCCCCCGCACTCGACTGCGCGGACCATCACACCATCGCGAAGCACGCGGTGAAGGAGATTGCATGGCAGCAGGGCCATGCGGCCAGTTTCCTGCCGAAGTGGCGTCCGGACCGCGTCGGGTCGTCGAGCCACGTTCACCAGTCCCTGTGGCAAGACGGCAAGCCGGCCTTCCACGATCCGCAGGCCGACCTGGGCATGTCCGACCTGATGCGCCACTACATGGCGGGCCTGATCGCCTATGCGCCGGACTACACCTTTTTCCTTGCGCCTTACGTGAACAGTTACAAGCGGTTCGCCAAGGGCACCTTCGCGCCGACCAAGACGGTCTGGTCCATCGACAACCGCACCGCGGGTTTCCGCCTGTGCGGCGACGGAACCAAGGGAATCCGTGTGGAGTGCCGCATCGGCGGGTCCGACCTGAATCCCTACCTTGCACAGGCCGCGATGCTCGCCGCCGGCATCAAGGGGATCGAGGACAGGATGGAACTCGCCCCGCCTACCAAGGGTGATGTCTACGATGACGCCAAGGCGGCGGACATTCCCCGGACGCTGCGCGATGCGACCGAAACGCTGCGTCGGTCCGATTTCCTGCGGCAGGCGATGGGCGACGACGTGATCGACCATTACACCCGCTGCGCCGAATGGGAGCAGGAGGAATTCGACCGCGCGGTGACGGACTGGGAAATCAAACGCGGATTTGAAAGGGCCTGACATGATCAGATGCATCTCCCCCATCGACGGATCGGTCTATGCCGAGCGACCCGTCCTGACACTCGACGAGGCGCGGCGCGCCGTGTCCGAGGCAAAGGCGGCCCAGGCTACCTGGGCGGCGTTACCGCTCGAGGACCGGATCGCGCGGGTGCAGGCCGGTGTCGCGAACGTGGGCGCCATGAACGAGGCCATCGTGCCGGAACTGGCTCACCAGATGGGGCGGCCCGTGCGCTACGGCGGTGAATTCGGCGGGTTCAACGAACGTGCCACCTACATGGCGGGCATTGCAGAAAAGGCCCTGGCGGATATCGAGATCGAGGACAGCGAAAGCTTTCGGCGCTTCATCCGCCGGGTGCCGCACGGCGTGGTCCTTGTCATCGCGCCGTGGAACTATCCCTACATGACTGCGATCAACACGGTCGCGCCCGCGCTCATCGCGGGCAGTGCGGTGATGCTGAAACATGCCAGCCAGACGCCGTTGGTCGGGGAACGTCTGGCCGAAGCCTTTCATGCGGCGGGCGTGCCCGAAGCGGTGTTCCGAAACGTCTTTCTCGACCACCAGACCACGTCCGACCTGATCGCGGCGAAATCTTTCGGGTTCGTCAATTTCACCGGTTCGGTCAGCGGGGGGCAGGCCATCGAACGGGCGGCGGCAGGCACCTTCACCGGGTTGGGGCTGGAACTGGGCGGCAAGGATCCGGGATACGTGAGGGCCGATGCCGACGTCGAGGCGGCGGCGGACAGCCTGATCGACGGCGCGATGTTCAACTCGGGCCAATGCTGCTGCGGGATCGAACGGATCTACGTCCACGAAGACGTCTACGATGCCTTCGTGTCCCGGGCGGTGTCCATTGTCGAGGGCTACCGGCTGGGCGACCCGCTCGACCCCGAGACGACGCTGGGCCCGATGGCGCAGCCGCGCTTCGCGGACCTCGTCCGCGCCCAGACCGCCGAGGCCGTCGAAATGGGGGCGAAGGCGCTCATCGACCCCGCGCTTTTCCCGAAGGATGGCGGCGCGTACCTGATGCCCCAGATCCTGACGGACGTGACCCACGACATGCGGGTGATGCGTGAAGAAAGCTTTGGCCCCGTCGTGGGCATCATGCGTGTCTCGGGGGACGATGAGGCGGTCGCGCTTATGAACGACAGCGACTACGGGCTGACCGCGGCCGTCTGGACACGCGATGCCGCGGCTGCCGAGGCCCTGGGCGACCGGATCGAAACCGGCACGGTCTTCATGAACCGGGCCGACTATCTGGACCCGGCCCTGTGCTGGACCGGCTGCAAGGACACCGGGCGGGGCGGGGGGCTGTCGGTGATCGGCTATCACAACCTCACCCGTCCGAAATCATACCACCTCAAGAAAGCCTGACTCATGACGCTTACCGCCAACTGGTCCTATCCTACCGCCGTCCGCTTTGGCGCCGGACGCATCTCGGAAATCGCGGAGGCCTGCATCGCGGCAGGCATCCAGAACCCGCTGCTGGTCACGGACCGGGGGCTGGCGGCGATGGAGATCACGACCCGCACGCTCGATCTGCTGGAGGCCGCGGGACTTGGCCGTGCCATCTTCGCCGAAGTGGATCCGAACCCCACCGACCGGAACGCCGAGGAAGGTGTGCGCGTCTACCGCGAAGGCGGGCACGACGGCGTCGTCGCCTTCGGCGGCGGATCCGGTCTGGACCTTGGCAAGGTCGTTGCCTTCATGGCCGGGCAGTCGCGCCCGCTGATGGATTTCGAGGACATCGGCGACTGGTGGACGCGGGCCGACGCCGACGCCATCGCGCCCATCGTGGCGGTGCCGACCACTGCGGGCACCGGTTCGGAAGTTGGCCGCGCCAGCGTCATCACCAAGTCGGACACGGCGGAAAAGAAGATCATCTTTCACCCCCGAATGCTGCCGGCGGTGGTGATCTGCGATCCCGAACTCACGATCGGGATGCCGCCCTTCATCACTGCGGGCACCGGGCTGGATGCCTTTGCCCATTGCGTCGAGGCCTACTGCTCGCCCCATTATCATCCGATGTCGCAGGGCATGGCGCTTGAGGGGATGCGGCTGGTCAAGGACTTCCTGCCGCGGGCCTATGCCGACGGCGGCGACATCGAGGCGCGGGCGCAGATGATGGCGGCGGCGGCGATGGGGGCCACCGCGTTTCAAAAGGGGTTGGGGGCGATCCACGCCTTGTCGCATCCCATCGGCGCGATCTACCACACCCACCACGGGACCACGAACGCCGTGTGCATGCCCGCCGTGTTGCAGTTCAACCGGCCCGAGATCGAGGGCGTCATCGACCGCGCCGCGCGCTACCTCGACATCGATGGCGGCTTTGATGGTTTCGCGAGCTTCGTGGACGATCTGAACGCATCGATGAAGATCCCGACATCGCTGAGCGCGATGGGGATCGAAGAGGTGGACATCGACCGCGTCGTCAAAGGGGCGCTGGCCGATCCCAGCACCGGCGGCAACCCGGTCAAGATGACCGAGGAAAACACCCGCGCGCTGCTGGAACGGATCGTCTGACCGCGTCGTGGCGGGGCTGCGCCGGCCGGTTCAATCCTCGAATACGGCCAGCCCCAGCCATTCCGCGATGAGGGCGGGGGTTTCCTCGCCCTCGATCTCGATGGTCATCAGGTTCTCGCGCATCATCTTGTCCTTGCCGCGCGCACGGACCGCCTGAAGCGTGAACCGCCCCCGCAGGCGCGATCCGGCCAGCACCGGCTTGAGAAACCGCACCTTGTTCATGCCATAGTTCACGCCCATGAGCTGACCGGGCATCATCGAAAAACAGTCGTAGGCAAAGCGGCTCGCCAGCGACAATGTCAGGAAGCCATGCGCGATGGCCCCGCCGAAAGGCGATTCAGCCGCCGCGCGTTCCGGGTCGACGTGGATCCACTGGGTGTCGTGTGTCGTCTCGGCGAACTGGTCGATCATCGCCTGGTCGACCGTGATCCAGTTCGACACCCCCACTTCGGTGCCGATCAGTTTTTCGCTGGCCTCCAGGGCCTTCTGCATGGCGGACATATTCCTGCTCCTTCAGTTCTGGTCTGCGGCAACGCGCACCATGCGCTTTCCCCTGTTATCGCCGGCCAGCAGGCCGATCAGTGCCTGAGGGGCATTCTCCAGCCCCTCGACGATATCTTCCGTTACCTTGATTTGCCCGCTTTCCACCCAGTGACGCAAGGCGCGCAGGCAGGTGTCGTCGTCGCGGGCATGGTCCATCACGATGAAACCCTCCATCCGCAATCGCTTGACCACGATCAGGCCGGGCAGGTTGCGCGGACCGGAGGGCGCGTCGGTATCGTACTGGCTGACAGCCCCGCAGCAGATCACGCGGCCGCGTTCGTTCATCACGTTCAGCGCGGATTCGAGCACCTTGCCGCCCACGTTGTCGAAATAGACATCCGCCCCGTCCGGGCAAGCCGCCGCCAAAGCCCGCGACAGGCCGCCCGCGCGGTAGTCCACGCAGGCGTCGAAACCCAGCTCTTCCTCGACCCAGCGGCATTTTTCGGGGCCGCCGGCGATTCCCACGACCCGGCACCCCAATGCCTTTGCGATCTGGCCGACGTATCCGCCGACCGATCCGGCGGCAGCCGATACCACGACGATTTCACCGGCCACGGGCCGCCCGATCGAGATCAGTCCGTGGTAGGCCGTCTTGCCGGCGACCCCGTAGACCGACAGGAGATGCGACAGCTGCGGTACCTTCGGCAGCTTCTGAGCCTTGCTTGCGGGCAGGGTGACATAGTCGGACCATGTCGCCTCCGCCGCGACGATGTCGCCCACTGCAAGTGTGTCGCTTTTGGATTGCACGACCTCGCAGATCGCGTAGGTGGGCATGGTGTCTCCCGTTTTCACTGCCGCGCGATAGGTGGCCCCGCGCATCCACGAGCGGTTCGCGGCGTCGATGGACATCAATATCACCCGCAGTTGCACCTCGCCCTCACCGGGGGCGGGCGCCTCGGCTTCGGTCAGTCGGAAATGCTCGGGGCGCAGGGTATCGCCCGGCAATTCCGCGATCACGATCTGGCGGTTCTTCATGGGATATGTCCTAATGGTCTGAAGTGAATGGGAGAAAGTCATGAGCAACGAGGCACGACAGCACCGGTTCCGGCCGCCGCAGGGGGCCGCGGATCTTTTGCTGATCCGGCACGGCGAAACGCAGGCGGCCGTGCGGGGGCAGGATTTCCCGATGGTGGAAGGGCAGGGCAACCCGGCGCTGCGCCCGGAAGGCGAGGCGCAGGCCCGTGCCGTGGCGGCGCGGCTGAAGGGCGAGAACATCGGTGCGATCTATGTCACGACCATGCAGCGCACGCACCAGACCGCGGCCCCCCTGGCCGAGGCGCTGGGCCTTGTTCCGAAGGTTGAGCGTGACCTGCGCGAGGTCCATCTGGGAGACTGGGACGGCGGCGAATACCGCTTTCGCGTGGCAGAGAACGATCCGATCATTCAACGGATGCACGAAACCCAGGACTGGGGCGAAATCCCCGGCGCCGAGAAACGCGAGGCCTTTTTCGACCGCGTGCGGCGCGGCCTGCTGCGCATCGCCGCGGCGCATCCGGATGAACTGGTCGCGGTCGTCGTCCATGGCGGGGTCATCGGCGCGGCATTGGCCATCGCCACGGGGTCGCGGCCCTTCGGCTTTACCGGGGCCGACAACGGCTCCATCAGCCGCCTTGTG
Source organism: Sulfitobacter alexandrii (assembly GCF_001886735.1). Taxonomy (NCBI): domain Bacteria; kingdom Pseudomonadati; phylum Pseudomonadota; class Alphaproteobacteria; order Rhodobacterales; family Roseobacteraceae; genus Sulfitobacter; species Sulfitobacter alexandrii. The sequence goes on from NZ_CP018076.1 coordinate 638,876, forward strand.
GTGCAAGGCGACCGGATGATCCTGCGCGGTTTCAACGACGTGTCGCATCTCTGAAGCGGTCGGCGGGGGGCGCGAGGCGCCCCCCGTGCCCTTAGTCCACGGTCACGACGACCTTGCCCAGCACCTTGCGGTCTTCCATCATTTCCAGCGCCTCAGCGGCCTTTTCCAGCGGGAAACGTGCCGAGATGCGGGGCTTTATCTTTCCGTCTGCGTACATGCGGAAAAGATCCTGCATGTTCTCGGCGTGCGCTTCGGGTTCGCGGGCGGTGTGCGCGCCCCAGAAAACCCCGACCACCTGGCAGCCCTTCAGCAGCGTGAGGTTCAGCGGCAGCTTGGGAATCCCCGCGGGGAAGCCCACCACGAGGAACCGGCCCTTCCATGCGAGAGCGCGAACGGCGGGTTCGGCATAGTTTCCGCCCACCGCGTCGTACACCACGTCGACGCCGTCGCCCCCCGCCAGCTTCTTGATCTGGGCAGAGAATTCCTTTTGCGCGTCACGGTCCAGTTCGCGCGGGTAGATCAGTGTCTCGTCCGCGCCGAGGTCGCGGCAGAACTGCGCCTTTTCCTCCGAGGAGACCGCAGCGATCACCCGCGCGCCCGCCGCCTTGCCCAGCTCGATCGCCGCCGCGCCGACACCGCCGGCCGCACCGAGAATCAACAGCGTCTCGCCCGGCTGGATGGCCGCGCGATCCTTGAGCGCATGGTGCGAGGTGCCATAGGTCAGCACGAGACACGATGCCTCGTCATATGGCATCGCGTCGGGGATCTTGATAACCTTTGCCGCGTCTGCCACCACATGCGTGGCGAACCCGCCGAAGCCGGTCATCGCCAGCACGCGGTCGCCCTTGGCCAGCCCGCTGACACCCTCGCCCACCGCGTCGATCTCGCCCGCGACCTCGCCGCCGGGGGCGAAGGGGCGGGGCGGTTTCATCTGGTACATGTCGCGGATGATCAGCGTGTCTGGAAAGTTCAGACCCGCCGCATGGACCCGCAGGCGGACTTGGCCCTTGCCGGGTTCGGGGGTTTCGACCTCCTTCAGAACCAGTGTTTCCGGACCGCCGGTTGCCTCGCTCAGCATCGCTTTCATCTTGATTTACTCCCGAATTCAATTTCGCCTCAGTAGGGGACGCAGCGTCTATCCTTGTCAATCCAATTTCGA